>CAUTNA010000001.1:0-186354 GCA_963540515.1 uncultured Alphaproteobacteria bacterium
CGGGCTCTTATGATTATACACAATAAACAACAAGACCTTAAAAATAGTATTAAATCTTCTACAAATTAATACCTGTTTATACTTTAATAATAAGATACTAATTTTAATTTATGTTATACAAATAGAGAACTAAAACTGGTGGCTAGAGACGGAATCGAACCGCCGACACAGGGATTTTCAGTCCCTTGCTCTACCAACTGAGCTATCTAGCCAAATATAACATCTTTTGACTTTAAAAGATGGCAATGCTAAAATTACAGAGATAATATTAGTTTAGAATACATTTAAAATCAAGGAAAAACAAAATGTTTACAATTAAAGGAAAAACTGGTGAATGGGAGTTAGTTATAGGGTTAGAAACTCATATTGAAGTACTTTCAAATAGCAAATTATTCAGTAGTGCATCAGCGAATTATAATCCATCAATTCTTCCAAATACTCAAGTATCCTTTGTTGACTTTGCTATGCCTGGTATGCTTCCTGTTTTAAATGAATTTTGTATAGAACAAGCAATTCGTATGGGAATTGGACTTAATGCTAAAATCTCTAATAAAAGCATATTTGCAAGAAAACAATATTTTTATCCAGACCTTCCAAGTGGTTATCAGATTTCTCAACCGCCAAAAGAAGATCCAATTGTTGGACGTGGATATGTTGAAATAACAGATGATGAAGGAAACCCTAAAAAAATATTTATAGAACGTGCACATCTTGAACAAGATGCTGGAAAATTAAAACATGATGCAAATCCAACAAAATCATACGCAGACTATAATAGAACAGGAGTTGCATTGCTTGAAATTGTTACCTTTTTAGATACAACACCAAATGCTGAAAATTCATATATATCAAGTCCTGATGAAGCAGAAAAATATTTAAGAGAAATTCGTGAAATTGCAAGAGCATTAAAAGTATCAAAAGCAAATATGGAAGAAGGTTCTATGCGAGCAGATGTAAATGTATCTGTTCGACCAAAAGGAAGTAAAGAATTTAGAACAAGAACAGAAACTAAAAATATGGTTTCTTTTAAATTTATAAAAAACGCAATTGAATATGAAGCAAAACGTCAAATTGAAATATATGAAAATGGAGGAACTGTATCACAAGATACAATGAGATATAATCAAAATGATGGAACAACTTCTGTTATGCGATCAAAAGAAGATGCATTGGATTATAGATATTTTCCAGATCCAGACTTACCACCTTTAATTGTTACAGATGAACAAATAGAGAATATAAAAAAATCTATGCCTGAATTACCATCTGAAACTCGCGAAAGATATATAAAAGAACTTGGATTATCTAACTATGATGCTTATAGGCTTACAGAAAATTTAGATATAACAAACTGGTTTAATAAAGCAATAAACAACAATAAATCATATGCAAAGATGATTGCAAATTGGATGATAACAGAATTATTTGCTCATCCAGATAATTTTATTTTAGGAGATGGTGAATATGATTTAAATGATGATATTAGAATCATAGAGCCAAAAGATTTATATGATTTAGTTGACTTAATACAAACAAATCAAATAAATGGTAAGCAAGCAAAAGATATTTTCTTAAAAATGCTTGAAGGAGAAAAAGGAACAGTAAAAGAAATTGCTGAAAAATTTGATATGAAACAGATAACAAACGAATCCGAAATAGAAGCAATTATAAATTCTGTAATAGAATCAAATCCAAATCAAGTAGAGCAATATAAATCTGGAAAACTCGGTTTATTTGGCTATTTTGTAGGGTCTGTTATGAAGGCAACAAATGGAAAAGCAAACCCTGAATTAGTTAATTCAATATTAAAATCAAAACTATCATAATGAAAAAATTTTTTATTCAAACTTTTGGTTGTCAAATGAATGTGTATGACGGAATTCGTATATCTGGAATGTTAGAAACTATAGGAATGGTACAGACAGATATAATTGAAGATGCAGATTTAATAATATTAAACACCTGCTCTGTCAGAGAGAAAGCAACTAATAAAGTTTTTAGTAGTTTAGGCAGAATCAGAGATAAAAAGAAAAAAAATGCCTTATTTGGTATAGTTGGTTGCGTTGCCAGAGAAGCAGGACAAAATGCTTTTAGAAGAATACCTGAACTTAACTTTGTTTTAGGACCACAAAGCTATCATAAATTACCAGAAATAATAAAAAATCCAGATAGTAAATTATTAGATATAGATTTATCAGGATTAGAAAAATTTGATGAATTACCAAAAATGATAAAATCGGATCTTGTAGCTTATATTCCTATACAAGAAGGATGTAATCATGTATGCACTTATTGTATTGTGCCATATACAAGAGGAAGAGAGATTTCAAGACCATTTAATGATATAATAGATGAAGTCAAAAACTCTGTAAAAAATGGTGCAATTGAAATTTGTTTTTTAGGTCAAAATGTAAATGGCTATAAATATCAAAATTATAAACTTTCAGATTTAATAAAAGAAATTGCAAAGATACCGGAGATAAAAAGAATAAGATTTACATCAAGTTATCCAACAGAAATGACTGATGATTTAATAGAATTATTTGGAAAAGAGTCAAAATTATTACCTTTTTTAAATATGCCTATACAAAGCGGTTCTCAAAATGTATTGACAAGAATGAATAGAAATTATTCTATAGATCTATATATAGGTATAATTAATAAATTTAATAAAGTTCGCCCTGATATAAAAATATCTAGTGATTTTATAGTTGGTTTTCCAGGAGAGACAAATGAAGACTTTAGTAATACATTAGATATAATAAATAAAGTTAAATATATAAATTCTTATTCTTTTAAATACTCACCCCGCCCTTTTACTGTTGCTGCAAACTTTAAAGATCAAATACCAGAGAATATAAAAAAAGAACGACTTAAAATTTTAGATTCAAGATTAAACGAACTTCAATACGAATTTAATAACGATTGTATTGGCAAGGAATTTTATTGTTTATTTGAAGGAATGGATAAGACAAAAAAATATTTAGTTTATAGAACTCCATATATGCAACAAGTAATTGTTAAAAGTGATAAAATTATTAAATATGTAAAAATTAAAATAACCTCTGCAACTAAATCATCTCTTAGAGGTGAAATTTCTGAATAAGAATAAATTTTTTTAAATTATTGAATATAAAAATTATATTTCTTCATAATATACTATAAAATATTTAATTAAATTTTTTCAAAAAAGATTTTTTTAAATTCTAAAAAATAAAAAATTGATCTAATAAAATTATTATTCTTACTAAATATATACAAGGATAATAAATGATTTATGCATATTACAGAGTATCAACGGATAATCAAGATTTTGAAAATCAAAAATTAAGTGTTCTTAAATTTTGCAAAAATAAAGATTGGAATATTGATAGAGAAATTATTGATAATGGAGTAAGTGGAACAAAAGAACCAGAAAAAAGACTTTTGGGTAGAATATTAAAAATTATTTCTGCTGGTGATATTATTGTATGTAGTGAATTAAGTAGACTTGGTCGTAAATTATTTATGATTATGAGAATACTTGAACACTGTATGATTGTAGGTGCAAAAGTTTATACCGTAAAAGATAATTATGAACTAGGTAATAATATACAAAGCAAAGTTCTTGCATTTGCTTTTGGACTTTCTGCTGAAATAGAAAGAGATTTAATTTCCCAGCGTACAAAAGAAGCTCTTTTAAGAGTAAAAGCAGAAGGTAAAATTCTGGGCAGACCAAAAGGAAGAAAAAATAAAATCTATAAGTTAGATGGAAAAGAACATATAATAAAAGATATGTTATTTAAAGATATATCCAAATCAAAAATAGCAAAAAAGTTAAATGTTTGTCGTTTTACATTAAATAAATTTATAAGCAAAAATTAAATTGATAAATTTAAATGAACATTTAAATTTATCATACAATAAAAAGTAAAAAATTCAATAAACCTTTAAGTTTTCAATAACCAAAAAGAATAAAAATAAACCTTCATTTAAATTTATCAATTTAAAGAGAAAATGATGGTAAAAAAAGATGATTATCTAAGTAAAATAGACAGAATTCCAACAGTATCTTTTAATAAAGAACAAAAAATAATTGCAAAAAAAATATTAGAAAAAACCGATGAAAAAGATTTAGACGCTGTTTATGGTCTTATTACACAACGTGTAAAAACAGGTTTTGTTTTTGATGAGGCACCAGAGGTAAATCATAATGCTGTTGCAATTGTTAAAGAAAATAAAGAATTAAGAATTGATGGAGATAGTTTAGATTGCATAGAACATAAATTGATTATAGGGGAAAATTATGATGCTTTAAAAAATCTGTGTGCAACATACATTGATAAAAATGGCAAAGGCTTAATTGATGTGATTTACATTGATCCCCCTTATAACACAGAGGCAAGCAAAGATGATGGTAATGATTATAAACAAGAGTTCGAAGCAACTAAGTTTATTTATAGAGATAAGTTTACTCGTGATGGTTGGCTTAATATGATGAATGAAAGGCTAAATTTTGCAAAACAATTATTAAGTGATAATGGAGTAATATTTATAAGTATAGATGATAGCGAACAAGCATATTTAAAAGTCTTATGTGATGAAATATTTGGAGAGGAAAATTTTTTAATTGATTTAATAAGAAAAACAAAATCAACAACAAATGATGCTAAGACAGGTGTAAATATACAACATGAAAATTGTCTTTGTTATGCGAAAAATTATAATAAAGTAAAACTATTTGGTGAAGAAAAAGATTTAAGTCATTATTCTAATCTTGATAATGATCCAAACGGCGAATGGTGTTCCAGTGATCCAAGTGCTAAAAGTGGTTCAAAAGAAACAGGTTGGTTTCCAATAAAAAATCCTTATACTGGAAAAATTGATTATCCACCCAAAGGTCGTTTTTGGTTATTTTCACAAAACACATTACAAAAATATATTGATTATGGCACTATTTGTTTTAAGAAAGAGCATAAAGAAAACGAACGTGGTTTTATTTATAAACGATATAAAAAAGATTTACTTACTACAAAAAAAACACTTGATAGTTTAGTTTTTTGTGAAAACGAATATATGAATCAAAGTGCAACAAAAATGTTACTTAGTTTAGGAATGGTTGATAGTTTTAAATATCCGAAAGGAGTTAACTTTATTAAAAAACTTTTATTACATTCAACCTCAAAAAATTCAATCATTCTTGATTTCTTTGCAGGAAGTGGCACAACTGGACAAGCAGTAATAGAATTAAATGCTGAAGATGGTGGCAACAGACAATTTATTTTAGTTACAAACAATGAAAATAATATAGGCGAAAAAATTACAAGGGAGCGCTTATATCGTGTGATAAAAGGAGTTGGAACTAATGGTGAAACTTTTGACTGGACTTATAAAAAAGACACTCCATATTTAAATAAAAATTCTGTTCGTGTTTTTAATATAGAAACACACGAATTAACATTAAACGATTTAGACAAAGCAGAAGATTTAAAAGAAATGGCGAAATTAGAATTTAAAAAATTAAATAAAAATTATTCAATAAATAATGATTTTGATATTTATAATGAATTGTCTGCTCTTAATCCTCAAAAATTAGATAAGGATTGTAAATAATGCAGTTAATTTCTTTACAAAAAGATACTGTTAATAGAATTTTGGATTTATATAATCCAGAGAATAAAATTGTTTGTGAATTTAAATCGCCAACAGGTAGTGGTAAAACTTTAATGGCTTCTTATTTTATTTCAAAAATGATAGAAGAACACAATGAAGATAATTTTATATTTGTTATTGCAACACCTTCTTCTTCATCACTACCTTTATTTTTTGAACAAAAAATAAATAAATACAAGGTTGATTTACCTTATTCAAAATTTGGAGTTGAATATATACAATCTCCCTCTTCTTCAAAAACAGATAAATCTGAAAGTATTGATAAAATTGTTCCACAAAAAAATAAAGTTTATATTTTTGGAAAATCATCTTTTGGTAAAGGTAGAATTTTAAGTGAATATAAAATTATAGATGATTTTGTATTATCTGCAAAAGATAAAGGTTATAAATTAATTTATATACGAGATGAAGCACATATTGGTGGCGAAAAAGAAGATAAAGGACAAGAGGCAGTAAATTTTGAAAATCTAATGAATAGTAATGCATCTTTTGTATTAAAAATGACCGCAACACCTAATATGAAAGACCCAAATATAAAGAAGATTTTTTTAAAAGAAAGTGATTTAAATGATGAAAGTTTAAATGAAGGTAAATATTTACTTAAAACAAATCTTGTTTCTTTACTTGATAAAGATATAGAAGATACAGAAATTTTAAGTGATGCAATCTTAAAATTTAAAGACATAAAAAAAGAATACGAAGAATTAAATATTGGAATTCATCCAGCAATGTTAATTCAAGTTGATAACAATTCATCAAATAAAGAAAAAGCAAAAATTTTTGAAGATAATTTATCTTTTATAAAACAACAACTTCAAAATGCTGGATTAAAATGGGTTCAATATTTTGGAAATAACGATAAAGATTCAAATCGTGTTTATAAAGATAATTTTACATTAGATGATATAACAAAAAATAATAATGAAATAGATGTTGTTATTTTTAAAATTGGTCCCGCAACTGGTTGGGATATTCCACGTGCTTGTATGCTTTTACAATTAAGAAATATATCTTCTGTAAGTTTAAATATACAAACCATAGGAAGAATAAAAAGAAATCCTTATCCTAATTTAGAAAAGAATCCTATTACTGATAAATATTATATTTATTCAAATGCAAAAGATTGCGATCTAGATCTAAAACCATATAATTATCAAGTGCAAGAAAAATATCAAAATGAACATTTTTTATCTATACATATTTTAAATAGAAAAGAATTAATAAATCAAAAACCTCAATCTGAATTTATAAAAAAATTAGATATATATTTAAAAGAAAATGAAAATTTTATTATACAAGAATTTAAAGAATTTTTTATAGAAGAAGGACAAAAATATAAAAAAGTAATCAATAAAGTTGGGATAAAAGAAATATATACAACTATATCAAATCCTTTTATATTTTTACGAGATTATAAAAGAAAAGTTATTACAAATAAATCTATTTACTACAAAATTAAAGAAACTGTTGAAATTTTTGCAAAAAAGATAAAAGTTCAAAAGGAATTTATATTTACAATACTTTTTGAAAATAAAAGAAAAAACGAAATTTTAGATTTAATTAATCAAACAATAGAATTTAGACCTATATATAAGATAAATGAAGAATTTTATGATCCAAAATCTTATATAGAAATTTATAGTCCTGAAAAAGAAGATGAAAAAATATCTTCTAAAAAAGAATATCTTTTTAAAATAAATGAAGATACAGAAACACCAAATAGACAACCTTTAGATTCAAAAGGACCAGAACATTTTGTTTTTGAAAAATTAGATGATTTTACAAGTAATTGTGAAAATGTAAAAATATGGGCAAAAAATTTAACAAGTTCTAATATTTTTGGAGAGTATTTAGATGATTTTAATAATATTAGAAAAAGTTATTTTGATTTTGTTTTAAAATTTGCAAATGGATTTTATTTATACATAGAAGTAAAAGGAATTCCAGATATTAATGAAAATAAAACTAAATATTTAGAAAAATCTTATATTGATTATTTTAAAACAAAAAACGAATTATTTTCTCATAAATTAGCAATTTGTGTATGGAGAGTAGATAATAAAAAACAAATTAAATCATCTGTGTATTACGATAAAAATACTATTAAAGAAGATTTAAATTTATTAACTGCAGAAGAATTACTTAAAAAAATATCAAACTTAAAGAATTAATTATTTAGAAATCTTCTATTAACTAAAAATTTTATCATAAAAACACTGGTGGACGCGTGGGGATTCGAACCCCAGACCCACTGATTAAGAGTCAGTTGCTCTACCAACTGAGCTACGCATCCAGTAAGATGAATTATACACTTCAACCGTATATTTTCAATTACTATTTATATAAACTTCGTACTTTACAATATCTGTTTTAAATAAAATTATCTTTTTAAATATTTATAAGGGTCATAAGCTTTACTTCCCTTTCTGATCTCAAAATGTAATTGAGGAGATGATACCTTACCTGTTTTTCCAACTGTCCCTATTTTATCCCCTACTTTAACTTTTACACCTCGTCTAACTTCCATAGTTTCTAAATGAGCATATACAGTCATCCACCCCCCAGAATGTTGAATTATTATCAAATTACCCATACCTTTTAATTCATTTCCTGCATAAGCAATAACACCATTTTCAGATGAAGATACTTTTGTACCAATATTTCCAGATATATTTATACCATCATTAAATAATCCATTTGATTTAATTCCATAAGTAGATAATATCTTTCCACGCAATGGCCAAGAAAATAAATTAGATGATCTGTTTGCAATTATTGGTAATTTTTGTTTCGGATCTGATGATATTTTTTTTACTTCTTTTTTATGTTCTTTGTTATATTTATTTTCTTTATGTATGGCTTTTTTATGTGCATAGACAAATTTTGACATTTTATTTTTATCTATAACTTTTATACTGTCAGTTTGCTTATCAACAGATGAAATCTTTGGAACTTTTAAAACTTGTCCTGGTATTAAAATAAAAGGTGGAGATAATTTATTAATAACAGCTAATTCATTAACAGGAATCGAATATTTACGAGAAAGAGAATATAAAGTTTCTTTGTTTTCTACTTTTATTTCAATTAACTGTTTTTTTGATACCAAAGCAGGTTTTATAATTTCTGGTTTAATTTGTTTAATCTCTTTTATATTTTCTATCTCATTTTTTTTAGTAAAATTTTTAATATCAACTAATTTAATTTTTTGACCAATAGATAATAAATATGGTGATTTCAAATTATTTATATTAATTAAGTCTTTAACAGATTTTTTATGTTTTTTAGATAAAGAAAAAATAGTATCTCCTTTTTTTACAATTACAAAATCAACATCTTTTTTATAATCTGGAATTTTTAAAAAGTCTTTTGTATCTTCCTCATCATTTTCATTTATAACTAAACTTTGTTTTATTTCTTCTTTTTTCTTTTTTATTACTTCCGATCTATTTAAATTATAATCATTTATACTTGAATATAAAATATAATCATCAATGTTTGATGAACCATACAAAGAATTATAATCTTCGTAAGTTTCATAATCTATAACAGCTGAATTATATATTTCAGGCTCTGTCTCTGGATCTGCCAGTAATGCTGGGTATCTATTAAAAATAAAATTACCTATTTCATCTGGTATAGAAACAACTTTTGGTTGAATATCTCCACAACCAACAAGGGTTAACAAAAAAATACTAATAAAAAATTTTAATAACACGAATACATTATATCATAGAATTAGATTAACTCATATAAAGTATATTACTTCATAAATAAAATACTTATTTCAAATAATATTATCATAGGTATTGCAAGCATAAACTGAGAAATTATATCTGGAGGTGTAAGTAATGCAGCAACTATAAAAACTATAACATAAGCATATCTTCTGAAAGAAACAATCGATAATTTTGATAAAATTCCAAGTCTATTTAATAAATATAAAATAAGAGGTATTTGAAATACAATACCAAACACCTTTATCATACTAATAGAAAAGTCCAAATATTTATTTATATTTGGCAAAAATAAATTATTAGAATTATTTAAGCTTATAAAAAACTTAAAAATTAATGGATATAAAAAATAAAAAGCAAATATAGAACCTATTAAAAATAAAATCGGAGATAATATTATAACAGGTAATATAAATTTTCTCTCATTTACATATAAACCTGGAGAAATATATCTCCACAAATGCCACAAAAAAAATGGAATTGTAGATAAAATAGAAATAAAACCAGATATTGAAAACTTAATAAAAAAACTATCAGTTATATTATTATACACAAGTGGTGTATTTGGCATTATTTTTATAAACGGAACTGTAAAAAATTGAATAAAATAATCACTAAAAATCCAAGAAATAAAAAAACTTATTATATAAAACATAAATATATAAATAATACGTTTTCTTAACTCTGAAAAATGTTGCAAAAGTGTCATTTGTTTTTTTTGCATTTCTTTTTTATCGGTATTTTCTCTATATTTTTATAAATTTCTTCTTTAGTATTTTGTAATAAATCATCTATAGGCTTTTCTATATCAATTCTCTCTTTTAAAGAATCTGTTGCTTGTATTAAATTATTAAATAAATCTTTTATAAATATTATAATTTTTGCAAAAAACCTTATTACATCTGACCAATTTTTTACAGGAACAAAAATAATAAAAATAAAAAATATTACAAATAATTCATATAAACTAATCCCAAACATAAACTACTCATTAATCGTAAAAAGAATCTCCAGAGTTATTTGTGCTTTTAATCTTTTGCAAGTTAAAATAATTTTTTTCAAAATCAGTTTTTGTTTTTGTATTAACGAAATCCACATTTGTAATACTACCTGTTGCATCAGTTATGGTCCATCCTTTAAACACAACTGGAGAGTAAAAAAATACTAATTTTATTTTTCCAAGTCCTTCATTATTTTTCATATATAATAAAAGCGAAAAATCATTATTTGATTTTTCTGTCTTGGATACAACAATATCCGATCCTGTAAGCTTAATATTTTTCCTAAGCAATATTCCAGCAGGAGTACTTGAAAGTGGTACAGTTGTAATTTGATCTAAAGACTTATCAACAAAGTATAAATCTTTTCCATCTGATATTAATTGAATAGGATTTTTTTTATAATCTAATCTTATCTTTCCAGGTCTTAAAATTGCAAAAGTTCCACTGTCTTTACCCTTTGAAGATGATTGATTAAAATCTCCTGTTATACCAGTAATAGAATTTAAATATTTCTCTGCTTTATCAATTAATTTTTTATCAACAGAGGCATATAAATTGAAACTAATAAAAAAACAGAATACAAAAATAAAATTTCTTAAAAACATACCATTATCCTAAAACTAAATCTTCTAAAACAAACTGAACTGTATTGTTTAAATTATTCTCTTTTATTTTACCAAGTGCTTTGATTTTAGTGTTTCTGTTAATAGAATCCAATAAAAATTTTCCTAAATTTGTATCAGCTAGATTAAAACTAACAAAATTTAAATTACCTTTATCAGTATTAAAATATCCTTTTAGGTGCTTTCCATCGCCTATTCTATAAACAGAACCAACAGATAATCCTGATAATACAAATATAGGTTCATTATTTGCTGATCCAAAAGGTTCTAAATTGGACAGACTTTCCAATAAATTTGAATTTACAGCACAAGCATTAATCTGTCCATCAACAAAAATTTCATTACTTGGGACTTTACCACATAATTGTTCTTTTACAGAAGTTTCTAAAAATTCTTGAAATCTATCTTTATCAGATTCATTTAAACTAAAACCTGCTGCCATAGAATGCCCACCACCATCAATAAGTATTCCCAAAGATAAAGCATCATGAATTATTTTGCCTAAATCTACCCCACAAACAGAACGTCCAGAACCATTTATTATTCCATCTTTACATGTTCCAACACAAACAGGTAAAGAATATTTATCTTTAAGTCTTCCTGCAATTATTCCCATTACTCCACCATGCCAATTATCACCACTTATAAATATGCTGTATTTATAAGTGTCTTTAATAGATTCCGCTTTTTCTTTAGCCTGCATTAAAATATTATTTTGAATATTAACTCTTTCTTGATTTAAATCATTCAACTTAAACGCAAGATTATTTGCAATTGTTTCGTTATCTGACAATAATAATTCTAATGCTGGAATTGCAGATTCTAATCTACCAGCTGCATTTAATCTAGGACCTATAGCAAAACCAAGCGAATAAGAATTTGGAGTTTTTATTGAAATTAAATCCATCAAAATTGATAATCCTAAATTTTGTCGTAAATTTATTACTTTTAATCCGGTTGAAACAAAAGCTCTATTCAATTTAATAAGGGGCATCGTATCACATACAGTTCCAAGTGCTACTAAATCCAGATAATTCATTAAATTAATATTCTTTATTTTTTCAGAAAACTCAGGAAAATTATCTCTCAAATATCGATTAAGAGCTGTTAAAGTTAAAAAAGCAACACCAACACCAGCTAGGTAATCTAAACCAGAATTATCATCAATCCTTTTGGGATTTACTATGGCATCAGCATTTGGAATAGAATAATCAGGATTATGATGATCTGTTATAACAATATCTAGTCCAATACTTTTTCCATACTCAACTTCATCTATACCAGTAACACCACAATCAACTGTAATTAATAAATTAACATTTTTATCAGCTAATTCTTTCATTGCAGAAATATTTAATCCATATCCATCATTTTCTCTTTCTGGAATATACCAGATAACATCTGCACCTATAGATATTAAATATTTTACAAAAATAGCAGTTGATGTAATACCATCTACATCATAATCACCGTAAATACAGATCTTTTTATTTTTTAATATTGCATCAGCTATGACTTTTACAGCTTTATCCATATCTTTTAAAATAAGGGGATCTGGCATATATTTTCTTATAGAAGGATTTAAAAAATCTTCACACTCTTTTTCTTCAATTCCTCTATTTTTTAAAATATTTTTTATTAAATCTTTTTCATCTATGTTTAATAAATTATAATCATCACCAGCTATCCATGAATTACCAAGGATAGATTTTTCCATTATTATCTTCACTAATTTAACTCTTTTTATGAAAATTATATCAAAGCTTAATTAAATAGCAATGGTATGATTTCGTTTATTATACCACCGGCTGTTGGTACTGCATTCCAAGCAGCTGTTCTTAAACCAAATGTTTCAGGAATTCCTTTTGGTTCATCTAAAATAACCATTATGGTATATTGTGGTGTATCTATAGGAAAAGCCCCAATAAATACATTTAAATTTTTATTTTTATCTATTTTGCCATTTACTCTTTTCTCTGCTGTTCCAGTCTTACCACCTATACTTATACCATTTACTCTAACTTGTTTTGCTGTTGTTTTTTCTGTTATTTGAAACATTATATCTCTTATACGACTTGATATATCAGGCGATACAATTCTTTTTCCAGTATCTATTTTTCCAATTCCTCTTTTTTTTATAGTAGGATAAATATATATACCATTACTTATAACAGAATTAATTCCCAAAAAAGCGTGTATAGGTGTTATCGCAATACCATGTCCAAAAGAAATAGTTCCTTTTTCCACTGGTCCCCATTTTATTGGCATTAAAGTTTTTTCTGTTTTTCCAAAATCTAAATCAAGTTGTTTATCAAAATGAATTTTTTTAAAAAATTCTTCCTGTGCATTTTTAGGTAATTCTTGAGCAATTTGAGCACTACCTGCATTACAAGAATATAACATGATCTCAGATACAGATAAATTTGGTCTTGGAGGTTTAAAACTTGCTACATCAGAAAATGTAGCTATCACATTACCAGAAACACTTTTTAATTTAAAAGGCTCTGCTATATAAAACTCATGGTTTATATTATTCTCAAAAGCAAGGGCTGTATTAAAAATTTTAAATATAGAACCCATTTCAAAAACACTTCTAAGTGGTGTAAATATACGGTTTTTAACAGGATCTATATTTCTATTATTAGGATCAAAATCAGGAAGAGATAGAATTGAAATAATTTCTCCCGTTTTTGAGTTCATAAGAATACCAGTTGCTCCAATTGCATTATATTTTTCTAATGCAAGAGAAAGCCACCTATAGAAAATTCCTTGAATTCTTGAATCTAATGATAATTTTAAAGGATCTTTATTTTCAAATAAATATTTATCATATATTTTTTCTATACCCTCTAAACCTTTCATACTTCCATTTTCTACAAACCCTATAATATGAGAAAAACTTCTTCCTTTTGGATAAATTCTTTTAGGAAAACTTTCGATATTTAATCCATCAATTTTTTCTTTTAAAATATTTTGTAATTCTTCTTCCTTAACTTTATCTTTTAAAACAATATATTTTTTAGAAGAATTTATAAACTTTAATACATCAGAAACATTATATTTTTCTGGATAAATTTTATGTATAAAATTAGCAACTTTATTTTTATCTTTTACAAGTCTTGGACGTAAAACTATATTTCCAGATGTTATTGTCTTTGCAAGAATTTCACCATTTCTATCAACTATATCAGCACGTGTAATATTTGAAATAACATTACCTTGTTTTATATTTTTTTTACTAATTCCCTGAATAGATATTTGTAAAGTCCTTATAAAAAAAATAATGAAGAAAAATACAAATATTATATATATAAATTTTAATTTTTTATATTCCTCACTCTTTTTATAAGAACTTTTTATACCAAAAATATCTTTTCCAACTTCAAACATAATTATTTATCTAAATCACCGATATTTATTACTTTATCAAAGTTTAATCTTTCATAATTAAGATTTAATGATTTTACAATTATATGTAAATTATCATTACTAACAAATTGTGAAAATTTTGCTTGCTTTATTTCAGTAAGTCTATTTACTTCTTTCATTCTTTTATTTATTTTTTTTATTTTTCTATTTTGATCTCTATATAAAACTTGAAATAATATAGTTATAATTAACACAACTATAAATACAATCATTCCTACTTTAAATATTTTATCTGATTCATTCATCTAAAACTAACCTTTAAAATAATATTATAAATTTTCTAAAAAACTTATTATAGAATTTATACCATTCACTCTTCCTATTCCAAATTCTAAATTTAATGATAAAAATTCATTTCTTAATATTTGTTTATATTTTTTATTATCTTTATATTCTTCAATAATAGATAAAAGTATCACTAAAACACCAGCAATTAACTTAGAATCTGATTTTGCATAAATATTATTTTTATTTATACATATTCTTACATTAGATGAACATCCAGAAATATCATAGCAATTGATATCTGTATCTGGAATTTCTAAAGAATCTCCAAGCTCCATAACAAAATCTAATTTTTCAATTGGTGAATCTAAAAATTCCAAATTTTGTTTTATTTCATTATATTTCATCAAAATCCTTGCTCCATTAAATCTAATTCTATTCTAGCACTTTCTGACATTTTTGAAATATCCCAAGGTGGATCCCAGACAAGTTCTATTATAACCTCTTCTTTTAAAGCTTCTTCACATTTAGTTTTTATTAAAACTAAAATTTCTTCCATCATAGGACAAGTTGGGCTTGTGAATGTAATTTTTATAGTAATTTGTTTATTTAAAAAAATACCATAGACAAGACCTAAATCCCATATATTAACCGGTATTTCTGGATCATAAATTGTTTTTAATACTTCTATTATCTTTTGTTTTTTATCCATATTCTAACTTTTTAAAATCTTTCTTATTATATCTACAACATATTCAACTTCATCTTTTGTATTCCAAAAACCTAATGAAATTCTTATACTTCCAGACTCACAATTCAAATATTTATGTAACCAAGAAGCACACATATTTCCAACTCTTATACAAATATTATAACTGGATAAATAAGTTCCAAAATCTAAACAATTAATATCATCTATAATAAAAGACAATATATATGAATCATCATTAGATAAAAATTTAATTTTTTGTATATCTTTTAACGAATTAAAAATATACTTATTATAGTCTAAAATTTTAGAATCAAAATTTAATTCTTTTATCGCTTCACCCAAACCTATTATTTGAGTTAAAGGTAATGTTCCTGCTTCATACCTAGAAATATCTTCCATAAAATTTACACTTGAATCACGTATAGATCTTATCATTCCTCCGCCAAATTTATCCAAATTCCAACGCATTGGATCTTTTATATATAAAATACCAACACCTGTATCAGAACCTATTTTATGACCAGAAAAACATAAAAAATCACAATCCCAATCATTAACATCAATAGGACAATGAATTACATATTGGCAAGCATCAACTATAGTTATAACATTTGGGTTAATTTTTTTTATTTTTTTTATTATATTTTTTACATCTTGTTTATTTCCAATTACATTAGACATAGCAGTAATTACCGCTATATCTATTTTAGATATATTATCTGTAGAAATATTTAAATTAATATCTAAATTAAATAAAGATATATTTATTTTTTTCTCATTTGCTAAAATATGCCAAGGCAATCTTGCAGAGTGATGATCTAAATCAGATACAAATATATTTGAGATATCATAAATGCAATTCGATCTATCTAATATTCTTACAATTCTATTTAATCCATCAGTTGCACCAGAAGTAAAAACTATTTGATTTGAATTTGCTTTTAAAAAGCTGGCTACTCTTTCTCTAATGTTGAATATACTATTATCAACTTCAATACTTCTTTTACATATTCCTCTACCAGAATTTGCATATTTATTTTTAAGAAATTCAAATTGTTTTTCTATTACAGAATTATATTTTAAACTGCTTGCAGCAGCGTCCATATATATACTATTTTTCATTATAATTTATTTCTCTTGATTTTGACTTTCATTATAATACACTGTCTGCCATTATATCAATATCAAAGGAGGAAGGTAATGTCTGTTATTCATGTTAATGATTCTAATTTTGTAGATGAAATAAAAACAGGAATTGTATTGGTAGATTTTTGGGCTTCTTGGTGTGGACCTTGTAAAATGTTTGGTCCAGTTTTTGAAAGTGCATCCGATAAAATAAAAGAAATAAAATTCTTAAAATTTGAAATAGATGATTCTATAACAAGCAAAAGAATTCCAGCAACTTATGGTATTCGTAGTATTCCAAGTATCCTTGCTTTTAAAGATGGTAATTTATTAGAAACAAGAACGGGATTTATGGATTTAGAAACTATAGAAGACTGGGTAAAAGAATTGAAAGGTAATTAAAATGTCAGTTAAAAATTATAGGGATTTAGAATTAAGCCCTAAATATATTCCCAAAAAAACAGAAAAATATATGTGTGATGAACAAAGAGCATATTTCTATAGACTTTTAATATCTCAAAGAGATGAAATATTGAAAGATTCAAAAAAATTAGAATCTGAAGATATAAATGGAAATAGATCTGATGTAGGTGATGATTGTGATATTTCAAATTTAGAAGAAGAATTTTCTAAAAAAGTTCAAATTAATGAACGTAATTCCAATACACTTAATAGAATAAATAAAGCAATAGAAATGATCGAGAATGGTAGCTATGGTTATAGTGTAATATCTGGCGATGAAATAGGAATAAATAGACTTATGGCACAACCTCTAGCAACACTTACTTTAGAAGAACAGGATGAAATGGAAAAAAAGCACCGATAAAGGTGCTTTTTTATTTTGATTTTTTTGTATTTTTCTTAATAGTTTTATCAATTTTTGTTTGTTCCTTCTTACTGGCTTTGTTCAATTCATTTTTAAAAATATTTATACCATTTGCTATATTTTTCATTAGATCTGGTATTTTTGTATGTCCAAACAATACGACAATCAATAAAATTATTATAAGAATTTCCCAAAAACTTGCTCTCATAAAAACCTTTTTTTCAATTATTTAGCAACATAGCATTCTAAACCGTTAGATCTTGATTTAGAACAAAAAGCATTTGCAGAAGCCAAACTATCAAAAGCTACACGTAATCTATAGGCTGTATTTCCATTTGGGAGCACAGCTGACAAAACAACAAACTCTTTATCTGTAAATAAATTTTTATATTTAGATAACAATCTATTTTGATAACTTATTGCTTTTTCACGACTACTATAAGAACCAAACTGAGTATACCATCTCGAAGCAACTTTTTTCTTTACTGATTTATTTACAGGTTCAGATACTTTTACAGATCTAGATTTAACTGAAGGATTAAAGACAACATGTTTACGATCAATTACCTCTTTTACTGGTTTTGGAGTATCTACAACGATTTCTTCTTTTACTTGTTCCTTTTTAACTTCTTGAACTTTATTGTCTTTTTTAGGTTCTTCATTTTTTACATTCTCTTCCTTAGATAAATTTTCTTTATTATCAACTTTATCCGATTGAGGAACTTTTTCAGTATTTATCTCAATATCTTTTACAGAATTATCATCATCTTTAATATTACTATCTACCATCTGTTCATCTAAATTTATATCTATAGAAGAAGTCCTATCAGATGTGATTGTATGATAGATTAAAAATCCAGCTAATCCTATTATAATCAAACCAACTATTATTAATAACCAATTTTTTCTTGATTTAGGATAATTATTAATAAAAGGATTATTTACTGTAGAAATATTTGATACATCTGTATCATCATCTAAGTCTAATAAATCCATAGTTTCATCAGTAGTGTTTGCCATATTATATACCTTCAATGCTCATGACTTTATTATACCATAAAAAAATCATAAAAAAATATTTTAATTATGGTCTTATACCTAATACAGAAGGCACTATTAATTTATTATTTTCTTGTACAATTGGTTCATCTGTTGATTTACAATTACAACAAGATGATAAAAAAATCAAAGATACAAATACTAAAATTTTCATACAAATAACCCCTTAATTTGGCATCTTAGTTTCCAATACAACATAAGAAATAAATTCATCTAAACTCATAGTTTTTTGCTCAGAATTATCTAAAAATCTCACAGTTACAGTATTATTTTCTAATTCTTTCTCACCAACTACTAAAATTATTGGTGTTTTAGAAACAGTAAGTTCTCTTATTTTATAACTTAATTTTTCGGATCTTAAATCCAACCCTGCTCTTATAGATTTATCTAATAATTTGTCTGCTATCTCTTTAGCATAATTATTAAATTTCTCAGATACTGGTGCTATAACAACTGGTTCTGGAGATAACCACAAAGGTAATTTACCAGCAGTAGATTCTATTAATATTCCTAAAAATCTTTCTATACTTCCAAGCATTGCTCTATGAAGCATTATGGGTCTATGAGATTTTCCATCTTCACCAATATAAGAAAGATCAAATCTTTCAGGCAAATTCATATCTAATTGAATTGTTCCACATTGCCATTTTCTTCCCATAGAATCTTTTAAATAAATATCTATTTTTGGACCATAAAAAGCAGCATCTTCTTTTTCTTCTTCAAATGGAAGATTATTTTTTATTAAGGCATTTTTAAGTGCACCTTCTGTCTTATCCCAAATTTCATCACTTCCTATTCTGAATTCACTATTTTTTCTTGTAGCAAGTTTCATAGAAACTTCATTAAAACCAAACTTAGAATAAATATCCTTTATAAATTCTAATATTTTTACTATTTCTTGTTCAAATTGTTCTTCTGTACAAAATATATGTGCATCATCCTGAGTAAATTCACGAACTCTCATAAGTCCAGACAATCCACCAGTCGCTTCAAACCTATTTACTTTACCAAATTCTGACAAATATATTGGTAAATCTTTATAAGATCTTATGCCTTGCTTAAAAACAAGCATACCACCTGGACATGACATAGGTTTTATACAAAAAGTTTTTCCATCCTGAGTCTTACCAGAATAATTATGTTCTCCGTATTTTGCCCAATGTCCAGAAATTTCCCAAAGAGATCTATCCATAACAGTAGGAGTAGATATTTCTAAATAACCAGCTTTTTCTTGACATTTTCTTATATATTCTATTAATTTTCTATATATTCTAAAACCTTTATCATGCCAAAATACAGCACCAGGGGCATAATCAGGTTCAAAATGGAATAAATCCATTGCTTTTGCAATTTTTCTATGATCTCTAAGAGATGCTTCTTCTTGCATTTTTAGAAAATTATCTAATTCTTCTTTGGTTAGAAAAGCATCAACATATATTCTTTGCAACATTATATTACTAGAATCACCTTTCCAATAAGCACCAGCTACATTTCTTATTTTAAATCCAGTATTTTTTAAAATATTTGTATTTTTAACATGAGGTCCCTTGCATAGATCGACAAAATCATCAACTGTATAAATTGATAACTTTTCTCCATTTTCATCATATTCTTGCAACCATTCCATTTTATATGGTTGTTCTTTAAATATTTCTTTAGCTTCTCCTAAGGAAATTATCTTTTGTTCAAAATTATGATTAGACTCTATTATTTTCCTCATCATATTTTCAATTTCAGAAAAATCATCAGGAGTAAATTTATGTTCACTTTCAAAATCATAATAAAAACCATTCTCTATAGCAGGACCTCCAGCAAATTTTACATTTTTAAACAATTTTTGTATTGATGCTGCCATAACATGAGCAAGAGAATGCCTAACTGTATCTATAGGATAAACATCTACCATTTTAATCTCCATTTAAAAAGTATTATATTACGCTTAACTCTAAAATCAAATATCAAAAATACTACCAAATAAAACAGCAAAAAAGAAACAAACACTCCCTGCTATAACGAAAATATGCCAAATAGCGTGAGAGAATTTTATTTTTCTCCATAAATAAAAGATAATTCCAAATGAATAAGAAAGTCCACCAGATAAAATAAATAACATACCTCTATTTGAAACATTCTTTATCATTACAGGTAATATAAACAGTAAAGTCCAACCCATCAAAAGATACAATAAAACAATCCATTTAGGTTGTCTTTTAGGATTATTAATTTTTATAAAAGTACCAATAAATACTACAGCCCATAAAAAACCAAATACTGTCCACCCTACCCATCCACGAATATTAACCAATAAAAAAGGAGTATAAGTTCCAGCAATTAACAAATATATAGCTATATTGTCCCATACTTCAAAAAATACTTCTGACTTTTTACCAATCATGGCATGACACATAGTACTACCAAAATACAAAATCATCATAGTAAAACCAAAAATAGAACAAGAAACAATCGCCCAAGGGTCTCCTTTTAATGCAGAAAAAACTATTAGTAAAACCGTCCCCGCAATTGCCAAACCAAGACCAATTCCATGAGTTAGTATATTAGCAAACTCTTCAGATTTAGACATTTTTCTTTCCCATCTGAAAATACTTGTTTTCTTTATTCTTTTTAATAAATTCTTAAAATGCAGATTTTTATTTAACTCTTTTATTATTTCTTTACTTCTATATTTATCTTTCATATAAATATCTTCTTTATAAAATATTTTTAATTCTATCCACTACCATATTATATCCCATAACTTGAATTATTGAATAAAGATCTGGAGTGTTTTTTCTCCCACAAATAGAAACTCTTAAATGCATAGCAACATCACCTTTTTTTAAAGATAATGTATCAGCTATATCACAAATCTTTTTCCACCAGATATCTTTAGAATCTTCTATATTAAAAGATTTTAAAAATAAATTTAAAACATCTCTATTAAATTCAAAAGATTCTATTAAAGTTTTATCTAAATATTCATTCCAAAAATACTTAATTTCTTCTATAGTTTGTCTCCAATTTATAAAATCTTTTCTTATTCTATCTTGATTTTCTCTTTCTATAGAAAGAATTTTTCTTAAGTAATTTAATTGTTCTTTATCTTCAAATATTTTTTTAAATTTTGTGTCATATACATCAACCCAGTTAATAATTTTTGAAAATAATTCTTCAATACTAAGAGTAGCTATATATTCTTTAGCCCACCACTGAAGTTTTTTAATATCAAATAAAACACCAGATATAGGTATTTTTTTTAAATTAATATTATAATTCCACAAATTTATATCTTTATTTTTTCTTTTCTCTTCTTCATAACCACTAGATAAAATATTCAATAAATATTCCAATAATACTTCTGGCTCCCATCCGTCTTGTATGAAATTCTTCACAGAAGCTTCAAAATCATGTCTTTTTGATAATTTTCTCTGTTTACCAGTTATATCATCTATTTTATCTAATGTAGATGTATGAGTATAAGTTGGAGTTTTCCAACCCATCATTTTAAATAATTGTAAATGTAATGGCAAACTAGGCAACCACTCTTCACCACGAATAACATTTGTAGTTCTCATAAAATGATCATCAACAAGATGTGCAAAATGATAGGTAGGAAGATTATCATTCGATTTTATCAAAACTATATCTTCATTATTTTCAGGTAAATGTAAAATTCCACGAGATAAATCTTTATAAACAATTTTTTTATTCGTATCTCCCATAGAATATAATCTTATAGAAGGTGTAATACCTTCATTTAATTTTTCCAAAATAGAATCTTCATCTAAATCACGGTATTTCGCCCAAGTACCATAAATACCAGTTGGTATACCTAGTGAAGTTTGTTTTTCTCTTATTTCTTCCATATCCTTAGCAGATAAAAAACATGGGTAAGCAAGCCCTCTTCTCATTAGTTCTGCAACCACAGACAAATATATATCCTTACGTTCAGATTGCTTATAAGGACCATATTTTCCATTCAATTTATAACCTGATTCATCTGGTATTAAATTAAACTTTTCTAATGTAGAATTTATTAAATCAACTGCACCTTCAACTTCTCTTTTAGAATCAGTATCTTCTATTCTTAATATAAAAATACCATTTGATTGTTTTGCTAATTTATAATTTATAAAAGCTTGATATAAATTACCTATATGCATAAAACCAGTTGGACTTGGTGCAAATCTTGAAATAATTGCAGATTCACCTAGATTACGTTCTGGGTATAAATCCTCTAGTTCTTCAAGTGTATATTTGGGAATGGTCTTAAGTATTTTATTTATTAAATTTTCTGAAATTTTATTTCGCATTTGATACCTTAAAATTGTTAACTTTATTGGGTTTATATTTTATACTAAAGATATGGAAATACAAGATATAAGAACTTTTGGAAGAAGACATACAAAAAAATTATCAAATAATAAACAATATTTAATTGATAATATTTTACCAATTATTAAACCTGTAAAAGAAACTCAAAAAGATATAATCTTAGAAATCGGATTTGGAGGTGGAGAACATATATTAGAATTATCAAAAAGATATCCTGATTTTTTGATAATAGGATCTGAACCATTTATAAATGGGGTTGCATCTCTTTTATCTAGTATATCAAAAAATAATGTAATACTTGATGAATTTAAAAATATAAATATTTATCCTGATGATGTAAGAATTTTTTTGAATGATAAAAATTATAAAAATCTCAAATTTTCAAAAATATATATTCTACATCCTGACCCTTGGCCTAAGAAGAAACATACTAAAAGAAGATTATTAAATTCTGATTTTCTAAAATTAATATCATCTAAACTGGATAATCAAGGATATATTATAATAGGAACAGATCATTATGAATACTATGACTGGTTAAAAGAACAAATAATAAATACATCTTTAAAAATAAAAGAAGAAATATCTAATAATGAACTTGTAATAAAAACAAAATATCAGATCAAAAATAAAGCAAATACAGAATTTACAAAGTATATTATATTAGAAAATAAAATTAATGATTGAAAGTGTACTTATTTAAGTATAAAAAATTTAACTTTATCCAATAAATCAGGTCTCATCTTTTCTATTAATCTCCAAGTTTGTTCAACTCTTATAGAAGAATTACCTATTGAAAAATGTATCTCACCCTTAAACCTATCATCAAAATTATCTAAAAACCCATAAACTAATCCAACAAAATCATCATCTTTTTCTTTTTTATAATTTAATAAAATAACATCAGCTTTTAATTTATTTAAATTTATAAAAACATCAGACCAAGAATTTATACTAAAATCATCTAAATCAAAACAAATTGATATTTTTTTATTATAAAATAAATTATCTTTAACTTTCAAAAAGTCAGGTAATATTAAAAAGAAATTTTTTTTCTTTATAAATAATTGAATACCTGTTGCACCAATTTTATAAATACTATTAATAGATTTAACCAGATCTGATGAATTTTGATAATCTGATTCATAAACCCTTACAAACATTTCTATATTGTTTTTTTCTAGCCAACTCCAAACAGACTGTATCATATTTGGTAAAACTGAAATCAATTTTATATTAGTCGAAACAAGTTCATTAGATATAGATACTAACTTAATAGTATCATCACACATTTTACATTCGAGAGCAAAATTTTTACTTATATAAGATTTTTCAATATCTTTAATCATTTACTTTTTACTCTATCATAAATATGATAAAATTAAACACAAATGAATAAATTATTTGAAAAATTTTTACTTATTTGTTTGTGGTTTATAACCTCTATTTTATTTACAAGCTTTTGGTTTAACTATAAATTTGGATTTAATTTTTTAGCTTTATCACATTGGAAATATTTAAGAGATATGCAAATATCTTCTGTTAGAATTAACCCTTTTTTTTATACTTCTGTAGTTTTCATTTCTATAATATCTTTGTTTACGCTTTATTTAATCATAAGCCCAAAATTTAGAAAAATAAATTTTCAATCTATTAAAAAAATTGAAAATAAAGTATTAAAAGCCGAAATTATAAATGATCATAATTCTAAATCTAAAGAAGATTTTAATGAATTTAAGAGACCTCCAAGATTAAATATACCGAATATAGAAACAAGTTTTAAATCAAAACCTTTTACAAAACCAATAAATTATGATTATAAAAATGAATTAGAAAATATATTTAAAAAAGCTGGTTTTATAACTAAAAAAATTCCTTATAACTTACAAATATCTCTGATTGCTATTGGATCAAATGAAAGTATGTGGATAGGATGTACAAATACAACAGAAAATATAAAAAATATTAAAAATAAATTTTTAGATGTATTCTTTGAAACATTGGATGACATAAATATAAAAATGAATTTGTTTATTATAAACTCAAATGATACTAAAGTAGATGAAGATATACTAAAATTTAATTCAATATCAGAAGTAGAGAATTTTATGAAAAATAATAAATCTATAATTACAGATGATGAAAAAGAAGATTTTGATGCTTATTCAGAATATGTAGATGTTGTAATAGAATACTTGAGTAAAACAAAATGAAAATGACAAAAGAATTTGCAGAAAAAAGACTTTCTTTTTTATTTATGGAAGACATGCCAATTATAGAACATAAAATAGTTA
Organism: uncultured Alphaproteobacteria bacterium; assembly: GCA_963540515.1. GTDB lineage: Bacteria > Pseudomonadota > Alphaproteobacteria > Rs-D84 > Rs-D84 > JAFGMC01. Next base: position 25,013 of record CAUTNA010000001.1, read on the forward strand.
TAACAAAATTATCATCAGATTGGTTTTCAAATTATAAAAAAGTAAGAAGTAATTTTTTAAAAAAAATAACAAATTCTTTAGATGAATTATTTTGGCTAAATTTAAGTGAAAAATCAATAATGGATCTATTAACAAAAGAAAAAATACCAAATAATATATCTTTACGATTTAGAATACCAATTATCTATGGAGGAGAAATATCTGTTGAAAATATGTTTTTATGTAAAACATTTCCCCATTCTTACAATATTGATAAATTTTTATCTGAACAAATCGGACAAGAAAATATATGGCTTCCAAATCCTAAAAAAGATATTTATGTTCCTATTCATACAAGTGCTACAAGTGGTGGTGGAAATGGTACAAATTTAATACAAACAGCAAATTCAATGCCAAACTATGAGATGTAAATGAATACAGAAGATATAATTTCTTTTGCAAAATCAAAAGGTGCAGAATTAGCAAATGCTGCAGATCACAATTCACTTATAAAAGTTAATAGTAATCTGTCTTTTATACATAAAGCAATATTACCGAAATTTATTAATAATCTATATAAATATACAAATTCTATACTACTTGGAAATTCTTGTATATATGGAACAGAAGATATAAAAAATTCAAGATATTTTATACCATCAATATTGAATGTTAATCGTGATTTTCAAATATATGATAAATTAGGTGAAAAAACTATTTTTGGAAGAAATGATCTATTTTTATTTTGTTTTGATACTTTATCAAATTGCTATATGTTAGATAATATAACCTTTAATACTGTAAAATCATATACAGAACCAGAACAAGCTTTATATGATTGTATAGCGATTGGTACAATATGAAGAAATTATCATTATCTTTATCAGGTCATAAAACAAGCATAAGTATAGAAAAAGAATTTATAGATCTTTTAAAAAAGATATCTATTGAAGAAAATAAATCAATATCTTCTATTGTAAACCTTATAGACAATAACAGAAAGCCAGATTCTAATCTTTCTTCTGAAGTAAGAATATGGATCCTGAATAAATTAATGAATAAATCAAAATTATAATCATCCACCAATCTCTACCAACTATTCTATAAATTGTTTCATGAGCTCCGTAAAAACTGCCATCTAAAACACCTCTTTCTCCTATATTTAAGCTTAATATTATTTTTCCATCAGGCGCTATAAAGGCACTTATTCCTGAATAATTAGATCTCGCTATTGGAAGTCCTGATTCTACAGCGTATCTTCTTACCATATCTAAATGTTGATAAGTACCTTTTGTTTTTCCAAACCAAGTATCATTTGTAATATTAATTATTAAATCAGGAGAAGTTATTTTATTTTTTGAATTTAAAGAATTTGAAAAAATTATTTCATAACATATTGCTGGTATAAAAGATAATGATTTATTAGAAACCTTTGTTGAAATAATTTCAGTTCCTATTCCTTTAGATAATATACCAGGACTTGGTATTAAATTACCAAATGGAGAATACTCTCCGAATGGAACTAAATGAGATTTATTATATATTTTTTCCAATTCACCTTTTTCATTTATCAGTAATAATGAATTATACAATTTGTTATTATCGTAAGATAAAGAACCTATTATTATTTTTTTATTTAAATTCTTTGTAAAATCAAAATTACTGTTTTCTGTTATAACAAAAGGATATGTTGTTTCAGGAAAAATTATAAGATCGATATTTGTAATGTTATTAGTTGATAGTTTAATTAAATTATTTATTTTATCTTTTGCTTCTGTAATAGAATCTTTAAAAAAGACCGATTTTTCTGATTGAATAGTTGCAGGTTGAACCAGTCTTATAACGATCGATTTATTATTATCTAAATTGGATTTTTTAATATTATAAAATCCAAATAAACAACCTATAAAAGATAATAAAATGAAAAATAAAAAATTTATATAATTAAATTTATTTTTATAATCTATCAAAATTTCAATAAATGATGATATTAAACCAGATATTACAAAAGTTAATCCTAAACTACCCCAGAAAGATATAGAATTAAAGATTAAAGAATAATTTATAAAAATGTTAGATAAAGGGTTCCAAGGAAGACCTGTAAAAATCCACTCACGAAACCATAAACTAAGTGTTATAAATAATGAAAATAAAACAGGTCTATATATTGATTTACAAGATATACGCATTATAGATATATATGGAATAGAAAAAAATATTCCTCCAAATAATCCTATAGAAATTAAAATAGGAATTGTCCAAACAGCAAATTGCTCACTAAGTTCAGGAACTACATAAATAGAATTCACAACCCAACCAAACATAGATACAGAATAAATAGAAGAAAATGGAAATATAAATTTTAATAAATGAAATATTGATAATTTTTTTTCTATATTTCTTATTGAATAAAAATACACCAAAGCAAATCCAATTATAGATATAAAAAATAAATTATATGGTGCAAAGCCTAGAGAAGCAAAAATACCAGCTATTATAAAAACAAATATCCTGATTATATTATTTTTAAAAAATAAATTTAATTTTGTTTCATCTTCATATGGATTTTTTATTCCTAATTTCTTTAAATTTAAAATTTCTAAATTTTCCATCTCTTGTGCTTGTTTTTCTTCTATATGATCAAAACCCATCAAATGTAAAAGTCCATGAATAACTAAATGAGTTGCATGATCTTCAAAAGATTTATTTTCTTTTTTTGCTTGTTTTTTAACAGTTTCAAAAGATATAAAAATATCACCTAAAAGATAATTATCACCAGTTTCAAAAGATAATACATTTGTTGGTTTATCTATTTTTCTATATTTTTTATTTAATTGTCTTATTTCTTTATCACAAGTAAGTATTATTGATACTTCAGATTCTTTTGAAGAATTTACAGTATTTACTATATTGTCATAATCAATATTATAATTTTTCCATCTTTTATCATCATAATTTACTATAACTTTCATAATAATTACCTATATATTTTTTTGTATAATAATATATTATAAATACAAATTCATAAAATTAATTATTATAATAACTTAGATAAAAATGAGTAAACTTAAAAAACCTCTTGCAGAATCAATAAGACCATCAAAAATGGAAGATATAATCGGTCAATCTCATTTATTAGGAGAAAACGGTTTTATAAAAAAAATGATTGATAATAATCAATTGTTTAATTTAATACTATGGGGTCCTCCTGGATGTGGTAAAACAACAATAGCAAAATCTCTAGCAAATTTATCAGATATAAATTTTGTATCTATGTCTGCTGTATTTAGTGGTACAGCAGATATAAAAAAAATTATAGAATTATCAAAAAATGACTTAAAGAAAACTTTATTATTTATAGATGAAATTCACAGATTTAATAAAACCCAACAAGATGTTTTATTACCTTATATAGAAGATGGAACAATAATTTTTATAGGTGCAACTACTGAAAATCCTAGCTTTAATTTAAATAATGCTTTGATATCAAGATGTCATATATGCGTATTAAAACCTTTAACAAAACAAGATTTATTAGTATTAGAAACTAAAATTTTAAAAGATTCTAATTTAAAATTATCTGAAGAACTAAAATTACATATTGCTAATATATCCGAAGGAGATGCACGTTTTTTGATAAATATTATGGAATATTTATTAACTGTGAATTTTCAGAATGAAATTTCTATAGAAGATTTTGATAAACTAATACAAAAACATTTACCAAATTCTGACAAAACTGGAGATGAACATTACAATTTAATTTCAGCTGTTCATAAATCACTGAGAGCTAGTGATACTGATGCTGCACTTTATTGGGTAGCGCGTATGATAATATCTGGACAAGATCCAAATTATATATTTAGAAGACTTACAAGATTTGCAATGGAAGATATAGGATTAGCAGATCCAAATGCCTTACAAATATCAATCAGTGCATGGCAAGCATATGAAAGACTCGGAAGTCCAGAAGGTGATTTGGCTTTAACAGAACTTGTAATATACTTAGGAACAGCTCCTAAAAGTATAGGAAATTATCTAGCACAAAAATCTGCTTTCAAATTAGCAAAAGAATATCAAAATTTAATGCCACCAAAAAACATTTTAAACGCTCCAACAAAAATGATGAAAACTTTAGGATATAACGAAGATTATATATATGATCCTGATACAAAAAATAGCTTTTCTGGACAAAATTGTTTTCCAGAAGAACTTTCAAGAGTACAATTATATAAACCAATGAATCGAGGTTTTGAAAGAGAAATTCAAAAAAGGATAGATTATTGGAACCGAATTAGAAACCAGTTAAATAAAAACTAGCTAAAATAAAACATTTAATTTTAATCCGTACCTATATTCATTTTTCTCAAATTCATATCCAGCATGTCCGATATATTGAGTTCTGCCATATCTACGTATTAACTTAAAAGCAACCCATTCTTCATCAAAAGAAGTATTAGTTGATTTTTGTAAATCAAAATTTAACCCCATCATCCAAACATCAGATAATCTAAAATAAATTTCTGGAATGAAGTTCAAATATGCCATTCCATTATATTTATCAAAAATCCAACTTGATTTAAAAGTAGAAGCAAGTGTTACACTTGACCATTTATGACCAACACGAACCCCACCATAATACACTGTGTTTGAAAACTCTCTTGCAGTTACTCCATTTTTTTTACCAAAATCAATACCTAGTATTAAGTCTGTTGTAAACCTTGAATCATAATCTGTAGAATTAGATAAACGAAAAGTAGACTTTAAACCAATATTTGAAAACCCATCATCTGCCCTATTCAAATCTTCTTGATATTTAACACTTGCAGATAAAGAAAAACCATCAACTATACCATAAGAAAAAGACTGAGATACTTTTAAAATTTTCTTCTGAAAATATATATCTGAACGAGATAAAAAATCACCCCTAGATTCTATAAAAATAGGATCAGCAGTGTCGAATGCAACATTTGCATTCACCCCAAAACTCAACATAAAAAGAAATAAAAACAAGGATGATTTTTTTATGAATCTCATCGAAAAAACCTTTAATTATTTTAAAATAAGAATATAAACTGTGCCCCTAATGAAAATTCCCTATGATCTTTGATATTTGCCTTACCTTGAGGTCCTAAATATGCCCCAGCACGATAACCATGGGTCTCCAAGTTCATACCATTAGCACTATCGTAAACACTGGTTACACCATAGAAATTTAATGAAAAATACTTTGAAGATTGCCAACCTATACTTGCTTTCAAATTAGCTTGATTGTGCCAGTCATAATTTCCAAACACACCTTCTAAATTAAGAGTTAAAGATTCATCTAAAACACTAAATAATCCAAGTCCTGCTTCTAAAAACGAAACATTTTTAATACCTGTTTTATAAGCTAAAAAGAATAATTGATCAGTAGTTTTATCATATAATCCATCACCATAAGAGTCTTTTTCAAAATTCAAAAAACTACCTCTAGCTAGAGCATAAAATGTAGAAGTTTTCATTTTTGAACCAATTTTTAAATCAGCTGTGAAAGAATCAAACATATCTTTTTGTTTTTGATAGTACCCTGCTATAGTTCCAATCCACTGTGAATCATCAAGAAATCTCCATTGACCACCAATACCAAACAAATTAATACCAGTATTCGAATTCTTATCATTACCATTTACAGTCCAATCAAGACTATAATTAGAATAATTATATTTAAGCATACCTAAAAGAGAAAAAGAATCTGATAATCCAAAACTTATATCTTCTTTTACTCCAACATGTTCTGCTTTCCAATTTGCTTTTTCATTTGCTAAAGCACCAACACCATTAATCATATCAAAACTATAAGAACTTTGACCAAATGAAATATCTGTTACAGATCCAAATTGCCCCTTAAGTGGTTGAAAAAATGGATGAGATAAATAATATTTTCTTGAGGAATCATTACTAGATGAATATATTCTGGATCTTTCTCTATAAGATCTTGAATCATCATATTCTTTATAAAGATTATTTCTTCTATTTGCTAATGGCTCAGAATAATATTCAATATCTTTTGTATCTGAATTATAGTTTGATATTCCTGAAGACCTTGTTTCATATTTTCTATAATTTATTTTAGTTTTTCTTTTAACATCAGGAGCATCTGTCAAATTTATACTAGAAGCACCTTTGGCACCAAAATTAGTCTCAGAAAAACCGATAGAACAAACAGATAAAATCGAAACAAAAAATATCAAAAATTTTTTCATAAAATTAATCCTTAAAATATAAGCTGAACCATTATACCATTTTTTTACAAATAAATCAATTCGTCTATATATTATAGTAAATTTCTTTTACCTGTGGCATCTGGTTTAGTAATTATTCCTTCTTCTTCCATTTTTTCTATAAGAGTTGCAGCTTTATTATAACCTATCCCAAGTCTTCTTTGAAGATAAGATATTGTAGGCTTTTTATCTCTTATTACTATTTCTTTTGCTTGTTCATATAATCCAGAATTTTTTTCTTCCTTTAAGAGGGATGTAGAATTAATACTATAAGAATTTGAAGAATCCTCATTTTCAACTATTGAAGATACATAATCAGGTTCCCCCTGCATTCTTAAAAAGTCCGCAACTTTGTTAATTTCTAAATTTTCTATCAAAGCCCCATGAACCCTTACTGGATCACGTCCAGCTTCTGAAAATAACATATCTCCACATGGTAATAATTGTTCAGCTCCCTTTTGTCCAAGTGTTGTTCCACTATCAATAGCGCTTCTAGCTTGAAAAGATATTCTAGTTGGAAAATTAGCTTTTATAACACCAGTTATAACTGTAGTATCAGGTCTTTGTGTAGCCATTACCAAATGCATTCCTGCAGCTCTTGCTTTTTGTGCAAGACGTTGAACACAAGCTTCAACATCTTTACGAGCAACAGACATTAAATCTGCTACCTCATCTATTACTATGACCAAATATGGCATAATAGATAAATCAATTTCCTTATCTTGATATTCAAATTCACCAGTTTCTTCATTTCTTCCAACAACAATTCTTTCAAATTTCTTTTCTCCTTTATTTTTTAAAGAACCGACTACTTCATTATAACCTTCTATATTTTGAACCCCAAACTTTTTGAGTTTCATATACCTATCTTCCATTTCTCTTACACACCATTTAAGAGCATTAACGGAACTATTTGCATCTGTTAAAACTGGAGATATTAAGTTAGGTATTCCATCCCAAAGTGTAAAATCAACCCCCTTAGGATCTATTATTAATAATTTACATTTATCTGGAGTAAAATGATAAAGTATTGACATTATAATAGACTGAACAAAAACTGATTTTCCAGATCCAGTTCTACCAGCAATCAAAAGGTGCGGCATTTTAGCAAGATCAACATATATTGGATTACCACCAATATTTAAACCTAATGCAAGAGGTATTCTTTGTTTTGAATTAGTAAACTGATTATCTGTTATTATAGATCTTAGTCTTATATCTTTATCTGGTTTATCTGCTATTTCTATACCAATATTTTGAGTCATAGGAATGTGTGCCATACGAATTTTTGAAGATCTCATAACTCTGGTTATATCTTCCGAAAGACTAATAATTTTTTCTGTTTTAATTCCACTATTCGGTAAATATTCATACAAAGTAATAATTGGACCAGGTTTAATATTAACAATTTTTCCATGGATCCCAAATTCTTCAAAAGCAGCTTCAAGTGCTACAGCTTTCATTTTAAGAATAGTTGTAATCGAATTATTACCAAGTGTAGATTGTTCAAGAAAAATAGGATCTGGAAGCTTATACTTCGGCTCTTCTACTGTTTTTATTATATTTTTTGAATTTTCTTTTTTTATAATGCTATTTTTTTTCTTATTTAAATTAAACTTATGTTTTTTATTTGTTGAAATAGATTCTTGATAAATTTTATCTTCTGATTCATTCTTATTATGAATGAACATAGATAATATAAATGAAAACTTATTACCTATAAAATATGATATAAAATATATGTCAGAATATTTTATATGCAGAATTTGAAAAGCAGAAGCAACAAAACAAATTAATAATAATACACCTAATAAAAAACTAAAATTATTAAATACATAATATATATCTTTTGATATCATATATCCAAAAATACCTGAAAAAGCTTTATTTCTGAAAACTAAGCCTATTCCAGATATTCCAAAAAATAAAGTATTTATAAATTTTAATAACTTATATAAACTAAAACTAAATTTTATTCCAATCGAAAGGTATAAAAATAATCTTGATGTTGTTAAAAATAAAAACAATGTAGGAACAAAACCAATTGAATAAATTAACAAACTTATTAAATATCCTATAAACCCATGTTCTCCAAAATTACCATAAGAAAAAAATCCATTTAAATATGGATTAAAATTAAATAATGAAAAAATTGTATAAATATTTATTAAAAATAGTACTTGAAAAAAAATAAACTTTAATGTTGCAATTAAAGCACTAGAAACTCTTTCTGGTAAAAACTTTATACTTTTATCCATATCTACCATTTTAACATAAAAAGAATGATATTTTTTAATTATTTTTATAAATATATTTATAAGAAATCCAAGAAGCTAATACACCTATAAAAGATCCAAGAATAACATCTGAGAGAAAGTGAGCACCAAAACACACCCTTGATATTCCTATTAGAAATCCAATCAAATAGACAATTATATTTAACTTTTTATGAAAAAAAACAATTATTCCTAAAACAGCAAAAGATGAAGATGTATGTCCAGACGGCATAGAATTAAAAGCCCAATCTGAAGTAAAAGGATAAAAACCAGATATATTTAAAGCTTCGAAAAAAACTGGTCTTTGACGTCCCAAACAATATTTTAATAAAATAGTCAATACTATCGATATTAATAAAGAATAAATAATTATAAAAAATTTAGATTTTCTAGATTTATTTAATAAGTCTAATAAAAATAATTTTTTATTATCTATTTTTTTAAAACCTATAAAATATCTTTTTATAATATATCTATGTTTTATGGAATAATATATTCCAAATATAATTAAGTATAATAACCAGAATTTAGTACTAAAAAAAGTATCAAATAAAGACCACAAATAGATATTATAATTTCTAAAAAATAAAAATAATTCCTTATCAAAAATAACAGAGCACACAAATACAACTAGTATTATGAATGAAAGAAGAAATAATTTAATATTTTTACTGTTATTTATCATCTTGATTAACTAATTTATCGTATATTTTTTTATCTGTTAAAATTTTTGTAGATACAGCTGTTGATATAATATCTTCTTCCATACCGTTTTTCATATTAGGACAAGCAAATCTTATAGATTTTATGTTTATATCTTTCTTTTTATTAAAGTCATTATATTTAAAAGAATTATTGTTTACATTTACAAAAAATGTATTTTGTTGTTTTTCACCTTTTATATTTGATAAACATACTATTGGAAATACTCCTATTTTATATATATCATCACCAGTTCCACTTTTAAATATCTTATTAAACACTTCCAATTTGCCAGTATTTTTTAAATTTAATACAGTTGGTATATTTGCATTTCCAAGAGTCGGAGTACCAATTAAAACACCTTTTTTATTTTCATAAAAACTGTAAGCAAGAGCCTCAGCCGTTCCCCTTGTTGAAGATGAAATTAAAACAACAACAGGCACATTTACTTTTGAAACTTCTGAAGATATAATTTCAACTTCTGATTTATCTGATTCTATTATTCTCATAATAGATTTTTTACCTAAAAATAAACCAGCTAATTTTGCTGTTATAAATTCATCTCTTCCAAAAGTATTTCTTAAATCTAAAACAATACCAGATATATCTTTATATTTTTTTAATGCTTCACTTACTATAGAAACTGAATTATCTGTTAATCTATGAATTGTTATCTCTAAAATGTTCAAATTATTGCTTGTTTTTTTTAAAACTATATCTGTATCTGCAAGAATTATTGAAGACCTTTTTAAAACAACTTGCCTTTCTCCAACACTTGTAAGTAATGTTAATTTAACAGTTGATAAAACATTCCCATATAAAATATTTATAAAATCTGAATATTTAATCTTAGAAACATCTTTTCCATTTATTTTTGTTATAACATCACCAATATTTATATCAGAATCATAAGCAGTAGAATTTTGAATTATTCCACTTATATAAAAAGTACCACTTTTAGATTTATAACCTATAATTCCTAAACTTGTTAATATTGTTCCAAGTTTAAATAAATTTTTATCTGAAATATATTTACCATTTTCTCCTATATTAAACATTAAAGATTTAACAACAATTTGATATATTTCATCTTTTGATAATTTTGAAAAATTCTTTTCTATAGATCTTAATTTCAAAATCAAAGCAGTTGTTAATTGTCCTTGAGCATTCCAATCATTTTCTTTTGGATTTTTATAATTAGATATTATTTCAGAATTAAGCAAGAATACTACTCTATCTGAAGTAGAAGATACTTCAAAATTTTTATAAAATTTATCTAAATTTTTTATTGAAATAGATTTTTTTTTACCAGCCCATTTAATAGAATTAAGTTTTTCATAAATATCTGCAAAATCATTGGACAACTCAAATACATTTAATCCATTTTGTATAGCTTCTTCTTTATTAAATAAATCCAAAGAATATACATTTTTTGAAAATAAAATAATCAAACTAAATAAAAATAATGTTCTTTTTATCACTATTTAGTATCTCTTAAATTAAAATGATACAAAATTACATTAGAAATATAAATACTTGTAAGAGTACCCATAACAACTGCAAATATCATAGCAATAGAAAAATCTCTCAAAACATCTCCACCAAATATATAAAGACCAAGCATAGCAAATATTGTAGATAAACTTGTCATAACAGTTCTTGTCAACATTTCATTTATAGATAAATCTATTAAATCATTTGTTGGCATTCTATGGTATTTTTTTATATTTTCTTCTATTCTGTCATAATTTACAACTTTATCATTTATAGAATATCCTATACCCATTAATATTACAGCAATTGCTGTTTGATTAAACTCTAATCCACATACAGAAAAGAATCCAAACATTAATATAAAATCTAAAATAAGAGAAATAAAAGATCCAACTGCATAACCACCTTTATAACGAACCCAAATATAAACAGCCATTAAAATAAAAGAAACTATTACAGCAAAAATTCCCCCTCTTATTAATTCAGCACCTATTTTAGGACCAACAACCTGAACTTTTGAGTATGAAACATTATCTCCTAATATATTTTTTATTTGGGTCACTCTTAAATTTTGTTCTTTCTCGGTTGAATTTTTAGGTAAACTAACTCTTACTAAAATAGATTTATTATCTATATATTGCATTTCTGGTCTAAAGCTAGATAAATCAGTTCTTATCTTATCTATAGTATAAGATTCTTTTTGTGGAGTAATTTCTAATGAAATTCCACCAGAAAAATCTATACCATAATTTAAACCTTTAAATAATAATGAAAAAATAGATAACAGTATCAAAGATATAGAAATAAAATAAGACAATTTTCTATATTTCATAAAATGAAGAGTCATTAAAATCTCCTTAAAATTATTTTTTATTTTTATATAGCCAATCTATCATAACTTTGGAAAGTACCATACAAGTAAACAAAGTTGTTATTACCCCAATAGACAAGGTCACGGCAAAACCTCTTATTGGACCAGCACCAAATTGAAATAATATTAAAGAACATATTAAGTTTGTTAAGTTTCCATCAATAACAGCTTTCATTGAATTTTTAAAACCACTATCAATAGCTCTATTCATTGGAACTCCAAGTTTTCTCTCATCTTTTATTCTCTCAAATGGAAGTATATTTGCGTCCACAGCCATACCTAAAGTTAATACTATTCCAGCAATTCCTGGTAAAGTTAAAACAGTTCCCAAAACAGCAGATATACCAACAATCATAAGTAAGTTAATTACTAAAACAATATCTGCAATAAATCCTAAAGTTTTATAGTATACAAGCATAAAAACAATAACAAATATCAAACCAAATAATGCACCAACTTTACCAGAAGCAATAGTATCAGCACCAAGTCCTGCACCAACACTTCTCTCTTCTATTACAGATAAAGGAGCTGGAAGTGCACCAGAACGAAGTAAAACAGCTAAATCTTTTGCTTGCTGTAGAGTAAAACCTCCAGATATTTGTCCTCGTCCACCAAAAATAGGTTCTCTTATAACAGGAGCAGACAAGACTTTATCATCTAAAACTATTGCAAAACGATCATTTACATGTTCAACTGTTAATTTCGCAAATTTCTTAGAACCAATACTATCAAAAACAGTTGTTACTACCGGCATGTTGTTTGAACCAAAATCTGCTTTTGAGTCTATTAAGTTTTCTCCAGACACTTCAACTTTTGAATAGACTGGTATTTTTTGTCCTTGTCCATCCAGCAAATCAAGCATTTTTACACCAGAGCTATTAGATACATTTTCTGCAACTAAATGAAATGATAATTTTGCGGTTTTACCTATTAGTTCTTTAATCCTTTCAGGATTATCAACTCCAGGCAATTGAACAAGTATATATTTTCCAGACTGACTTTGTATAGAAGGTTCTTTTGTACCCAAAGCATCAATTCTACTTCTTACTATCTCTATACTACGAGATAAAGCATCTGCTTGTAATTCTTTTCTGTATTTATCAGAATATTTAATAGAAAAATTTCCATTTGTTTCATTTATATCAACTGTTGTACCAAACTCAGATTTAATTCTGGATCTAACTTTGGAATTATCATCTTTATTTTTTATAGTAAATAAAACATTTTCATCAGCAATATGTAATCCAGAAAATTTAATAACACCTTTATTTCTATCAATTAATAAACTTCTTGCGCTATCGTAAAGAGCAGAAGTTTTTTCTTTAAGCATAACATCAGTATCAACTTCCAGTAAAAGTTGAGCCCCTCCCTTTAAATCTAAACCTAAAGATATTGGAGATATCCAAGATGGAAAATATTTTGAAAGATTTGGAAAAAATGTAGGAATCGACAAAGCTATACAAAATACGGTAGTAAAAATTATCAATATTCTTTTTAACATATACATCTCTATTTTTTTGATAAATAAGCTATACTTTTATTAATTTTTATAATTATATTTTTTGATATTTCTAATTCAATTATATTATCTTTAATGTTCTTTATTTTACCATAAATCCCATTAGCTATAATTTCATCACCAACCTTTAAAGAATCAACAACTTTATTATATTCGTTAATTTTCTTTTTATTAGGTCTTATAATTATCAAATATATAAAAATAAAAACAACAACAGAGTATACTATTATTCCAAAGCTATTTTGATTTGTATTTAAACTAGTTGTAGTATTTTTCTCTATTATTTCTTGGTTCATATAAATTCCTTAAATGATCTAAATGGTAATCAAAAGCTTAAAAAAAGTAAATACCTTTTTAAATACGTTCAAACCAACTATCTAGTTCAGACATCTTAATAAATTTATAAACAGGTCTTCCGTGATTACATTGGCTTGCTCTTTCAGTAGTTTCTATATCTCGTAATAAAGCATCCATTTGAGCATAATCTAATTTTTGTCCTGCTCTCACAGAATGATGGCAAGCATAATTTGCCAATTTTAAATGTAATTTTTCCTGTAATTGAGAAGAATGTCCATTTGATAATACTTCATCAGATATATCATTAAAAAGCTTATTCCAATCTAAATCCCAATCAGCAGGCTTTTCAAATATAGCTATTGAATTATCACCAAAACTATCTATTAATAATCCTGAGTTTTTCATCTCTTCTTTTATTTCTAAAACAGACATTACTTTCTCTGTAGATAAATTAACTATAATTGGAGTTAATAACACTTGCCTCTTAACAGAATTATTTCTTAATTTTTCATAAACTATTCTTTCATGAGCTGCATGTTGATCAATAATTACTAAATTATCCCCACTTTCTGCAATTATATATTTTTTTGAAAACTGACCTATAACTCTACCAAGAGGTTTACTGCTAAATATATTATTCAATTCATTTTTTTCATCACTTCCAGAATATATTTTATCATATATAAAAGGCTTGATATTCTCTTTCATAGAAGGATATAAAGACTCTAAATTACTTATAAAATATTTATTATCTTGAGATGATTCATAAGATATAAAATCTTGTTTTAAATCATCAGTGTTTACCATAGTTTGAGATAACTTATTCCTTATTGTCCTTATCATAAAACCACGTAATCTTGAAGGTTCCAAAAAATGAACTTCTGTTTTTGAAGGAGAAACATTTACATCAATATAACTAGGATCCATATTAAAGTATAAAACACATAAAGGAAATTCTCTTGCATGCATAACATCCATATAAGATGCTCTTAATGCTCCAACGATAACTTTATCCTTTACAGATCTATTGTTCACAAATAAATATTGATCTATTGATGTTGCTCTTCTAAAAGTAGGTTCTGAAATATAACCATACATACTAAAAGCACCAGAAGAATTTTTAGTATTCTCTATTTCTATCATTTTTCCATCAGCATCATTTCCTAAAACAGAAATAACCCTATCATAAAAAGATTGTCCTTTTGGAAAACTCCATTTATTGTTTAAATTAAAACCAACATCAGGACGTGATAAAGCTAATCTTTTTACAATATCAACTATATTTAACATTTCTGATCTATCTGAGTGTAAAAATTTTAATCTTGCCGGTGTTTTTGCAAATAAATTTTTTACCAAAACCCTGGTACCATTATTCCAAGAAGAAGGTTTTATTTCATAATTATTACAATTTAATTGCCAACCATATCTTTCAGACAAATTATATGAATCTATAAACATATCTGACACAGATGCTATAGAGGGTAAAGCTTCTCCCCTAAAACCCATATACCTTATATTAGTTAAATCATCTGTAGGAAGTTTTGAAGTAGCGTGTCTTTTTATACTTTTTTCTAAATCTTCTTTTGTCATTCCAATTCCGTCATCAGAAACAGAAATTTGTGTTCTTCCACCATCTATCACTTCGATAAATAAATTTGTTGCACCAGCATCAAGTGAATTTTCAACTAATTCTTTTACAACATTTGCAGGTCTCTCTATTACCTCACCTGCAGCAATTTGATTAACTAAAAATATTGGTAGTTCTCTAATCATCTTTATTTATCAAAATTTATTTCAATTATCTCAAATTCTCTTTCTCCATTTGGTAATTTTACAGTGCAAGTTTGCCCTACACATTTTCCAATCATTGCTTTACCCATAGGAGAACTGCAAGCAATTACAGTTTTACCATCAGATTCAACATCTGATAATATTTTACAACGCAAAACATTACCATCTTCATCTTCAACTTTTACATTTGCTCCAAATATAACTTTATCACCAGATAAGTTTCTTACATCTATAATATCTGCATTTCGTATTATATTTTCTATACAACTAATCCTTTTATCTATCATTCTCTGCTTTTCTTTTGCTGCACTATAATCTGCATTTTCTGATAAATCACCAAGTGATCTCGCCCAATCAACAATCTTTAATATTTCTGGTCTATCAATCTCAGTTAATTGTTTTAATTCTTTAATTAATTTATCAAAACCCTCTCTACTTATTGGTCTAGTATTCATTAAAAAATCCTTATTTATAAGTATGAATTGTGCATTTTAATTTTGCAAAAGTCAATTTTACAAGATATACTTGGGGAGTATATATTTAATGTAAATATAAATATGAACTTCAAAATTTTAAGCTATTTTTTATTAAGAAGGTTTTTTAGTGGCGTTTTTGTCGTTATCGCTGTAATAAGTAGTGTTATTTTTTTAATTACATTTGTTGAAAGACTTTCTTCTAATTCTTCTTTTTTATTAACTATTTCAGATTCTTGGATTAGATTAATAGAGTATTTACCACTATTTCTTCCTTTGGCTGTTTTTATAGGAACTCTACTTTCATCATATAATTTAATAAAGTCATCAGAAAGTATAATTATATCAAACTCAGGATTATCTCCTTTTCAATCATTTATACCTTTTTTGATTGGTTCTTTAATAATTGGAATAATCACAACAACAATTATCAATCCATATTCAGTTAAATTATCAACAAATAATATTACAAATCAGAATTTAAGATTAATAGATAATTCAATATGGATCAGAGAAGAATCAAAAGATTATATTCTCACACTAAGATCTGAAAAATTAAATATTTTAGAGAAAAATAAATTAGAACTAAACAATAATAATATATTTATACAAGATAAAAATCTTAGATTAACAGAAATTATAAAGGCAAATAGATTAATACTAGAAAATAAAGAATTTAAAACTAATAAAGCAATAATAATTGATGAAAAAGGAATACCAACAGAAAAAAAATGGAATAGAAATACATCTTTAACTTTTGAAATCATACTTAATAGATATTTAAAACCAGATCAAATTTCTTTTTGGAAATTACCGGCATTTATAAAAAAAATGAATAACATAGGTATATTTGTTCCACAACATGTTGTTCATCTTTGGACTTTAATATTTCTTCCATTAAATCTAGTATCTATGGCCTTCTTAGGAACAGCTTTTTCACTAACAAAACAAAGAAGAAATTATTCTTTTGGTCTTAGATTTAGTATAGCAATATTAGTATGTTTTATTCTGTATTTTATTACAAATATATTTAAAACTTTAGGTAGTACTTCAATATTACCTGCTGTAATATCCGTATTATCACCGCAATTAATAATTGTAGCAATAGCTGGAATTATTATATCTAAGTTTACAATATTGAAATAAAGGGAAAATATGCCACTTAAAAAAAAGTCTAAAATAAAAAATAAGATAATTATCTTATGTATAATTTTATTATTAATATTTTTAATAATGTTTTCATTCTCAATAAATCAAAATCTTACTGAAGTTGTTTTAATATCATGAACTATATAGATTTATTTTTAGAATCTTTAATAGCTGAAAAAGGAAGAAGTTTAAAAACTTATCAAAGTTATTTAAATGATTTAACAAATATTCAAAATGAACTCGGAAATTTAGAAAAATTGGATGAGAAAAAATTACAAAAATATTTTTCCAATCTAAAATTAAAACCAAATTCAATATCTAGAAAAATAAGTAGTATAAGAGAATTCTATAAATTTTTAATATCAGAAAAAATTATAATTGAAAATCCAGCAAAATATTTAGAATTACCAAAAAAACAAAAAACTCTGCCAAAATTTTTAACAAAAGAAGAAATAGATACATTAATATCTAATGCTGGAGATGTAAAAAATTCTTTGAGATTAAAAACAATGATAGAATTATTATATGCTTCAGGAATAAGAGTTTCTGAACTTTGTGAAATCCAATTAAAATCAATTATGAAGGACAGAATATTAATACATGGTAAAGGATCAAAAGAAAGAATTGTTCCTATACATAATAAAGCACAAGAAACTATAGAAAAATGGATAAAATTATCTAAGGAAAAATATCCTAATTCAAAATATCTTTTTCCAAGTATTGGAAGTTCTGGACATATAACAAGAGATGCTTTTTTCAAGTTGTTAAAAAAATGTGCAATGTTATCTGGTATAGATCCAAGCAGAGTAAGTCCACATGTTTTGAGACATTCTTTTGCATCACATTTATTATCTGGTGGTGCAAATTTAAGAGTAATTCAAACAATTCTTGGACATGAAGATATTTCAACTACTCAGATATATACTCACTTAGATTCAAAGAAACTAGAAAATACTTTAAAAAAACACCATCCTCTTGCAAAAAAACAATGATAAAAAAATGCGATTTTAAAGGTTGTAATAAACTTGGTACATGTCGCGCACCAAAATCTTCTAAACTAAATGAATATTGGTATTTCTGTCCTTTTCATGCATCAGAATATAATGAAAGATGGAATTTTTATTCAAATATGTCTAAAGAAGAAATAGATAAAGATTATGAATATCAAATATTCGGAGATTTTGACAATAATCCGTATGATTTTTTAGACTTTATTAATAATTCTTTTTCTAATAGAACAAATACTATAAAAAACAATCTACCAAAAAAAGTTATTGAATCTTTAAAAGAATTGAATTTAGATGAAAATTCAAACTTTAAACAAGTCTCTGCAAAATACAGAGAACTTGCTAAAATATATCACCCTGATAAATCTAACAGTAATGATACTGAAAAATTCTCTAAAATAACATCAGCTTATAATCTACTAAAAGAATATTTCAACAAGAAATAACTATACATTTTTTTTATTAATATAAGCTATAGCATCCATAGCAGAAGAACAACCAGTCCCCACTGCAGTTGCTATTTGCATTTTAATTCCAGATGTTATATCACCAGCGATAAACATACCTTCAGGTAAATTATCATTAGACAACCTTCCCATAGAATCCCTTTTGATATCTTCAGATAAATAATCAGTATTTGCTTCATGACCTATTGCAACAAAAATACCATCACAAACAATAGTTTCATCATTTTTTGTTATTGCAATCAATTTATCATTATCTTGTTTTAATTCTTTGAATTCAGTATTAAATAAACATTTAATATTAGATTTTGCTTTAACTCTATCTATCATTATTTGTTCTGCCCTTGTAAAAGCTGAACCTCTATAGGCTATTTTTACAGATTTTGCTAAATCAGACAAATAAAGAGCATCATTTAAAGCAGAATTTCCACCACCTATAACAATCACATCTTTACCTGAATAGAAGAAACCATCACAAGTTGCACAATAAGAAACTCCTTTTCCTATCAGTTCCTTTGCACCAGATATATCTAATTTTCTTGGTGAAGCACCAGTTGCAACAATTACAACTTTTGACTCATATTCTTTTGAAGAATTTGTTGAAACTTTAAATATATCATTTTCTTTTTTTATTGATATGGCAGAAATAAATTCTACCTCAGCACCAAAAGATTCAGCCTGAGATTTCATGAACTCTGACAACTCCTGACCACTTCCCTTCCAACCAGGGTAATTTTCCAATACAGCTATACCAGCTGTTTGACCACCCAATTTATCACCACCTAAAACAATTGTTTTTTTACCAGCACGAGCAGCATACAAAGCAGCTGTGAGCCCAGCAGGTCCAGAACCTAAAATTATAATATCGTGCATAAATACTCCTATATTGAAAATGAAATTTAACATAAAAAAATGAAAAATTAAAGTTAAAAGGAAAATGTGAAAAAATAGTATTAAATTATTGATAACAACACATTATAAACATATACTTAAGAGTCAAGAGGATTGTTATGATTGATATAAAGTTTATTCGTGAAAATCAGGATATTGTAAAAAATGCTTGTAAACTCAAAGGATTTATTGATAATACTGATAAAATACTAGAACTTGATAAAAAAGTTAGAGAACTTAAAACTTTAACAGAAAGTAAAGTAGCAGAAAAAAATAAAATATCTAAAGAAATACCAAATTCTTCAAATAAAGAAGAGCTTATAAAGAAATCAAAACTTATAGATGATGAAATTTCAGAAGAATTAAAAGAATTAGCTGATAAAGAAAATCTATTAAAAGATTTACTTTTTACAGTTCCACAAATTCCAAATGAAGATTCACCTGTTGGTGAAGATGATAAATCAAATACTGTTATAAAAATAGTTGGAAAAATAAGAAATTTTGATTTTACTCCTCTTGCACAATGGGATATTTTAGACAGAAATAATTGGTGGTATCCAGAAAAAATATCTCAAATATCTGGAGCAAGAACTTATTGTTTAATAGGAGAAGCTGCAGAATTAAATCTGGCTGTACAAATGTATGTTATAAATAAACTTATTTCTAAAGGATTTAAACTTATTGAATGTCCCTCAATAACAAAGCTAGAAACTGTTTTTAATGCAGGTCATTTTTTAGGTTCAGATTTATCAATAATGAAAGATGATGTGTTTATATTAAAAGACACAGATAAATGTTTAGCTGGTACATCAGAAATTATTTTAAACTCTATACATAGAGATGAAATATTAAAAGAAACACAGCTACCTATTAAATATATTGGACTTTCTCAATGTTTCAGAAAAGAAGCAGGTGCTGCAGGAAGAGACACAAGAGGACTTGTTAGATTTCATCAATTCAATAAAGTTGAACAATTTGTATTTTGTACAGAAGAACAAGCAGAAGGAATTTATCAACTCCTATTAAATAATTTATGTGAAACTATGGAAGATTTGGAACTTCCATACAGAATTATAGCGAATTCTACTGGGGATATGGGATTTAATAAAGTAAAAATGAATGATGTTGAGGCATGGATTCCATCAGAAAACACATATAGAGAAATGGGAAGTTGTTCATTTATAGGAGATTTTCAATCACGAAGAACAAATACAAGATATAGGGAAGATAAAACTGGTAAATTAAAATTTTGTTATACTTTAAACAATACAGGTATTGCCCTTCCTCGTGCTATTGCACCATTTATAGAAAATCATCAAAATGCAGATGGAAGTGTTAATATTCCAATTAAATTACAACCATATCTTGGTGGAAGAACAAAAATTGGAAATAAAAATTAATTTAAAATATATGGAAGAATAAAATGAAAATAAGAAATATTGCGATAATAGCACACGTAGATCATGGTAAAACAACCTTAGTTGATAATATGCTTAAACAAGCTGGAACTTTTAGAGAAAATGAAAAAGTTGCAGAACGTGTTATGGATAGCGGAGATTTAGAAAAAGAAAGAGGTATAACAATTTCTGCAAAACCTACTTCTATACAATGGGGAGAATATAAAATAAATATTGTAGATACACCAGGACACGCTGATTTCGGTGGAGAAGTAGAGA
Organism: uncultured Alphaproteobacteria bacterium; assembly: GCA_963540515.1. Taxonomy (GTDB): domain Bacteria; phylum Pseudomonadota; class Alphaproteobacteria; order Rs-D84; family Rs-D84; genus JAFGMC01. The sequence continues at coordinate 45,865 of CAUTNA010000001.1, forward strand.
GAATTTTATCCATGGTAGATGGAGTTGTTTTACTTGTTGATTCTGCAGAAGGACCTATGCCTCAAACAAAATTTGTATTATCAAAAGCTTTAAAATTGGGATTATGTCCTATAGTTTGTATAAATAAAATAGATAGAGCAGATCAAAGAGCAGAAGAAGTATTAGGAGAGACTTTTGATCTTTTTGATAAACTTGGAGCAAATGAACAACAATTAGATTTTCCATATTTGTATGCTGTTGGTAGAGATGGTTGGGCAGTCAGAAATTTATCTGATGAAAAGAAAGATTTAACCCCACTATTTCAGTTAATAGTTGATCATGTTCCAGCACCAGATTGTAGAGGAACACATTGCAATATAGACGCACCTTTTACTATGCTTGCAACAACACTAGAGGCTGATCCTTATGTGGGAAGAATACTTACCGGAAAAATAGAATCTGGAACTGTTCGTATTGGACAACCTGTTAAAGCACTTAATATATCAGGTCAAACTATAGAGCAAACAAAAATAACAAAAATCATTGAACATAGAGGAATTGAAAAAGTATCTTTAGAGTCGGCAAGCGCCGGTGATATAGTTATAATAGCGGGTTTTTCAAAAGCAACTGTATCGGATACTCTTTGTGATTTAAATGTCGATACTCCACTTCCTGCTATGCCAATAGATCCTCCAACACTTACTATGACATTTTCTGTTAATACTTCACCGCTTGCTGGTAAAAGTGGAGGTAAAAAATTAACATCTCGTATGATAGGAGAAAGACTTTTCAAAGAAGCAGAAACTAATATTGCCTTAATTGTTTCACAAAGTGAAAATAATGATGCTTTTGAGGTCTCTGGCAGAGGTGAATTGCAACTTGGTATTTTAATTGAAACTATGAGAAGAGAAGGATTTGAACTATCTGTATCTAGACCTAGAGTTGTTACAAAAAAAGATGAAAATGGAAATATCTTAGAACCAATTGAAGATGTTGTAATTGATGTAGATGATGAATTTAGTGGTGTAGTTATTGAAAAAATGACTAAAAGGAAAGCAACTATTGTAGAAATGAAATCATCTGGAAATGGTAAAACAAGAATTATATTTTCCGCTCCTTCTAGAGGACTGATTGGATATTTATCAGAATTTAGAACAGATACTAGAGGAACTGGAATTATGAACAGAGTTTTCTCTGAATATGCTTCTTATAGAGGTCCAATTATTCAATATAGGCCAGGAGTTTTAGTATCAATGGAAACAGGAAATGCAGCAACTTATGCATTACATAATTTAGAATCTAGAGGTTTCTTATTTATAGAACCACAAACTCAAGTTTATTCAGGTATGATTATTGGAGAACATAGTAAAGAAAACGATTTAGAAGTAAATCCAATTAAAGGTAAAGAACTTACAAATATGAGATCTGTTACTGCTGATGAAAAACTATTTTTATCTCCTCCTAGAAAAATGTCTTTAGAAGAAGCATTATCTTATATACAAGATGATGAGCTGGTAGAAGTCACACCAAACACTATAAGACTCAGAAAAAAAGAACTTGATAGTAATATAAGAAAAAAAATAAGGAAAAATAGTGAAATCTAAAAGATTATTTATTTTTGCCTCATACAATACAAAAAATATTATAGATGAATCAGTAATATCCTACGTTGAGCATTTATCTAAATTAGGTGATGTAATTTTTTATATGGATAATGATTTAACTGATAATGAACTATCTAAAATAAAAAAATTTACTATTTTTTCTGAAGCAAAAAGACATAACAAATACGACTTTGGAAGTTATGAACGTGGTTTTATAATTGCTAAAGACAAAAAAATTCTTAAAAATTACGATTTTATTTATTTTGTAAACGACTCTGTTTATTGGTTATTTATATCATTGCTATCTACTTTAGATGATTTGGAATCAAAAAAAACAGATGCAATTGGAATATCTTTTAATCCTCATAAAAAGAATTATCATATACAAACATATTTCTTTGGAATTAATAAAAAAATATTTTTATCTGATAAATTTTATAAATTCATTACAGACTATAAAAATTCAGATAAAGGATTAATAACATACAAATTTGAAATAGGTTTTACTCGTTTCTTGGAAGATAATAAATTTTCTTGGTGTTATAAATATTCATTAAAAAGGAAATCTGTTTATAATAATATAAAAAAGTTATTTAATATAAATTTTCCATTTTTAAAAAAGGCATCTTTTATAAGAAAACATGGCGGACTTGGTAATCAAATATCTTATGTGTTGAATAAATTAGAACCAGAGAATAGAGCTATAATTTTGAATAGTTCAAAAATTTCTTATGGTAATAATTATATAGATTGGTTATTAAACAAAACTTATTTAACTTACTTATACAGAAATATAAAACATATTTTTTATAAAATATTTGTTGAAGGAATATAAATTATGAAACGTATAGCAGCAATTACTATGGCGCGTAATGATGATTTTTTTTTAAGTCGCTGGATAGAATATTATGGAAAAGAAATTGGAAAAGAAAATCTTTTTGTATGTTTAGATGGCTTAGATCAAAATGCTCCTAAAAATTCAAAAGGTGTAAATGTCAATAAATTTGAACATATAGATAGTTTATCTCGATCAAAAGCAGATAAATACAGAATAAATATTATATCTAAATTAGCAAAAAATTTATTCAAAGATGGTTATGATATTGTCATAGGTTGTGATAGTGATGAGTTTTTAGTTTTAGATCCTAAAATAAATATTTCATTAAAAAAATATTTATCAGAAAAAAAGAATATTAATTCTTTATCTGCTCTTGGATTAGATGTTTCGCAAGATTTAAATAAAGAATATTTACTTAATAAAAAAGAACTCTTTCTAAAACAGAGAAATTTTGCTCTTCTTTCAACAAGATATACTAAACCTGTAATATTATTTAAAGCTTTGAAATGGGGAAGTGGATTTCATTGCATAAAAAAACATAATTTCCATATAGATAAAAATTTATATTTATTTCATTTTGGTAGTGTTGACTATGAAATGCTTAGAAGTAAAATAACTGATCGAAATCCTGATTGGAAAAAACATTTAAAAAGAAGAGCTAAATCTATTTTTATAGTTACAACTAAAAAAAATAGAAGTGAGTTTAATATAAAGTTAGCAAGATTTTTACAAAGTGTTATACGACCAATCTATGCATGGAATAAACCTGCTATGTTTGGAATTAAATTAGTTACAACAATACCTGAGAGATTTAAAAATATAGAACTATAGAATAGTTCTATATTTTTATTTATATATAAACTAACTAACAAAATCTATAATTCTTTTATAATACTTCCGTGCTCTTTGTGAAGACTTATTATCTAAAATACCATCTTTCATAAGACCTAAAAATATAGATTTTGCCTTCTTTGTGTCTTCAACATCTAACCCTTTAATTTTTCTAAATATAAAAAATATAAACGGCCATAAAAATTCATGATTCCATAATTCAAACTCATAAAGAGAAGCTTTTTTATATTTTTCAAATCCATCTTTTAGACCAGTTGCTATATCCTTTATAATAGTTAAATTCTTAGTACTAGCTAAAATAGAATTTAAATTAGGAATATAGTAATATAATGGTAATTTAGTTATAGTTATACTTGGCTTTTTAAGTATAACAGATGTCCACCAAGGAAGATCTTCCATTATTATACCTTTGATAAAAGGTATATCTTTTATTAACTCTCTTTTATATAAATTCTGCCAAATATAACAATGTTTAATCTGCCAATATTTTTTACGATGACTTCTTTCTGTACAATAAGCTATAGCATCATTTATATTTTTATATCTTATTTTATCTATGTCATAAATTTTATTTATATTACTAGGTCTAACATTATTTATATCCATTCCTAATTTTTGTTTTATTAATAACTTTGTTCTAAGACCTGTGTATTTTCTAAAAGAAACTATATCTGTTCTATTTTTTTGTGCTAAATAATATGTTATTTCCAAAGTTTGTTTATGTATAAAATCATCAGAATCTAAAAAGAAAATATAATCGCCTCTTGCTTTTGAAATCCCAAAATTACGAGCATCTGAAAGACCACCATTTTCTTTTTTAAAAACTTTTATTCTTTTATCTTTATTCTCATATTGTTTTAATATTTTGTCGCAATTATCAGGACTACCATCATTTACACATATTACTTCAAAATCATCAAAAGTCTGTGATAAAACACTATCCAAACATCTTGGTAAAAACTTCTCAACATTATAAACTGGTATAACTACAGATATTTTCGCCATAAATACTCCTACATATTAATTATAACATCAGCAAAAGTACCCTTTTCAGGATTAGATGCTCCACGATATGTTAATTTTTGAAAGAAAACTTTACTTGTAATATCATCAAAAATCTTTTTATCAAATTTCTTATTATTATAAGCCCACCACAACGCATGAGTTGGATCTTGATCTATATGTGGCATTTTTTCAAAAAACTTCTTAGCTCTTTTATCATTTAAAACTAAAGATTTAAAAAGTAATTGATGCATAAAATAGTCCATTTCTCTTGGTTCATTTTTCCAATATTCCAGTATCATAGCTCTCCAAGCTTCTAACAAATAAGCTCCCTTACGACTTCTTATAAAACAATTCTGAACAAAACTATAAGGACTCCCAGCATTTCCTGCCATATACATAAAAAAATCCTCTTTTATTATATTATCTGGAATAGGAGAAGATACAAAATCAGTAGCATCCATCCAAAATCCACCATAATTATGTAATAATTCAACACGAGAAATATCTGCAAAATGAGCTTTAGCTATATTACCTTTCCTATACTTATCAACAATCACATCTGGTAATTCTATATAATCAAATATAGTTTTATCATTCAATACTAGATGTTCCTGAGAACAATTTCTTCTAACACTTCTAAAACACGCTTTTACTAATTCAGGAGCATTTTCTTCCCCCTGAAACCATATAGAATAAATTTTTTCATTTTTATCATTCTTTACAGGATCTTTAACTTCAACTTTTGAAGTACTTTTAAGGTATCTTTTAAAATAGTCCGCTATCACAACAGATACAACATTTGCCCTGACCTCTCTTCTTTTTTCTCGTTTTCTCCAAAGCCAGTTAAAAACATGAGCAAACAAAACTATTTTTGTAACAGCAAATATCCTGTTTTTTAATTTTAATCTTTTTATATCTATACCCATAATAAAAACTCCTATTCTTCTGTTGGTTTTACTATTCCATTTGAATCAGATATCATAGATTCAGCTATAATCCATAATCTTATTCAAAACTTTTAATCTTTTTAAGAATTCTATTTGCCTTCACATAAGAAGGGTTATTCAAAATACCATCTTTCATAAGACCTAAAAATATAGATTTTGCTTTCTTTGTATCTTCCTTATCTAATTCTTTAATCTTTCTAAATATATGAAACATAAATGGCCATAAAAATTCACGATTCCATAATTCAAACTCATAAAGAGAAGCTTTTTCATATTTTTTAAGACTATCTCTTATTCCTGTTACTGTATCTTTTATAATAGTTAAATTTTTAGTACTAGCTAAAATAGAATTTAAATTAGGAATATAGTAATATAATGGTAATTTAGTTATAGTTATACTTGGCTTTTTAAGTATAACAGATGTCCACCAAGGAAGATCTTCCATTATTATACCTTTGATAAAAGGTATATCTTTTATTAACTCTCTTTTATATAAATTCTGCCAAATATAACAATGTTTAATCTGCCAATATTTTTTACGATGACTTCTTTCTGTACAATAAGCTATAGCATCATTTATATTTTTATATCTTATTTTATCTATGTCATAAATTTTATTTATATTACTAGGTCTAACATTATTTATATCCATTCCTAATTTTTGTTTTATTAATAACTTTGTTCTAAGACCTGTGTATTTTCTAAAAGAAACTATATCTGTTCTATTTTTTTGTGCTAAATAATATGTTATTTCCAAAGTTTGTTTATGTATAAAATCATCAGAATCTAAAAAGAAAATATAATCGCCTCTTGCTTTTGAAATCCCAAAATTACGAGCATCTGAAAGACCACCATTTTCTTTTTTAAAAACTTTTATTCTTTTATCTTTATTCTCATATTGTTTTAATATTTTGTCGCAATTATCAGGACTACCATCATTTACACATATTACTTCAAAATCATCAAAAGTCTGTGATAAAACACTATCCAAACATCTTGGTAAAAACTTCTCAACATTATAAACTGGTATAACTACAGATATTTTCGCCATAAATACTCCTAAGCTCCCTACTCTTCTATACTTTCTACTATATCACTTGAATCAGATATCATGGATTCAGCTATACCACTTGATTTATCCATAATCTTACTTAAAATTTCCTCTGCAATATCAGGATTTGTCTTTAGCCAATTTCTTGCATTAGCTTCGCCTTGTCCTATTCTCTCTCCATTATATGAATAAAAACTTCCAGCTTTTTCAATAATATCATTTTTAACACCCATATCTAAAATCTCACTAGATTTAGATATACCTTCTCCATACATTATTTTAAAATCAACAGTTCTAAATGGAGGAGCAACTTTATTTTTTACAACTTTTACCCTTGTTTCATTTCCTATAACATTTTCTTTATCTTTTATTTGACCTGTTCTTCTTATATCCAATCTAACAGATGCATAAAACTTTAAAGCATTTCCACCACTCGTTGTTTCAGGAGACCCAAACATAACACCAATTTTCATTCTAATTTGATTTATAAAAATAAGAAGAGCATTACTTCTTGAAACACTACCCGCTAATTTTTTCAAAGATTGAGACATAAGCCTTGCAGTTGTTCCAACATGTGTATCACCAATATTTCCTTCTAATTCAGCTTTTGGTACAAGAGCCGCTACACTATCAACTACAACAACATCTACCGCACCAGATTTTATTAAAGTATCTGCTATATCTAAAGCTTGTTCCCCAGAATCTGGCTGAGAAATAATAAGATTTTCAACATTTACACCTAATTTTTTAGCATAAGATGGATCTAAAGCATTCTCAGCATCTATATAAACACAGGTTCCACCTTTTTTTTGAGATTCGGCAACAGCATGCAAAGCAAGAGTTGTTTTTCCAGAACTCTCTGGACCAAAAATTTCAACAATTCTTCCTTTTGGATAACCACCAATACCAAGAGCTATATCCAAACCAACAGAACCACTAGAAATAGCTTCTATATTCTGATGGTTTCCATCTCCCATTTTCATTATAGCTTCTTTACCAAAAGCTTTTTGAATCTGTGCAAGAGCAGCTTCTAAAGCTGGATTTTTTTCTGCTATATTCTGTGTTTTTGTTTCTTTCTTTGCCATAGATTACCTTTTTGTATTATATCTATATAGTACAATTAATGCAGAAATAAAAGATATTATTGTTGCTGCAATCCAAACCCCTTGTGTTCCTCCTAAAATAAATATAAATAGAGAAGTTAATACAGGAACTATAAAACTTGTCAAATTTCTTGCTGTTTTAAATATACCATAATATCTTGCTTTTGCATTTGGTTTAACACTTTCAAAAAAAAACAAATCATGAACAGGCTCCATAATAGCACCAGAAAATCTCCATAAAATAAATATAACTAAAAGAGACCAACCTTTGATAAAAGAAGCTAAAAATGCAAAAATACCAAAAGATATAAAACCAATAAACATTGGCAATTTTATACCACGTTTTCTTGCAATTTTACCAATAAACTCTGACATTAATATATAGGGAAGAATACCAACTGTTAAAATTACTCCAAGAGTTCCTTTACTAAAACCATTTTCTATAACAGTTATTGGAACATATAAATTCCTTATTGTATAAAGAGCATAATAGCCAAAATTTATAAAGTAAGAACTGACTAAAGACGGATGATAAAAAAAAGAAATTACATTTTTTATAAGTGATTTTATTGTAGATCTTGTATTTATTTTTTTTATTTTTTTATCTTCTTGTATTATTCCAAAAAATTTAAAAACAAATAAACAAATTAAATAAACAAAAGAAGTTACAAAAAAAACACTTCTATTATTAAAGCTTGAAGCAATTAACATTGAAATACTTGGTGCAATTAATGCACCAATATTTATCCATAAATAATATCTTGCATTTAACCTCGCTATACCAACATCTTTTGAAAAATCAACCATAAAAAGAGGAATTAAAATTCCTATAAAAACACTGGCTATTCCACAAATATAATCAATAGAAATAAATGTTTCTGGTTTTATTGAAAAACCTAATAAAAAATGACCAATAGAAAGAGTAAGAAGAGCAGAATAAAATATTTTAGCTTTAGAAATATATTTAAATACTTCATTAGCAAATAAGGATATAAACATACAAAATAAAGAATATATAGATATGTAAATACCTATTGCTACTGGATTCTTAAATATATCAAGTAATACTAAAGAATATACCGATCCAATTACACCTCCAGCAAAACCAGTAAAAAGACCTAAGTTTGCAAATGAAAAACCATTTACAAAACTTCTAATAGATAAATATTTATCTCTAGCCATTTTATATATTTTTATTTTTTATTCTTTTGTTGTTCCTCATACACTTTTTCGAAATCAAATGGTGGTATAAAGAAAGGTTGAAAACCAGATTCACCGGTTAAATTTAAAATAAGACTTCTTACAACTGGAAATATCATTGTTGGAACATCAATTAAAAGTATTTTCTTTTTTGTTTCATCATCAGCTTTTTCATCAGTTAATTTTACTAAAGCAGAATATGTAGAATCTATTAAAAATACAGACTTAGAATCTTTATCCAACTTAGAGTGTAATTTTATTATTAAATCAACCATAAAAACATTATTGTCTGCACCTTTTATTTGAGTATAAACCTCTGTTTCAATTTTAGATTCTCCACCATCTTTTTTAAAAAATAAATCTGGAACATTTGGACTTTCAAAAGAAATATCTTTTAGAAATTGATATATTATTTCAAACTGTTTCATTATTCACCCTTTTTTAAAAATTAAATTTATGATAATATATCAGTAAAACCAATTTTTTACAAGATTAAGGATTAAAATGTTAAGAAAACTTAAATTTTTCAATGTATTAAATTTATTGATACTATCTTTTATACTTACTTCATGCGATCTCAGTGTTCAATTTTCTCAACGATCTAAAGAAGATTACGGAAATGAAACAAGAGTATCTTCTAATTTAGTAAAAACTTCTTTTTCTAATCTTCCTAATTGGAATAAAGATGATTTAAGATATGCTATGCAAGCTTTCAGAAATAGTTGTAAAGCTAAAATCCAATACTCTGGTAAAGTAGTACCAAATAGAAAATTATTCGAACAAAAATGTAATAATTTACCATCTCTTAATTCAAATAATAAAATAGTTAGAGAATGGTTTGAAAGAAACTTTGATGTTTATAAAGTTTATGATAATTTTGGAAATTCTAAAGGTAAATTTACAGGTTATTATTCACCTATTATACCAGCTTGTAAAACACAAACATATTCTTGTAATGAACCTATTATGGGGCTGCCGACAGATGGAAGAAATTTTAAAGGAGTTCCTAAAAGAACAATCGTAAACAATAGAATTGGTAAAATTTTGTATTGGGCAAATTTAGTAGATGTTCAAAATATACAAATACAAGGTAGTGGTATGCTTCGTCTTGAAGATGGAACACTTGTAAAACTAAATTTTGCAGGTGTAAATGATATGCCATTTAAATCTATTGGTGAACAATTAAAAGCAAAAGGTATACGACCAGATGGAGGATATTCTGCAGATTCTGTTTGGACATATTTAAAATCAAGACCAAGCCTTGCAAAAGAAGTAATATACAACAATCAAAGGTATATATACTTTTATATTTCTGTACCACCAGAAGTAATCGGAAAACTTGGAACACCTCTTTCTAAAATACGTAGTATTGCTGTGGATGATTCCATATATACTTTAGGACTCCCTATGTATATAAATACAAATTTATCTGATGGAAGTAAATTTTCAAGACTTGTAATGGCACAAGATACGGGAAATGCAATAAAAGGATGGATACGTGCAGATATATTTTTTGGTACAGGAGATAAAGCATACAGAATTGCTCATGGTCAACACAGTGATGGTGAGATATATGTTTTAATGCCAAGGTAAGAATGCAAGATAATAATAAATTATTAAAAAGAACTGAAAGTCCTCAAACATTAGCTTCAAGTTTGGGGACTGTTTTAAAAATACTAAAAATTAGCGTATCTAGTTCTGATCTTGTAAATAATTGGAGTAAAGTTATAGGTGATGAATTATCAAATATGATAAAACTCAATACTATTACCAAAACAACAGATAAAAAAATAAACATATCTATAAAATTATTAAACCCAGCTTTTTCATTAGAAATATCTTATAAACTAGATACTATCAAAGAAAAAATAAATAAATTTTATGGGACAAATATTGTAAATAAAGTTTCAATAAAAAAATAATTTGTTTAAGAAATTAATTTTGAAATGTTAGAATGAGTTATTGCAATTGCAATAGCATCAACCTCATCACTTGTTTTTTTATATCCTAAAAAAGCCTCTGGCATAAGTATATTAATCATTTTATAAACTTGTTCTTTATCTGCATGTCCAGATGCCGTTAAAGCCTTTTTTATTTTATTTGGTTCATATTCATAAATAGGAATATTTAAATTTGATACAGCAACAATTGCAGATGCACGAGCATGTCCAAGTAATAAAGTAGTTTTTGGATTTTGATTTACAAATGTAATTTCTATAGAACATTCATTTGGTTTAAATAAATTACAAATCTCTGATATTTTGTTAAAAATAAAACTTAATCTTTCTGGTAAATTTTTTTTAGGATCTGGTAATATTACACCACTATCAACATAAACTCTTTTACTTCCAATGTTATCAATAACGGCCCAACCAGTATGTAATAAACCAGGATCTATACCAATAATTCTTGTCATAAATTTAAGCAACAGCAGCTATTACTTTTTGTACATCATCATTCTCTTCTAAACATTCAACTAATTTTTCAAGTTTAGAATATGTTTCATCATCTACATCTACAGGAGAATTTGCTATCCAAGTAAGTTCTGCTTTGTCTGGTTCTCCAAGAACTTCTGATAAAGTTTTTTGAACAGCCATAAAATTATCAACTTTTGTTGTAATTATATAACCATCTTCTGAGTTTTCTATATCTTCAGCTCCTGCATCCATAATTATTAACATCATATCATCTAAAGATTTATTAATAGTTATTGGATAGTATATTTGTCCAGCACGTGTAAATAAAAAAGCAACAGAATTTTCTTCAGACATATTTCCACCATTTTTTGAAAATATACTTCTGACTTCTGGAACAGTTCTTCGTGGGTTATCAGTCAAAGCTTCAACTATAATAGGAACGGCACCAGGACCATATCCTTCATACCTTACATATTCAAAATTTTCAACATTAGCACCACTTGCTTTTTCTATTGCTCTTTTAATATTATCGTTTGGCATAGAATTTTTACGAGCGTTTAAAACAGCTAATCTTAATCTTGGATTATTATCAGGATTAGAATCTCCTAATTTAGCTGCCATAGTTATTTCTCTTGCAAGTTTTGTAAATAACCCACTTCTTACAGCATCAGCTGCACCCTTTTTATGCATAATATTATGCCACTTACTATGTCCTGACATAAGTTTTGACCTTTCATTATTAATAAAGTAGTATTTTTGAAAAGGATAACAAATGATAGCTAAATTGCAAGGAGTTGTTGATTATATTGAAGATGACTTCATAGTAATTATGATTGCTCAAATTGGTTATAAAGTATTTACACCTTATTCGTTCAACATTGGAGAAAATGTATCTTTGTGGATAGAAACAATAGTTCGTGAAGATTATATTAAATTATTTGGATTTAAAACAAATTCCGAACAAGATCTTTTTAATTCTTTAATTTCTATATCATCTATAGGACCAAAACTGGCTTTATCAATTTTAAGATCTTTAAAATTAGATCTATTTTATAAAGCAATTATTTCACAGGACTATAAACTTATATCAAGTGTTCCAGGTGTTGGAAAAAAAATGGCTGAAAAAATATTATTGGAATTCAAATCCAAAACAGAATTATTTAATTCAAGACAAATTATACAAGAAAATAGTAATTCATCAAATTATTCAGAATTGTTATCTGCACTAGAAGCACTTGGTTATAAAAGAATAGAAATTACAAATTTAGTAGATGAAATAATTTCAGCCAATTCAAATCTAGAGCTAGAAAAATTAATTCCAATTGCATTAAAAAAAATAAGTGAATCAAAATGAATGATACAATATACGCACTATCAAGTGCTAAAGGAAAAAGCGGTATATCTGTTATAAGAATAAGTGGAGAAAATCTTTATGATTTATTCACTAAATTATCTAATAAAAAAAAACCAAATCCAAGATTTGCATATTTTGTAAAATTGCTTGATTTAAATAATGAACTAATTGACGAATGTATTTGTATTTACTTCAAAAGCCCACATTCATCAACTGGAGAAGATGTTATAGAAATACACCCTCATGGATCAAAAGCTGTAATAGATAAAATATTTAAACTTTTAGATAATTTGAACTTAAGAATTGCTGAACCAGGTGAATTTACAAAAAGAGCTTTTTATAATAACAAAATGAATTTAATAGAAGTTGATGGTCTTATCAATATATTAGAAGCCAAAACTGAAAAACAACATAAACTTGCAATATCTAACCTTACAGGTACAAATTCAGATATAATATCAATGTGGCGTAATGAAATGCTGGAAATATGTGCTTATTCTTCAGCTATATCTGATTATCCATCTGATGAATTACCAGATAATATTGAAGAAAATATAAAAAATAAAATTAAAAATTTATATATAAAAATTAATAAAGTTATATCTAATTTTGAAAATGTTAGTAAAATCCAAAACGGTATAAATATATCTATTATTGGTGAAACTAATGTTGGTAAATCATCTATATTTAATAAAATTATTGGAGAATCAAGAGCAATTATTTCTGATATTCCTGGAACAACTCGAGATGTTATAAGTGCAGATATTGATATTAATGGTTATCTAATTCATCTATCTGATACAGCTGGAATAAGAGAAACAAATGATACTATTGAAAATATAGGTATATCAAAAACATTTAATGAAATTGAAAAATCAGATATAATTTTAAAAGTTATTACTCCAAATAAAAATATAAAGGAAACAGATATTGATAAAAAAACTATACTAATAGTTAACAAATGTGATTTAGTAAAAGGACAAATAGAAAAAGAAAAAAATACAATTTATTTGTCGGCTTCTGATAATATTGGTTTTGATACTTTAATAAATGCTATTACAAAAAAAATAGAAGAAAATATAGATACACAAGATAACTTCATTATGATAACAAGAAGAGTAAGAGATTTACTAAATGATGCAGTTTATTGGTTAAAAACCTCAATATCAAATACAAGTATAGATTTTGATATTCTATCAGAGCAAATAAAGTACGCATCAAATTCCCTTGGTAAAGCAACTGGAATTATAACTGTTGATGAAACAATGGATTTAATGTTTTCTTCACTTTGTCTTGGAAAATAATCAATCTCTGGACTCTGGATACAAACCATCTATAAGATTCTTTTTTACTACATGATGTTTAATCTTTTGAGTACTTGTAAGTGGTAGATCTTCATTTGTAATAGCAAAATGAGTAACCCATTTATAACTAGCTATTTTTTTATTAGATAAAGATATTTGATCAAATATATAATCAAGACTTGTCCCATCTTCTACACTAAATACAGCATAGGCAACAGCCTTATCTTTTAATCTATGTTCAAATACTGCAACATTTTTAACTTTTGGTATTTGAATATATAAAGCTTCTAATTCATCAGGGTAAACATTTTTCCCAGAATCTAAAACAATTACCTGTTTTTTTCTTCCTGCAAAATGCAACTCTCCATTTTTATCTAAACTAACTAAATCACCTGTATTAAAAAATCCTTTGTCATCAAAAGATTCTTTATTAACTTTATCATTATTCATATAACCATTAAATACTTGGTGCCCTTTAAGCCATAAAATACCAACACCATCTTCATTTTTATCTCTTATTTCAAACTCATTATTTAATGTTGTTGATCCAAACGCAAAAGGAAGTCTATTTTTAGTTGGCTTAGAAATACATATTGGACCAACAGTTTCTGTTAATCCATAACCTTGTATAAAAGTAAGTCCAAGTCTCTCATAAAAAGTTTCGACCTCTGGTTTTGTAGCAGCACCTCCAGCAATTAATAATCTTGCTTTTCCACCAAAAACATCAAGAATTTGTTGCTGAATTTTTTTAACTAAAAACCTTAAACCAATCTTTTCTAAAATTTTTCCATATTTTAAAATTATTGATACTAACCACCATTTATTTTTTGACTTAACTGTATCAATTATTTTATTTCTAAATACCTCCCAAACTCTTGGAACTGCAGGTATTATATTTGGTTTAAATTTAGCAAAATCATCTAATATTTCTTTTGGATTTACAGTTGGTTGTAATAAAACACTTGCTCCATAATGAATTGTTGCAAGTAATTCAACAGCAAAACCAAAAACATGATACATAGGTAAAAATCCATACATTATATCCCCTGGTTTAATCCACTTATTCATAGATTCTAAAGAATTTGAACATTCAATAAGATTAAAATGAGTAAGTGGAACTATTTTAGGTATTCCAGTAGAACCTGATGTAAAAGATAAAGTTGCTATATCAAAAGCTTCTATAAATTCTGGTTTTAAATTATTATTTATTTCTTTGTCTTTTACACAAATATCAAAAAATTTAAAATCATCCGTTTTAAAAAATAATTTTTTTTCACCATAAACAAACTTACAATCTGTAAGATTTGTCATATTTGTATATTCTAGAGGTGTTAAATTTGTATCTAACAACAAACATTTGCCACCCAAATACCATATAGCAAAAAGAGTTATTGGAAATTCTGGTATATTATGAGAAAGAATACCAACAACATCACCTTTTGAGACACCATCTTTATGTAAAGTATTTGCTCTTAATTTTACAAGATATAAAAATTCACTGTATGATATATTTTCTCTAAGTAGAAAAGTTTGATCTCCGTATTTTTCTACAGTCTTTTCCAATAATTGAAACATATTCATATGATAACTCCACAATAAAAACTACTTTAATTAATTGTAATATTGTGTATTATAGATGTAAAAAAAAGATATTCAAATATGAAAATACTGACTTTAAATATTAACTCAATACGAGCTCATATAAATAGCCTAATAAAAATATTAAAAGAAGGATATTATGACACTATTTTATTACAAGAATTAAAAGTAGATAATCATAATTTTCCATACATTTTATTAGATGAATTTGGATATAATATCAAAGTATTTGGTCAAAAAACATGGAATGGTGTTGCTATACTTTCAAAATATTCAGTTGAGGATGTAATTTATGGTCTTCCAAATTTTATAGATGAAAATTCTCGTCTAATTGAAGCTGTAGTTAATGGGAATATTCGTTTAATAAATGTGTATATGCCAAATGGGGATAACATAGAATCACCAAAATTTGAATATAAATTAAAATGGATGAATAGTTTTACAGAATATATTAATACTTATTTAAAATCAGATGAGAATGTTATAATAGCAGGTGATTTTAATGTATCAATAACCGATAATGATATCTGGAATCCTAAAAATTATATTGGTTCAAGTATATCAGCAGTAGAAGCTCGTAATATTATGCAAAATTGGCTTGATAGTGGTTGGGTTGACGAATGGAGAAAAAGACACCCGACAGATATTGGTTATACTTGGTATGGATACAGAGGCTTTAACAGTTTAGAAAAAAATCAAGGACTTAGACTTGATTATTTCCTTACAAATTTATCTGCACAAAAAATTATAAAAAAATGTGAGATAGATTTATCACCAAGAAAAGAAAATAAACCAACAGATCATTGTGGACTTTATTTAGAAATATAATTAATTTTCTAATCTGTACAAATCATCATAGATTTTATATCTACGATCGCTTGTTATGAAATATTCATATTCTGTAAAATCCTTTGAATATATTGCAAATAATTCTTTAATCTTTTCTATTGATGCCTTTATAAATTTATAAGCAACTTCACCTCTATATAGAACAGGTTTTATTTTTTTATTTTTTAATTGTAAAAACTCTATAATTGGACAAATATCTGAAGAATTATACTTAATTGGAAAACCAGAATTTTGAAGAATAAAAGCCTCAATTGGAAGTTGTGGAGAGTTTCCATTTTCTAAAGATTTTTGAGATGGAACTTCTCCAGTTTTTATATCAACTACTCTATCACTTAAAACAATGTCTGCTCTTGCTTCTACTGTTCTTCCTGAAATTATAACCTTACCCTTTATTTCTGTTGCTGCGCCTATTTTATCACCAAGCAAATCTGGTATTCTCTGTACTATATTTTCAAATCTTTTATTCCAAAACTGAAATATAATATTGTTTTCAGAAAGTTCATATTTATTTAATACATCTTTTGCTGATTTTCGAAAAATCTCTAAAACATTTATATTGGGATTTTTTACATAATCTTCCAATATAGAATGTACTAATATTCCAAAATCCTTATAACTTTGATTTTCAAAGTAATCTTCTTTATATTTTAATTTTAATATATGCTTAACATAAAAAGCATAAGGATTATGAACAAGAAAATCTAAATCTGTAACAAATACATTTGATTTATCAGACAAAGGAGCTGCTACTGTCTTTATAAGAGGTAAATATTTAATATTATTTTTATCTAAAACTTTCTTTAAATAAAAATCATTATCTGTAATATTCTTTTGAGTTTCTTCATATATTAAATTTGCACGAGATAAAAAACGACTTTCTATAGTCTTTACACTATCAGATACTCTACTTCTCAACCAATAAACATCTGGTGCACATGATAAATTTATAAAATCAAGTGATGATATGGAAATTGATTTTTCTGTTAAAACACCAATTTTTTTAAGTATATTTTTAGGCAACCAATAATCTTTTGATACAGAAGGAAATTCTTTTTCATTTAAACTTGATATAACTACTATATCTGCTTTTTGCATTCTAGATTCTAAACTGCTTAGGACAGAAACTTTTCTTTCTATAAATTGTTCATTTATATATATATTAGATAGCAAATATGAAATTATTAATCTTGCATCACAATCTTCTAAGTGAATTTTATATTTTGAAAATATACTAGAGATATTTTTTAATTCTCTTAAAATTTTTGCTATCTCTGGTTTATTGTAATCAAACCCTGGTTCTAATTTATCAAAATTTTTATCTATTAAAGATAATATTGTTAAATATAAATTTTTATTGCTTAAATTATATTCTAATAAAAAATCATTTTTGTTTTTTTCTATAAAAGAATCTAACAAATTTAAAATAGATCTTCCCAAAAAAGAGAATTCACAAGATTCTTTAACAGAAAAATTAGCATCTATTAAATTATTTATAAAAGATTGTTTTAATCTTTCTATTATTGAATTATTTGGAACAACTATTAAAACATTTTTATTTTCTTTTACAGCTTCTTTAGTAACTTCTGTAATATAACTTACTTCATCAGATTGTTTATCAAACTCAATAAGTTTTTTCTTTGGTCTTTTATCAATATTAATAAATGAATTTCTAAAAGCTAAATTTAAATAATCTATATTAGATTCTTCATTTAATTCAATTTCTTGTAAAGAAGATATTGATATATTCAAATCTTTTAATAATTTATATTCTAAATAATATGGATTAGTTTCTAATTCTAAATCTTCTTCCGAACCAGATATTTTTCCAGGTAAAATAATATGACTATTATTTTTTTCTGCAATATATTTTATTAAATCGAATTCAAAAACGTTAGAAGGAATAACTCCACAAACATATACTTTTTTGTATCTATCTAAAATATCTTTCGATAATAAAATATTTAAATTTCTTTTCTTTTGCTGCGTTATCTTATTTTGAATAATATCTTTTAATACCCTAGAAGTATAGTTGATGTATTTAGCTTTTATTTGAAAAAACTTTGAATAATCTTTTCCTATTAACTTTAACCAGTCAAGATTTGATATATCTATATTTTCACTTTCTAAATTATTTTTAATAGAAATTATTTCTTTTGATATAGGTAATGAAAAAGAAAAAGTTCCTATAGATGGTATTCTTTTTAAAAATATGGATAATATTATTGTCTGTTCTAAATCACTAATACTATCTGCTTCTAAATTATTATTAGAATCACTTTCTTGACCAAGAACCATAAATTTAGGGAGTACACAAGAACCTCCTATTTTATCAACAATAAATTTTTCATAAGTCTTAATTGCTCTAAGTGTTGGTAAAAATATTATACAATCTGATAAACAATCTATATCAGACTCTAATAATTTCCACAAAGCATCCTGTAAATTTGATGGATTAGATGAATAATAAAAATTCATTTTACACCTATAATTTCACGTAATCTATCTATACCAAGTCTTGTTTTAGATGAAGTTTCTAATATTTCTTCTTTCATAGTTATATGGATACTTGTATCTATATTTAAACTATATTTTTCTTTTACTTTCTTATCTTTTTTGGTTAAAACAAGTTGATAATTTATTCTATAAAAATCACAAAATTTTATAAATTCGATATCTGAATTTTTAAGTCCTATTCTTGAATCAATTAAAATAAAAAGAAGTTTTAAATCTTTTTTCTTTAAATATTCTTCTAGTCTTAAATTCCAATATTTTCTATCAGATTTTGATGCTACAGCATAACCATAACCAGGTAAATCAACTAAAATAACTTTATCATTAATATTAAATAAATTTATATTTCTTGTCCTTCCTGGTGTTTTTGATATCCTCGCAATAGTTCTATCAACAATAGAATTTATAAGAGAAGATTTACCAACATTACTTCTTCCTATAAAAGCATATTTATCTAAAGAAATACTTGGAATACTATTAATATTATCAAAACTTCCAATAAAACTTATCATATATTATTTATTAACCAATTTATTATATATTTCTTTTTTTGAAACACCTAACTCTTTAGAATATTTAAAAGACAAATCTTTAACAGACATATCCTTAGATATATCATCAATTATACTAGATATTTCAGAACTTAATAACCTGACTTCTTTTGCAGGTTCTATTACTATAACTATTTCACCTTTTAAATTTAAATCTATAAGATCTGCAGGGTATCCTATAATAGTTTCTTCATGAATTTTTGTTATTTCTCTTACAATTGCAATTCGTCTTTCTGGCATAAATTGAGATAAAATCTTAATAGTTTTATTAATTCTTTTAGGACTCTCATAATATATAATAGTATGTCTTATTTTATTATCGTCTTTAACTTTCTTTTCATCAAAAAAACCACAAAAAGTAAATCTATCTGTAGGAAAGCCAGATAAAACAAGAGCTGATATAACAGCTGTTGGACCAGGAATAATAAAAACATCTAAATTTTTATCTCTACACTCTTTAATTAATCTATAACCAGGATCACTAATAGAGGGCATACCACAATCAGTAACAATCGCAATTGACAATCCATTTTCTAACTTTTCTATTATATCTGGGATCATTTCTTTTTCATTATGTTCATGAAATGATATTTTTTTTGTACTTATATTAAATTTAGTAGACAATTTTGAAAAAACTCTGGTATCTTCTGACAAAATCAAATTAACATTTTTTAAAGTATCAATAGCTCTACTTGATATATCAGACATATTTCCTATTGGAGTTCCTATTACATAAAGCCCTGATTGCATTAAAAATCCTTTTATTATAGAATACTACAAAAAACAGGTTTTTCAAATGATGATACTAAAGAAAATATTTTTATTATTAAGCATTTTTTTATTTTCAAGTTGTGTACAACAAGATGGATGGCATTCAGAATATATAGAGGAAGCTGAAACAAAAAAACCAACTATTATTAATAATGATTTTAGTAGTCTAGGACTTTATGGAACTTTTGATGAAAACCAAAATATAAATATTTCAAAAACAGAATTAAGCCCTAAAAATATCTCTGTCTTATTACCTCAAAGTGGAACAAATTCAAATATCGGAAAAAGTTTAACACATTCTATAGAACTCGCTTTATTATTACAGCCTAATAAAAATATTTCTGTTAACTTTTATGACTTATCTGGAAATATAGAGAAAAAACAAAAAATTATTAAAGAAGCTATATCTAATGATCCAGATATCATACTTGGTCCTATTTTTGCTGAAGATACTAAGATGGTAAGAGATATAAAACCTATCGAATTACCAGTTCTTTCATTTACATCTGATAGTAAAGTATTGGGAGATGGTATTATGACAATGACGCTTATACCATCACAAAGTGTTGAATATATTGTAAAAGAAATATCTAGGGATTTAGCAAAATCTGTTATTATTTTTGCACCAAATAATAATTCAGGTAAACTACTTGCAAGTGTTGCAACTGTTGCTACATCTATTTATGATATTCCATTATCAGGTCTTTTTTATTATGATGAAAATAATTCTGATTCAATTAAGTTATCTGTTAAAAAAGCAACAATGTATGATGCAAGATTACTTGCAAATAATAAAGCAAGAGAAATTTTATCAGATATTTTAATTAAAGAAAATTTATCAGAAAATCAAAAAGAATTATTAAATAAACAATTAGAAAAACTTTCAAAATCTGAAACATTGGGAAAAATTCCTTACGATGCAATATTATTTTTAGGTAATGCGAATGATTCAAAAACAATTGCATCTTTTTTAAGATATTTTAATATTCAAAATAGAGATGCAAAATTTTATGGAACTATAAATTGGGATGATTCTGAAGTTTGTACAGATTTTAATATGTCCGGCTCTAAATTTGCAACACTTCCAAAAATATCTGATAATTTTTCTGCAGTATTTGAAAAATTAACAAATAGAAAACCAAGTAGACTTGATACTTTTGCTTTTGATGCAGTAAATTTAATAAAGAATATGCCAGTAGATAATAAAAAGAAAATTATGTATTTACTAGATCCAAGTGGATACAAAGGAATAGATGGGCTGTTCAAACTAAAACCAAACGGAGAAAATGAAAGAACCTTACAAATAGTTGAAACAACAGGAAATGGGAAGAGAATTGTAAGACAAACAAAAAAAGATTTTATAAAACCAATTTACAGTATTGAATCAAAAAATATAGATCTTATAAAAAATGATATTGAACTTGTAAGTGATGGAATTAATCCAATAGATTACATTGATATACCAGAAAATTTAAGAAAAAAATATAAATCAAAAATATTTGGTGCAAATACAAAGATAGAAAATAAAACAAATCAAGAAAATATAATTGTTATTCAAGAAGATGCTAATGAAGTTGTTAACTCTCCAGAGTTTCAACCAACTGAACTTGAACAAATAGATAAAAAACTAATTGATAGTGTAGAAGTTAAAGAATAATTGATTTAATTTATATATTTAATATAAAATATTAAGAAGCCCGTATAGTATAATGGTAGAACAAGTCCTTGGTAAGGACTAGGCGCAAGTCCGATTCTTGCTACGGGCACCATATTAAAAAGGTATATCAGTATTTAAAATTAATTTTATTGACAAATAATAAAATTTATACTAAAAAGCGAAATTTACATAGATAGGAGTTTAAATGTTTGTTCCAAATTTTGACTTATATGTTAATTATGAAGATAGTATAAAAAACTTTCAAGGTATTGCTGTTTTTAAGAAAAATAATAAAACTTTGATGTATAATTTGGATATACATTATAAAAATTTATCTTTTGATAGGGTTGATTTCTGTTTTTCAGGAAAAACGCTTCCAATTCCAGAAATAACTGTTATAGAATTAAGCAAAGAACAACTTTTACTAAAAAAACAATTTTTACAACAAGATAATTCAATCAGTTATTCTGCATTTTTATCAACAATAAAGAATATACCCTTTGTATGTGCAGATTTAGATAAAAAACAAATGTTAGATATATTAAAAAAAAGACTTCCAAATAATAATTTAATAGATGAAGATGTAATTAAAGCTTTAAATTCTGGAGGACCTTTTACAACCAAAAACATATATAATTTTTATGCAAATGAAATTGTAAGATATGGAAGAGATCCATTTATGATAAAAAATATAGCGACCGCTTTAAATAAATATAATACTGTATTTGCATCATTTGGACATGGACACTATTGCTGTCAAAGACTTATATTAGAAGACATGCTTGGAGAACCAGAATATATAAAAGAAGTTCCAAATACAAGAGGTGATTTTTCTGATACTACCTTAAATCCTATTGATTTAGGAGTTGAACTATAAAAAGCTCAAACCTTGAAGATTTACATCATATATGATATACTTCACGAGTAGTTTGAAACGAGAAAATAATGAAAAAATTAATAATTTTAACAAGTTTATTTACAATATATGCTTGTACGACAGGAAATGAAAATGAACGTAATATCCAAGAATCATTAACACCTTTTGATAGTAATGGAATTATTACAGGCATGATTCAAAATACAGATACAGAACATACACTTGATGATGCACGTTTTACATACGAAAATCAAAACAATTATTTTGCTTTTAATTTAGATGAAAATGGAAAAATTAACGAACTTAGAGTCGTTGATAAAACAACAGGAAAAGATATAGAAACATATCAAAGATATTCAGATCAAAATAAATTTATATCACAAGATAAACTATTTTATAAATATGATCCTAAAAAAGGAGATATTCCACATTTAAAAGACAAATATACAGGAAGTTCTGTTAATGAAGACAGTCTTGAAAAACTAAAAAATGCTTTAAAGAATGAGATTACTAAATTGAAAAAAGATAATAAAATAACTCCTTCAGAAGCATTGCATGCAAACAAGCTTATAGAAGAATTAAATGATAAAAGTCTTGGTATGAAAACAGAACCTTATAAAGAAGAAGTAAGTATTTCATCATTTGGTAAAGATATTAATCTTAAATATTCTGATTTTGGATTTATAAAAAAATCAACTATAAGAAGGTTACATAAATTTGAAGAATTTAATGTTTTTTCTGGTGGATATAATTCTAAAAATATAGATAAATCAAAAATTACAAATAATCTTATATTTAAAGGTAAAGCTGTTGGTTTATTTCAAAATAAGCATTCTTCTGGAGAAACAGATTCCTTGAACCTAGTTGATGAAAATGCAACATTTACATTTAATACTGATAAACAATCAGAAACATTAAATATGAGTTTTAAAGACTGGTACGATGTAGAAGTAAAAAAAGATAATTCATCAGAAAATAGTAATAGTATTAAATTTTCAGATATAGGAAAAACAATAAAAGGTAAATTTAAGTTCACAAATAAAGTAAATGAAGAACAAAAAGATTTCATAAATAAATCCAATGGAAGATTTGACACTAATTACTATGGAGATAAAAATAAACCAAGTGAGGTTGTTGGTAATATATCCTATAAAGAAGATAGCGGGAACGATACAAAAGTATTTAAAGCTGCTTTTGGTGGTAAAACTGAATAAGCCTTTACTTTTAGTAATTTTTTAATATAAATACTGTAAGTTTTAATAAAATTAAGGAAAAATTATGAAAAGATATACAATATTAAGTGTATTTATGTTGCTTGTTGCTTGCGCAGGTGGTGGTAATAATTCAAACGATTTAACACCAATTCAAAGTAATAAATTAATTACTGGTATGTTAGAAGGTAAAGATTCAAATGGTGATAATCTTAAATTAGAGTCTGTTCAATTTACATCTTCAGATAGTATTGTTGAAAATCAAAATAACTATATTTCTTTTAAAATGAATACAGATGGCAAAATCGAAGGATTAAGAACTTTTGATAAAGATACTAATATAGAGATAGATGATGAACTTGTAAAAAATTTAAAAAGAATAAAAGATTCTAATATGTTTGTATCAAAATTATCTGTTTTTGAATTTGATCCATCAAAATCTGGAATAGAATTAATAAAAGATGAACCAATAACCTATGCTTATACTTTAGATAAATTAAAAGAAGAACTAAAAAAGAAAGTAGAAGAGAAACATCCAACTGATGAAGAAAAAAGAAAAGCTTTTGATAAAATAGAAACTTTAACATCTGAAAGTATTGGTATAAAAAAAGATAAAAAACATAAACTTGAAATTGTACAAAAAATGTATGGAAAAGAGATAGGTTTAAAATATTCTGATTTTGTTTTTTTAGATAGAAGATTTAAAGAACAACAAGATAATAAAGAATATGAACTTATTGAAAATAAATCTGGTTTAACATTAATTGCTGGTGGATTTGATGAAAGAAATATTGATAAAGGACAATTAACAGGAATAATTGAATTTAAAGGAAAAGCAGTTGGCAAAATAGAAAACAAAAATAAAAATAATTCTTTCTTATCTTTAGAAGATAACGAAGCAAAGCTGACTTTTAATCAAAATGAATCAAGTGAAAAATTAGAAATGAATTTTTCTAATTGGTATAAAGTAGAAGTTAATGCAAAGAATGGTAATAATACCATTACATTTACTAATCCAAAAGGAAATACAATAAATCAAGATCTTCAACTTGATGAAAATTCCCCTAACAATGTTAAAAATTTTGAAACCAAATATTATGGAGTAAATGGAAAAGCATCAGAATCTGTTGGATATGTTGAATACATAAAAGAAGACGGCATTGTTAAAAAAGTTTTTCAAGCTAGTTTTGGTGTAAAAGCAGATTAATTGAAAAAAATACTATATACTTTATTAGTAATTTTACAGCTCTGTAATTACAGAGCTGTTTTTGCTGAACAAAAAATTATAATGAATGAAGAACAGATTATAAAATTAGCTGGAAATTTTGTAGAAAATGGTAATTTTGAAAACGCTGAACAGATTTTAATAAACCTAAAAAATTTAAAGAAAAAAGAATTAGAAATAGAAAGATGGTTTTTACTAGGACAAATTTCTGCGTATCGTGGAGACTTAGAAACAGCTATAAAAATTTATAGAAAGCTGTTAGATCAAAATCCTAACTTATCAAGAATCCGTTTTGAATTAGCAATATGCTATATGAAAAATAAACAATGGTACCGTGCAGATTATCATCTTCGTCTTTCTATGGCAGATGATAACTTAACAACAGATGTAAAAAAAATAATGAATTATTATCGACAAATAATAAGACTTAATAAAAATTGGAATTTTTGGTTTAATTTTGGCATTGCACCAGACAATAATATAAATACAGCAAATGGTGGTGAAGAATGTGTTAATACTTCTTTTGGAATATTTTGTAGACAATTACCAAAACCAGAATATGCTTTTGGTTTAAATTTTCAAATAGGAGCAAACTATGAATTTAAAATAACCGATAAAATAAGAATAAAATCTGATACCAATATATATACAAACATATACAATAAACACAAATTCGATAACTTAAATTATTCTTTTTCAACAGGTCCAAGATATATAGGTGATGATTTTGATATATGGATATCAGGAACATTCTCTAAAAATTGGACAGACTGGGAGGAATATAATTTCTCAAAAGGTGTTAAAATAAATTTTAATTATGATTTTACAAGAAAACTATCAAATTCTTTATATGTTCATTTTAATAGAAATAATTACTATGAATACGAAAATATATTGAATGGTAATACATATGGTTTAACTAATGTAATTTCTTACTCAATTGACTCAAGTAAATATTTAAGTTTAAAACTTGGATTAGACAGAGAATATACGATAGATCCTGTATATTCTAATTATAAACCACTCTTATCTATTGGATTTGGAGCAGAATTACCACATGGATTTAATATATATATCGAGCCTAGTATTTATTGGTCTTTTTATGATAAAGAACGTTTTTATGTAAAAAATGGAAAATTTAGAAAAATTAAAGAGAGAAATTTTAGTCAAAAGTATTTATTAAATGTATCTAATAATAAATTTGATATTTTTGGATTTGTTCCATCTGTTGGAATTGAGTATATAAAAAGAACTTCTAATATTTGGCAAAAAGAGTTTGATAAAATATCATTTGAATTTACATTAAAACAAAAATTCTAAAAATTTTCTTGCAATATATATATATTTTTTTTTTTGTAGAGTTAGTATTTTAATTTATGAAAGCTTTTAAATATATAATCATATTATTTATTTCTGGATGTGCATACCATACAGTAAACATAAAATCACAATCTAAAAGATATGAAGATATTAAAAATAATAATATTTGTAGTCTTGAATTGTTAAATGAAAGTAAATCTATAAGTGATTCAAGAGCTGTAAAATATGTAGAAAAAATTCTAAAAAATATAGGAGTCGTACTATCATCTAAAGAAACAGAAATAAATTGCAAGATTGTTTTTTCTTATGGATTAAAATCTTATACACACCAAGTTACAAAATCTAATAGTAAAGCTAATTACGATGATGGTTATTTTAGCCAATATGAAGGTCGATATACAGGTTCTTCATCTATATCTAAGACTTATAATGTAACAGATTATAATAAATGGTTATATATTACAGCTGTTGATTTAAATAATAATGAACTATGGAATATAATAACATCAATTTATGACTCTAGTAATGATATAGATTCATATCTTCCAATTCTTGCATGTTCAGCTATGAACTATATACCTACAAACACAAATACAAGTATTAAAATTACAGGAAAAGATGAAGAAAATATGTTAAACTTCATGTTATCTAATAATTGATATATTGATAAACTTATTATTAAGTGCTATAACTAAACCTCAGTATATAAAGGTCGTTATATGTTATCATTAAAATCTAAATACAGAACAAATACATGCGGAGAACTTAATAAAAATAATATTGGAGAAAATGTTATTTTATCTGGTTGGGTTCATCGTAAACGCGATCATGGTGGACTTCTGTTTATAGATTTACGTGATAATTATGGTATTACTCAAATAGTTTTTGATAATGTATCTAATGAATTAGAAAAATTACGTAGTGAATCTGTTATTAAAGTAAATGGGACAGTAATTGCAAGAGAAAAGGACGCTATTAACGAGAATTTATTTACTGGAGAAATTGAAATAAAAGCAGACTCCTTCGAAGTTCTTACAAATTCAGAAATTCTACCTTTTCAAGTATTTAATGATGATTCATCAGTTGCAGAAGATTTAAGGCTTAAACACAGATATATAGATCTTCGCAGAAACTCTCTACATTCAAATATTTTAAATCGTAATAAAATAATAAAATTTTTAAGAGATCAAATGTGGGAAATGGGATTTTCTGAATTTCAAACCCCTATTCTTACAGTATCAAGCCCTGAAGGTGCCAGAGATTATATAGTTCCATCAAGAAATCATCATGGTAAGTTTTATGCACTTCCACAAGCTCCTCAACAGTTCAAACAATTACTACAGATATCAGGTTTTGATAGATATTTTCAAATAGCACCATGTTTTAGAGATGAAGATTTACGTGCAGATAGATTATTGGAATTTTATCAATTAGATATAGAAATGTCTTTTGTAGAAGTAAATGAAATACAGGAGATTGGAAATAAATTAATACCAACACTTATAAAAACATTTGTTAAAGATGCAAAATTAATCAATGACATCCCACATATTTCATACTCTGATTCAATGTTAATCTATGGTTCAGATAAACCAGATTTAAGAAATCCATTAAAAATATCTGATGTAACAAATATTTTTGAAAATAGTAGTTTTGAAATTTTTGCAAACGCTATTAAAGAGGGTAAAATTATCCGTTGTGTCCCTGCACCAAATTCAGATTCTAAACCACGTAGTTGGTTTGATAAATTAGGACAATGGGCAATAAAAGATTTAGAACTTGGTGGACTTGCGTATATTACTTTTGGTGAAGAAGTAAAGGGACCAATTGCAAAAAAATTAACCGAAGAAAGTATAGATAAATTAAGAAAAATATCTGGAGATAATTCAACATTATTCTTTATATGTGAAACAAAAGATAAAATAGCAAAACTTGCAGGTAAACTTAGGACAAAAATAGCAGAAGAATTAGAATTAATAGATCCAAATGAATTTCGTCTTTGTTGGATAGAAGACTTTCCTATGTATGAACTAAATGAGGAAACAGGTACTATAGATTTTGGACATAATCCTTTTTCACTTCCTAAAGGAGATTTATCAGGAGATCCTTTAAAGATAAAAGCAAATCAATTTGATATGGTATTAAATGGCAGTGAAATCTGTAGCGGTGGACTTCGTAATTATAATCCAGAAAATATGATAAAAGCTTTTGAAATAGCCGGTTATAATGAAGATACTGTAAAAGAAAAATTTGCAGGTATGTACGAAGCATTTCAATATGGAGTTCCACCTCATGGAGGTTGCGCATTTGGAATTGATAGGCTTATACAAATAATATTAAAAGAACATAATTTACGTGAAATTGTTGCTTTTCCAACAAATCAACGCGGACAGGATTTAATGCTTGGTTCACCTCAGGAAGTTACAGAACAACAACTTCGTGATGTTCATATTCAAGTTCGTAAAAAAAATTAATAAAAGTTCTTAACAATTTAATTATTATAAAATATACACATTATAATGAATTAAAATTTGTTATGAGACTTTACAAAATTCTTTAGAAAATCTGGATCAAAATTTGTCATTATAGCAGATAACGAATATGCTCGTTTTCCATCTTGATATATAATTATATCTATTGGCTCTGGCTGTGGACTTGATCCTCTTAATATTAACTTAATATTAGATGTTAATCTTTTATTATTAAAAGTTAAATCACCATATATATCACTATGATAAAGAGATAAAGAAAAAGGTAAAGATGTTTTAAATATACCAGAATTATAATCACCAGTAATATTTAATTTTTTAATTCTCGATTCTCCACCTTCTATTAAATCAGATAACATCCTTTCAGCATTTAATATAGTTATACTATCAGATGAAGAATAAAAATTATCAACTCCTAAACCTTCTAGTAAACCTCCTTCAAAAGAAAGGTTCATATTTCCATTCATATTATTCCAAATATCATATGCTATATTTCCATTAGTATTTAATTTAATTTCAGCTGTTAATAAACTACCTTTTATATTTAATGGTGAAGAAAATGTAAAAAACTTATTTAATATTTTAAATCTATTGAGTTTTACTGTTATATCATAATTATTATCAGATTTTATAATATCTGTAAGTAAACTACCTTGTTCATTATCAGATATAGAAAATACTTGTTTATTGTCATTTAAGGAATATGTGAATTTTGAGTACTGCATTCCATTATAAAGTAATTTATCAATAGATATTGATAAATTAAACGGAAACTTGAAAATTAGTATTATTGGATCTTGGGATATAAACTGATTTTCATCATAATTATCAAAATATTCTTTTTGTATAAAATTATCTATATCTAAAAATTCTGACCATAAAGTAATATTATTATCTGTTAAACTACCCGTAAAATTATAACCATTTATAGTAATGGTTAAATTAGATATATTTGAATTACTATAATTACCAGATATTGAAAAATGTAAATTATCTTTTACAAATGGTAAATCAACATTCTTAAATATTTTTTTTACATTATTTCCATTTAAATAAAAACTATTTTCCTTTATAAGCAATGAAAAATTATGGGAATATGGTTCAAAAAATATTGAATCATTTTTCCAACTAAAATCTCCTTTTTCATCAAGTATAAAATCAGGTAAAAAACTCAATTTTTTATTTACCCATCTTAAACTCTTATTTCTTACAAAATCGTATTTAGATTCTATATTTTTATTATTAAATATAATCTCCCCTTTAGTATCTGAAAATTTAAATTTAATCAAACCTTTTGAGCCTAATTTATTTAATTTATTTTCTAAAAACTTATAATCAGGCATATTTTTATCAGATTCTATTGTTAATTCAAAATTGTTTCCTTTATTTACAAGACTACCTTTAAAATCAGCATATTTTAAAGAATCACAAATCCAATTATCTATATTTCCAGAAAAAATACATTTTAAATTAATACCATCAACTTCAGTTTCTAGATTAATATTATTTGCACCAACGTCTGTTATATTTCCACCATTTAATGAAGTAGTATCCGCAATTATATTTTCTATAAAAACTTTTGAGTTAACACTTTTTACTTTTGCTTTTATATGACTAAATATCTTTTCTTTAAGTTTTAGCTTTCCATAAAAATTAATATCTAAGTTTAAATTAGAGATAGGGATCTTATTTGATAATATAAAAGACATATCATATATTAAATTTAAAGCATTCAAATTAATATCTCTTAATATTCCATCTTCAAATAAGATTTCTCCAGTTATTTCATCTGAATTTATATTATATATTCTTAAACTATTTTCTCCGTTCCAATAAAATTCACTTTTAAAATTATTTAGATCTGGCAATTCAATATTTTCTATACTAAAAACATTTTTTAAATTTATTTTAGATATTAATTTTCCTTTTATAGATCCATCTTTATACGAATTTCCATAAATATTTATACCATTATTAAAATCATTAATAGTAAATTCATTACTTGTAATATTTGCATTGTACAAAATATTATTAATATATATATTTCCAATAAAATTATCTTTAAAGATTGTTCCATTTTCAATTACACATTTCTTATTTTTATACTCTATAACAAAATTTTTAATATCCATTTTATAAGTGTAATTTATAGACTTAAGTGATTCTAACTTTATAAATCCACCATCTATAACGATTCTATTTGATAGCTCAGCAATACTAGGATGAAATATATCTAATAAAGGTATACCAAACCTTACCCAATTTATATTACCATTTTCAAAAACTACATTATTCGCAACTAATGTAATTTTTCCTAATAAACTGAAATTTATATTCCCTTTTATTTCAACTTTTTTCCCAGTATTATTTAAAATCGTTGTTTCTAGTTTCTCTTTTAAATGATTTAAATTTAAAAATGGTGGAATTATTATAATAAACAGTAAAAAAACTGTAAAAAATAAACAAAAACTCCAAAAAATTCTTCTTTTATAACGAGGTTTCAAAATTCTCTCTCTTCTTGATTTAAAATTATAATTTATTATATTTATTTCAGTCAATATTTATTGGAATATTAATTGATAAAAAATATTTTCAATCTTAAAAGTAATTTTTCTCCTACTGGAGACCAACCAAGAGCTATTAAAGAATTAACAGAAGGACTAAAAGAAAATAAAAAATCACAAACTCTTCTTGGTGTTACTGGATCAGGTAAAACATTTACTATGGCAAATGTTATAAATAATATGAATAGACCCACATTAATAATGGCACCAAATAAGATTTTAGCGGCTCAATTATACTCAGAAATGAAAGATTTCTTTCCAGAAAACCATGTAGAATATTTTGTCTCTTATTATGATTATTACCAACCAGAGGCTTATAAACCAACAACAGATACATATATTGATAAAGATGCAAGTATAAATGAACAATTAGATAGAATGAGGCATAGTGCAACTATGTCTATGTTGACCTATAAAGATGTTATTGTAGTATCCTCAGTATCTTCAATTTATGGAATGGGAGATCCAGTTCAATATAACGATATGAAAATAACTTTTTCCATAAATGATGAAATAAATTTAAAAGAAACGATAATTAAACTTGTTAATATTCAATACTCAAGAAATGATGTTGACTTCAATAGAGGAGAATTTAGAACACGCGGAGATTCATTAGATATATTTCCTCCATATTCTCAGAATTACGCATATAGATTATCATTCTTTGATAATAAAATAGAAAGCATTTCGGAATTTGATACTCTAACAGGACTTAGTATTAAAAAAATCTCAAGTATATCACTTTTTCCAAATACTCATTACGCAACACCAATGGATATAATAAGAAAATCTATAAAACAAATCAGAATTGATTTGAATGAAAGGCTTAAATATTTTCAATCAAATATGAAATATATTGAAGAACAAAGACTTAAAGAAAGAGTTAATTTTGATATAGAAATGATGGAAACAACTGGAACATGCAGAGGAATAGAAAATTATTCAAGATATTTATCAGGAAGAGAAGTTGGTGAACCACCAACTACATTATTTGAATACTTACCAAAAGATTCAATTTTATTTATTGATGAAAGTCATGTGACGATTCCTCAAATAGCTGCTATGTCCAGAGGAGATAGAGCAAGAAAAGAAACTCTATCACAATATGGATTTAGATTGCCGTCTTGTATAGATAATAGACCACTGACTTTTGAAGAATGGGATAATATTCGTCCTCAAACTATATTTGTATCTGCAACTCCATCAACATTTGAATTAGAACAATCAAAAGGAATTATATCTGAGCAACTAATCAGACCAACAGGCTTATTAGATCCTGAGTGTGAAATAAGACCTATTGATAATCAAGTCGATAATATATTATTTGAAATAAAAAAAACAAAAGGATCTGTCCTTATTACTACACTAACAAAAAAATTAGCTGAACAATTAACAGAATACTTAAATGAAAATAATGTTAAAGCAAAATATTTGCATAGTGATATTGAAACATTAGAAAGGATAGAATTAATAAACTCTCTTAGGAAAGGCGATTTTAATGTTCTTGTTGGTATTAATTTGCTTAGAGAAGGATTAGATATACCAGAATGTGAGCTTGTTGCTATTATGGATGCAGATAAAGAAGGTTTTTTAAGGTCTACACGTTCTTTAATCCAGACTATTGGAAGAGCAGCAAGAAATGTAAAAGGAAGAGTTATTTTATATGCTGACAAAATAACAGATTCTATAAAAAACGCTATGGATGAAACATATAGAAGACGAAATATTCAAAAGGAATATAATAAAAAAAATGGTATAATTCCTAGAACTATAGAAAAAACAATAAAGAATATTGATTATCAAACTAAAGATTCTACAAAGAAATTTTTATATACTGAAAAAGGAATTCTTGATTCAAAAGACATTCACAAAGAAATTAAATTACTTAAATTAAAAATGAAAAAATTTGCAGAAAATTTAGA
Source organism: uncultured Alphaproteobacteria bacterium (assembly GCA_963540515.1). GTDB lineage: Bacteria > Pseudomonadota > Alphaproteobacteria > Rs-D84 > Rs-D84 > JAFGMC01. The sequence continues at coordinate 79,065 of CAUTNA010000001.1, forward strand.
ATTTGAAAAAGCAGCTCAATTACGTGATACAATAAATAAACTTGAAGAAAATTTATTAACATTAGAATAGAAATATGAAAGAAATTATATTAGAAAATCTTGAAAAAACAAAACAATGGTCAGAAGATTTTGCAAAAAAAATTAGAAAACCTCAAACAATTGCTTTATACGGAACTTTAGGAATTGGAAAATCAGAAATTGCAAGAAACATCATAAAAACCCTTAAAGGTAATGATACAGTTGTACCAAGTCCCACTTTTACAATTGTTCAAAATTATGATGGAATTTCTCATTTCGATTTATACAGAATTAAAGACGAAAGTGAACTAATAGAAATTGGTTTATTAAATTCCATTGAAAATGATATCACCTTAATAGAATGGCCAGAAATAGCAAAACATTTATTACCTAAAAACACAATACATATATATATTAAAGAATTTAAAAATGGTAGAAAAATAAAAATTATTTAGATAATAAATTCTGAATAGTCATTGATAAATCATTAGATTTATATATAGAAGAAGAACAAACTATAAAATCAGCTCCTGCATTCCAACAAATTTTTGAATATTCTTCTGTAATATCTCCACAAACTATTATATTAAATTTAAGATCATACTTTCTTCTAGTATTTACCAAAATTATTATTTTATTAACAATATCTTTATTAAATTTATCAATTTCTGAACCAGAGTTAGAAGACATAATAAAAATATCATCTATCATTTTCAAAAAAGGTTTGATTAATAATATTTTTGTAGAAGGTTCTATTGATATACCAACTTTTTTACCTAGTTTTTTTATTTTATTTAAAATATTATACACATTATTTATTTCAAGTGGAATAATTATACCATCAACACCTATTTTAGATAGTTGTTTTATTAAAGTATTTGGATTTATCATCATTAAATGAACATAAAAATAACCCGATATTTTTGATTTTATATATTCTATTTCTTGTATACTTCCATATATTCTGTTAACAAAAAAACCATCCATAATAGTTGTATAAAAAAAAGATAAATTTAAAGATTTAAATAAATCTAATTTTGAATTATCACTTAAATCAAAATCTTTTATATTTAAAATTATTGGATTTAAAAAATTTTTTTGTTTTTTAGAAAAAAACTTAAATACAGAACTAAAAAGTTTATCCCTTCTATTTTTTTTATTTATATATCTTAAGAATGATTTTATTTCATTTTTAAAAACATATTCAGATAAACTTTTTATCGTAGCTTCTGTTCCAAGATTTACAGAATTAATATTAAACCAATCGTTAAATATGGTTTTTATATACTTTCTATTTGATCCTGATACAAATATCTTATTAACATTATGTTTTTTTAAACACTCTGAAATTTCATTTTCAAAAATACTTAATAATTCTCTATATGCAGATAAAATTATTTTTTTTAATTCTTCTTTTGTAAAATCAAATTTATCGCTTACAGGAAAATATCTATCATTTTCTTCTATTGATAAATTTATAATTTCTTTCTCCATTAAATAAGCATCTTCAAAATTTATATTTAATGTATTTAAAATCTTTTCAATCACAAAATTTTTTCCAAATTTTACAGTCTTAAAAAATACAGGACCTGTTTCCTTCCAAATTGATAAATTTGTAAAATCATTTTCTAAATTAACAATTAAACAAACATCTTCTTGTTTTCTATATTTTTGAGCAATTACAAAAGAACCGTCCAATATAACTTCTAGCTCTAATTTTGAATGATACAAATAAGAATATATTTTCTGTAAATCAGGTTTATTATATGCAATCACACTAAAAATAGAACCTAAGTTATAATCATCAATACCTATTGGAGATTTTAAATTTTTATTATTATCTGTAGTATATTTTATAGGAATAATATGAATTGGTAAATAATCAGGATTATCTTCTTCATTTTTAATTAACAAATGATCAATTTGTTTTTTTATATCATTTGAATTTATTTTATGTAAAATATTTTTATATAAACATTTTTTTTTATAAAAAATAGTATTTTCAATATTTGATACAACATAAGCGAACTCAAATCTTGTATTTATTTTTTTTTCAAGCTCATCTAATATTTCCTTTATTGCGTATTCAGCATTTGAATTCTCTATAGATAATATCTCTGACTGAACTATTTTAGCAGAACGAATTTTATGAGCTAATCCATAAACAATTCCCTCTCCTATACTTAAAAATAAAACCTCAGATTTAGATAATTTCATTTTAGTTTAACAATTATATTTTCATTTCTTAAATCAATAAATTCTATTTTCTTAGAAAAAACATCATTCAAATTATTAATTGTCATAAAAGACCTTAATATTTTATATGGATTTTTTTCTGGTAATTTTATAATCAATCCATTTTTAAAATAAATATTCCATCTCCTATCTTCTATCCAACTGACATAATCGATTTTATCAATTAAACCTTTTAATTCTGAAGTTATAGATATAATATTTGATGGTACTTTTCCTTTTATAACAAGAAATTTATTGTTAACCTTTTGATAACTAGAAATAATTTTTCCTTCACTTGAAATTATAAAATAATTTTTTCCATCCGTCCATAAAGCAACAGGTTTATATTTTTCTATTTTTAATACAACTGAACCATTTGATAATTTTCTAATAGATGATTTTTTTACATCAGGTATTGTAGAAATTTTCTTACTAAGTTCTTTCAAATTCAAAGAATCAATTTTTGATTTGTTATCTATATTCAAAAGTAAAACAAATTCATTAATATTTTTATCTTCTGTATAAATTGAAATTTTTTTTACATATGGACTATTACCTAATATATATCTATTAATAATAACTATTATAAAATAACTAATAAAAATAATTGTTAAAAATAAATTAATAAAAAGTAATATTTTTTGTTTCATAAAAATTTAATTACTTAGCTCTTAATAAATAACCATGCTTAAACATACATTTTCTGTATGCCCCAATTGATTTAGAGCTCGAATTTGGAGGAACAGACATTAACGATCTTTGTCCTATATCTGCATACTCATTAGATTGAAAAGTAACCCACAAACCATTCCATTTTGGCATTTGAGGGCTTTGATTAGGAGATAATAATTTTGCTATACGAGATCTTGGCATATGAGAAGGAGTGTCTACCCCCAAACAACTTTTATGATCTCTAACAAACTGTTCTGCAGTTACAGCATCATTTTCCCAATTTAATATAGTTGCATCATCTATACTTCCACTATTTACAGATGCACAAGAAGATAATAATAAAAATAAAATTAATTTATAAAATTTCATCCATTTTATTATAATTTAATTGCTTTTTTGTATCAATAAAATTTATAATCCTATTAGGTTTTATTATGTCTGAATTAGCTGTTAATAAATTTATAAGTTTAATAAAATTTTACAATCAATTGATGAGTGTATCTTCTGCAATATGTGTAAAAAAACATGGGATTCCTATGGAAAATTATATTGGAAGATTTTTTATTGCAGATACACTTGAGTTTATTACAGAGTTTGGTAAAAAACTTGATGATGATAAATTATTAGACAATTCTTTAAAAGAAGCTCTAGAAAACTTGATAATTCAATTCGAATCTGCAAAAGATTTGGTTACACCAACTCAAAAACCAGTTTATGAAATGACATTAGAAGAATTTGAAAAAGTTATGAATATTTAATTATGGAAAAACATACAATGAATATTTTTTTTAAATTAATAATCTTTTTAATTATTCCATTTCTTTTGTATTCTTGTAATAAACAAAATGGAAGCTCTGATTATAAAACTGTAAATGTTTATGAAAATTTAGTTGTTAGTGAGAACTCAGTTCCTATTTTTCCGAAAAAAGCTGCTCTTACAACAGATACAGCAAGAAGATTTTCAATTGATTTACCAAAAAGATGTACAGTTGATTGGAATAACCAGAATGTATTTTCTATAATACCGGAAGAAAAAGTTGAAATAATTCGTCTAAATAAAGGAGATGAATTACCTAATTTAAATGTTTCAGAATATGAATTTTCAAATATAACTGTAAAAGAAACTTTAGAAAAACTTCTAGAAGGAACAGATATAGATGTTGTTCAAGATGAACCTACTTCTGAAAAAATATCAGGTTTTATAAAATCAGGAACTCTTTCAGATTCTTTAGAGTTAATTTCTAAAATGGGAAAAATTTATTATTCCTATGATAACGATTCCAAGGAAATTCATTTGTCTGGTCATTCAAAATGGCTTATGAAAATGCCAAAGGATGAGAATATTATTATTGCTTTAATAGATGCTATGCATGGATTAGATATGAGAAATTTACTTGTAGATTGGGAGGATAAAACTCTTGTTTTTGAAGGAAACTTTCAGACAGAAAAAGAAGTTCAAAAAATAGTATCTGCTTTTAGTTCAAAAAAAACTTTGATTGCTTGGGATATAGATATTTATCGTGTATATCCAAGAACAGATAATCCTATTGTTTGGATGAATATATTGTCTGCTTTTGGTAATAATAATATAAAAATGTCTGTTCCTGGTGTTGTTGGAAGAATGTTAGTTGTAAGCCCAGAAATAAATACAAAAACACTACAAAAATTTTTGTATGGTCAAGCAAATGTTGTATTAATATCTCAAGGTACTTTTATATTACCAGATAATTGGCAATCAAGATTTGATATAGGACAATGTAGTAGAGAAGAAAGGTTAGAAACAGATCTTATAATAGGAGCAACTGCAAAATATGCAGATTTTGCTGGTAGAAATAAAATTGATGCAAAAATTGTTTTAAGAACAAAACGAGGAGAATTATCTTCTTTTAGAGTTCCAACAAAAATAGGTGATAACTATGTAATAATTGGTATTCCAACACATTCTTTTGTGAATACTGAGAAAACTATAATAAACCCATTCTCTGAATTAGTTGTATTTATGAGTCCAAGACTAATATCTATTTCTGAAGGTATAAAAGATATGCCAAAAACAGAATTATCTGGAAATGCACTTAGAGAATATCTTAACGAATAAGGTAAAATATGTTTTCAAAACTAGAATCTAAAATAGCTTTTAGATATTTATTTACAAAAAGAAGAGAAAAATTTGTTTCTATAATTTCCTGGGTATCTTTAATTGGAATAATGTTGGGTGTTGCAACACTTATAATAGTTATGTCTGTTATGAGTGGATTTCATGATACACTACTTTCAAGAATAATTGGTATGAACGGTCATATTGTTATATATCACCAAGACGGTACTATTAAGGATTATGATTATTTAATTGATAAAATTAAAAGAAATAAAACTATAGATACTATGACAAAATCAATTATTCCAATAGCGGAAGGACAAGTTATGATTTCTGCAAATGGAAATAACAGTGGCGCTATGATAAGAGGTATAAGAGTACAAGATTTAAAAAATAAAACTTTAAATAAAACAAAAATATACGGAAAAAAGATTGAAGATTTACAAGAAAATGAATTAGTAATTGGAGCTGTACTTTCAAGACAACTTCGAGCCAGTCTTGGTGATAAAATTTCTCTGATTTCTGCAAACTCTGCATCAAGTACAGTTTTTGGAACAATTCCAAGAATAGTATTATATCCAATTGTTTCATCTTTCTTTATAGGTATGTATGAATATGATTCTGGATATATATTTTTACCTCTTCAAACTGCTCAAAAATATTTAAATATAGAAAATAGTGTAACTCATATAGACTTATATTTAAAAAAATCTGAATCAACAGATTTAGTCAGAGATGAACTTATAAATTTACTACCTAGTGGTTTTGTTGTAAGAGATTGGAAAGATTTAAATAGTGGTTTCGTTGGTGCATTAAAAGTTGAGAAAAATGTTATGTTTTTGATTTTAATGCTAATAATAATTGTAGCGGCTTTTAATATTGTATCAAGCTTGGTTATGCTTGTTAAAGATAAAACAAAAGATATTGCAGTATTAAGAACTTTTGGGGTACCAAGAAAATCTATGATGAAGATATTTATTTTAACAGGAACAAGCATAGGAATTATTGGATCTGTATTAGGAGCTATACTTGGTATAATAATAACTTTAAATATAGAAAATATAAGAAGATTTTTACAATGGTTAACAGGTAAGGATTTATTTCCTGCTCAACTATATTATCTATCTGAATTACCAGCAAAATTAACTTATTCTTCTGTATTGGGTATAGCAATAACTGCAATTGTACTTGCGTTTTTAGCAACACTTTATCCGGCTTGGAAGGCATCTAATACAGATCCTGTAAAAGTATTAAGAAATGAATAATTATATTGGTTAAATACTATGATAAATGTAAAAAAATTTACTAATGATATTGTTTTAAGTGTCCGCGATATAAAAAAAGATTATATAGAAGCAGGAAACAATTTAAAAATTTTAAAAGGTGGTGGCTTTGATTTACACAAGGGAGAAATAATTGCTTTTGTTGGACAATCTGGTTGTGGTAAGTCTACACTTTTGCAATGTATTGGACTTCTTGACAGACCAACAAGTGGAAGTATTTTGATAAACGGAACTAATATTCAAAATATGGATGAAGAAACTAGAACTAAATTAAGAAGAAAACAAATAGGATTTGTTTATCAAAGACATAACTTATTATCAGATTTTACTGCACTCGAAAATGTAATACTCCCTATGATGGCAAATGGAACAGATGAAATAATAGCAAATGTTAAAGCTAAAAAACTTTTAAAATCTGCTAATATTTTACATCGATATAACCATTATCCAAGTGAGATGTCAGGTGGAGAGCAACAAAGAGTAGCTATTGCAAGAGCGCTTGCAAATAATCCTGAAATATTATTAGCAGACGAACCAACTGGTAATTTAGACCCATCACATGCTAATATAATTTTTGATTTACTATTTGAATTAGTTAGAAAAAATAAAATGGCTATGCTTTTTGTAACACATGATATGAATTTAGCAAAAAAAGCAGATAGAGTTATAACTATTGTAGATGGAATAGTAAAATAATTAAACAGAATAACAAACTATAATAAATTTTAATAAAACCTTGCTTTTATATACTAAGAATGTAATAATTTTCTTACTTTTGAATTATAGCGAGTATAGTTCAAGGGCTAGAATGTCAGCCTTCCAAGCTGAAAATGCGGGTTCGAATCCCGCTACTCGCACCAAAAATGGGCGTGCGCCGGAGTTGGAGAGCCGGGGCAGACTGTAAATCTGTTGACTTATGTCTGAGCTGGTTCGAATCCAGCCACTCCCACCAAAGTATTAGAAAGAATATAAATGAAAATTGAATATCTAAAGCAAGATTTAAAAGAAGTTGAGAAAAATTTTGCATATATATTGATGAGCAAGACTATTTGTTTAGATTTTTATAGAGCTTTAAAAGAACAAAAAGTAAAACATAATCTATTTATTAATTGGGTATTTTTAAATTATCAAGATATTATTACTTTAGATCTGTGTAAAATACTAGAAGAAAAGAAAAAACATTATTCTTTAACCAATTTTATAAAAAATCTTATAAAAAATTATGATTCTTTTACAATAAAAATTAGAGAATTTAATAATAAACTATCAAATTTTAAAATTGAAGAAATCAAAAAAAATTTTCCTAATGTTGATAATTATGATCCTAAAATTCCTGAATTTAATATACCTGTATCAGATTTTGAATATGATTTGAAACAAATAAAAAATATTCATAATAGATTAATAAAATATCGTAACAAAAAATTATGTCATAATGATATATCTAAAGAATACAAAGATGTATCACCAGAAAAAATAAAAACATTACACTCTTATATAGATAAAATAGAAAGTATTATTATCAAATATCTTCGAATATTTAACATTTATATGGATTATGATATTTTAAAAAAAGAAAATTATTATAATAATTTCAAATTTGAGCTAAAATAAAAGAGTATTATGATACTTATTAAAACTAATTTATTTCTTATTTTAATAATTGAATTTTTTTAATTATTAAAGCATTTGAATATCTTTATTGCATATTAATAAAAAACACCCCCTTTTGTTTTAAGTTCTTATTGCTCTAGAAAAACTTTAATAGACTAGATAAATAATAATTATACAACACCAAAACTTTTTTGTAACTTGGATCTAGATATTGTAAACTAGCAAAAAAATCTAATAAATATTATAGGCATTGAAAATATTCCCAAAAACACTATCCAGAAATATAAATATTTTTGATAAGCAATATATTCGAATATTTTTAAGTCCAAAATTAACAGAGAAATTATTAACATATAGAAACAAATTTATAGTTTTCGTTTCTTTTGATTTTAAATTAAAAAAATATATAAGTTTTAATATTTAAAAATTCTATTTCAAACTGGTAGCGGGAGGGGGACTTGAACCCTCGACCCCATGATTATGATTCACGTGCTCTAACCAGCTGAGCTATCCCGCCAGTGCTTATACAGTATAAAGTTTAAAAATAAAAAAATCAATTACCAAATAATTTCTTTTTTACCTAAACTTTTTAGATACTGATTTGTTTTTGAAAAATGATGATTTCCAAAAAATCCTCTATGAGCAGAAAGAGGAGAAGGATGAACACTTTTTAAAACTAAATTTTTATCTATATCTATTATCTCAGCTTTTTTTTGTGCAAAACTTCCCCATAATAAATAAACAATACCTTCTTTATAAGATAAAATCTTTATAACACTATCTGTAAATATTTCCCATCCAATACCACTATGAGAACCAGCATAATGTGCTTTTACAGTTAAAGAGGAATTTAATAATAAAATTCCCTGCTCTGCCCAATAAGATAAATCTCCATTCGTTACACTTTTATACCCTAAATCATTTTCTATTTCTTTATAAATATTTACAAGAGATGGTGGATAATTTACACCTTTTTGAACAGAAAAACATAACCCATGAGCTTGATTTGGCTCATGATATGGATCTTGTCCTATTATTACTACTTTAACATTATCAAGTGGACACAAATTAAAAGCATTAAAAATATTTGAAGGTTTAGGATAAATTGCTTTTCCAGATAAATATTCTTTCTTAATAAAATTTGTAAGATTTATAAAATAATCTTTTTCAAATTCATCTTTAAGAGCATCTTTCCAAGATTGTTCTATTTTTACATCCATTTCATTTATTAAAATTTATTAATCCATTTTGGCAAGCTTTCCACAAAACAACATCTATATAACCACGTGGTAAACTTGTTTCTTTTTCCATAAAACTAAACATATTATCACAAACAATTTTTATATCTTTATCGAGTTTTGAATTATTAATTTTATCGTTTAAACCGGTATTTTTACTATATAATACACCAAGCCTTTGAATCCAAATATCGTATTTAACTATATTTTCTCCTAAATTTCTTGCTAAGTGATTAACAGTAATTTTTCCAATATGCGGTAATTTTAATAAAAATAACAACCTAGACTCTAAAGAAGTTTGCTTATAATAATTTTCTACTATAACATCCTTATCTAACCAAATTTTTATAATAGCAGATATTTTATTTTTATTATTAAATAAGCCTATTAAATAGTTATACAAAATATCAAAATTAGTCTCTTTTGAATTGAATAAAAAATTAATTATTTTAGAGTGTATTTTTTTTGCTGTTTTTTGAGAAAAACCGCTTGCCAAAATAACATAAATACACTCAGAAGCAAAATCTTTTGAGTTTAATATTTTTTTATTTTTTAAATTTGATTTAATTTCATCAAAAGTACTTGAATCAGAATCAAGACCCTTTGATTTTAAAATATTTTCAATTTCTTCAAACCAAACTTTCGTAAACATTTTATATATCAATATTTGCAGATAATGCATTTTCAACTATAAAATCACGTCTTGGTTCAACTACATCTCCCATTAACATAGAAACAACTTCATCGGCCTTATTAGCATCAGATATTTTTACCTGAAACAAAGATCTATTATTAGGATCCATAGTCGTCTCCCAAAGTTGCTCAGAATTCATTTCTCCAAGACCTTTATATCGTTGTATTTTTAATCCAGTCTTTGCATATTCAAAAGCAATTTCTAATAACTTAATTGCCCCTAAAACAATTTGATTTTTACCTTTTACTTGCAACTCTACAGGATTCTTAAATATTTCAATCAAATCTTCTTTACCTTCCATTCTAAGCCAAGATCTTATCTCAGCAGAATTAAATTTGTCTCTTGTTAAAATATAATTTTCAGTAACATTTCTAAGAGTTCTTGTTAACTTAATTCCTTCTAAATCACTTATTAACTTCCAACCACGTTCAAAAGGAAGCTCTTGATTATCTAACATCCTTTCAATTGCTTCAAAAACATCATTAGAATTATTTCCATCAAATAAACCATTAAGTGCCATCGCTTCAATAAATCTAATAGGAACCAAGTTTGATATTGGATTTAAAATATTTTTCATATTTAAAACTAAAGATAAAATTCTTTTAAGATCTGAACCAGATATTGATACTCCAGTTTTTGTTTTAATAAAAGCATCATTTACAAGTTGATCCATTAAATAATTATCCATATCTTTTTGGTTTTGAATATACAACTGTGTTTTTCCTCTTGAAACACCGTAAAGAGGAGGTTTTGCAACATAAATATACCCTTTTTCAATAGCTTGTGGCATATATCTATAAAAAAATGTCATTAACAAAGTTTGAATATGTTGCCCATCCACATCAGCATCAGTCATTATTATTATTTTATGATACCTCATTTTTTCTATATCAAAATCATCCTTACCAATACCCGCACCTATTGTTGTTATAAGCGCACCAATAGTATCCGAACCAAGCATTTTATCAAACCTAACTCTTTCAACATTTAATATTTTACCTCGAAGAGGTAATATTGCCTGTATCTTTCTATCTCTACCTTGTTTTGCAGTACCACCAGCAGAATCTCCTTCAACTATAAATAACTCACACTTTGAAGGATCTTTTTCAGAACAAGCAGCTAATTTTCCAGGAAGCCCCCCTAATTCTGGACCATTTTTTTTTCTTGATAACTCTCTAGCTTTTCTTGCAGCTTCTCTTGCTGTTGCAGCTTCTATAATTTTATCTATAACAATTTTAGCAATATTCGGGTTTTCATCCAAATACTCATAAAGCATATCAGATACAGTACTTTCAACTATTGGTCTTATTTCACTTGAAACAAGTTTATCTTTTGTTTGTGAACCAAATTTTGGATCTGGCATTTTTACACTTACTATACTTGTAAGACCTTCTCTAAAATCTTCCCCTGATAAACTAATATCTTTTTTCTTTAAATTTTCACCAATATACTTATTTATTGCACGAGTAAGCCCTGCTCTGAACCCAGCGAGATGGACTCCACCATCACGATTAGGAATATTATTTGTAAAACAAAGGGATGTTTCTGAATATGCAGTAGTCCATTGTAAAACAGTCTCTACATAAATATCTTCAGACTGTTTTATCATTTGTATCGGATCTTTTGTAAGTAATTCTTTAGATTTATCAAGATAAGAAACAAAACCTTTTAAACCATCTTTTGAATGAAAGAAACGTTCAACCTTTTCATTATTTCTTAAATCTTCAAGAACAATTTTAACATTAGCATTCAAATAAGATTGTTCTCTAAGCCAAATTTCCAAAGTATCAAAATCAAATTTTGTACCAGTAAATATTTCAGGAGAAGGTAAAAAAGTAACTTCTGTTCCATGAGATATACCAGAAATATTTTTTTCAATTTTTATATCTGCTTTTGGAACACCATTTTCAAAAGACATATAAGCATAATCATCACCACGCCAGATACGAAGTTCTAACCAAACAGAAAGAGCATTTACAACAGATACACCAACCCCATGAAGACCACCAGATACTTTATAAGCTCCACCACCTTCATTATCAAATTTACCACCAGCATGTAATTCACACATAATAAGTTCTGCAGCACTTCTACCTGTTTCATGATTTATATCAAAAGGAATTCCTCGACCATTATCTCTAATTGTAGCAGAACCATCTGGATTTAAAGAAACATAAACTGTATCTGCATAGCCAGCCATAGCCTCATCAATAGAATTATTAACAACTTCATATATCATATGATGAAGACCAGCACCACCTTCACCAACATCACCAATATACATTCCAGGACGTTTTTTAACAGCTTCCAACCCCTTCAAAACTTTAATGGAATCGCCAGTATATTCGTTATTAAATGTCATCAGAAATCCTTAGTAAAATTCTCGTAAAACATAGCAATTTTTGATATAATAGGCAAGGAAAAAGGCGGTCTTATGAAATTTAAACTTTTATATTTTGGAGAAATTTTTACAAATCCTAAAAGAAGAACAAAACATATTTCTGATATACGTATGCAATTTCATCCACAACTAAAAAAGTTAGTTGAACATAGCCCTTGGTTAAATTTAAAAAAATATATGTATCCTAATGTATCGAAAAATTTAACAAGTTCAAAATTTATTTGTGGCACATATTGGAATCCTATTATAACTCCAAAATTAAAATTAATAGCTGAACTTGATATACAAATGTTACATCCAGAAATAGTTGGAGTTGCACGATCAGATATAGATAATAGAGTAAAAACTCTATTGGATGGGCTTAGATGTCCACAAACAGAAAAAGAAGTTTCTGAAGAAATGTATGATTATAAAGAACCTGTTTTCACACTATTAGATGATGATCATCTTGTTACAAAAATATCTGTTAATACAAGTCATCTCTTATCAAATGAAATTTTTAAAAATAAATCTTTATCTTCAGATTCAATATTTATGCTAATAAATGTAAATGTAAGAGTCTCAGAAGGTAATTTAGAAAATTTACCTTTTATGATCTGATGAATTTAAAAGAAAAGTTTCTTAATTTAAATTTGTCATTATTTGATCTTGAATTTGAAAAGTTCCAAGTACTACCCATGCAATTATAAAAGAAACCAGAATTATACCAATAGTATTGATTGTACTAGATATAGATTCTGCCTTTCTAATACTATTTTCAAGATAATCTTCGGCTATCTTCGATATATTTTCATTAAAATTATTCATATCTGAATAAATAGCAAGATCTCCTATTATTTCATCGTTTGGGAAATGAGTTTTTGAATTCTCAAGAGCAATACCTAAATTATCACCATTCGCAACATTATGCATCACGGATTGTAAAATTTTATTCAAATATTTATTAGAATTTTCAGATAATAATCTTAATGCTAAAGATAAACTACAACCACTCGATAACATAGCAGATAAAGAAATCATCCAACTTACACCCAAATAAACCTTATATAGGTTATAAGGAGGAATTTTATCAAATATAGTTCTTATAAAACCTGACCAATTCTCTAAACTAATCCATACAAAAAATATAACTAAAAGAATACCTATAACTAAAAAATCCCAATAATTTTTTGTAAAATTAGAAACATCTAATAAAATAGATGCATTTCCAGTTAAATTTTCAGTTGTACCAATAGCATCAATAAGAGGTGGTATTAAATATATACCCGACATTATTATTATTCCAAAAGTTAAGATAAATAAAAATAGTGGATATGAAACAGCCGAAAAAACAGCTCTTTTTATTCTTCTAACAGAATCTATAATTTTTGAGATATTATCTAATGAAACTGCTAATTTTGAAATATCACCACTTGATAAAATAAGATTTTCTGTATCTGAAACCCAACCTTTTGTTGCTTCAGCAAAAGAATCTCCATTTTCAAGATTTTTTTGCCAAGATTTTACACAGATAGCAAAAGGCTCTGAATTTTTAATACCACCTTTAGATTCAATTAACTCTATTCTTCTAAGAGCTTCCATAAGAGTAAAATTATTTTTTAATAATGAAGATATTTTTCTATATAAAGATAACCTTTTTTCAGTATCTAATTTAAATATAAGTTTTGCGTATAATAAATCTAAAAAAAACATTTAATATATCCCCGGTTGATCTATTAAACCTACCCATCTTTCTAATTCATCAATAGAAATAATTCCTTTTAACATTAATTCAATAGCAGATTCTTTTAAAGTTCTTCCATCTAAATTTTCAAGCCAATATCTAGTTGCAGATTTTGTATCTCCAGATAAAGCAAGATTTAAAAATTCTCCATCAGTTATTATAATTTCTCCAGCTTTTATTCTTCCGTTTGTTCCCTTATTTTTACAATTATCACAACCACAACCTTGTATATAAATCTGTTTTAAACCAATTTCTCCAAAAGCATCTTTTACCCTTTTATAAGCAGGATGTTCTGGATTATCGATTAATTTTTTCTTACACTTAGGACATAATTTTTTAAATAAACGCATAGATACTAAACCTCGCATCATCGTTTCATCTTTTAATTTAAAAGATTCTACACCAATATCTAATAATCTAGTTAATGCAGTCATAGCAGAATTAGCGTGTAAAGTAGTCCAAACATTATGACCAGATAAAGCTCCTTTTACAGTTAATTGAGCAACTGATAAAGTTCTTATTTCTCCAACCATTAAAGTATCAGGATCGCTCCTAAGAGCAGCAGCTAATGCCTCTGTAAATTTTTCTTCTCTTTGCTCTTCATTAGAAGTATTAATAACAGGAATTTGATGTGCTCCAAATATTTTTTGTTCTGCAGGATCTTCAACTGTTATAAGATTTATTTCATAATTTTTCTCTTTAAGTAAAAGAGACATATTTCTTACTAAAGTAGTAGATTTTCCAGAACTTGTAGGTCCCGCAACAATAACAAGACCAGTTGGATAAGAACGCAATCTCATTAAAAGTTTTTGTTCATATTCTCCAAACTCTTGTTCTGTTTTTATTCCTTCTGTTGGATTATCATAAAGTAATCTCATAACAACATATCTACTACCAAATGCAATTGGATTGAATTGCATTCTTATACCTATAATTCCATCAGGTAAATATAAATCTTTTGTCCCTCTAAGTGGAGTTCTTCCATCTTTTTGAGCAGATTGATACTCATTCTGAGCATAATTAGAATTTGAAATATCAGACGAAGCAAACGCAGCTCTTACAAAAGATTCTCCCCAACTTGAACTATACTCAAAAACAGATTGAATACTACCATCTATTCTAAAATAAAT
Source organism: uncultured Alphaproteobacteria bacterium (assembly GCA_963540515.1). GTDB lineage: Bacteria > Pseudomonadota > Alphaproteobacteria > Rs-D84 > Rs-D84 > JAFGMC01. The sequence continues at coordinate 94,168 of CAUTNA010000001.1, forward strand.
AGTTGTTTGATCAGATACATCTATGTGAATATCAGATACTTTTTTTGATACAGCTTTAGATATTATATCAATAAAATCTTTCTGCATTTGATTATCAAACTCTATTTTTAGTCCACCATTTAATTTAATTTCATTTGTTTTATATATACTTGAAATCAAACTAATATCACAATAATAAGGTTCCAAATGAGTTTTGTTTTTTTTATTTAGAAGTTCTAGAAAAGCTAAGACTCTTCCATCATATTGATGATTTCTTGATATTATAATTTCACCACCAGAAAAATAAGCTATTAAATTTTGTGAATCTTTAGATATCTCTAAATCAGCACCTGTTGAAGTCAACAACTTATTGTTATTAGAAAATAGATAATCTATTATTTCTTTAGAAGAATTTTCCATTGCTTTTGGTATAGAAAAATTCTCTTTCTTTTTTTTATATTTTAAAGAAAAAGATGTATTATTCATCAAAAATTAATTTTTACTTATATTTAAAACTTGTGTTTCATCATTTTTTATAAAAACAATTCCTTCATCTAAAGATATAGATTTAATTTCAAAACCATCTACAACTTTACCAACAGAAACTTTTTTTTGTCCACCTGTCCTTAAATCTTCTATTTTTGCTTGAAGCTCACTTCCAACACCAACTATATCAATTAGTTTATAAATACTAGAAATATCATCTAATCTTTTTAGAACTTTATTTTCTACTTTAGAATTTGAACTAGAATAAGAATTTTTTTGACTCACAAACCTTTGTTTTTCTTCTTCTAAAGAAGCTTTTTCTTGAGCAAGTCTTTCTTTTTCTTGTTCTAAATCCTGTTTTTGCTTTTCTTCCATATTAACAAGATTTTCCATTTCAATATTCAACTTTTTCTTTTCAGAATTTACTCTCTCTAAATCTAATTCTAATTGAGCTTTTTCCTTTTTCAACTGAATTAAGACTTTTTCTTGTTCTAAATCTGTTATTTTTTTAAATAAAGAATCTTCTGTATTATAATTCAATACAGCTTCATCACTTGTATTATTTTCTAATAGATTTTCTTGCGTATCTTCCTCTGCAAAAGAAAAATTACAATTAAATATAAAAATACTAACAATAACAAAGTATTTTATAAAACTATTTTGCATATATTATCACCTCATAATTCCAAATCTTAGATTCTTCTTTCCAAGATATATTTGTAAAATAAACACCTTCAAAATTTTTAAAAATTTCTATAAACTGTATAGGAGTCAATTTAGAAGAAAAAGAGATCTCTAAAATATTTAAATTTATAATATTCTCTCCATCCTGAATTGAATCTATAGCGATATTTGTATTTAAACTTTCTATAAAACTTTTTTGTAAAATACCAACAATTTGTCTCTCTATAAACTTTATATCTCTTTTATCCTTAGAAAATATTTTTTCCACCTCTGGAATTTTAATTCTCAATAGAATTTCTGAATCTGATTTTTCTTCTATTTGTACACCAGGAAAATGCTTATAAACAAAATCATAAAAGTCTTTAATATTACCAAAAGTTCTTTTAAAAAAAACTGATGCGTAATAATCATTACAATTAACTTCTGTCTGACTCCAACCAACAACTGACTGCATTAAAAAATTAATACTTTTATAACAAGAATTTATATATGAAGTTAAAACAGGTAAAGATTCATAAGGTAATTTTATTGGTTCTTTTATCAATTCATCAATTTTAAAATCTTTATCTAGCTCTTGATTTTTTTCTTCCAATTGTTTTTTATATTCTTCTGCGAGAGTAGGATCTATTTTAGAAATTTGTTTTCTGTTAATTAAAGAATCTCTTATAGGTTCTTTAAAAAAGGAAAATAATCCAAATAAAAAAAATAATAAAATAAGAAAAGAAAAAATATTAGAACCTAAATTACTTATTGGTTTTAATAAAAACTTCGTATTTGTAAAAATACTATTATTTAAATCTTTTTCTATTCCACCTTCAATTTTCCAAGATGATGGAGCAATAAAAACACCCCAATCAGGCATTTCTTTTAATTTTAAATATTCATCATAAGCATCTTCTTCAGACAAAAAAAGTTTATCATAAATAATAATATTATTTCTTACTGCTACTAACCAAATTTCTTTTTTTAATTTAAAAGCACATAAAAAAGAATATATCTCTTTAAAACTTTTTATAAGCTCAATCGCAGCAACAGGCATATTATTTTTATGCCCAAATTTAGAGGAACCAAGCCCTATAATTGTTCTGTAATCAACATAAAAATTTAATTTTTTATCAACAGATTTTACTAATTGCTTTGCATAATTTTTTGGTAAAATACCACCAGGTAATGGTTGCCAAAATAAACCGACTGCATATTTTTTTTTATTTATAAATATTGTTTTATTTTGCAACAAAAACCCTCTTACAATCTAGAATTAGATTATAACATAAAATCAAGATAAATATCAAATATAGATTAATTTTTAATAAGTTATACCACTTAACTCTGGTGAACCATAGGATGAATTTTTACTATCTGATACAGTCTTTATATATCTTGGGTTTGGACAATCATAAACATTAGCATTTAGAACAAAAGCTCTTTCTGGTCCAAAAACTACCCATTCATTTGGTCTTGTTCTTTGACTTGTTATCATATAAGCATTACCTGGACGAGATTGATCAACTATTTTATTTTCTAAATATCTTCTAGCATCATCAACATCATAAACAGAAACTTCAGATTCTATTTTATATAAGTAAGTACAACCAATTGGTTCTGATTCTAATTTTACTAGATTTTGACTCCCATTCTCGTTTTTAACCAAACTACTACAACCACTAAGAAAAAATATAAATAAACAACATATTTTTTTCATATAATACCCCTCTTGTTTTATCCAACTATATCATAATTAGATTTATCACTAAATATCTTTTTAAGTAAAATATTATTTAACGCATGACTTCCTTTATAAGAATCTAATTTTCCATAAATAAAACCACCACTAGTAAACAAATCTCCTAAGATATCAATTACTTTATGTCTTACAAATTCATCAGGTTTATGTAATTTATTTATAGTTCCATCACCAACAGAATTTAGTGCAATTACATTTTTTTCTGATGCACCTCTTGCCATTCCATGTTTTTTTAAAAATTCCCATTCTGAGTATTTCCCAAAAGTTCTACAATTAGCAAAATTTTTAATAAAATTACTAAAAGATTTTTCAGAATTATCAAAAATATATTCTACAGATTGAAGACCTATTATTTTATCTTTATAATCTAATGTTACTTTTATGTGTAACCCTTTATTATATGGTGATATTTTTATATAATTATTAGGTTTTGTTTTAAATAAATTAAAAATAAAATATCTAACTTTTTCAAAAAAAGAAAAAGACTTAACTAAATCCTTATTATTTACAACAATTTCTTTTTTTATTATGATTTTTTTCATAGTATTTTTTGATTTATCTTTTTTTAAAAAATCACAAAACTCTAATGCACTTCCATCTAAAATTGGTGTTTCTGAATTATTTATATCTATTAAAACACTATCTATTCCATTTATAAATAACGCAGCCATTAAATGTTCTATTGTTTTAACATTTGTTTTTTTTGAACCAATTGTTGTATTTCTAAATTTTGTTTCAGTCACATTTGTAAATTTAGCTTCTATATAATCAGATCCTTTTATATCTACTCTTCTAAAAAAAATTCCTTCTTTTTTAGATGGTTTTATTTTCATATTAACAGGATTACCAGAATGTATTCCAATACCTTTTATACTAATTATATTTTTTACTGTTGTCATTTATTTTTCCTTTAAGCCAAATCCAAAATTTGTCTTCTATTTTAGTATCTAGAATTGCAAAATTTATTTTATTTTTATAATTATCTGGAAACTTTACCCAATCTTTTTCAGTAGTGATTAAACTTGCTTTCTCTTTTTCAGCAAAATCTAACAAATTATCTAAATCTTTGTTTTTATATTCATAATGATCTGGAAAAGAAAATGTTTTAATTGGTTTTATTTTTAATGAATTAAAAAATTTTTCAGGATAACCAATACCGGCAAAAGCAATTATTTTTTGATATTTTGTTGAAGGTATTAAAGTTTTATTTTCTACAAAAAATATTGGTTTTTTATATTTATTTAATTTTTTTTCCAATTTATTTGTTATTCCTTTTATTATTATAATAGCATCACTTCTTTTTATAGCACTTAAAGCTTCTCTATATGGACCAGCCGGTAAAATAAAACCATTTGCAAGACCAATAAATTCATCAAAAACTAATATACTTATATCTTTTTTTATAGTTGAATTTTGAAAACCATCATCCATAAGAATAGGTTTATCTTTATCACAAAAATTTAATATACGAATATTATTTCTTCTAGATCCAACTAAAACATCAATTCCTGCATTTTTAAAAATTTTAGCTTCATCTCCTATATCTTTTTTTTTCTTTTTATATCCACGCATCACAACTGGTAATTTTAATTTTTTTGCAATAGATAATACTATTGGTGTTTTACCAATACCACCTGCAAAAATATTTCCAACACAAATAATTTTTCTATTAGATTTAAAAACAAATAATAATCTAAAAAAATATACAATTTTAGAAAAACAAAAATATAAAATAGATAGTGGTAACAAACTATAAGATATTATATTTTTATTTAAAAACCATTCTGGGGTTTTCATTTTCTTCTATTCTTTTTAAATTCCGTAGCAGTTAAATCAGATTCAACTTCAAAAAGATTAAATTCTTTATCTATTTTTCTAAGTTGATTTATTAAAATATTTTCCATTTTTTCTTTTTGATAATTTAAATCTTCTTTTTGATCTAAATATATAGGTTTTCCTATATCATAATTTATCCTTGAAAAAGGAAGAGATATTAAATATCTATCCCATCTTTTTTGAAACCAAGCTGGACTACTTGAAAAACAAACAGGAATTAAAGGAACCCCACTCATTCTTGCAAAATATAAAGCACCATCATGAAATCGTAAAGAAGGTCCAGATGGACCATCCGGTGATAAACATAAAACATTAGATTTTTTTCTTAAAACCCTAACCCCTTGTCTTAATGCAGAAAAACCACCTTCCGAAGAACTACCAAGAATTGATTTTAATCCAAAAAATCTTTGTAATTTTGCCATTATTTTTCCATCTTTATGACGACTTGCAACAGCATAACCTCTAAAACCAAATATATAAACAATTGGTGATAACATCATTGTTCTACCATGCCAAAAAACAAAAATTACATTCTTATTTTTAAATTTTTTTAAAACATCTTTTCCTTTTATTTTTTTTATAGAAGTAAAATAAATAAACCATATTATTAAAAACATCAAAAAAGCAAGTATCCATTGAGCAATACTATGACTCAAAATAAAATTCCAAAAATATTTCCAAGTTTTTCTAAAGAACTTCATAGGTATGTTAAATTAACAATAAAAAATAAAATTTTCAAGATATGTCTAGAATATATATTTTTTTATTTTACTTTTTATTATTATATATTATAATTTAGAGAGAAAGTTATTTTAACTTTGTTTTTTATCGCGGAGTAGAGCAGTCTGGTAGCTCGTCAGGCTCATAACCTGGAGGTCATTGGTTCAAATCCAATCTCCGCAACCAAAATTCTTTTAAAATTTTATTTAATACATTTTTTAATTCTAATTTCTGGATCATTAAAATCAACTTTCTTATTTCTTATCTCTTCTTCTGTTTTTATAAATCTTTTCATTAAAATAATATCTGGATGTGTTATTATTTTTAAATTAAAAAAATCAAAAGTTTTTTCTAATTCACTTTCATCTTTTATAAAAATAGGTGTTATTGAATTAGCTGCTGAAAAAATTGATTTTTCTATTTTATTTTTACTTTCTTCTATTATTGATATATATGCTTTTATATGTTCATCTTCATGATTTAATATTGCATTATACATACAAGATCCTGGTATATGTCTTGAATCTATTTTAACTAAAAAATCACTATAACCAATTTTTGCATTAATAGATTTTAATATTACACAAAAACCATTCTTTTTTTTTACTCTATTTATAACTATTTCATAATTTTCAGCAAAAGTTGCAATAACATTACCATGAAGAAAATTCATAGGTTTTAATGGTTGTACAACCTCTTTTTTCCAAATAGGAGAAGTTAAAATAATATTTGGATTAATCTTATACTTTAAACAATCATCTGAAAAACAATTTGTTATAAAAAAAAATATATATAAAACAAAAATAAATATTTTATTCATAACTAGTTTTTTTTAAATATTCTTCTATAAAATTACTACCAAAAGATTTATATAATTCTTCAGCTAAAATAACAGAAGATCTACCAGATTCAAATAAACGTAATAAATTACCAAGCCCTCCAAGTTCCGTATTTAATATAACAGACTCATTATTAACAGGACGAGATAATAAAACAGCTCTTTTTAAATTAGGATATGCTTTACCTTGAATAAAAGCCATTTCTAAAGGATTTAAATTCCAATATTTATAATCAGATAAATCTGCAGCAGGATTTCTAAAAAACAAAACTGTTTGTGCTTGACCACGAACAACATCTCCTATTCCTAATTTATCTAAAATATTAGCTCTTTGAAAAGATACCATATATGCCTGTCTATTTTTTCTTCCTTCTTGTAATCCAGCTATAAAATTATCTCTAAACATCTTATTTTCAAGCATTGGGGCAGTTTCATCAATCATAATCAAAGAAGGATTTCCTCCACTTACTGTTGTGGTATTTATTCTATGTAAAATATAAGAAACAACTGCTGGTGCTAATATTTCATCGTTTAAAACAGTTGTAAAATCAAATGTTGTAAGCCTTGAATCTAAATCTAAAGTATCAAAATCTTCATTAAATATTTTACCATATTGAAGTGGATCAACCCATTTTTTTAAAGCACTTCTCATATTTCCTTTTAAAGAAAAACAACTTTCGTATAAATTTGATAATTTTTTATCTTTATCTTCAATATAGTCATAATTTATAGCAACACATCTTGATATTTCGTCTAATGATTTAGGATCATTTTGTTCAGAAATTATAGATAACCATTTTCTTAAAAAAACTCTATTAATAGAAGAGTCTTTCATTTTTAAAGGATTAAGATGTGTTTGAAAATTATTACCCTTTTCTTTATCAGACATAGTTATATATTTTCCACCAATAGATAAAGTAAAAATTTCCGCGCCTTTATTTCTATCAAAGAAAAAAGCTTTTAATTTTTGATGTCTTAAAGACTGAGATATTAAAAAAGAAAAAAGAGTTGTTTTACCTCCTCCAGTTGGTCCAATTGTTAAGGTATGAGCAACAGCTACAGGTTTATCCGAAACATGAAATTGAAATTGATATGGAGTACCTTGTGCTGTAGGAAAAATAACAAGAGGTTTTTCTCCCCAATCACAATTTTTTATACCCTCTGGACTATTTGACATAGGTATACTTATAACTGCTGTTTTTGATAACATTTTAAAACTACGTGGAAAAATATCAAAACCAGGTATTAAAGAAAACCAAGATACTTTTGATGCAAATCTTTCAACTATTGGTGATACTCCAAAAGAAGCACAAATTTTTTTAAATTCTTCAACATTATTATTTAAATCTTCTAAAGAAGTACCAAAAACTAAAAATAAAGGATAATAATCTATTAAAGATTGATTTTCAGAAACATTTTCATCAATTGAAACTTCTATATCTTTTATCTGCTCCTCAGCTATATCTTCGTTTTTTTCTATCGTTGTTCTTTTTTGTTTTATTATATTATCAATATCAGAATTACTTAAAAATTTAAAAGAATTCATTATTATCATTTCAGATTTAATTGTTGAAATAGAATTAAAAAACTCTTCATCTAAAAAATCTGGTGATACTTTAAATGAAATATTTGATGCAAATAAATCATTATTTCCACTAGAAAATTTTATAATTCCATTTTTTAAAAAACTTATATTATCAACGGTTGTTATACTTGATAAATTTTGATCTTTTATAATAGGTTTAGGTTTTGTTACAGGAGATAATATTCTAGCAAAAAAACTAGCTATATTTTCAGAACTATCAAAAGTTAATAATTTAGGTTTATATATAGATAACATTGATTCTATATAATTACAGTATTGATTTAATTTTTCTCTATTTTTAGAACCATAAACAGATATAACTATATAAAAATTATTAGTAAAAATTTTTAAACCTTGTGTTTGCCATTTATCATAAATTTTCTGAGAAACTATATTATCAAACTCGTATAAATCTTCATCTTTCGATGTATTTCTAATTGTAAAAAATCTTAAAATAACGTTTGAATCATTTATCTGATTAAAAAATCTTGTACGAAGATCAAGAAACTGCTTTTTAACATCTTCTATTTGCATTCCTGTTTGTATACCAGATAATTTATAAACCTTTATTAAAGAATTATTAGATAACATTAAAGAATTATCAGAATATAAAGTTTTAAAAGGTAAATAATCAGAAAATTTTTTATAACTAAATTTTGGAAATATATTTTTTTTCAAAAAAGATGAATAGATTATTAGTATAAAAGATAATATTAGTATCAACATAACAATAATAAATATTGTTAAAGAAAAATTATTAGTTATAAAATATTTAAAGTAATTATTAAGCATTTAATTTATTCGGAATCTTTAATTTTAATAAATTTAATTTAACTTTTATAATTTGAGCAAGTTGTTGTTCTTTTTTTGAAAAATATGCAATAAATATATGTACAGAACATAAAGATATTAAAAATATTAATGGATCTAAAGACTTTTTACCTTTACTAAAAGTAAGAACTAATATAAAACAAACTATAAATATAAAAAATTGAACCATAAAATTTAAAACTGCTAAATTATATGGAACAAAAAATATTCTAGATGGATTTGCAAAAACTTTTAAAACTTTTTGTTTCAAAATTTAATTCTCCCAACTGTTGTAATTATAACAATTTCAACTATTATCAACAAGTTTAAAAAATTTTAAGATATAATAAAAAATAAATGTTTAAAAATATAAAATATTTAACAAACTTTAATTATTAACATTTTTATTAAAATAAAGTAAAAACAATATTTTATTATGTAAATAACTTGTTTAATTTAATTATTAACATTTTTTACATAATAAATAATAACAATAAATAAATATTAAATTATTTGATTTTTATTTTTTTATATTTATACTTTAGCTTTATTAAGAGGATTTTTATGAAATTTTTAAGTTCATTAAAAGCTTGGAAGAAACGTGGAAACATTAAACAAGTACGTAGAGGTAAACAGGTTATTTTAATAGATCCTGATAATCCTAAATTAAAAGCTAAACAAGGTTTTAAAAGAAAGTAATATATTAAAATATTTCTATATCTTTTATAAAAGCTTCTTTAAGTATTTTATTTATTTTGTTTTTATTTAATCCTGAATTTTTTAGGTATTCTATTTGTTTTTGATTCTCTTTATATAAAGAAGCTGAATGATCTGCTGATATTGGGATTGATTTAATATACTGTACTGGTAAAAAGTCTATTTTTGAATTAATTTCTGCTATAGCAGAAAAATTTATATCAGATATACATTCTTTTAAATTCTTTTCTATGTTTGCTACTGCAGAAATTCTTGAATTTGAATTTTTTAAATTTATTATTCTTGTGTATAAAATGATTTCTGTATTTTTATTAAGATGATTACAATTTTCTTTTATATCTAATATAGATTCATTTTTTATAATTATTTTTCCTTTAAATTTAGAATTTTTACCATTGTTATTAATATTAATATTTAAATTATTTTTTAATTTGTTTATTAATTTTAATGTTAAAAAAACTTCTTGATTATCAATATTTATATTTATATTTATATTATTATCTTTTAATATGTCTCCAATGTAAATAATATGTATAGGTAAAGTTATTTTTTTATTAATATCTATATTTGTATTTTTTATTTCTATAATATTATCTTTTATATTAGATAATAGTTTATTATCTTTAAAGATTATTTCATAAGATAAAAATTTTGATATATTAAATTTACTAAAAATTTTTTTCATAAATAATATTTTATATATTTTTTATAATATATGTAAGTATTAAATTTTAAACTTTAAAAATTAAAAAAAATTATTAATATTAAGTTAATTTTTTAAATGGATTTATAATGGGATTTAATTGTGGTATTATTGGTCTTCCAAATGTTGGAAAATCTACTCTTTTTAATGCTTTAACAGAAAGTATAATTGCTGATGCACAAAATTATCCATTTTGTACTATTGAACCTAATACAGGTAAAGTTGTTGTTCCTGATGATTTATTTTTTAAACTTGCAGATACGGTTAAATCTAAAAAAATTGTACCAACACAACTTGAATTTGTTGATATAGCTGGTCTTGTTAAAGGAGCATCTAAAGGTGAAGGACTTGGAAATAAATTTTTATCACATATTTCAAATGTTGATGCAATAATACATGTAGTAAGATGTTTTGAAGATGATGATATTACACATGTAAACGGTATTATAAATCCTTTACAAGATATTGATATTATTGAAACAGAATTAATTTTATCTGATCTGGAATCTTTAGAAAAGCAGATTAAAAATATAGAAAAAAAAGCAAAAGGACAAAATAAAGAATCAAAAGATTTATTAGAAAAAGCTTTTTTTGTTAAAGAAAATTTAGAAAAAGGAATACCTTCAAGATTTTTAAAATTAGAAAAAGATTATTTTAATTTATTAACAAATAAACCTGTTATATATGTTTGTAATGTTGAAGAAAAAAGTATTATTTGTGGTAATAAATATTCAGATTTAGTTATCAATAAATATAAAAATATATCATCTGTACTTATTATTTCTGCAAAAATAGAGATGGAAATATCTCAAATTATAGATAAAAAAGAAAAAAAAATGTTTTTATCAGAATTTGGTCTTATAGAGTCTGGTTTAGATAAAATAATAAAAGGTGGTTATGAAATTTTAAATTTACAAACTTTTTATACTATTGGTCCAAAAGAATCTCACGCTTGGTCTATAACCAAAGGTTTTACAGCTCCTCAAGCTGCTGGAAAAATACATAGTGATTTTGAAAAAGGGTTTATAAGAGCAGAAATAATATCTCCAGAAGATTTTTTATATTATGGTAGTGAATTACAAGTAAAAGAAGCAGGAAAAATGAAATTAGTTGGTAAAGATTATATTATTCAAAATGGAGATATTTGTCATTTTTTATTCAACTTGTAAAAATTTTAAATTATTTTCAATTTGTTTAATTTTTATATTTATTCTATCAAGATCCTCATTTAATAAATTATTACCTAATAGAATTTTTTCTATTAATTCTTTTTTTTGTTTATTTAAATCTTTTAGAGTTTCTTCAAATTTTAATAAATTTATATATTTATCAGCTTCTTCTAAAGATAAATTGATGTCATTAGATTCTCTCTTTTTTATTTGCTCTGAAAACTTTTTTATAAAATCAAAATGTTTTTCTACAATTTGAGGGTATTTTTTTATTATAAATCCTATAGTTTCTAATACAATATCATCAACTTTTGGTATTTTTATATTTTCATATTTTGTTTTATTTTTTTTCCAAGAATACCAATTTTCAAATTTTCTTTTATCAAATTCTTTTTTATACTCGTTTCTTAATTTCTCTTCTTGTATTTTTTTTAGTTCTTTTTCTAAAAACTCTTCAGCTTGAACTCTTCCACCAGGAGAAGAAGTAATATATTTTTTATTAATCATATTCCATAAAAAATCTTCAATAGGTATAGCATTATCCAATAAATTATTTATTATTTCTTTTCCATTTATTTTTTTTAGTATTTCATCTGGATCTTTACCTTCTTTTAAAAAGCAGAATTTTATAGAAGAATTATTTCTTAAAAAAGGTATAACAAGGCTAGATGCTTTTTCTGCAGCTTTTATTCCAGCATTATCACCATCAAAACAAAAAATAATATTTCTATTTAGTTTACAAAGTATTGATAAATGATCTTCTGTTAAAGCTGTTCCAAGTGGAGCAACAGTTTCTTCAAAACCATTTATTTGCATTTTTATTACATCAATTTGTCCTTCTACTAAAATAGATCTGTTTTTTTTATAGATAAAATCTCTTGCAAAATTTAATCCAAATAAAATTTTTCTTTTATGAAAAATTTCTGTATCAATTGTATTTATATATTTTGGATCAGAACCATCTATACTTCTGCCAGAAAAAGCTACTGTATTTCCTTTTAAGTCATAAATTGGAAACATAATTCTATTTTTAAAGAAATCATATTTTCCAAAATCACTTTTTCTTATAATACCAAGTTTATAAAATAAGTCTTCTTTAAGATTTATAAAAGTACTTAATATTTGATTTTGTTTTAAAGAATAACCAATTTTATATTTTTTGATTATTTCTATAGAAAAACCTCTTTTTTTTAAATATTCCAGAGCAAATTCATTTTCTTTTTTTAAAAGATTATTATGATATATATCGGTAATTTTATTCATTATATTATAATAATTATCTTTTTCTTTAATATCTTTTTCTTTATATTGAGGAATTTTTAAATTTGCTAATTCTGCTAATTCTTTTATTGCAGATCTAAAATCTAAATTTTTAATTTTCATTAAAAAAGATATTATATCTCCATGTTCTCCGCATCCAAAACAGTGATAAAACCCTTTTTCTTCATTTACAGAAAAGCTAGCTGTTTTTTCATTATGAAAAGGGCAACAACCCCAGTAGTTTTTTCCTTTTTTTGTAAGAGAAACATAATTGTTTATAATATCTATAATTGATAATCTAGAACGCAATTCATCTGTAAAATTATTATTATTTTTTAGCATTATTCTTATTATTTATTAATTCAATAGCTTTTTCTAAATCAGGTTTATCTTTTACAGAAATATTTATTTTATTGCTTGATATATAAGATCCATATCTACCTGTTGGATAAAAATAAATTTGTTTACCACTTTTGGGATTTATACCTAATTCAATTACTTCTTTTTTATTTATACTATTTAATAATTCTTTTGCTTTTTCAATTGTTATATCTTCTATTTTATATTTTTTTATACTTACATTTTTTTTACCATCTGTTATATATGGTCCAAACTTTCCTTTTTTTATAAAAATATTTTCACCCAAATCTATATCTTTTTTATCTATATTTTCTAAAGAATTATTATTTGAAATTTTTATATTATAATCACAATCTGGATAATTAGAACAACCTATAAAAGATCCATATTTAGAAATTTTAATCGAAAGTTTTCCTCCACATTTTGGACATATTTTTTCATCAAATAAAAAATCAGATGTATCATTATTTATCCTATCCAAAATATCACTAGTTCTTATATCTTTAGCAGAATTTATAGACTTTTCAGTTGGTATCCAAAAATTAGATAAAGCTGATATTTTTTCAACTTTACCATTTGATACTTCATCTAAAGTATCTTCTGTTTTAGCTGTAAAATTAATATCAACTAAATCATTAAAGTAATTATTTAAATATGAATTTAAAATCCACCCTTCGTTTGTTGGTATAAATTTATGTTGATTATTTTGTTCTACATACTTTCTGTCAATAATCGTACTTATTATATTTGAATATGTAGAAGGTCTACCTATTCCTAATTCTTCTAATTTTTTTATTAAAGATGCTTCTGTATATCTTGCTGGAGGCTTTGTTTCATGTTGTTCAGGATTTAAACTTTCTATTAAAATTTTATCTTTTAAATTTAAAACAGGTAATAAATTTTCTTTTTCTTCTTCATCATTATTTTCATTATATATTTTTGTAAAACCTTCAAACAAACAAGTTGTTCCAGAAGAATGAAAATATATATTTTTATTTTCTAATTTTATATCTATAGATACAGTTTCATATTCAGCATTTGTCATTTGACAAGATATAGTTCTTTTTAAAATTAAATTATAAAGTTTTTTTTCATCATCGGATAAGTTTGTTGTTTCTTGATTTAAATTTGTTGGTCTTATTGCTTCATGGGCTTCTTGTGCATTTTTTATTTTTGTTATATATATATTTGGTTTACTTGGTAAAAATTTTTTTCCAAATTTATCTTCAATATAGTTTCTTATTGAAGATATAGCTTCGTTTGATAGATTAAAGGAGTCTGTTCTCATATATGTTATAAAACCATTCTCATATAATTTTTGAGCAATCATCATTGTTTTTTTTGATGTAAAAAATAATCTTTTAGATGATTCTTGTTGTAGGGTGCTAGTAGTAAAAGGAGGAAAAGGTCTTTTATTAGAATTCTTTTTTAATATATTTGATACTTCTGAATTTATAGGTAAAGGAATTTCTTTAATAATATTATCAATATCACTTTTATTAGAAATTGTTAATTTTTCAATTTTTCTCCCGTTAAAATATGATAACTTAGCTAAAAATTTAAAATTATTTTTTATACAATTTGATGATAAAGACCAATATTCTTGTGGTATAAATTTTTTAATTTCTTTTTCTTTATCTATTATTATTCTAACTGCTACAGATTGAACTCTTCCAACAGATCTTCCGAGTCTTTTTTTCCATAAAAGAGGAGATATTTTAAACCCTATTAAATAGTCTAAAGCTCTTCTAACTAAATATGCGTCTACTAAATTGGTATCAATTTCTCTTGGTTTTTTTATAGCATCAATAATTGAATTTTTTGTTATTTCATGAAAAACAACTCTATAAACATTTTTATTTTGTAAAATATTTCTAGATTTTAATATATCTAAAATATGCCAAGCGATAGCTTCTCCTTCACGATCAGGATCTGATGCAAGATAAATATTATCTGATAAATTAACTTCTTCAATTATTTTTCTTATTTGTTTTTCTTTACCTTCTAAAATTCCCCACTTCATTTCGAAATTTTTATTAGTATCAACACTCCCATTTTCTGGAATAAGATCTCTAACATGTCCAACAGATGCTATAACATGCCAATCTTCTCCAAGATATTTTTCGATTGTTTTAGCTTTAGAAGGAGATTCAACGATTAAAAGATTCATTTAAAGACCTTTTGCAGATAATTGTTGCTCTTTATTTATATTAACATTTTGACACAAACCAAAACCAAACATAAGCGATAATAAACTACTACCACCAAATGATACTAATGGTAAAGGTACTCCCACTGTTGGAATTATTCCTAAAACCATCGATATATTTATAAAATAATAAGTAAAAAAGTTCAACATAAAACCAAAACAAAATAATTGCCCAAATCGATTTCTTGAAGATTTAGAAATGAAATATAATATAAAAAATAAAGTAGTATACAATGATAATAATAGTATAGCTCCTATAAAACCAAATTCTTCACCTATCATTGTAAATATAAAATCAGTGTGCTTTTCTGGTAAAAAAGATTGTTGGGATTGAGTTCCAGATATAAAACCTTTTCCAGTAAAACCACCGCTTCCAAAAGCTATTTTTGCTTGATTTATTTGATATCCTGTTTTTCTTATATCATGATCTGGATTTAAAAAAGTTATAATTCTATTTTTTTGATAATCGTGGAGACCAACAAACCAAATTATTGGTGTAGATAATATTGCTAATATACTTCCTATAATAAACCACTGTTTTTTTGCACCAGCTATATAAAATATACCAATGCTAATTATAACTATTGATAAGGCTGTCCCTAGGTCTGGTTGAAGCATTATGAGAAGAAAAGGTAATAAAACTATTAATATTGGAATTAAATAATTTTTTAATTGTGCAGATTCGACAGAATTTTTCCAAGCAAAATACCTAGCTAATATTAATACAATAGATACTTTTATTAATTCTGATGGTTGAATATGAATAAAACCTAAATTTAACCATCTTTGAGCCCCCATACCTTTATGACCTATAAAAGTTACTAAGAAAATTAAAATAAATGTAAATATATATATAAAATAGGATGATTTTATCCAAAATTTTATATTTATAAATGTTGCTAAAAAATAAATTATAAAACTAAAAAATATTTTTATAAGTTGAGAAAAAGCAAAAGGTTTCCAATTTCCTCCACCAGCAGAAAATAAAATAAATTCAGATATAGTAAAGATCATTAATAAAAAGAAAAAAGAAGGAAAAGAAAAACGTTTTAATTTTTCTAAAACACTTAATTTATCTGAATTTGAGATTCTTGTTTGTTTAGACATTTTTTATTCTTTAAGTAATTCTTTAGCTATTTCTGCTGATATATTTGCAGCTGGTGTACTTGTGTTTGAATGTTCTGTAATAACAGATATTACATATTTAGGATTATTAGATGGTACATAACCAACAAATAATCCATGGTTTCTCATACTCCATTTAATTTGTTCTTGAGTAAGTACCCCTTTTTCTCTCTCTGCTTTTGAAATGCTTCTAACTTGTGAAGTTCCTGTTTTACCAGCCATTTTTTTCCCATTTATATTAATTCTACTTGAATAAGCAGTCCCTCCTTTTTCCAGAACTTGCTCTAATCCATTTAAAATAACATTAATATTTTTTTGTTGTAGGTTTAACTTTTTAAAATTAGGTAGATCATTTTCAACAATTATTCTTGGAATAATCTCTTTATTTGATATAACTCTAGCCATCATTATAGCAAGTTGAAGACAGTTCGATAAAACAAAACCTTGTCCTATACCTGATATAATAGTATCACCATGCCACCATCTTATACCTATATTTTTTTCTTTCCATTTTTTATCAGGTAAAATACCAATCATTTCATTTGGTAGTATATTTAAAAGTTTATTACCTAGACCTAGTTTTAAAGCCATATTTTTTATTGAGTCAATCCCTATTTTTAGAGCTATTTGATAAAAATAAATATCACAAGAATGTTTTAATGCACCTATAAGATCTAGATTTCCGTGTCCTTTATGATCCCAACAATGATATCTATGGTCCATATATTCCCAGTACCCTTTACAATTTATTTTGTCATAAGGAGATATAGCTCCAGATTCTAGAGCAGCCAAAGCAACTATAATTTTAAAAGTTGATCCTGGTGGATACAAACCTTCTATTGTCTTATTAATAAAAGGTTTAGCAAAATGATCTCTTAGAGATTTTATATAATTTTCAGAGTTATCTGAATTAAATTTATTTGGATCAAAACTTGGAGCTGATGCCATAGCAATTATATTGCCTGTTTTTATTTCTAGTACAGTGCCACACCCTGCTTTATTTTTATCTAATAAATTGAATAATTTTTTTTGTATATTTTCATTTATGGTTGTTTTTAAATCTAATCCTGATTTAGGTTCTATAAATTGTTCAATATCTTCTCCTTGTACTCTACCTAAAGCATTAGTAATCATTACTGTTTGCCCAAAATTACCCGCAAGTTTATTGTTGTAAATCTTTTCTAAACCACTAATACCTGTGGTAAAAAAATCAATGTTTTTATTTTGATTTTTAGTTGTTCCAGCATATCCAAAAACTTGACTTCCTGCTTCTCCTAATTCATATAACCTTGAAAATCCATTTTTTATATATAAACCAGAAATATTTAATGTTTGTAATTCTGCGAGTTTATGCCAGTTAGAATTTTCTGATATTAAAACTGGTTGAAATTTAGCTTGTTTTTTTATTACTAAATAAATTTTATTTAGTTTTTTTTGAGACAAATTTAATTTTTTTGCTAAAAAATTTAATAGTTTATCTAAATCATCAATTTCTTCTGGAATTATATATATTCTATAAATAGGTATATCTTTAGAAATCACAGAACCTGATTCTGATAAAATTTTTCCTCTTTCTGGTATGGTTATTTTTATTCTAAAAGAATTTCTTTCTGATTTTTTTTTATATTTTTTATAATCAAAAACCTGCATTTGTAGCATTTTTATTATTAAAACTGATGTAAGTATACTTCCTCCACCAATTAATATTGCTGATCTTCTATCAAAAATTTTATTTAATTCAGAATCAATCATTTTTTAAATATTCCAATATTTTTATAAATATTATATATAAGAAGTAAATCCAAATAATAAAAAAGATACTAGTAAAAATATTTAAGAAACTATTTGTAATAGTTAATATTATTATAGGTACTGATATAAATATAAAAAAAATTAAATGATTTCCGTTTTGTTGATTGGTTATATCTATAAAAGATTGAAAATGGTTGATAGAAAAAATTACACAGTAGTAAAATGAAAAAAATAATAAACTATCTGAGCAGTAATCTATTATGAATAAAAAGAAAATAGAAAATAAGAAATAAAAATTTATAGGTTTAATAAAAGAAAAGTAAAATATTGGTATAAATGATAAATATCCATTAGGGTTCCAAAAAAAATTAAAATACCAGAGTATTAAAACTGATATATAAGGAAATATATTATTTAAAAAAGTTTTTAAATAAGTTTTCATTTGTATTTAATTTCATTGTCAAAATGTAAAACAATAACATTAGAAATAGTTTTAATAGAAGTTATTTTAACTTGTTTATTTTCCAATATTTCTCCGATATTTATACCTTCTGGTAAAACTCCGTTTATATTACTTGTTGTTAATTTTAATCCTTTTGTTATTTCAAATTTTGGATCACTAAAAAAATCAATACTAGGATTTTCTGAGGATTTTCCTTGTATAAAACCATAAACTTCAGAACCTGCTATTTTTACAGCTATATTTGATTTTGTATCATTTAAAGATCTTATTTTAGAGAAGTTTTTATTTGTATCAGAAACAACACCTACTAAGTTACCTTCTAGAGATATAACAACCATTCCTTTTTTTATACCAGAATCGCTTCCCTTGTTTATAAAAAAAATATCACCAAAAAGACTTTTATTATAAATAATAGAAGCTAAAGTTGATTTTATTGGTTTGGATTTTATTATATCTAACTCTTTATTTAGTTTTTGGTTTTCAAGAACTAAAATATCACATTTATTTTTTTCAGATATTAACTCTGATATTTGTTCTTTTAGTTTTAAATTTTCTTCTTTAATACTATTAAAATCTTTTATATTTGAAAAGAGTTTTGAAATAGATTTTATTGGATAATTTAGAATATTACCTATATTTGTTGCTATGTTCATATTAAATGCAGATATTTTGTTTATTATTTTGTAATCTGGTTTATCTATGACAAGATAAATAACAAAAAAAGGTAAAAATATTGTTGGTAAAATAGACCAATTAAAAATGTAGTTTTTATAAGATTTTTTTTTAGAAACCATATACCTAAATAGTAATATTTTGGTTATATTTATTCAATAAAAACTTGATTTTAATTAAATTTATGTGAGAATTAACTAGGTTAACTGAAATGGCATGGCGTTGCCATAAGGATTATTTATAGAAAAGGATAAGAAAATGCCAAAAATGAAAACAAAGTCATATATGAAAAAAAGGGCTTCTATAACAGCTAGTGGTAAGATAAAAGTTGCTCGTAATAGTCATAAAAAACTCTTAAGAAAAAAATCAAGCCGCGCAAATAATGCAGGATCTAAAGCTCAATATTTAAATAGTAATATGGTTGGACAAGCAAAAATATTGACTCCATACGGTTTGAAATAATTTATATAATTAATAGGAGATATTTATATGGCAAGAGTTAAACGTGGAACTACAGTAAAACAAAAACATAAGAAAGTTTTAGATAGATCTAAAGGTTTTTTAGGAAGACATCATTCTACTTATCGTGCTGCTCGTGAGAAATCAGAAAAGTCAATGCAATATGCTTATCGTGATAGAAGAGTAAAGAAGCGTGAATTTAGATCTTTATGGATTATCCGCATAAATGCTATGGTACGTAAGAGTGGAATAACATATAGTCAATTTATATATGGTTTAAAAAAAGCTGGTGTTGATCTAGATCGTAAGATTTTATCTTCTATGGCTTATGATAATGATTGTAATTTTGCAACTTTAGTAGATTTAGCAAAACGATTTATTTCAAAAGAAAAGTAATTTTAAGGGTAGAGTTTTATTTTTCTATAGGCTACCCTTGTGGTAGCTTTTTACTTTTGGGGTTTTAGAGACATGAAAGATTTATTAAATGATTTACTTAATGTTAGATCTATTCAAGATTTAGATAATGTAAAGTCAAAATGGTTAGGAAAAAAATCTGTATTAAAATCAAATTTTGATTCTTTAAAGAATTTATCTTTAGAGGATAGATATAAAATTGGACAGGAATTAAATGAACAAAGAAAAAATATAGAATCTTTAATAGAACAAAAGAAAAAAGAAATAATTCAGTCGCAAATAGAGTCTGAATTAAAAAATGATACTTTTGATATAACTTTACCTGGTGAACTTCATAATATTGGATCTCTGCATCCTGTAACCATTATAGAAGAAAAATGTATTAAATTTTTTAGATGTTTAGGTTTTTCCGTAGTATCTGGTCCTGAAATAGAAACTCCTGAATATAATTTTGATTTATTAAATATTCCAAAACATCACCCTGCTCGTGATATGCAAGATACTTTTTGGATAGAAAAAGAAAAAGTTTTGATAAGAACACATACTACATCTGTTCAATCAAGGTTTATGATGTCTTTAAAAGGGGATGAATCTAAATTACCTGCAAAAATAATTTCTCCTGGTAGGGTTTATAGAAATGAAGCGGTAGATTCTACTCATCTAGCTATATTTAACCAATTTGAAGGACTTTGGGTTGAAAAAGGAATAAAGTTTGCTGACTTGAAAGGAATTATAGAGTATATGCTTAAAAATATATATGGAAATGATAAAAAAATACGTTTTAAGCCAAAATATTATCCTTATACAGAACCTAGTATAGGTGCTGATATTTTAACATCTAGTGGTTGGGTTACAGTAGTTGGTGCTGGAATGGTGTCTCCAAAAGTTTTATCTAATTTTGGTTTTGATCCAGAAAAAATATCTGGTTTTGCTTTTGGTTTTGGTACATCTCGTTTAGCTTGTGATTTTACAGGTGCAAATATGCGAGAGTTATATGGTATGGATTTAAGGGTTTTAAAAAATATAAAAGGTATAAAATAGGTTTTTTATTATGAAGTTTAGTAAAAAAATATTAAATAGTTTTATTGAATTACCATCTAATTGGATAGATTTAATGGAAGATGTTGGGTTAGAAGTAAAATCTTTTGATGGTAAAGATATAATGAATTTAGAGTTGCTTGCAAATAGAGGTGATCATTATTGTTATATAGGGCTTGCAATAGAAATTTTTGGCAGAACTAATCAAAAAATTAATTTTAGACCATCTTTAAATTTATTTGAAAAAGAGCCAGAATTTATAACTTATGATAAGTATTTGAAATATAATAATATAAATTACTTTTTTAATATAGAAACAGATAAATGCTTAGCTTATTCTTTGACTCCTTATTCTATAGATTTTTTAAAAGATGTTAGTGATGATTATAAGTATATGTTAGAAGTAAGTGATATTAATGTAATTCACCCTGCTATAGATGTTACAAATATTGTTATGTTAGAACTTGGACAACCTTCTCATGTTTATGATAAAGATAAGATAGTTGGAAAAATACACATTAGAGATTCAAAAAAAGGAGAAAAAGCAGATTTGTTTTTTCATAAAGAGAGTGTGGAATTACCAGAAGGAATTTGTGTTATAGCTGATGATGAAAAAATTTTGTGTATAGGAGGAGTTATAGGTTGTAAAGGAGCAGAAGTAGATAAAAATACAAAGAATATAGTTTTTGAAACTGCTTTGTTTGATCCTGTTAGTATTAGAAAAACAGAAAGATTTTTATTAGATAAACCAACAATTGCAGCGCAAATTTTTGAAAGAGGTGCAAGTTTGGATAATATTAAAAGAGCTTCTGAGAGAGCTTTATTTTTGTTTAATGAAATAGGTATAAAAAAATCTGATAGTTATCAGTATATGTACAATAAAGAAATTTCTTTTCAAAAAAGCTTTCCTTTGCCAGATATATCAAAAGCTTTATCTATAGATTTAAATAAAGATGAAATTATAAATATTTTATCAAGATACGGTTTTATTATAAAAAATAATATCTGTTTTGTACCTAGTTCTAGGGTTTGGGATATTATGGATCCTGTTGATTTGATTGAAGAAGTTGCTAGGTCCATTGGATATAATAATCTTCCATCAAAACTTCCCATAGCATTAATTGGAGGATTAGAAAATTATAAAGAGATAAGAAAGTCAAAAGTAAATTCATATTTGGTAAATAATGGTTTTTTTGAGGTTTTTACAGATAATTTATATTCTTTAAAACATTCTAATTTATCACCTATAAAAGAACATATAAAAATAGAAAATAGTGTTGATGGTGGTTATAGTTTTATGAAAAATAATACTATTGTACAAGCTACTCAACTTATATCTAAAAATATTTCTATGAAAACAAAAGAGATCTATGCTTTTGAATGGGGAAAAGTTTTTTATTCTGATTATAGTGAGCATGAAAAGTTATGGGGTGTTTTAAACTCTGAACTAGGTATTTCTATTATGAAATTGAAAGGAATTTTAATTGGACTTTTAAATTCTATAGATTTAGATTTTTCCTTTGATTATTATCAGGAATCCGACAATAAAGAGTTTTCTCTTCTTGTTCCTAAAAGAAGAGCTAAGATTATATCTAATGGAATTGAGTTAGGTTTTTTTGGAGAAATTAAACAAAATTTATTATTAGATTTTGATTGTAAAAATATTAGACCTTCATATTTTTGTTTTGATGTATTAAAATTGTTAAATATAGAAGAAAGAGAATTTATTTATAAATCACCTTCTAATTTGATTCAATCAACAAGAAGTATATCTTTAGATATTCCTTTTGGTTTAAATTCTGATAAAGTTATCAATTTTATATTTCAAAAATATGATTTTATATCTGATATAAAAATAACTGATATATATGAAAAAGAAAAATCTAGGAATTTAACATTTTTATTAGAGTTTTCTGGTACAAAATCAACTGCTGATATAAATTCTTTAATACTTGAGATTATGGATGAATCAAAAGAATATATAAATAATATTAATAATTAATTATTTTAAATTGTTTTTTTACTATATTCACACCATTTAATTACTGGGCATTTATCGCATTTTGGTTTTAAAGCTTTACATACATAACGACCGTGTAATACCATTACATGATTAGTAATATAGTGATATTTTTTAGGTATTATATATAAAAGTTTTTTCTCTACTTTTTCTGGTGTATTGTCTAGTTCATCCACCCAATTAAACCTATGGGATAATCTAAATACATGAGTGTCTACACCAATATTTGGTTCTCCCCATAACACATTTGTAACAACATTTGCTGTTTTCTGACCAATTCCAGGTAATTTAACAAGTTCATCTCTACTCTTAGGAATTATAGAGTCCATCTCTAATAGTTTTTTTGATAAAGCAATTATATTTTTAGCTTTATTATTAAAAAAAGAGATTTGATTTATATAGGTTTTTAATTTTTCTTCACCAAGTTTAACCATTTTCAATGGTGTATCTGCTACTTTAAATAAACTAGGAGTAATTTCATTTACTTTTTTATCAGTTGCTTGTGCAGATAAAATTACAGAAACTATAAAAGTGAACTCATTAACTGAAAAGAGTTCACTTTTTATATTCATATTAATAGTTGGAGGTATTTTTGTAAAAAATATATTAGGTGTAAGTTTCATTTTATTTTTTCAATTTTAATACCAAATTTATGATCTTCTATATTAATAAAAGTATCAGCATTATCAGATTTTTCTATATTTATTACTAAAGCTTCTTTTTTTATTTTATCATGATATTTTATAATAGATTCTGATAATTCACTATCACAAGAATATTTTAAATTTATTCTATCCGATACATCGAGATCTAAATTTTTCCTAGTTTCTTGAATAAATCTTAGAACATCATTCGCAATACCTTCTTGATAGAGTTCTTTTGATATATTTATATCCATAATTATTACAGCTGTATTATCTGGAAGAACTTCACAAGCTTCTATATTATTTTTAATACTTAACTTTATTTCGAATTCATCACTATTTAATTCTATTTCTTCATTATTGATTAGAATAACAATTTTATCATCTTTATATTTATACTTACCATTCTTTACAGCTGGTATAATATCTTTCAATTTAGATCCAAGACGTAATCCTATTTTTGGTGTTATTAAATATATATATGATTCTGCAAAACTATCTATATCATTTAAATATTCTATTTCTTTTACATTCAGTTCGTCCGTTATAAGTTTTGAATATTTGCTTAAATCTATACCGACTATAGTTATTTTTGAAAGAGGTAATCGATTACGTAGTTTATATTTTTCTCTTATAAGTTTACCAACACTTATAACTGTTTGAATTTTTCTCATATCATCTAAAAGACTAGTTTTTTTATATTTTTTATTTAAATCAAATCTTTCAAAGAATACGCTTGTTCCTACTAAATTTTTATAAATATATTCTGATATGAATGGAGCAAAAGGTGCTAATAATTTACAAAATTCAATTAAAACTTTATAAAGTACATTAAAAGCTTTTATATCTTCATTCCAAAATCTTTCTCTATTTCTTCTTATATACCAATTATTCAAAATGTCTAAGAATTTAACAAATTCTCTGATAGCAACATCTGGTTTATAATTAGATATAGAATCATGTACAATTTCTTCCAATAAATTTAATTCTTCTAATATATATTTATCTAATAAATCTTCACTTTCTGAATCTGTTTTGGCTGTTATATTACTTGCGTTGGCATATAAACTAAAGAAGTGATAAGCACTCCAAAGTGGAGATAAAATAGTTTTAGTTGTTTCATAAATAAATTTTCCTTCTTTATCAATTGGTACTGGTTCTGCTTTTAAAAAGTTGCTACCAAGCAAATATAATCGTGTAGAATCTGCGCCATAAGTATCTAATATTTTTATAGGATCAGAGTAGTTGCCTAAAGATTTTGATAACTTCTTTTTATTTTCATCAACTAAATGTCCATTTGCAGATATGGTTTTAAAAGCTTCTCTATCAAATAAAGCTGTTGATAATACCATTAAAGTATAAAACCAACCACGAGTTTGATCTTGACCTTCAACTATGTAATCTGATTTATAGTTAATATTTTCAACCTCTTCTTTATTTTCAAAAGGATAATGTTTGTATGCAAAAGGCATAGAGCCAGATTCAAACCAAGCATCCAATACATCAGGTATTCTTTCCCAACCATCTTTTTTTAATTTATCAAGAGTTGCTCTATGTAAATCTGTTATTTTTACTTCAAAAAATTCTTCTAATTCTTTTATAGATCCAAATACTTTATAGTTACCATCTTTTGTCCATATTGGAAGAGGTACTCCCCAAAATCTGTTTCTTGAAATTCCCCAAGGACGTGCATTTTCTATCCAAGATTCAAATCTATTTCCAGCAGATTTCCAATCAACATTTTTATTATTTTTTATTAATTTTTCTTTTATTTTTGGAACATTTATATACCAAGCTGATGTTGCTCTGTAAATTAATTTCTTTTTACTTCTTGGACTAAAAGGATAAGAATGTTTATGGTTTTCTTTTTGTACTAAATTCCCTTTTTCCTTTAATTTATTAATAATTAAAGGGTTTGCTTCAAAAATATTTAATCCAGCAAAATCCAAAACATCTTTTGTAAAATTACCATAATCATCAACATTTACAATTATTGGAAAATTCAAATCTAGTTTTTTTATCTCAATATAATCTATTTCTCCAAAAGCTGGTGCAATATGAACTATACCCGTTCCATCTGTATCACTAACATAATCAGCGTTGATAACAGTATATAAATAAGTATTGTTGTATTCTTTTATATAATAATCAAATAAAGGTTTATATTTTAAACCAACAAGTTCTGAACCATTAATTTCTTTAATTTTATCAGCTTTTTCAAAGAAACAAGAATAATGTTTTTCCCTTCCTTTAGATACTATATATTCAATACCATCTTTTTTAAACACAGAATATTTTAACTTCTTATTAATTGCTAAAGCTGAGTTTGCAGGTAGTGTCCATGGTGTTGTTGTCCATGCTAAAATACGTCTTTTATCTTCTAATTCAAACCAAACAGTTACAGTTTCATCTATGATGTCTTGATATTCACTTGATGCTTCACTATTTGATATAATGGTACCAAGTGCCCAATCATATGGATTAACTTTAAAATCCTTGTATAATAAACCGTTATCATAAAGTTTTTTTAAAGCCCATATTACAGATTCCATATAATCTACATTCATTGTGTTATAGACTTTATCATCTTCTATTTCTACCCATCTACCTATTCTTTTTAGATAATCTTTCCATTCATTAACATATTTCATCACTCCGTTTCTACACATATCACAAAACTTCTCAATTCCAAGCTCTGAAACCAATTCTTTGGTTTGTTTTCCTGTTGATTTTTCAACCATAACTTCTGTTGGAAGACCATGAACATCCCATCCAAGTTTATGAATAACTTTTTTACCCAACATATTATTATATCTACAAACTAAATCTTTCATGCTAGATACACCAAGGTGTCCCATATGTGGAATAGAAGAAGGTGTTGCAGGACCATCAAATAATATAAAATTATCGCCTTTTTTATTAGACTCGGTTACTTTTTTAAAAGTATCATTTTCTTCCCAATATTTTGTTATTTCTTTATCTATATTTGTGAAATTTACTTTTGCTTCTGTTTTAGGATATGTCATTTTTCATTCCTTATTTTTTATATAAAAAAAGGCACCAAAAAGTGCCCCGTAAATTTTTATACAGGACTTTTAAATTTTTATGATAATTATTTCTCTAATACTCATCAATTGTAAATTATATATAATAACTGATAAAAATCAATATGTAAATGGTGCCGATTATAGGATTTGAACCTACGACCCTCTCATTACGAATGAGATGCTCTACCAACTGAGCTAAATCGGCATTTACTTGAATATTAAGATAAGCGATTATATTTTTCTAGTTTTATTTTTCTTAAAACAACCATTATACCTGCTGGTGTGATTCCGGGTATTTTTGATAAATCTGCAATTGTCTCTGGTCTTGTAAAAGACAATTTTTCAACAAGTTCATTAGTTAATCCTGGAATATTTGTATACTGAAATTTTTCTGGAATTTTAATATTTTTATCTTTGTTGTAATTTTCTATTTCTCTTTTATTTCTATCAATATAACCTGAATAAATTAAATCGTTATCTTTAATTATATTTATTTTCTTACTATATTTAATATTAAACTCTTCCTTTGTTATCAGATTTAAATCTAGAGCTATTTTTCCAAGTCTTTCAATTGCATTATCTGATCTTAAAGAAAGTCTATATTCTGATCTTGATGTAAACATTCTATATGGTTCATTAATTCCTATTGTTGTAATATCATTTATCATTACTCCTATCATAGAATTAGTTCTATCTAAATTTAGATATTTATTAGAATTTAAAGAATATATAGCAGCATTAGCACCTGCTACTAATCCTTGACTTGCTGCTTCCTCATATCCAGAAGTTCCATTAATTTGACCTGCAAAAAATAATCCTGGTATATCTTTTGATTCTAAAGTTGATTTTATCATTCTTGGATCTATTGAATCATATTCAATTGCATAACCATATCTTGCTATTTCTACATTTTCAAGTCCATTTATCATTCGTATCCATTTATCTTGAAGCTCTTTAGAAAAACTTGTTGATATTCCATTTGGGTAAACTAAATTACTCTCTAATCCTTCTGGTTCTAAAAAGACATGATGAGAATTATGGTTTGGAAATTTCATAACTTTATCTTCTAAAGATGGACAATATCTCGGACCTGTTCCTGTTATATTTCCGTTATACATAGGTGCATATTTTATATTATCTTTTATAAAGTTATGAATTTTTTCATTTGTCTTAGTTATATAGCAATTTATTGTTTTATTATTCAGATTTATATTTGTTAATCCTGAAAAAAAATCATGTTCTTTATCACTTTCTTGGATTTCACACATATTATAATTTATAGAATCTTTATATAGTCTTGCCGGAGTTCCAGTTTTTAGTCTAATTATTGGAAAACCAGCTTCAGTAAGTATCTTAGATATATTTTTATCTGATTTTTGATATTTATTATCCTCCAATATTCTTCCTGACTCTATTCTGTCTTCACCCATATGAATAAGTCCATTTAGAAAAGTTCCTGTGGTAATAACAATTGCTTTTGATAAAATTTTATTATTAACAATTTTATTATTTAAATCTAAATCATATACAGATTCATATATGATAGATAGATTTTTGTATTTATTTAAAATATTAAGCATATTTTGCGAATAAAGTTTTCTATCAACTTGAGCTCTTAATGCTTGAGTTGCTGCTCCATGAGTTGAATTTAAAAGTCTCCAGTGAATTGATGATAAATCGGCAACATAAGGCATAATTCCACCAAACGCATCTATTTCTGAAATAAGTTGTGTTTTTCCAAGCCCTCCAATACTAGGATTACAAGAAAGTGCCCCAATATCAGTTTCTTGTTGAGTTATAAGTGCTACTTTTAATCCAATTCTTGCAACTGCTGTTGATGCTTCAATCCCAGCGTGCCCTGCTCCTATAACAACTACGTCAAAATCATACATTTTTTAAAAGCGTCCCATTGCTCCATTTACATGGATTGTTTGACCACTTATGTAAGATGCCTCATTTGAGGCTAAAAACACACAAAGGTTTGCAACATCTTCGGGTTCTCCAAATCTTGCTGCTGGTATTTGTGCAAGATATGATTTTTTTAGATCTTCCGGTAAAATATCTGTCATAGGTGTTTTTATAAATCCTGGAGCGATGCAATTTGCTGTGATGTTTCTAGAGGCTACTTCTGTTGCTATAGATTTTGTCATTGCAATAATTCCACCTTTACTAGCTGCATAATTAGCTTGACCAGGACCACCAATTACTCCAATAATTGAAGACATATTTATAATTCTGCCAAATTTATTTTTAATCATTGGCATAATTACAGCTCTACATAATTTAAAAGTTGAACGTAAGTTTGTATTTATAACATCATCAAACATTTCGTCAGACATGCGCATTAAAAGAGTATCTTTTGTGATACCTGCATTATTTACTAAAATATCTATTTTACCAGTTTTTTCAATAGTTTCTTGTATTAAAGAGTCTGCATTATTTTCTTTAGAAATATCTTTAACTATTTTGATAAAAGAATCATCGAATTCTTCATTTAATTTTTTTTCATTTCTTCCTGTTATAACAACTTTAGCTCCATTTTCTTTCATTTTTTGTGCAATTGATGCACCTATTCCACCTGTAGCTCCAGTTATTAAAACAACTTTATTTTCTAAACTAAACATTTTATATCCTTTAAAGTTCTATTTTATTTGTTTTTATGTTTGAATTTGTTTTATTTATAAGTCCTGTTAATACATTACCTGGTCCTATTTCAAAAGATTCTGTTATCCCTAATTTTGACATATTTAAAACACTTTCTCTCCAACGAACACCGTGTGTTATTTGATATAATAAAGCTTCTTTTATTTCTTCTACATTTTCAATTGGATTACATGTTTTATTAGAAATTAAAGGACAAATTGGTTTTTTTATTTCTATATTATTTAATGCTTCAGACATTTCTTTCTTTACAGGTTCCATTAGTTTTGAATGAGGTGAAACTGAAAGTGGTAATAACATAGCTCTTTTTGCTCCTTTTTCTTTTGATAGGTTCATAGCTAGTTCTATCGCTTCTTTTGAACCAGATATTACGATTTGTCCTGGTGAATTATCATTTGCTATATCACATACTGAATCATTTCCTATTCTTTTTTCAGCGTCTATACAAATTTCTTTTAATATTTCATAATCTAATCCAAGTATAACAGCCATAGCACCAGTACCAATTGGTACAGCTTTTTGCATTGAATTACCTCTAATTCTAAGTAATATAGCTGTATTTTTTAAAGATATAGAATTAGTTGCACAGAGAGCTGTGTATTCTCCAAGAGAATGTCCTGCTACAAAATTTGGTGTTTCAAGATTTGCTACTCTATACATTGCAATTGATGTTGCCATAATTGCAGGTTGAACATTTGAGGTTAGCGTTAATTCTTCTATTGGACCATTAAAAATTAATTCTGATAATTTTTGATTCAAAGCATCATCAACTTCATCAAAAACATCTTTTGCAATTTTATAGTTTTTATATAGTTCTTTTCCCATTCCAACAAATTGACTTCCTTGACCTGGAAAAACATAAACTTTAGACATATTAATCCTTTTATAAGAACAGAAACATATTTCATGGTATCAAACGATATTTTATTACTCAACTAAGTTTTCTTATACTAAATTCACAACCACAATAATTTTGTCTATAAAAAGAACTTTCTTTTAAAATACTTTGTCTTGTTTCACTGTTCCATTTAATATCCAAATATTTAACTTTTTTTATAATGGTTGCAGAATTATTAACTTGGTTTTGATCTTTGTGAAAAGATACTCCAAAAACTGAACTTATTGCATTATAGTTATTTTTTATAGCCCATTCTTCTGCAAATTTAAATCTGTATTCAAAACATCTTGAACATCTTTTTCCTTTTTCTGGTTCTTTTTCAAATCCTTTTATATATTCTAGCCAATCTTTATGATTATATTCAAAAATTACGGTTTTTACCCCTAATTTTTTGCAATACTTTAGTTGTTCTTCTAATCTTTTTATATATTCAGATTTTGGAAAAATGTTAGGATTAAAAAACATAACCACAAACTCTGAAATTTCTTTTATTTCATAGTTTGACAATTGCTGTATTGCACCACAAGAACAAGGAGTACAACAAGATAATAATACTAATTTATACTTATCCATTTATTTTAAAATAATCCCCTATTTTAAAATCTTTTGAAAGTTCTATAATTCCATCATTATTTTCGCTTATTCCTAATTCTTTTTCGCTACACATCATCCCATTTGAAATTATTCCTACTACTTTTCTTTTTGTTATAATGTTTCCATTTTCTGGTATTTTAGCCCCAACTTCTGCTAAAACACTTATCATTCCGACATACAAATTAGATGCTCCACAAACTATTTGTAAATAATTTTTATCAGCTATATCTACATTTAATATTTTTAAATGATCTGATTCTGGATGTTTATCAATCGAAACAATCTTGGCTATTTTAAATTTTGCTACCTTTCTTGTATATTTTTCTGACATTTCTGATATTTTTTTATCATCTATTTTTGAAAATAAGTTTACTGGAGTGTTAAAAATAGTTTCTCCTTTTAATTTTCTTTCAAATTTTTCTGGCCAATTATATTTATCTGTTATATTTAAATTAAATATATTTTTAATTTTTTGAGAAGTTTCAGGAATAAAAGGATAGGAAATTTCTGCATAAAAATTAATAAGATTAAAACATTCATTTAGAATATAACCTGCTTCAATCAATTTTTCTTCTTTTATCAATTTCCAAGGTTCCATTTCTGTCATAAATTCATTTCCAATCGACCAAATATCTCGAATGGTTGAAATTGCTTTTCTAAATTCACATTTATTTAAAGAATCTGTTAATGCTTTTAGTTTTTTATTAATGTTTTCATCTAAATTAAATTTTTCAATTCCTTCAGGAATTTTATTTCCAAAAGTTTTTTCGGTTATTTTACAAACTCTTGATACAAAGTTTCCTAAAATTCCATTTAGGTCTTTATTCACGATATCAGCAAATCTTTGTATAGTAAAATCATTATCATCTGTTTCTGGACAAGAAGACATTAAGGTATATCTCCATACATCAGAAGGAGCATCCTCCAAAGCTGTGTTCAAAAATATACCATTACCGGTTGATTTTGATATTTTCTCTCCCTCAAAATTTAAGAAATTTAACCCTTTTAATAAATCAACTTTTTTCCAATTATCATTTAATGCTATTATTTGTCCTGGAAAAAATATAGAATGAAATTTTATATTATCCTTTCCCATAAATTGAACATAGAAGCAATTTTCGTTTTTCCACCAATCTTTCCAATTATCTCTAGCTCTTTGAGAGATAGAAACATAACCCCAAGGTGCATCAAACCAGACATAAAAAACTTTATTTTCATAACCTTTTTTGTTTACAGGAATTCCCCAAGTTAAATCTCTGGTTATTGATGGGTTAGGAATTTCTTCTTTTAGATACTTGTATGTAGATGATATTGCTGTATTAGACCATCCATTTTTTTGTGATGTTTCTTCAAACCATTCTTTAACTTTTTCTTTTGTTTTTGATGCTAAATAAAATAAATTTTTTGTTTTTCGTAATTCTATATTTTTACTACCTGTTTCTGGTACATATGGATTTATTAAATCTGATGGATCAAGTAGTTCTCCACACTTATCACATTGATCACCTCTTGCTTTTTCATAACCACAAAATGGGCATATTCCTTCAATTTGTCTATCAGCAAGAAACATTTTATCATCTATCGAATATGGTTGTAGTGTTGTTTTTTCTTCAATATATCCATTTTCATCAAGTTTTTTATAAATATCTTGAACAAGATTTTTTTGTAATTCTGTATGTGTTCTTCCATATCCACCATCAAAAGAAAGATTAAAATCTTTTATAGATTTTTCGTGATAAGATCTATATTTATTGACATATTCTTCTTCTGAAATCTTTTCTTTTCTTGCTCCAACTGTTGCAGGAGTTCCATGTTCGTCAGCACCGCATATAAATAAAACATTTTCTTTACCATATTTTGCTCTGCAAAATCTTGCATAAACGTCAGATGGTAATAAACAACCAACTAAATGACCAATATGAAAATTATTATTAACATAAGGGAGAGCACTTGTTATTAAAATTTTTTTCATTTTTTTTCCTATGAAGATATAAAGTGGTGGACACAATTGGAATCGAACCAACGACCTTTACGATGTCAACGTAACGCTCTAACCATCTGAGCTATGTGTCCAATGTAGTATATTCTATTAAAATAAAAATATATTTCAATTATTTTGCTGGAGAAATAATAATTGATTTTGTTCTATCATCTGGCTTTGATTTACTTTCTAAAGTTCCTTTTTCTCCAATTAATTCAATAATTTTTGAAAAAAGTTCAGGAATAGCATCTTTACCTCTTGATAAAACTTTTTTACTTCCTTTTGTCATTACTGATATTTTCACCTTATCTCCATCATTTAAAAATTCAAATACTTTTTTTAATTTTATATTTAAATCATTAGTTTCTATAAATGGTTTTATCCAAACTTCTTTTAAATCAGAAGTTTTTTGTTTTTTTCTTGCTTCAGATCCACGTTTTTTTTGTTCATATTTAAATTTTCCAAAATCCATTATCTTAACTAGGGGAGGAATATTATTTGCGTTCATTTCAACTAAATCTAAATTTAAGTCAATAGCCATTTGCAAAGCTTGCCCTGTTGACATTGTACCTAAATTTTGCCCATCACTAGATATAACCTGAACATTTTTAGATGTTATTTGTGAATTAATGCGAGGTCCTAAATTTTTGTTATTGTTTTGTTTTATCTTATACTCCTTTCATAAAAGTTTTAGAAGTATTCATTATTTTTACTCATTTTTCAATAAATTTTGAATTTTTTTAAGAGTTTCCCAAACTTCTCGTTTAGAATCTTTATTAATAAGTAAATAATTAGGATGATAAATAGGTACTGTAGTTATACCATAAAATTCATGGAATTTTCCATGAAGTCTATTTATATCTAT
Organism: uncultured Alphaproteobacteria bacterium; assembly: GCA_963540515.1. GTDB lineage: Bacteria > Pseudomonadota > Alphaproteobacteria > Rs-D84 > Rs-D84 > JAFGMC01. Next base: position 127,901 of record CAUTNA010000001.1, read on the forward strand.
TTTTAGTATTATTTTTGAAGCGAGAGCTCCAAGTGTCACTATAACTTTAGGTTCAGATATTTTTATAATTTTATCAATTATTGGCATACTTAATGATATTTCTTCTTCTGTTGGTGTTCGTCCTCCTGGTGGTCTCCAAAAAAGAATTGGTGTAATAGAAATATCTTCTCTCGTTAGTTCTATAGATTTTATTATTTTGTTGAATAATTCTCCTTCACTACTAAAAAAAAGTCGACCATTTATATCATCATTTAGTGTTGGAAAATCTGTTATAAATAAAATTTTTGATCTTTTTACTAAATCAGGGATTATTGTATTAGAGGAAAATTGTTTTAATGGATGATTAAATTTTTTTATCAGTTCAATTAAATCTGATATATCATTAACATTTGAAAAAAAATCATTAGCATATTTTGTATTAATAGGTTTTGTTGATAATATACTTTTTTTACTAGAATTTTCTATAATCACGGTTTTTGATGATTCTATTTCATCTAGCTCCCATTCAATTTTAAAGAGTTTTAAATCAAACAGATTTATTGAATACATCCTCTATTTTCCTTGAATTTTATGATTTTTGTTATAGAATATGGAATATATTACAAAAATACAAGGGAGTATTTTAATGAAAGTAAAAAATCTAACTCTATTAGCTGGGGTTGCTGGTTTATTGGTCGCTTGTGGCGGTTCTAATAAGATTGTTGAGCCAACAGATATGAATGGTCAAAAAGTTTTCTTTGATTTTGATTCTGCTGAAATTTCTGAAGAATCAAAGAATAACCTTTTAGGACAGGCTTTATATATGAAAAACCATCAAGATGCTAAGATACAAATAGCTGGTAATTGTGATGAACGTGGTTCTACAGAATATAATTTAGCATTAGGTGCAAAACGTGCAAATGCTGCTAAATCAGTTTTAGTAAAAGATGGTGTAGAATCTGTAAGAGTTTCAACAATTTCTTATGGTAAAGAGCGTCCATCTGTTAAAGGTTCTGGCGAAGAAGTTTGGAAGCAAAATAGAAATGCTACTACTATGTTAAAATAATTATAACCCGTGAAAACGGGTTTTTTTATATTATTCTTTAGTCTTATACACTTGTTAATTCTGTAAAGAAAAGTTTATTATTTTTTTGACTAATAATCTAATAAAATCTAAAAAATATAATTATAAAAGCTAATGTATGATACATATTGTTGCTTTGTCTATGTTTTTAGAAAAAGTAATTTATATACATTTATTTTAATACAAATTTTATATTTTATAATCGTATTTGTTTATCAGAAATTGTTTCTTACAGATACTTTTCTCTTTATGAACGTGGACAAAAATTAATATATATAGAAAAAAATAGATATAATTTTATAATGTTGATAAAAGTAAAAGGTTTTTAAAGCCTTTTACTTTTATTATCAATAGATACATATATTTTTAAGTTTAAATTCTATAGTTTCATATGAAATTATTTATAATTATATGTTTTTACTAGGTTTTTAGTTTCTTAATTTTCTTATCTAATTCGGGTATTGATGAGTTTCCATCATTTGATAATTCTTTTGCTTTTAAATATGCTTTTTTTGCCTCTTCGTTTTTGTTTATTTCTTTATATAAATCTCCTAATAGTTCAAATAAATGTGAATTTGTTGATGATATTTTTCCTACTCTTGATATTACTTCTATTGCAGAATTTACACCTTCTTTTTCCCTAACGGCATAACCTAATACTATCCAAGCGTCTATACTAGAAGAGTTGTTTTTTATAATTAATATTGCGTTTTTATAAGCTTCTTCTATTTGTTCTTTATTTTTTACCCAAATTAAAGATTGTGATAATATATAATCAATATCTTTATTTTTATTAATTTTTAAAATTTCATCTAGTGTATCTTGTGCTTTATTTAAATTGTTAAAGGCTAGATAACTCTTTAATAAGAGCTTTAATAAAAATATTTTACTAGTATCTTTTAAGTCTGTATCTTCTAATGATTTATTTATTAGCTGTATAGCTTTTTTTTCTTCTCCCTTTTGTATGTGTTTTAATACTAATTTATATATTCCTGGTAGAAATAAAGGGTTTTTTTTGACAATTTTATCTAATTCTTTTAAATCATCAGATTTTTCTGTTTTTAATATTTCTACAAAAGGTTTAAAGAAACTATTATCGTTTATTTGATTAAAAAATAATTGATAATTTCCGTTGTTATTTAAAAAGTATTGTCCAAGATAGAAAAAAACAATATCTCTATTGGTCTGGTTATTTTGTATAATTTCTGCAAATCTAAGCATTATTAAAGATAGATTCGAATATTTAAGTAGATCTGTATGAGATAAATTTTGGATTATATTAAAAGCAAGTTGATTAGATAAACCTGAAAAATTATTCCAATCCAAATAAATGTCTTTTTTTATAACAAAAGAACTTAGAGGTGTATCTGAAAATTTATTTTTAAAATTTGTTAATGTATTTTTAAATTTATATTTATTGTAAAATGATGATATATATATATAGTCATTTAAATTCATAAAATCAGTTTTTACATTAGAAAAATGATATGCAGCTTTTTTTATTTCTCCTTTTTCACTATAAATTTGTCCTAGTAAAAAATTTTTCAATGAAGATGATGTTTTTAGCTTTAGTATATATTTGATAGCTTCATTATGTTTTCCTATAGCTATACTTGACCAAATTTTGAAAGGAGCCATCAATACAACATTATCTTTATTATGTCTTTTATAAACTGATTGCCAATCATTGTTTTTTATGTACTCTGCATCTTTTATAAATTCTAAAGCTAAGGTATTAATATTAATTTTTTTATATTTTATAGGAATAAGTTCTCCATTCATAAAAGAAGATAAGATTTTAATATCATCAGTATTAAAGTTTTTTAAATCCTTTTTTGATAGTTTGCTGGCTGTTTCAAAATCATTAATATTCATTGCATATTGAATATCTAAAAATATGCCAAAATCTGTTTCTGGATATTTATAATCGTATTTATGATTAGTTTTATAAAAAAATATCCATCCAATAGATATTAAAGAACTTATCATTATTAATGATATTATTATATGTTTTTTCACTGATTTTCCTGTTTATAATTACACTATGTATGGTACAATAATAGGTATGTTTAATAAAGAAAAATTTGAATTATATAAATCATTAATACTTGATTACTCTAGGCATACAAATTTAGTATCAAAGAAATCATTAGAAAATATTGAAATAAGACATTTTGAAGATTCTAAACAACTATCTAATTATATTACAGAAGGTTCAACTATTATAGATATGGGAAGTGGTGCTGGTTTTCCAGGTGTTGTTTTAGCAATACTTGGATATAAAGTGTTTTGTGTTGAATCTATTATTAAAAAAGCCAACTTTTTAAATATTGTTAAAAATAAGTTAAATTTAAAAAATTTAATAATTTGTAATGAAAGGTTAGAAAATTTTCTAAAAAATATGACGTTTGATAAAAAAACTGTTTTTACTGCTAGAGCTTTTGCGCCTCTTATAGAGATACTTGAATATATACATAAATTTAATTATCCAGCTTTTTTATTAAAAGGCAGAAAAATAGAAGAAGAAATATTTGAAGCAAATAAGAAGTTTAAGTTTTATTATGAATTAAAAAAATCAATAACTGGGGATGGTTTTATAATAAAGGTAGAAAAAATAAAGAAATATTGATATTTCATATGAAATAAAGTTTAACTAATTGTTTTTAGTTAGAAAATTAATAAAACTTGATTTTTTTTTAGAATTTTCTAGTATTTATGTATCTTAAATAAAATTTGTTTATGTCTAAAATAATTGCTTTTGCTAATCAAAAAGGTGGTGTTGGTAAGACTACTACCGCTATAAATATAGGAACTTCGTTAGCTACTATAAAAAATAAGGTTTTGCTTATAGATTTAGATCCACAGGGAAATGCTGGTACAGGGCTTGGCTTTGTTAGAGCTAAGTATTCTCAAAGTGTTTACGGTGTTATTGTTGGAAGTTCTAAAATATCAGATAATATTTTATCTACTTCTGTTCCTAATTTACATATATTACCATCAAGCCCATCTCTTTCAGGAGCAGATGTTGATTTTTTAGATGTTGATAATAGGGAATATAGGTTAAAAGAATCTGTAAGGTTAGTTGAAGATTATTATGATTATATTCTTTTGGATTGTCCTCCTGCTCTTGGTTTTTTAACCTTAAATGCTCTTACTACAGCAAATTATGTTATTGTTCCGTTACAATGTGAATTTTTTGCCTTAGAAGGAATACAGCAACTGGTAAATACAATTAGTGAGGTTAAGAAAAAATGGAATCCTAATTTAGATATTTTAGGTGTTTTACTTACAATGTATGATAAAAGATATGGTCTTACCAAGGCTGTTGAAGATGATGTTAGAAATACTTTTGGTGATAAAGTTTTTAAAACTGTTATACCTAGAAATGTAAGAGTTTCAGAAGCGCCATCTCATGGAAAACCGGCTTTATTTTATGATTTTAATTCATTAGGAGCACAAGCTTATTTGAGAGTTGCTACTGAGATAGTTGAAAAATTAAATGATGGAGAGAATAATGTCTAAGTTTGGTTTGGGAAAAGGTTTATCTGATTTAAAAGCTGAATTTGGTGATATACCTGATATTAGTATTTTAAGTGGTAATGATAAAATTGTTGTTAGACAAATTCCATTGATTCAAATAGGTGTTAATTCTGAACAGCCTAGAAAATTTTTTAATCAAGAAGAATTAAATGATTTAGCAAATTCTATAAAGGAAAAGGGTGTTTTACAGCCGATTTTATTACGTTCCATAAAGAATAAGCCTTATTTATATGAAATAATAGCTGGGGAACGAAGATTTAGAGCTTCTAAAATTGCTGGTTTATCAGAAATACCGGCTCTTATAAAAAATATTGATGATTTTAATGCTATGGAAATAGCTTTAATAGAAAATGTTCAAAGAGAAAATTTAAATCCTATAGAAGAAGCAAATGCTTATAAAAATTTGTTAGATAAAGATTATAGTGTTGAAGATATTTGTAGATTAATTGGTAAATCTGAGAGTTATATAAGGAATATAATGAGAATACTTTCTTTACCAGATTCTGTAAAAGAACTTGTTATAAATGGAAAGTTATCGGCTTCTCATGCAAGGGCAATTTCTGTTGTGGAAAATCCTTTAAATATTGCTAATAAAATTATTAAAGAAAATATTCCTGTTTCTGAAATAGAAAAAATGGTTAAATTAGAAAAAAGAGCTTCAAAAAATAGAGTTTTTAATAATAACTTGTTAGTGAATAGTGATATTCTTGAAATAGAAAAAAAGATAAAGAAAGAATTAAATGTAAATGTTAAAATTAAAGAAAAAAAAGGTGGGGCTGGAGAGATAAGCCTCTATTTTATAAATAGAATTCAGTTAAAAGAATTAATTTATAATTTAATAAATGAAGAAATAGAAATTTAATTGATTTTTTGTCTTTTTTTACTTAGTATATTTTTGTCGTTGGCTTGGTGGCAGAATGGTTATGCAGAGGACTGCAAATCCTTGTAAGCCGGTTCGATTCCGACCCAAGCCTCCATTTTTTTATGATAAAATCATTAATTCTTACAAATTTTAGAAATCATATTTTTAGTCATTTTGAAATAGATGATAGTAAAGTTATTTTTGTTGGTGGAAATAATGGAAGTGGTAAAACTGCCATTTTGGAATCTATTTCAATGTTTTCCCCTGATAAAGGATTGAGATCAGCTTCTATGAATGATATTTTAAGATTTGGAAGTAATGGTTGTTTTTCTGTTTTTTCAAATCTTTCTGATGGAAATGATTTAGTTATATCTTATTCAAATAATGATTTAAGTCGTAAAGTTAAATTAAATTCTGATAATGTTTCTTTAAGTTCACTTTCTTCTTTATTAAAAATTATTTGGTTAACACCAAAGGAAGATCGATTATTTATTGATTCTATTGTAGAAAGACGTGTTTTTTTTGATCGTTTAGTTTCTTGTTTTGATGAAAATCATATGTCTAGAATATCTAAATTAAATAGGCTTCTTTCAGAAAGAAGTTTTGCATTAAAAAATAAAATAAATATAAAATTATTAGATGTATTAGATAGTCAAATAACTGGTATTTCTGTATCAATTGCAGCATCTCGTATTCAGTATATATCAGAATTAAGTTACTTCTTGAAAGGTATAAATATTGATGTGTCTGGTTTATTAGAGTCTTTTATTTTAAATGAAAATGCAAGTATTGCAGAGCAGAAGTATTTAGATTATTTAATAAATAACCGTTTTTTAGTCAATGATAAAATGATTATAGATGGAGTTAACAAAACAGATTTTAAGGTTTTTAATAAAACTCTTAATTTACCTGTATACTTAACAAGTACAGGACAACAAAAAATTGTTCTTATAGATTTAGTTTTATCTCATTCAAAACTTATAAATACTAAATTAAATAAGAAAAATTTAATTTTATTAGATGAAGTTTTTTCTCATTTAGATTATTTGTCATCAAAAAAAATATTAAATTCTTTTCAAGAAACTAATTCCCAAATATGGATAACAGGAAATGATGACTCAAAAGTTAAAGAATTTAGTAATGTTTTTTATATTAAATGTGTATGATATAAATAAAATAAGAAGGAATATATGAGTTTGGATTATCAAAATTTACTAGATAAAGCTTTGAGAAATGTAGTTAAAGAAGCATTAATTGATGTTCAATTTAATGGATTAGATGATAAAACAAGGTTTTTTATAACTTTTAAGACAGATTATAGAGGTGTCGTTATCCCAGCTTTTTTAAAAGCCCAATATCCAGATTTAATGACAATTGTTTTACAAAGTTCATATTCTTATAGTAATTTAAATGTTTCAGATAGGGAATTTGGGGTTCAATTAACTTTTGATGGAAGACCTTGTTATATACGAGTTCCATTTGCCTCATTAGTTGAGTTTAAAGATCCTTCTGTTGATTTTATTTTACCATTTAGTTTAAAAGTAGTTCAAAACAATATAAATGATAATTCAATTGAGTTACCTTTAGAAGTAAAGGAAATTATAGAAACAAATCCAAAGATTATAAATTTAGATGATTATAGAAATAATAAATAGTTATCATTATTTTTTCTTAGTTTATCATTTTATTTTCTTGTTTTATAACAATAATGTTTAAACTCTTATGAAAGAGATTGGTTTATAAAAGATTTTTTAAGATGTAATATTTACTTAATAGTTTTATTTATAATACTACTACTTATTGAACATTTTTATGGGTAAGTTTTTTTATATATGTATTAAAATAAAAGGTATCATAAAGATACCTTTTTTTATTCTACTTCTAATTTGTCTTTTGGTTCACTTAGAAACTTTTCAAGCCAATGATTATCAAAATTTAAAGTTTTAACATCTTTATTATTTAATAATCTTCTTTGAAGAGGTATTGTTGTTTTTATACCTTCGATCATAAATTCATCTAGGGCTCTTTGTGCTCTCATAATACATGCCGGTCTGTTTTGTGCATGTATTATAAGTTTAGCGATCATAGAATCATAAGATGATGGTATTGTATATCCCGTATAAACAGCTGAATCAACACGGATTCCAAGTCCTCCACTTGGAGAGTAAAGTGATATTTTACCTGGATTTGGGGTAAAAGTATCTGGATCTTCAGCATTTATTCTAAATTCAATTGCATGCCCATGTGGTACAACATTCGATTGTGTATAACCAAGTTTTTCTCCTGATGCTATGCGTATTTGTTCTCTTACTAAATCTACATTATAAACCATCTCAGTTACAGGGTGTTCTACTTGAAGTCTGGTATTCATTTCCAAAAAATAAAATTTACCATCTTCATACATAAATTCAAATGTACCTGCATTTGTATAACCCATTTTTTTTGCTGCTGTTTTACAGATTTCAATCATATCATCACGTTGTTTTTGTGTAAGTGCAGCCGCTGGGCATTCTTCCATTACTTTTTGATTTTTTCTTTGTAAACTACAATCTCTTTCTCCAAAAACTACAACATTCCCATGTTTATCTCCAAGTATCTGAAACTCAATATGTCTTGGATGTAATAAAAGTTTTTCCATATAAAGAGTATCATCTCCAAAACTTGATCTAGCTTCATTTTTTGTAATTTGGAAAGCTTCGCTCATATCTTTTTTTGAAAGAACAGGTCTCATACCTTTTCCACCACCACCAGCAGATGCTTTTAACATTACAGGATAACCAATTTTATCCGCCCATTCGTATGCATTTTCAAGTGATGAAACAGCTCCATCAGAACCAGGAACAACAGGTAATCCACACTCTATTGCTGTTTTTTTAGCGTTTACTTTATCTCCCATTTTCAAAATAGTTTTTGCATCTGGTCCTATCCATATCAGTCCATGTTTTTCAACTTTTTCTACAAAGTTTGCTCGTTCTGATAAAAAACCATATCCTGGGTGAATAGCATCAGAATTAGTTAGAAGAGCAGCTGTTAATATAGCTGATTCATTTAAATAAGAATCTTTTGCAGATGCTGGACCAATACATACTGATTCATCTGCTATTTGTACGTGTGTTGCACTCTTATCAGCTGTTGAATAAACAGCAACTGTTCTTATTCCTATATCTCTGCATGCACGGATTATTCTTAATGCTATTTCCCCGCGATTAGCAATTAAAACTTTTTTTATTTTTTTCACAAGTTATACCTTTAATAAATATTATTCTATAACTATCAATGGCTGATCGTATTCTACGGCTTGATTATCTATAACTAAAATTTCTTTTACTACTCCATCTTTTTCAGCTTTTACAGGGTTAAAAGTTTTCATAGCTTCAATTAATACAAGTGTTTCACCAGCTTTTACTTTTGAACCGACCGTTGTAAATGGTTTGCTATTTGGTTCAGGAGAAAGATATGCTACTCCAACCATTGGAGATTTTAAAATTGTTCCTGAAATTATTTCATTTTTTTGATCTTTATCACTATTTGCTTTTTTTTCAAAACTTTTTGCATTATTAAACTCTGGCATAGCAATAGTTGCAGCTTTACTTTTTGAAAGATGAATATGTTTTCTATAAATTCCAAAAAGAAATTGTCTTTCTAGTTCTATTTCCATTATACCAGTATCATCCATAATTTTGGACATAGATTCAACAGTTGCTTTGAATGACATTTATAAATCCTTTGATTAAACTACTAAATTTTAACATAATAGTACTTTAAGTCAAGGTACTGGGTCATATCCAAATCCACCTAAAGGATTACATCTTATAATTCTTTTAAATGACAAATATAAACCTTTTAAAATACCATATTTTCTTAAAGCTTGTTTTGAATATTCACTACAAGAAGGTGTAAATCTACATACTAATTTTCCTCCTATTATTGGAGATATATATTTTTGATAAATATTTATAATAAATATTAATATATTGATCATTATTTTTTAATTGTAGATTCTTCAATAATCTTCAAAAGATCTTTAAACTTTATATTTAAAATACTTTTTTTTAATATAAAAATGTAATCTAGTTCATCTGATAATTTTTCATTCAAAATAATTAAAGATGCTTTTAACCTTCTTTTTGCTCTATTTCTTTCAATTGCTAGTTTAAAAACTTTCTTTGTTGTGATTATTCCATATCTTGGATCTTTTTTGAAAATACAAGGGCGAGTTTTTAATATAAAAAATTCTGTTTTTATATTATTAAAACCAGTATCCTTTAAAAATTCAGAATGTTTTTTTAAAATTTTTCTCATATTAAATATTGCTAATTGGATAGTAAAATATAATCTAAATATATTTAATAGTGAATTGATTTTTTAAAATAACAATTTTATAATGAGATTTCAGGGAGTTTTTGATTATGTATAATTGGTTAATGAAGTTTTTTTCAGCAGATATGGCGATAGACTTAGGTACAGCAAATACACTTATTTATGTTAAGGGTAAGGGTATAGTTTTAAATGAACCTTCTGTTGTTGCTATTGCCGAAAATAGGTTGTTGGGTAGAAAAGAAATTTTAGCTGTTGGAAAAGAAGCTAAAGATATGTTTGGTAGAACTCCTGGAACTATAACGGCTGTTAGACCTCTTAGGGATGGTGTGATAGCAGATTTTGAAGTTGCAGAAGAGATGATTAAATATTTTATAAGACGTATTCATCGTAGAAGTTTGATGATGGCTCCTCTTATAATTATTTGTGTTCCAAGTTGTGCAACTCAAGTTGAGAGACGTGCTATTCAAGAGGCTGCAGATGCTGCAGGTGCTAGAAAAGTTTATATAGTTGAAGAATCAACAGCAGCAGCTATTGGTGCAGGGCTTCCTATTGATAAACCTGTTGGTTCTATGGTTCTAGATATAGGTGGTGGTACAACAGAAGTTGCTGTTATGTCTTTAGGAGGTATAGTTTATACGGATGCTGTTAGAATAGCAGGTGATCAAATGGATTTTGATATAATAGATTATGTTAGAAGAAATAAAAATTTATTAATTGGTGAAAACACTGCTGAAGAAATAAAAAAGACTATTGGAACTGCTGTCGCCCCTAAGGATAAAAGTTTAGAATTGAGTATGAAAATAAAGGGTAGAGATTTAATTTCTGGGACACCAAGAGAAATAACAATCACAGAATCGCAGGTTGCAAATGCTTTGTCTCAAACTACTTCAAAAATAATAAATGTAGTTTGTAAAGCTTTAGAATCTACTCCTCCTGAACTATCATCTGATATGGTAGAACGTGGTATTGCTATGACAGGTGGAGGAGCTTTACTTAGAGGATTGGATTGTGCAATTCGTGCAGCAACTTCCCTTCCTGTGTTTTTAGTTGATAATCCTCTTGAATGTGTTACTTATGGTAGTGGTAAAATGTTATCTAATGTAGAAAAGAATAAACATATTCTACAAACTATGTATTAATTGAGGTTATGGTATGAGTTTTGATGATTTATCGGAAAGTAAAGTTTCTTTTGAAGATGCTTACAAAGAGTTATCTTCTCTCGTAAAAAAAATGGAATCAGGAGAGCTTTCTTTAGAAGAATCTGTATCTGTATATGAACGAGGTGTAAAATTAAAACAATACTGTGAGAGTTTATTAAAAGAAGCTGAATTAAAAATTTCTGTTATAAATCCAGTTTCTGAATAATTTTTTTATATGGCTGATAATAAATTAACACCTATTATGAATCAATACTTAAGTATGAAGGAAGAAAATCCTGATGCTGTACTTATGTTTAGACTTGGTGATTTTTATGAAGTGTTTTTTTCTGATGCAATTGTTGTTAGTGAAGTTTTAGGTCTTGTTTTAACCCATCGCGGTAAAGATGCAAATGGTAAAGATATTCCAATGTGTGGAATACCATGGCATGCTTCTGAAAATTATTTTGGAAGATTAGTAAAAGCTGGTTTTAAAGTTGCTTTGGTAGAACAAATGGAAACTCCTATCCAAGCTAAAGCAAGAGGAGCAAAATTTATACAAAGAAAAATTGTTAGAGTTTTAACACCAGGTACACTTACTGATGATAATTTATTAAGTCCTAAAAAATCTAACTTTTTAGCTTCTGTATTTAATAATGGTGATCTATTTGAGTTTGCTGTTTGTGATATATCTACAGGTGAATTTTTTATAGGAAATTCTAATAATATAGTTGATGATATAGTTCGTATATCGCCTGCAGAGTTAATATATCCTAATAAAATATCAGAAAATAAAGATATTTTATCTCTGAAAGAAATTTTTAAAACTACAAGCATACATGAAAAGTTATATGAAAGAACCAATATATTTGAAATCAAACAAAGTGTATTTAGCCTAGATTTAGAAAGAGATTTTGATAATAATGCAGTTTCTTTGTTAGCTTGTTATTTAAGTAATACTCAAAGAGATTCAAAAATATCTTTTAGATATCCTTATAAATTTGAAAATAAAGATTTATTGTTAATAGATTCTTCTACTTGGAGAAGTTTGGAAATAGACTCATCTTTAAATGAAAATTCAATCTGTTTATTAGATATATTAGATAAAACCAATACAGCTTTTGGAGCTAGAAAATTAAGATATTATATAAGAAATTTATCTAGAAACTTAGATGTTATATCAGAAAGACAATCTCATATAAAGCATATTATTAATGATCATGTTTTGATTAAAGATATTGATTTAATTTTATCAAAAATTCCAGATCTTAATAGATCTTTAACAAGATTATTATCAAATAGAGGATTTCCTAAAGATTTATTTTGTATATCAAATTTTTTGAATATATTACCAGAAATACAAATGTTAGGATCTAGATTGGATATAAATTTATCTAATAAATTTTATAAAATAAATCTATATTCTGATTTAGCAAAAGAATTAAAGTCTGCTTTATCAGATAATGATATTCCTAATTATTTTAGAGATGGAAATTTTATTAAATCTGGTTTTAATTCAGAACTTGATGTTCTAAGAGATTTATCTAATGGTGCAAAAAGTACAATTGCTAAACTGCAATCTAATTATATTGGTTTGACTTCAGTTAATATTAAAATAAAATATAATAACTTTCTTGGATACTTTATTGAAGTTCCAATATCTAAGTCAGATAATTTATTAAAAATGAGTGATGTTTTCATTCATAGACAAACAATTTCAAATAATATGAGATTTACAACAAAAGAACTTATATCCCTTGATAATGATATAAGAAGTGCTACAGAAAAATCTTTTGCTATAGAATCGGAAATAATAAGTTGTTTTATAGAAAAATTGAGAAATATTAGTAAGGATTTACTAAGTATAACTGATTTAATTGCAGATTTGGATGTTTGGTATTCTTTAGCATTATGTGCAAAAAACAATAATTGGATTTGTCCAAAGATTTCAAATAGTACTGAATTTTTTATTAAAGGTGCTAGACATCCTGTAGTTGAGTTTATGCTAAAATCAAAAAGTAATATTTTTATAAAAAATGATTGTTTTTTAGATGATAAAAAAATTGCTTTGATAACTGGTCCAAATATGGCTGGTAAATCAACTTTTTTAAGACAAAATGCATTAATTGTTGTTCTTTCTCATATGGGTTCTTTTATACCAGCTGATGAAGCAATTATAGGTTTATGTGATCAGTTGTTTAGTAGAGTTGGTGCATCTGATAACTTAGCAGCAGGTCAGTCTACTTTTATGGTTGAAATGAAGGAAACAGCAAATATTCTTAGAAGAATGACAGAAAAATCTTTTATTATTTTTGATGAAATAGGTAGAGGTACAGCAACTTATGATGGTATGGCAATTGCTCAATCAATACTAGAATTTTTAGATATTCATAAACCAAGAACTCTTTTTGCTACTCATTATCATGAATTAACTAATTTGGTGAGTAATAATATATTAAATAATGTATCTTGTCTTACAATTGAAATTGAAGAGTATAAAAATGAAATAATATTTTTACATAAAATGATAGAAGGTGTTGCTAATAAATCCTATGGTATTCATGTCGCTAAGATGGCTGGTATTCCAAATAATGTTATAGAAAGAGCAGAAAAAATTCTTGAAAGCTTGGAATTTAATAAATCATATAAAGATATTGGAGAACAGTTGTTTTTATTTTAGTTATGTCAGGTTTTGTACTTTTAGATAAAGATTCTGGTTTTACAAGTAGATATATTACAAATAAATTAGCAAAATTATTTGGTTATAAAACTTTTGGATATTTAGGAACTCTTGATCCTCTTGCTTCAGGATTGCTTATAGTTGCATTTGGTGATGCTACTAAAATGATACCTTATTTAGAATTGGTAAACTCTGGTTATAAAGAATATTTATTTTCTGTTATTTGGGGTTTTGAAACAGACACATTAGACATAACAGGTAAAGTTTTAAAAAAATCATATTTTGAAATATTTCCAACTCTATTAAATCTAAATAAAGTTTGTTATAGTTTTATAGGTGAGTATTTACAAGAAGTACCTAAATTTTCAGCTGTTCATATAAATGGTAAAAGATCTTATGATCTTGCAAGAAAAGGAGTTTCTTTTGAATCAAAATCAAAAATTGTAAGAATCAAATCTTTAGATGTTGTTGAACATGGAGAAAATAAATCTGTTTTTAAAGTTATTTGTTCAAACGGAACTTATGTTAGGAGCTTAGCAAGAGATATAGCAAAAAAACTTAATACTTTTGCAACAGTCGATATGATAAGAAGATTAAAATCAAATGGTATTAATATATTACAATCTCATAAACTTGATTTCTACGAAAAAATATTTAATAATAGCGAAAGTTTATCAGAATATTTATATCCTTTAGATTTTGGTCTGGGGGGCATTCCAGTCTTAAATCTTTGTTTGGATGATAGTCTGATTTTTAAAAATGGTGGATTCTTAAGAGGTTTTGATTTCTCTGATTCATTGTTTCGAGTTTATACTGATAATGTTTTTATTGGAATTGGAAACATAATATCTGGAGTTCTTAAGCCTAAAAAGGTCTTAAATATATAAAGGAAAAATATAATGTCCATTACTAAAGATAAGAAAAAAGAAATAATACAGAATTTTAGATTATCAGATGTTGATAATGGTGGTTCTGTACAATCCCAAGTTGCGATTCTTACAGAACGTATTAAGAACTTAACAGTTCATATGACTAATAATCATAATGATCAGCATTCAAAACGTGGTTTATTATTAATGGTTAATCGTCGTAAGAAATTGCTTTCATATATAAAAAGAAGAAATCCTTCAGACTATGAAGAACTTATAAAGAAATTGGGATTGCGTAAATAAAAATAACCCCTTTAAAGGGGTCTTTTATTGCTAATTATTTTTTTGATTATATAATTGTACAAGTCTGTAGAAGGGATTATTCATTTTTATACTTTTTGAAAGTATAATAACGAATGATTTTACTTCTCAGATATTTATTAAAATAAAGGAGAAGTTAAATTATGTTTAATATTTTTAAAAAAGAAGAAAAACAAATCTTAAATAAACCTATTTTTGTGGAAGTTAAATATGGTGATGAAATATTAAGATTAGAGACAGGTAGATTTGCAAAACAAGCTAATGGCTCTGTTATGGCAACTATGGGTGGAACTATGGTTCTGGCAACAGTATGTGGAGAAAAAGAGGCTGTTGAGGGGCAAGATTTTTTTCCTCTAACAGTTGATTATCAAGAAAAGTTTGCATCAGTTGGTAAAATTCCTGGATCTAGAGATAGAAGAGAGGGTAAAGCAAGCACATCAGAAACTTTAATTTCAAGATTGATAGATAGACCAATTCGTCCATTATTTCCTGAATTATTTAAAAATAAGGTACAAATAATTGCTCAAGTATTTTCTTATGATAAAAAGAATCAACCTGATATTTTGGCTATGATTGCATCGAGCGCAGCTTTATCCATTTCTGGAATACCTTTTGAAGGTCCTATTGGTGCAGCCCGCATTGGTTATATAGATGGTAATTTTATCCTTAATCCATCAAAAACTCAGCTAGCTAATTCTTTGATGGATTTAGTTGTTGCAGCAACAAAAGATGGAGTATTAATGGTTGAATCTGAAATCTCTGAATTAGATGAAAAGACGACTTTAGAAGCTGTAAAGTTTGGTTTTGATTCGCAACAAGTTGTCATAAATGCAATTTTAGATCTTAAGTCAAAAGCTGGAAAAGAGTCTTGGGATAAACCATGTAAATCAAAAGAATATTTGATTATGGAAGATGATTTTAAAAGGTTTGAAAAAGATATAGAAGATGCTTTAAATATTAAAGAAAAATTATTAAGGTTAGAGACTTTAAGTAATATAAAAACTGAAGCAAAATTAAGAATAGATGATTTGTTTGAAAATTGTGAAATTTCTAAAAATTCCCTTGAATCTTGGGCTTGTGAGATAATAGAAAATATTACTGCTTCAATTATGAGAGGAAATATACTTGCAGGTAAGCCAAGAATTGATGGGAGAGATAATAAAACTATAAGACCAATTGAAATAGAATTAGGTGTTTTAGCAAGATCTCATGGATCTGCTTTATTTACTCGTGGTGAAACACAAGCATTAGTATCTTTGACTTTAGGTGGAGGAAAAGATGCTTTGCCTATAGATTCTATGGATGGTTTAGAAGAACAAGATTTTATACTAAATTATAATTTTCCTGGTTATTCTGTTGGAGAAGCTAAAGGTTTGAAAAGTCCAGGTAGAAGGGAGTTAGGTCATGGTAATTTAGCTTGGCGTGCTATACATCCTATGATGCCATCAAGATCAGAATTTGATTATGTGATTCGAATCGTCTCAGATATTTTAGAATCAAATGGTTCTAGCTCTATGGCAACAACATGTGGAGCTACTCTTGCACTTATGGATGGAGGTGTTCCATTAAAAAGACCTGTTGCTGGTATTGCTATGGGATTGATAAAAGAAGGTAAAAAATATGCTGTTTTAACTGATATTTTGGGAGATGAAGATCATCTTGGAGATATGGATTTTAAAGTAACTGGTACAGATAAAGGTATCACAGCTCTACAGATGGATATAAAAATAACTTCAATAACATTTGAAATTATGAAAGAAGCTTTATCGCAAGCAAAGGATGGAAGATTATTTATTTTGGATAAAATAAAGAAAGCTATAAAAATGCCTCGTAATAATCTATCTGAGTTTGCCCCTCAAATATACACTATAAATATTAATCCTGATAAGATTCGTGATGTTATAGGTAAAGGTGGTGCTGTTATACAATCTTTAGTTAAAGAAACAAATACAACTATTGATATAACAGATGATGGTTTGGTTAAAATCTTAGCAAATTCAAAAGAAGATGCTGATAATACTATTGAAAAAATTAAATCTATTGTATCAGAACCAGAGGAAGGTAATATATATGAAGGAGTTGTTTCTGGTTTTAAAGATTTCGGTGTTTTTGTAAAAATTATGAATAACCTTGAAGTTATGGTTCATATATCTGAAATAACAGGTAAAAGACTTGATACTATAGAAGATGCTAAATTAAAAGAAGGACAAACTGTTTTTGTAAAATATTTAGGTATCGATAAGAAAGGTAAGATGAAAATGACTATGGTAGGTATAGACCAGAAGACAGGAAAAGAATTATAATTTTAAAACTACAGTTATAAAAAACTGTAGTTTTTTATTTTATAGTTGTTTTCAATTATTTCTTTTTTTTTTTTAAAAAAATTAGTAGTATCTGTTCTGTGGATGTTTAGCTCAGTTGGCTAGAGCATCTCGTTTACACCGAGAGGGTCAGGGGTTCGAGTCCCTTAACATCCACCAGATTTTTCTTCTAAATTCTCTATATTTTTTTGATAATACTTCGGATGGCTTGACGCAATTTAAAACAGTATTTATACTCTATGAACTATGAAAATATTAAATAAATACTTTTTGAGACAGTTTATATTAATTTATTTAATCTTATTATTAGCTTTAACAGGATTATCTTGGATGTTACAAATTTTAACTATGATGAAGATCTTGTTGAACTATGGAATAGATTTTATCAGTTTTATTAAGTTATCATCTTTAATGATACCTTTTATTATATCTATAATAATTCCTTTTATAACTTTTATATCTATAATGTACATATATACAAAGTTAATAAATGATAATGAAATAACTGTTATTGCATCTTGTGGTACATCTAATTTTAAAATTGCTAAACCTGCCCTTATTTTTGCATTCTTGTTGTCAATTATTCAATTTCTTTTAAAACTGTGGTTAGTTCCTGTAAGTCAAGATAGTTTCTACAATATGCAATGGGAACTAAGATATGGACTTGCCAACATAAAACTTCAAGAAAATAATTTTAATAAAATTTCAAATGGTCTTGTAGTATATGTTGATAAAGTAATTAATCATGATTTATCAAAAATTATGATTTCTGATATAAGAAATAAAAATAATATAAATATCTTTGCAGAAAATGGTCAACTTATAACAACTTCTTCAGGTTTATCAATCGCTATGAATAATGGATCTATGCAAATACAATCAAATATTATTGGAAGGTTTAAAAATTTGAATATGGACTTGAATATAGCAAAAGAAAAAGAAGAAGTATTTAGAGTAAGAAGATTATCTACATATGATTTAATAAAAAAAACTTTTGCCAAAGTTATAAATAAAAAACAACAAAGACAAATATTTGTTGAGCTTTATAATAGATTTTTTACTCCTATAATAAATTTTATATTAGTGTTAGTTTGTACAACTATTTTACTTTGTTCTTCTCTTTTGAGGAGAAAAATTAGTTTCGCCCCATTTTTTGCGATTTTATCAATGTCTGTTGTGATGTCTATTTTTATGTCTGTTGCGAATTTAGTTTCGAGTTGGTTAGATTTTTTTATTGTTTTAATATGTTTAGTTTTGTTTATACTCTTATTATTTAAGATCATAAAAAGATGATAAAAAAATTTTTTCTTATTATTTTTGTACTTATTTTATCAAAAGGTTATTGTTTTCCTAATTCTGGTTATACTATAAATTCAGATAAAATAGAATATGATATAAAAGCGGATTCTATAAAGACATATGGATATACTGAATTAAAAAATTCGAAAAATCAGAAAATTATTACAAATGGAGCTTATTATAATAAGGAAAATATGAGTTTAGATGGAAATAATTTAGAGTTATTTTTGGGAGAAAATGTTTATATAAAAGCTGAAACAATATATCAATCAAAAAATAACATTGTATCAAAAAATGCTAATTTTACAGCCTGTCATAATTGTGATGATTTTGGAGATGCTTGGAAAATATCAACATCTAAAATATTTTATGATAAAGATAAACATTATTTTAATTTTTATAACCCTATATTTTGGATATACAAAATACCGATTTTATGGTTACCGTTTTTTAGTTATCCAGATCCAACAGTAAAACATAAAAGTGGATTTTTATTACCAACGATTAAATCCACTAACAATATGGGAGAACAATTAAACATACCTTTATATTTATATATTTCTGATAATCAAGATTTAACTTTTAATTTTTCTTACATAACAAGAGAAAAACCTCTTTATAGGTTGGAACATAGATTAAATTTAGAACATTCTCAATTTAGATCTGAGATGTCTTTTACTAAAAATAGTAATAATGAAAGTAGATGGCATTTTTTTAATAAAGATATAGTTGAATTGGGAGAAAATGCTAGATTAAAAATCTTTTTAGAAAGAGTTTCTGATAAATCATATTTACAAAAGTATAATTTTTATAAAAATCAACCTTTCTTAGACTCTGGTTTGAATTTGGAGTTATTTGATAGTTCTAGCTATATATTTTCTGATATTCATATTTTTCAAGATTTAAGAGAAGAAGATTATAGGTTTCAACCTAATAATAATATTATTCCGAATCTTCATATATCGCATAAATCTTCCCCTATTTTTTATAAGACTTTTGGTACATTTACTTCGGATCTTCTAAATATAAAAGGTATATCTTTATCTAATCAGAGGTTGGTATCTTCTTATTCTATTACGTCTCCTTGGGTTTTGTTTGGTGGTAATATACTTACGCTTAATTCTTCTATAAGGTATGACTTATATAATTTTGAAAATATAGAGATGTTTAATAATACAATTTATTCAGGAATAAAAACAAGATTTGTACCTAGTGGATACATTGAATTAAAAAATCCATTAATAAAGGTAAGTAATGATAAAAAATATATAATAGAACCAAGATTAAGGCTTAATAGTATAAAAAAGTTAGATGATTTTGTATTTGCAAAAAATAATGACTCTTCTGCAACTATTTTATCGGACACAACATTATTTGCTGATAATAGATTTTCTGGTATGGATATAGTAGAAGACGGTATCTTTGCCGATTATGCCATTAATTTTAGATTTATTAATAATAAAAATAATTTAGAGTTATTTACTGGTCAATCTTATAATTTTACAGGTGTATCAGATATAAATTCTAATATTGGTTTCCATAAAGGAATATCTGATTATGTTGGAAGATTAGTTTATGCATATGATGATGTGTTCAGTCTATCAAATAGGTTAAGGTTATCAAAATCAGATTTATCTTTAATGCACACAGAATCTAGTTTGGTTGTTGGTAAAAATAATAATTATATAAATATTGGGTATATTTTGGAATCTAAACCTAAAGAAAAGTTAGTTGTTTATGATTATATTAATGAACTTAACACAGGTTTTGGTATCCAAATAATGGATAGGCTTAGTTTAAAATTTAATTCAATATATACAATAACAGAAGATAAATTTAGAAGATATTCTGCATCAATTTACTATAATCATCCTTGTTATTTTATTTCATTAGAATATAGATATGAAAATATCAAAAAAGATGATTATGTTGGTAATACCTCGCTTCAACTAAGATTTGGTTTAAATATTAATGGATCTAAATTATGATAAAAAAAATAATAATAATATTTTTAATTTGTATTTATATAACTCCTGGATTTTCTACAAAAATTATTGCAAGTGTTGGAGATAAACCTATTACAGATTTGGATATAACAAATAGAGTAAAATTAATGAATAAACAAAGAGTAAAATCTGCTGATAATAGATTAAAAGCTTTCGAAAATATTGTTAATGATTATGTAAAATTAGATTATGCAAACAATTTTAAAATTAAAGTTAATGAAAATGAAATAAATAAGGAATTCTCTAGGTTAAATTTTGGATTTTTAAGTAAATCAGAAAAACAAATGGCAATTTTTGCAATTAAAGCAAATATTGCTTGGCAACAAGTTATATTTAGAACAATTTTTCCAACTATATCTATATCAGATGAGGAAATTAAACAACAACAATTAGAAATTGAATCTAAACACGGTTTACCTATAACAATCTCATTTCTTATTATTAATAATATTTCAGAAGAATCTTATAATCTTTTGGAAAATCCAAAAAGTTGTAATGAAGCTATATCTAAACTTGAAAAATTAAATTTAAATTTTCAGGAAATTAATGCAAAACAATATGAATTATCACAAAATATTCGCAATATTTTAACAAATATTAATTTGCTTAGTTGGTCGAAAATAATTGATGGAAAAGTTTATTTGATTTGTGATAAGAAAAAATTAAAAGAATTTTCTAAATTAGAAAATGTTATTAAGCAAAATGCAATATATAAAAAAGCTATGTTTATTTCAGAAAATCAATTAAAACAATTAAAAAGAAAATCTGTAATTGTTATAAACGATCCTAGGTATAAAATATGAGAATACTTTTTAATCTTACAAAAAAAGAGTTAGAGGAATTTGTTATAAGTATTGGTGAAGAAAAATTTAGAGCAAATCAAATTTATAATTGGTTAAATATTGGAGCTTATAAATTTGAGTATATGAAAAATTTACCAATAAATTTAATAAATAAATTAGAAACAAATTCTAAACCTTTTCCAATAAATGTAGTAAAAGAACTTAATTCTTCTGATCTTCAAACTACTAAATTTTTATTAGAATTAGAAGAAGATAAACAAAAAATAGAATCGGTTTTAATGAGAACAAGTTATGGAAATAGCGTTTGTGTAAGTTCTCAAGTTGGTTGTGCTATGGGGTGTAAATTTTGTGCAAGTACCCTCCTTGGGTTAAAAAGAAATTTATCTATCAATGAAATGTTTACTCAAGTATTAGTTGCTGGATGGAAGTTACATGATAATAAATTTAAAACTTTTAATGGAGATATTAATAATAATGACATAACCCATGTTGTTGTTATGGGAACAGGTGAACCTTTAGAAAATATTGATAATTTGATTGGTTTTATTGAAAAATTACATATTGATATGAATATAGGATGGCGTAAAATTACTATTTCAACTTGTGGAATAATTGAAGGAATAAAAAAATTAACTGATTGGGGAAAGCCAATAAATCTTGCAATATCTTTACATGCCCCAAATGATGAAATAAGAAACAAGATAATGCCTATAAATTTTAAGTATAAAATAAATGAAGTACTAGATAGTGCTTTTGAATTTGTTAAAAAAAATAATCGTCAATTGATGATTGAATATATTTTATTAGATGGAATTAATAATTCAGAATCAAATGCTTTAGAACTTGTTGGATTATTAAAAAATAAAAACTGTATGGTAAATTTGATACCATGGAACAAGGTCCAAGAAAGAAATTTTAAAGAACCTAGTGGAAATTCTATTCATAGATTTCAAGATGTTTTAATAAAAAATGGATTACATGTAAGGATAAGAAAAGAGCGGGGTAGTGATATTAAAAGTGCTTGTGGACAATTAAGAATAGAAAATTCGTAATTTATATTGATATTAGATTTATTCTTGATTTTTAATTATTAAATATTAAACTAAATATAGTTCTTAAAAATTATTTTAGGAGCGGGGCTTGGAGTCCCGCTTTTTAAGTATAAAAAATAAAAACAGGAGAAAGTGATGTCTTTTACTTCTATGCCTAGGCAGGACTTATTATTAGCTATCGAATCTTTGGCGCGTGAAAAACAAATTGATAGAGATATTGTTATTGAATCTTTAGAAAGTGCTATAACAAAGATTGCTAAACATAAATATGGTGAAGAATTTAATATCGTTTCAACTATAGATAGAAAAAATGGAGCAATTATCATAAAAAGATTATTTGAGGTTGTTGATTCCTCTAGAGAAGATTTTGATCAATTTACAATGATCGATACTGAAAAAGCAAAAAAATATGCTGATAATCCAACTGTGGGAGATATTGTTGAAGATAGGTTACCTGAACCAGAATTTGGTCGTATGGCCTTTCAAACTGCAAGACAAATTATGATTTCTAGAGTTAGAGATGCAGAAAAAGGAAGGCAGTTTGAAGAATTTAAGAATGATATTGGTGATATTGTTAATGGTGTAGTAAAGCGAGTAGAGTTTGGTAATATTTTTGTAGACATAAATGGTAAGGCAGAAGGTTATATAAAATCTACAGAATTAATTCCTGGTGAAAAATTAGCTGCTGGAGATAGAGTTAGGGCTTTAATTATGGATGTTGTAAGAAATAACTCAGGACCTCAAATATTTTTAACCCGTAGTCATCCTATGTTTATGGAAAAATTATTTGTTCAAGAAGTTCCAGAAATATATGAAAATGTTATAAAAATTAAATCCGTTGCCAGAGCGCCAGGATCACACGCAAAGATCGCTGTTTCTACTGATGATCCTTCTGTTGATGCTGTTGGTATGACGGTTGGAATTAAAGGTACTAGAATACAACCTGTGATTAATGAGTGTAGGGGTGAAAAAATAGATGTTATTCTATATTCTGAAGATCCTGCTGTGTTTATTGTAAATGCTATGCAACCTGCAAAAGTTGCAAAAATAATAGTAGATGAGGATACTCGTTCTGCTGCTGTTGTAGTAAATGAAGATCAACAATCTTTAGCAATTGGGAGACGAGGTCAAAATGTACGTCTTGCTTCTCAACTTACTGGTTGGAATATTGATGTTATGAATGAGGTTGAAGAACAAGAAAGAAGGACAAAAGAGTTTAAAGAAAAAACAGATTTGTTTGTTTCAGCTTTAGATATAGATGAAATGATAGCTCATTTATTAATAACAGAAGGTTTTAGAAGTATAGAAGAAATTGCTTTTGTTCAAATAAATGAATTAGAAAATATAAATGGGTTTAATTCAGAATTAGCATCTGAATTGCAAAAAAGAGCAAAAGATTACCTAGCTAAATTAGATTTAGATTATAAAGAGAATGGTCATAAGATAGGTATGGAAGATAATTTATTAGATTTTGATTTTATTAAACGTCCGATTATAATGAAACTTGGTAATAGTGGTATTAAATCTTTAAATAATTTAGCTGATTTATCTAGTGATGAGTTAATTGAGATTGTTGGAGAAGATGAAATGTCTTCAAGATTAGCATCAAAAATAATTATGAAAGCGCGTGAATTAGCTTATGGTATTGTTGTTGATAATATTTAATTTAAGAGGTGTTGTATGGCAACTTTAACACTTGGAAAGTCTGTAACTATAGACTCTGTTCATAGTAAAAAGGGAGATTCTGTTTTTGTTGAACGTAGACGCAGAGTTGTTTCTCCTGATAGTAGGGAATTAAGAGATGAACCAAAATCTAATATTCATAATTCTTCTGTTGATGAAAAATTAAGAGCTGTTTTAGAAGCCGCTAAAGCAAGAGATGAAGAACGTAGAGCTAGAGAATTAGAAGAAGAATTATCACGTAGAGCTAGAGAGGCTGAAATAGAAAAAGAAAATGAAGAATATGAACGAGTTAAAGAGCAGCTTGCTAGTAAAGAAATTGTTTCATCTGAATCTTCTTTATCAGATGATTCTGAACAAATTCTTAAGAAAGATCCGATTTATTTTAATAATAAAAATATAAAAAATCAGGAAGAGGATTTGCGACCAAAACCTGCTATAAAAAAAGATTTTAAAAAATCTGGTAAAATATCAATAAATGATATTGTTATAGGTGGAGATGATGACGATGATGAAATAGGTATAAGAGGAGCAAATCGTCGTAGAAGTGAGGCTTCACTTAAAAGGTTTAGAGAAAAAGCAAAATCTGTTTTTTCTGCTCCACAAAAAATAGTTAGAGAAGTGGTTTTAGGAGATACTATAATAGTTAAGGATCTTGCTATAGCTTTAGCAGAAAAAGTTGGAAATGTTATAAAAAAATTGATGGAAATGGGATTAATGGTCTCTCAAAATCAATCAATAGATGCAGATACAGCAGAATTAGTTGCATCAGAATTTGGTGCTAGTATTAAAAGAATTGAGACAAAACCTTATGTGGAATTACTTGAGAGATTACCAAATCCAGATAATCTAAAACCTAGAGTTCCAATAGTTACTGTTGTAGGGCATGTAGATCATGGTAAAACTTCTTTGTTGGATAGTATAAAAAATACAAATGTAGTTGCAAAAGAGGCTGGTGGTATAACCCAACATATTTCATCTTATGAAGTTAAAACAAAATCTGGAAATACTATAACTTTTTTGGATACTCCTGGACATGAAACTTTCACAGCTATGCGTGCTAGAGGTGCACAAATAGCAGATATAGTAGTTCTTGTTGTTGCTGCAAATGATTCTGTTATGCCTCAAACAATTGAAGCTATTAACCATATACGTGCTGCAAAAGTTCCATTTATAATTGCTATAAATAAGATAGATTTACCAGAGGCTAATAGTCAAAAAGTTAAGTTAGATTTATTACAACATGAGGTTCAAGTAGAGGATATGGGTGGAAATATTCAATGTGTTGAAGTTTCAGCTCTTAAGAAAATTGGAATAGATAATTTATTAGAAGCTATTTTATTACAAGCAAGTATAATGGATTTAAAGGCAGATCCTGATATGCCTGCTAAAGCAGTTGTAGTTGAAGCAAAAAAAGAAAAAGGGGTTGGTGCAGTAGCCACAGTTTTAATAAAAGAGGGTACTTTAAGAGTAGGTGATATTTTTGTTGTTGGAGAAACATTTGGAAGAGTAAGAAATTTAATAAATTCTGACGGAAAAGCAGTTAAATTTGTTGAACCTGCACAACCTGCTGTAGTTTTAGGGTTAGATTCTGTACCAAATGCAGGAGATATATTAAATGTAATGGAAAATGATTCTCAAGTCAGGGAAGTTGCAAATTATCGTATACAGAAATCAAAAGAATTAGCAAATGCAGCAAAAAGATCTTCTTTAGAAGAATTATTTGCAAAGAGAGATAATACTAATAAGGTAGTTTTACCTATAATTCTTAGAGCTGATGTTCAAGGTAGTGTTGAAGCAATTAGGGATATGTTAAAAGAGATAAAGTCTGATAAAGTGGAATTAGATTTATTATCTTATGGAGTTGGTCAAATTACTGAAGGTGATGTAAGATTAGCAAATGCAAGTAGTGCTATAATTATTGCTTTTAATGTAAGAGCAGACAGTTCTGTTAGAGATATGGCGAAAAATAATAATATTGATATAAGATATTATTCTGTTGTTTATAATATTACTGATGAATTAAAAGAAATTATGTCTGGAAAACTTACTCCTGAAAAGAAAGAGATATTTATTGGTTATGCAGATGTAATAGCTTTATTTACTTTGAGTAAAGGAATTAAAGTTGCTGGTTGCCGTAATACGGAAGGTGTTATAAAGAAAGATGCTTTTGTAAGACTTCTTAGAAATAATGTTGTTATATATGATGGAAAAATTGGTGAATTGAGACGTGAGAAAAATGAAGTTAAAGAAGTTTCTAAAGGTGTAGAGTTTGGTATGAGTTTTGATAAATATAATGATTTAAAAGAAGGGGATAGAGTAGAGTGTTATGAAGTAGAAGAAGTTAAAGCAAAATTATAAATTAAATTTTTTATTAAAAATTTTTAAAAAAGTCTTATATATTGCTAAGACTTTTTTATTTTCAGTTAAAAGAATTTTTATTATAATTGATAAAAATATATACTTATATTTTTAATCCTGTCATAGCATCAATTTTTTCTTTCCCTATGATTATATTTTTATCTTTATAAATAGGATCTTTTAATTCTTTTACATTTGTTTTCCAAAATATCTTTCCAGAGTTTTTATTTAAGGCGTAAACAATATTATCTGTACTTACTAAAAAAATTATATCTTCTAATACTAAAAATTTATTTCCTGTTCCTACATTGATACACCATTTTTTTGTACCATTAATCTTATTTAGTTTACAAAAGATATTTGCAAGTCCTGATACATATAAATCATTATTTGATATTACTATTGGTGCCGTTATATCTAAAATTGTAGGATTTGTTGTTATTGAATTTTGTTTATAAATATCAACAACCCATTCAATATTATGGTTCTTAATGGATATTTTTACGACTTCTCCAGTAGTGAGACCTACATAAATATCATTTTCATCACAAGTAGGTTTTTGTAAACTTTTAACAAAATTACTTGTTGGAAATCCAGAAAATATTTTTTTATTACCTTTCCATATAATATTTGATGAATCTTGAGTATATGGACAATTATATTCTTTTATATTTGTTATATTGTTAGGTAAAGAAACAATTTTTTCCTTAGTCATTTCTATACCAGATTGTTTAAATACAGGTTCTCTATGACCTTTTAAAATTGGATCTTTTTCCGAACATGACAGGAGTATAAAAAGTATGAATAATCTGGTAATTATCTTTATCATATTCATACCTTTATTTTAAAATCTCTGTATTTGCTGAAATGATAGCAGGCGTATTTTTATCATTTAGAATTTTATCCAAATAAAAATTCTTTTTTTTATCATTATTTTCATATGCATATTTTTGTGCGATCAATAACATAGCAGAGTAATAATAAGGTGATTTTTTTGTTATAATACTAGAAAGAAATTTTTCTAATTCTTTTCCTGTTATAGAATCTCCTTTTATATATGCTATGTACAATTTAGCTAAATCTTTATAATCTCTAGAATTTCCATTTTTTGCTATTTTTTCTAAATCTATTACTATTTTTTCTTTATTTTTTTCTATTAAAATTGATTGAAATGATGCTATATCAGATATTGAATTTTTATTCTTAGTTAGATTAGCTAGAGTTTCTAAATCACCTTTTAATATGGCATTTTCATATATAGTTGCAATTCTGTTTAGTTGTCTTAATTTATAATAATGTAGTGATTGAATAGAAATTATTCCGATTAATAAAATACTCACCAATACTAATATGTATTTATAATATTTCTTCAGAAAAAGAATTGTTTTCTCATTATTTACATCCTCCCATACTTCTCTGTAAAGCGCATTTTCTGCAAAATCTTCTTTTTCTTTTTTTATAATTTTTGTTTTTATGTTTCTCTCTAAAATATTAGCCATCTGGTTCTCCAAACTTGAATTTTTATACCCTTTGATATACTATAAATTATATGAAAAATCAAATAAAGAACTCTTTAGAAGAAGTTAATAATAAAAGTTTAATGGTTATTAATGGTGTTTCTGATGAGTCTGGTTTAGAGCAATACATTAATAATATAAATAATTTTCCTATTCTTTCTCCTGATAAAGAATATGATCTTGCTACCAGATGGAAAAAAAATAAAGATTTAAATGCTGCTAAGATATTAGTAGCAAGTCATTTAAGATTGGTAGTTTCAATTGCTTATAATTTCAAAAATTATGGTATTCCAATTTCTGATTTAATATCTAGTGGAAATTTAGGTTTAATGCAAGCATTGCAAAAATTTGAACCTGATAAAGGTTTTAGATTTTCTACTTATGCTATGTTTTGGATAAAAGCAGAAATTTATGAAAATGTTTTAAATAATTGGTCTATTGTAAAAATAGGTACTTCTGCTAATCAAAAAAAGATTTTTTTTAATCTATCAAAAGCAAAAAAAGCACTTGGTATAATGGATAATAGGTTAAGTAATGATCAGACTAAACAAATTGCTAACTTTTTACAAGTTCCTGAGAAAGATATTATTAATATATCAACAAGAATTTTATCAAGAGATTTATCGTTAAATACTCCTATTAATAATGATTCTGATTCTATGGAAAGGATTTCAAATCTTGTTGATAATAGGTATGATATCCAAAAGTCTTCAGAATTAGATAATTTACGAAATAAAAGTTTGAGTATTTTAAAAGAAGAATTATTAAAATTACCAGAAAGGGATAGAGATATATTAAAGGCAAGAAGATTACAAGACCCTATTAGTACTTTAGAATCTCTATCAATTAAGTATGGAATTTCAAAAGAAAGAGTTCGACAGATAGAAGATAGAGCTTTTAATAAGATAAAAAAAATAATTCTGGAAAATTTATAAAGTATCATAATGATGAAGTTTATATTTTTATTATTGCTATTGTTTTATTCTCCATATAGTTATTCATCTAATAAATTTAATTTTAAGTTAAATGGATATTTAGATACAAATGTATTATTGTACCCAAATACTAAAAATTATATATTTTCAGACTTTTTTTTTAGAACTCAATTAGAATATAAAAATAAATATGGAATATTTTATAGTATTGATGAATCTTCAATTTATGATAATAGATTTTCAAAAGATATTTTTGTTTTTTATAACTATAAAGATTTTGGACGTATTGAATTTGGATTAACTGATCCTGTTTCATATAAGTTAAGTTTAGATCTTCCTGATGTTAGTGGACTTAGTATAAATGATAATTTTATTTTATATAGAACTTTTAGTAAGAATGCTTTTTCTAATAATTTTTCAAATGGGTATAGGTATTCTCCAAGGATAAATTTAGTTTCCACAAATATAGGTTCTTACCAATATGGTGTATCTTTATCATCATTAAGTGAAAAATATGATTATTCATTTGATATAGGTTTAAAATATAAAGATTATGAGAGTAAAACAAAAATATCTTTTTCTTCTGCAATGTCTTTTATAGATTCTCCTAATAGGTTGAATACAGATATATTTCTTCCACCTGTTTATGCAGATTGGAGGTTGCAATTTTCTACAGGTTTTAATATTCAATACAATAGCTTTATTCTAAATACAAATTTCAGAGGTGTTTATGATTATCAATCTTTGTCAAATTCAGATGGTATTAATTTAGCATTTGGTATAAGTTATGATATTTTAAACTATACTTTTTCTATTTCAAATATTTCTTCTTTAGTTGGAATTTTTAAACCTTTTGAAGATTATTTTATTAATACAGATATTTTTTCATTTAAATATAAATACAACAAAAATGTCCATTTCTGGACATCTTTTGGTATTTCTAATTCTATAGGTTTTATATATACAGGTATAAAATTTATCATATAACTATACTAAACAAGAGAGAGTTGCAGTCATATTTTTTAACATAAACCAACCTATGCGATAATTTGTAGAATATACTGTTATCATGAATAAGGCTAATATAATTACAACAAGTAATACATTTGATTTTTTACCTTTCATACAATAAAAAGATATATTATAGAACATAAATAATAAATAAATATCTACTATAATACTGATTGACCAGATAGAAATACAATTAAAGGCTATTGCATTTAAAGCTAAAATTATAGGATAAATAAAAAATATAGATGCCAGACCTTTAATTGCTATTTCCCAATCTCTTTCTCCTCCTGTTATTTCTGATATTAACATTAATAATCCCCCAAAAACAAAAAGCAATGCTACTGCTAATACAGGAACGATTATGATTGCAGTAAATACAGAACCAATTGTTATAGTTGCGCCACCAATTAATCGTAAGATAAGTACTAATATTCCACCACATAATCCATATAAAAAAGAACGTAACATTGATTCTTCAAGATTACCATCTGCAACTATTTTTGAAAAATGTTGTTTAGGATTTATTAAAATATTTAGTACACTTTTAAAGATGTTTTTTGACTTCATATCAGCTCCAGTTTACTTATGTTTATTTTTACTTTATAATTAAAAAAAATCAATGGAAAAATATGGAAAATATAGTAATAGTTGGTAGACCTAATACAGGAAAATCAACATTGTTTAATGCTTTAACTGGTACAAGAGATGCAATTGTTCATGATCAACCAGGTGTTACAAGAGATGTAATTGAAGGTAGAATTTTAAATACAAACTGGAAAATTTTTGATACTGCTGGACTTGATAATAAAAAAGAAAATCTTCTATCAAAAGATATGACAGAAGCTTCTTTAAGAATTATCAAAAAATCAGATATTATTTTTTTTGTAGTTGATGGTAGAAGTGGATTATTATCAGAAGATATTGAATGGGCTAAATTAATAAGAAGATTAAGAAAGGCTGATGTTTTGTTAATTATAAATAAATGTGAGTCAGTATCAAAATTAGATTATCTTGATGATTTTTATAAACTTGGATTTGGAAAACCAATTTTAATTTCAGCAGAACATAAAAAAGGTTTTGATAGCATTTATAATTTTTTAAGTAGATTTAATTTAAGACAATCTGAACTTTCTGAGGAATATAGATTAAAAATATCTATTGTTGGGCAACCCAATGTTGGAAAATCAAGTTTTGTTAATAAGGTCCTTGGAGAAAATAGACAATTAGTAAAAAATATACCAGGAGTTACAAGGGATTCTGTTAAGATTTCATCAAGTTTTTATGGAAGAAATATTATTATAACTGATACTGCAGGACTTAGGAAAAAATCAAATATAATAGATGACTTAGAATCAATATCTGCATCAAAAGCTATTTCTATAATATCTGATTCTGATATAGTAATTTTGATTGTTGATTCTACTAAAGATATAGAAAATCAATCATTAATTATAGCTTCCAGAATTTATAATGCTGGAAAAATTTTATGTATTGCTTTAAATAAATGGGATTTAATTGACGAAAAAGACAAAGAAACTAGACTTTTAAATTTAAAACATCAGTTCAAAAATTCATTTCATCAGATATTAACTCCTTTAATATTACCTATATCAGCAGAAAAGGGTAGTGGAATTAAAAATTTATTTAAAAGAATTTATGAACTTTGGGATATTTCAAATACAAGAGTCCCTACAAGTTTAATAAATAACATTGTTCAAAAATTGGTATTAGAAAAGCAACCACCATTGTCTCGTTTGAAAAGACCTATGAAAATAAAGTTTGCACATCAAACAGGTATTAAACCAATTAGAATAGAGATAAATATTAGTTCTGCTTCTGATATACCAGAATCTTATACGAGATATTTAAAAAAAGGGATGTCGAAAAATTTAAATTGGGAACATATTCCTGTTTTTATAGATTATAAAAAATCAGATAATCCATATAATTAAAAAAACGGCTTTCGCCGTTTTTTACCAATTAGGAGCATGATCTCCTTCTTTTATTATTGGTTCTTCATCTTCCCATACAGATAATCCTGTTTTTATATCTGTAAGAGTTAATTGTAAATAGTACTCAACTCGTGTATCTGTTGTAGAAAACCAACCAGATTTTAAACCTAGGTTTCTTTGCATCATTTTACCTGTTAGAGAAAAGTTTGGTGCAATAAGTGTTCCTTCTTTAGTTATTGTTTCTTTGTTATATTCTTTATTACTACGTAAATCGCGTACTTGATAAGTTGTCTCATCTTCAGATACATTTTTATCTTTTTTAACTTCTATATAATCTTTAGATTTTACTTTTAAATTTTTAGTTCTTTTATCTGAAATGGAGTGTGATGTCAATTCTGATTCTACAGGCATATATTCAGTTATGACTGTTTTTTTATTTTTTAAGCTTGTTGTTATTTGTGCTTTACCTGAATTTATAATAGTTTTTCTTATTTTCTTTATAAGTATATCTGTATCAAATCTTTGCATAGTATCATTTATAATAGAGCTTATAACTATTACTGGTTTATCGATTTTGTCAAAAGCACCACTTTCAAGCATACTTTTTGTCATTTTATCAGCAGTCTTTACCCAATCTCTATACTCAAGTTCCATTACTTCTTGCATATTATTAACTTCAGCTTTACTGTCTAAATCAATAGTTCTGGTTTCTCCACAAGCAAATAGAGACAAAGCACATAAACAATATAATATTTTATTTTTATTCATAAAATACCCTTTTATTTTCAAATTTTTGTTATTTTTATATTTCCATTCCTGATATAAATCAGATGGTTTCCATTATAATCTAAATTAATACTATTTCTAGGACTTAATTTTAGAATATTGTTTTTATTTTTTTTAATTCTTAATAAATATATATTTTGTGGTAATGTAACCCAGCTTCTTGTTTCTGCATTTGTTGTTGCAACAGAATAAGCAAACCCTATTAATACACCAAGAGAACCTGTATTATCCTCTAATATAGATTGAAGAGTATTGTTAGCAATTATTTTTGTAATACTTCTTATTATATTATTTATTTCATATTCTTTAAATTCAGTCATAAACATAGAGTCAACATTTGCTAATAATTTTGAATTTTCTGGAATAAAGCATAATTTTGAATCTGAATTACATTCATAAAAGTTAGGTTTTGCTGAAACTACTGATATGATCCTTGTTTTGTCATTTAAAAACCATGGGAAATCTATTCTATTCTCTTCTAATCTAGGTGCAAATCCAGTTTCTATAATTAACCATGCTATATTTTTAGGGCTTTTATTTTGTTCTGCAAGTTTTAAATCTTCTTTTACAAAGTTATTATTTGGAACCATTCCAATAGTTCTACTTAAATATTGTCTTGCGTTCTCATTTTCTCCCTTATTTAAAAAATACAAACCTGATATATAAGTCAATGCAGGGTTCATTATATCAAAGTAAGAATTCCATTTTGAAAATTCATTATTTATTTTTTCTGGAATTTGTTTTCTATTTCTGTTTAATAAGAGTTTTTTATATTCTTTAGACATCTTTTGTTGTCTAGCATACGATTGATTTATGATTACTCTTGTATTTTCTTCTCTTTTCCCAAATAAAGATCCTAATATTTGGTAATAAGATACAAAAAGAGTATCCATCATATAAGGTTTATATTCAGAGGAATTTTGACCAAATGTAATTTTTCCAATTTCTCCCAATAAATCAAAAGAAGTAATATTTATGTTTTTATTATTAAACTTTTCAAATAAAAAATCAGATTTTAAATAATCAGAATTTTGAAATGCGCTATCTGCCGATATTAATAAATCTAAATTATCATTAGATTTATTTTTTGATATTTTAGTAAAATTATTGTTTTGATATTGAATTCTTGTATTTGTTAATTTTTCTGTATAGCCACAAGCAGAAATAAAAAATAATAAGATTAATTTAGATAATTTCATAAATTTTTAATTTCTCCAGTTGCAGGATTATATACTTTTGGGTTTCCTTTATATCCCATAATTTTATGGTGTTTAGGTATCAAAAATTCTGGTATTGGGGTACTCTCACCCATTTCCATAAATTTTTTTAACCTTTCATCTTGCCATGCTTGTTGATGATCTGCTTCTATTGGTCTGTTATAAAATCCTTGAAACATTACAATTTGTTTATCTTTAGATAATTTCATTATATCCATAGGTGTATAAAGAGGTTCTTCTGATTCGCTATCTTTTCCATTATCATCTGTTTTTATTTTTATTTGTGTTCCCATCATTTCTGAAAAAGTTTTTGCTGTATCTAAATCATTCTGACGCAATATTATTTTTGCAGCAGTAGTTGATATTATTGTTTTTGATGCTGGTTCTCCATATCTTTCAGCTATTTGGTGTATGTCTTGTCCAATTATTAAATATGATATTTTTTGTCCTCTTCCTAAATCTGGACCTTGTATAACAGCTTGTAGTTTTTGCATTTTAGGCATCTCATCTAATACAAATAATACTGGGTAAGGTCCTAATTTTTGTCCATTGTGTATAGAGTTTGGTGTATTTGCAAGTAGATAGCTTGACATTAATTCTATAAAAATACCAGTGATTGGATTAAGTGCAGCAGCATCTACCATGTTAATAGATAAATAAACCGTTACAGGTTTGATTTTTCCATCTCTTGGATCTAAAAGTCCTCTCATATCTGTAAAATGAAAATCCGAATGACTTGTTCTATTTCTAACTGCTGCATTTCTAAATATTGCAAGTCCAACCATAAGTGTTGATATTATAGAACCTCTTTCTTTGTCAGGTGTATTTGCAAGTTGTGTTAGTTCTACAATTGCTCTATGAGAATAGGAAAAATGTTTAGCTTCATTTACTGAATCTGTAAGAATGTCTCCCATAGGATCTGCTTGTTGTACTGTAAAATCTCCTTGTTTTTTTCTGTCTTCTAATTCTTCAATCATTCTTAATTGGTTTGCATTTATCCAATCTAAAATCATAGCAAGTGATGCTTCTCTTCCTACCCAAGAATCAGGAATATTATTCCATGTTCCTATATGAACATAATTGTCTATATTTAAATTGCCTTCTTGTAATAGTGCGTTTGCGGTATATGCATTTGGATCTATTGTCATAGATATATAGTAATCACTTAGTACTACAGCATCTTCTTTATCGAAAGTACCATTTTCTAATCTTGAATAAAAATAATCATCAGCTTTTGCTCGTTCTATTTTTGATACTATAAATTGAATAAAACCAGCAAGTCCAGCTCTTGCTGTGTTTACCCAGTGAGGATCTGCATTTGCTCCTGCATCTTTAATTAATATATTACACATAGAATCAATATATAAATCTCTTTGATCTTGTTCAAAAGGAATATGATCAGGTGATAAAGGATTCCAGCTTGGATAATAAATTCCATTGTATGGATCATCTTGTCCTGCCCAATTCATTATAAATACAGGACCTATACTAGATCTATAACCAGAAGAAAGCTGTTTAAGTTCAGGTTTAGGATCATTTATAATTAATGATACTGAATTAGATTCAAATATAGTAGGGAGTACAACTCCTTGAGTTTTACCTGTTCCTGGAGGAGCAAGACAAAGTGTCGATAAACATTCATTCATCATTAGAGGTTTTTTCTTAAAATAACCCAAAACCATCATAAAACCTTTAAATAATCCCATTTTTTCAATATCTTCCTTAGAAGCTTTTTTTGATGATTTACTTGAAAATTTATCTCCACTATAAGGATTTAATCCTCCCATGAGAGTTTTGTCTGTAAGAATATAATATATAACTATTGAAAACAGTGGAACTATACATTGAATATCAGTTCTAAGTAAGACTCTGGTTAACCAATCTGGAACTTCTGATAATACTGATAAACCAAAAGTATGAAGAAGGTTATAAAAATAAATATTTAACCACTTTATGGATGCTATACCTGTTCCATATCTCCAAATATGTTCTGCTGGAAAAGCTAAAATAAGTGCAAATGCAGATAGTAACCATATTACAGATTTTGCACGCATTTCCCAAAATAAAGAAGCCATGGGTATTCTTTCATGTTCTTTGTATGCAGATGAACTAAAAAGTTTTAAACCTTTTGAATCTTTATTTATTGATAAAATTCTAAATTTATTAGCCATTTATGGTATAATACTATCATACTTATTTAAAATAATGAACAATGAAAAAGTTACCCAGATTATATTTACCTTTTGATATAGAAGAGGATTTTTTAATTCCTGCAAGTTTAGATAATACTCATTATTTATTAGATGTTATGAGAACAAACTCTTGTCTTGTTTTTAATAAAGAAAGTGAATTTTTAGCAACTTTAGTTGAAAAGAATAAGAAATATTATTTTTCTATTCTTGAAAAAACTACGCATCAAGATCCATCTAATGAAATAAATTTATATTTTGCTCCTGTAAAAAGAATAGACGAACTAGTAAATATTGCTACACAATTAGGTGTTAGTAGACTTTGTCCAGTGATTACAGATAGAACTGTTATAAAAAACATAAATTTTGATAGATTAAAAAAAATATCTATAGAAGCATCAGAACAATCTGGTAGAAATAGTATTCCTTTAATATTAGAAACAATTCCTTTTAGAAATTTAAATAAATCTAATTTATCTTATGCAGATGAAAGGAAACTTATATCTTCAGAAAAAAAACTGAATATAAATTCAAATAATTTATTAATAGGACCAGAGGGAGGTTTTTCAGAAAATGAATTTTCTATTTTAGATAATTCTGGTGCAATTGGTTTCTCATTAGGAAAAACTATTTTACGTTCGGAAATTGCAACAGCTGTTGCTATATCAAAATTTTTATGAAAGAAAGAATCTCTAAATTTTTAGCGAATAATGGTGTTGTTTCTAGAAGATTTGCAGAGGAATTAATACTAAATAATAAAGTTTCTGTAAACGGAAAGATCTTATCAAATCCTATATTTTTTGTTGATGGAACTGAAGAAATAATCGTTAATGGGAAAAAAATAAAAAACAATACTTCTTTTGATGTATATAAATTTAATAAACCTATTAATGTTATGACAACAAGGAAAGATCCTTTAAATAGAAGGACAATTTATGATTTAATTCCTGAAGAATATAAGAATTTAAAATATATTGGAAGACTAGATTATAAAACAACAGGCTTATTATTACTTACGAATAATGGAGAAATACTTAGAAAATTAACGCTTCCTTCTTCTAATATAAAAAGGGTTTATATAGCAGATATAGAATATAAAGATTTTAAAGGTTTAAATTTGGCAATAAATGGAGCAAGAATAAATGGAATAAAATACAGACCTATGAGAATAAAAGAAATTTCAAAAAATAGATTATCTGTTGAAATTTATGAAGGCAAAAAAAATGAAGTTAGAATAGTTTTAGCTTCTTGTGGGTTAATTGTAAAAAAATTACATAGACTATCTTATGGAAATATCTTTCTTGATAATTTACCTGTTGGAGAAATCAGAAAAATTGATAATAAAATAATTACTGAATTATTGACTAATTTAGTGTAGAATATCTTCGAGAAGGGAAGGGAGATTTTAATGAAAAAAGTAAAAACTTCAAAAGAGATTAAATCAAAAAAAATTAAACAGGATACAATAGTTAAACCTGTCCCAAAAGTTGTAGAGACAAAAAAAGAAGTAAAAAAAATTAGTAATAGATCATTTTCAATTTATGTTTATTGGTTTATTATTATATTTTTTATAGCGTCCACTTTTTACATTTTAGGTAGAAGTCATAATTTATTAGTTAGATCTAATTTGAATAATGTTGAAGTTACAGAAGAAAATTTAATGCAGGTATCTGAATATTTAAATTCTGGTAAGATTAAATTAATAGAGAAAAAACTAGACGATGCTATATCTGATTTTACTGTTGTGATACAAGCTGATGATAATTTTGTAGATGCCTATATACTACGTGGTGAAGCATATATGCAGTCAGGAGATTTTGAAAAAGCAATGAATGATTTTACAGTTGCTATTAAAAAAGATCCTGATAATTCTATAGCATTTTATGACAGAGCACTTTTACATAAAAAAATGGAAGATTTATCAGCTGCATTATCTGATATAAATAGTGCTCTTGCTATACGTGCAGTGCATCCTAACGATGTTTTAAAAATAAGAGATTTATATGCTGAGCGTGGTAAATTAAATTTATGGCTAAAAAATTGGGAAGGAGCTGTTGCTGATTATACAAACTCTTTGGCAAGACCTGAAGGTACTGTAAATCATAGTGTTTATGCAGAAAGAGCAGAGGCATATACTGCACTTTCTAGATATAAAGATGCAGCAAATGATTATACTTCTGCAATAAGAGTTATATCTGAACAAATACAAGGTGCTTCATCTCCAGTTGCAAAAGAAGATTTATCAAGAAAAGCACTTAGTTATTTTGAAAAATCAGCAGGGTTAAATGTAAATCTTGGTGATTTGAGTGCTGCTAAATCTGATTTAGAATCCGCTTACACTATTGCGGTTGCCTTAGATGATAGTGAAACTATAGATAGACTTACAATTTTAATATCAGAAATGGATTAATTGTTAAGTAGATTTTTTAAAGTTTGCATATCTATTGGTAATTTTGATTTAAAAATCATTTTCTTTTTGGTTACAGGGTGATCTAGTTCCAATAGTTCTGCGTGTAATAATTGACCTTTTTGTTTTTTTATAAATTCAAAAAGGTTTTTATTTTTTAGACTTCCTATTTTTTTACTGTCTTTTCCATAGATCTCATCTCCAATTATTGGAAAACCATGAGAGGATAGATGGACTCTTATTTGATGAGTCCTACCTGTGAGTAATTTGCATCTAAATTCTGATATATTTTCTTTGTTCCAAACATTTATAACTTCTATGTTGGTTTCAGCATTTTTTCCACCTTTTTGAACAATACTCATTTTTTGTCGATTATATCTGGATCTGGATATATTTCCTGTGATCTCAGCTGTTTCCCAATTAGGAATACCCCAAGTAAAAGCAATATATTTTCGAACTAAATTATGAGTTGAAAATGTTTTTAGTAGTTCTGTATATGCTAAAATAGATTTTGCAAAAATCATAACTCCACTTGTATCTTTATCGAGTCTGTGAACTACTCCTGGACGAACTGTTTTTCCAATAGAAGCAAGATTAGTATAGGATAATATATTTTGAACTAATGTATTCTCGTAATTTCCAACGGAGGGATATACAACAATATTTCTTGGTTTATCTATAACAATTATATCTTCATCTTCATATATAATTGAAAGTTTAATAGTACGGCTTAATTTTAATTCATTTAGCTCTAATTTTTCTTCTGGAAGTACTACTTTAAATTCATCACCAATCTTAACTAAATCAGAAAATTTTACATCAATCTCTTTATTTTCTATTATTTTTTTTACTTCAAATTTTTGAATTTCTGTTCTTGAAAAATTTGGTAATTTCTCTTTTAGAAATTTATCGAGACGTATTTTATCATTTTCTTCAACTTTAAATATATGAAAATTCATTTATTTGCCTTTGTAATCTTTCCAATCATTACCTTTTTCACAATTTAATAAATTAATCTCAAGAGATTTATTTTCCGTTATTTTGCAATTAAGTATTCCTTTTGTTTTAGTATAAAAATAATCATTTTTACCTATATTATTCCATGCAAAACTTAATTTTTTTGGTTTAAATAAACAATTTAATCTAATTCCTCCATTATCTTTATTTGATCTTAATATTATATAGTTTTTATCGTTTTGTGCAAAACATGGAAAACTGTCTAATGAATACAATACAAGTCCATCTTTTATCAAAGAATTTATTTTATTTGAAAATTTAATTTCATATTCAGAAAATGTCAGACCTGTAACAGATTCTAAATTTAAACTTGTTGGTACTATGTAAACTTTTTCTTTAGTTGAGTTGTTCGCATCTAGTTTGTTAATTAGGGTAATCATTAAAATATATAGAATTATTTTTTTCATGTAATATTTATCCTTTGATAAATTCTAAATTAAGTTTTTTTGCATTTCTTAAAGGTTTTGAAAGTATATAGAAATTATTATAGCTTGCTTGTGCTTCTAATGTTGGAATTGGAGATAAAATTCTTTGTTTTGATATAATTTCATTATTTTTGTTTATCATAACAAGATTGATGTTAGGAACACCATGTATATATTTAGTTTGATTTTTTATTATATAATTTATCTTTAGTCTTTTAATATTACTTTGTATATATGGTTCAACACTTACAATATTTATTGATAAACTTTTCTTTTTTGCTGTTTCATATTTTATTTTGGTTATTATTAATGAAAATATCAGTGCTGATAATAATGCACATAAAGATAATATTATTAATGAAATGTTATATCTTTGTCTGATACTGACATTCCAAACATTCCCACAAACTGCACACTCAACTTTTGAACTTTTAAGTCTTTTTATATTATATTCTGTTTTGCAAGAATCACATTTTATTATCATATTAAAGATTGTATATTCTATATTTACTTAATCAAGTCTATTGTATTTTTTTTCAACTTCTCTCTTTATTTTATCAATTACATTTATATAATCTGATACAGTTGAATTACTGTTAATTGATACATTATAAAATTCCTTAAATGAATAAGTGTTGTTATTATATTTAGTCAGTTTTTGTGCCATATCATTTAAGTCGGTTAATAATAAGTCATTAAATACAATACTAGATTGTATTATATCCCAATAATATTTTGGATTTAAGCTATCTTCAATTCTTTTTGTGATGTTAAGTTTTTGAGTAGTAGAACCATCAAATCCTACAGTTATAT
Source organism: uncultured Alphaproteobacteria bacterium (assembly GCA_963540515.1). GTDB lineage: Bacteria > Pseudomonadota > Alphaproteobacteria > Rs-D84 > Rs-D84 > JAFGMC01. The sequence continues at coordinate 168,483 of CAUTNA010000001.1, forward strand.
ATTTAGAGGTTATATTTCCATTACCTATATTTAAGTTTTTATTAATATCTATAACACTATTTTTTTGAGAATTTAATCCATATAAATTAATATTCATAACCCAAATTTTATCTGTATTTATATTTTTAAAATTTGCTAAAGTTTCAAATTTTAGTTTTCCAGAAATTTTCAAATTAGAGTTATCTGACGATAAACTACCATAAACAATTGCTTTGTTAATGTTTAAGTTTTTATTTATATTAGTTAGATTCTCGAATTCCAATTCATCAGTTTTAATTTCTTTAGTAAACAGTTTATTATTTACATTTATGCTATAAGAATTTATAAATTTAGAGTTTGTTATATTGTGATAATTTAAGTTTAAATCTGATAACATTGTTGAATCAACTGGATTATCGCTATTAATTCTTAATATATATTTTTCTGAATTTTCTATAAAATTATTTGTTGAATTAACAATACCTTGTAAATCAGGCATACCTAATTTATTAATATTATTTTTCCAATTATCAAATGCACCATAAACTTTATTTCCTTCAATAAAACCAAATTTATCATCAGAAATATTTAAAATTTCTTTAGTTTTTATAGGAGTTATTTTTTTATCATCAAAAATAATAAAACCTTGTAAGTTGATGGATTTATTGGAGTTTATTTTTTTTATAATTCTTATTTGTATTTTATCTTTGTATTTTTTAGATGATATATTATGGTTAGGTAATTCATCTATATTAACTCGAATTATATTTTTCTGATTAGAATTTAAAGAATTTTTATTGTTTTGTATATATTCTTCAAGATTATTACGAATCTCATTAAGAGTATTTATAATAGATATATTTTCAGCTCTTTCATATCTTTGTTTTTGATATGAAATTACAAAAGGTATTATTGTAAATACAATAGTAAGGCTCAGTAAAAGTTCAATTAATATACCGCCTTTTTCATCATTTAATAAAAATTTATATATAATTTTCATTTTACTTTACTGTAACTTTCTACATTTGGATTTTTGGGAATATCTGTTTTTAAAATAACTTTATTAACTGTTGGTATTGGGTATTCTTCTTTGAATTGCCATCTGCCTATTTGTAATGGACTTTTATTGCTTAAAATTAATTCATAAGATACGTTTATACCATATCCATTTAAAAAGTGTATTTCATTTGTTCTGATATAATTTGAATTTAGTGAATGGGAACTAACTTTTTCAATCGTATTTAAAGTTCTTTTAGACAAAGAAGATATTTTCATATTATTCCCAATATTTAAAGAATCTTTGATAGCAATTCTACTTGAAACAATTTTTCCTGTTAAGCTAAATTCAGATGAGTTTAAAGTATCTAAGTTTATATTTCTAAAATTTGCAAGATCATCTTTTATATCAATTTGTTTTATTTTTGTATTATTTGGATAAATAAAACATCCATTTATAAAATATAAATTATTTGTATTTATAATAGAAGAATTAATAAATTTTGAATTTATATTTTTTGTTTTGATTGAATCTGAAAATAATGTTCCAATATTAAAAATACTGAAATTTCCCATATCTAAATTTCTTTCCATTCTATTAAAATTAAAAGTATCTTTTTTATGTAGATATTTTGATAAATCAAAATTTTTTATAACTAGTTTTACTTTATATACTAATTCATTCTTTGATAAATCTTTATATTCAATAGTTTGATTATCAATATAAAAAGTTTTATTTTCTTTTACTACATCGGAATCATTTCCAATTGATTTAGAAATTCTATTTAATTGAATTTCTGGTAGGTTTAATTTAAATATTAAATACAAATTTATAATTTTATAATTTTGTTCAGAATATTTATATACAAGTGCATAACTTATAGAATCTGAGATTTCCTTTATATCCTCTAGTGAGATTTTAGTTATTTTATTATCTTCCCAATTTTCATTTTTTATACGAATAAAATTTAAAGTTGGGCTTCTTAAATTTACAATTTTTTTAGCAATATTTATTGCTTCTATTTCATCTGATGTATTTTTTATATACTTATAAAATATTGGTGAAATTAAGGAAATTAAAGCAAGTACTAGAAGGTACTCGAGTATACTGGATCCAAGTTCATTATTTTTATTAAAATTTTTAATCAGAGTTTTCATTGTTTTAATTTTATATTTATTCTTTCTTCTAAATTTCTCCAAAATATATATTGGCAAATTATATTCTGAGATAAGGAGTTATTATTATAATTTATATTAAGTTTTTTTATTACAGAACTACAATGTTCCGTAGAATAAATATTTCCATTGTTTTGAATTACTTTAAAATCATTATTTATTGTTGCTATGTTTATATCTTTCATAAAAGATACTGATGCTGGTCTTATATCAAAAAGTATTTCTGCATTAGAATTATTTTTTAAATAACTAGATGTTTGTTTTCTAAGTGTTATGTTAGAAGTTGAGATAATTTCTGCGTCTATTCCATATTTTTTATCAATATTTTTATAATCTTCAAAAGTCGGTTTGTTTATCACTGATAAAGATGATTTTATAATTAACTTATTTATTTTATAATTTATATTATTACTTATCAAATTTCCTCTTATATAAGTATTTAGTGGTATTGAAAAACTTGTTTTTTCTGGTTCCATAGAAAGTTCAAATGCAGATATATTTCTTGCAGTTAAATTTCCACTATCTCCATATTTTGAAATACTTACGGTGTTTAAATTATCTATATTTAATGTTCCTTGAATTATGTTTAATGGAGATTTTCCATTTTTATTTTTAAAAATAGCAATATTAGTTTGTATTTTATTTAATAAACTATTTTTATCTATATTTAATATTTTTATCAGGTTTGATTCAAGGGAAGATGTTTCAATGTTTTCTGTTATTATATTTTTGATATTTTCTATACTAAATTCTCCCATATTCAAATCTGACATAAAAAAGCTATTATTTTTTTCAACTTTATTAACTATATCTGAATATTCTTCATCAATTGGTATAGTTATATAAATATCTCCATTTTCCTTTTCTTTATATTGATTTGATATACTATTTTTAAGTTGAGATTTTTCTAAATTATTTAAATTACCTCCTGATAATTTTAAATATGCAGAAATATCATCATCTTTTTTAATTAAGAGTGATATATCTTGATTAAAATTTGTTTTAGGAATAAATCCAAGAGGCATTCCATAAGATTCCATAATATCTATAAAATCATTACCTGATAATAAATAAGTTTTAAATTCAAAATTATTAATATTTTCTTTAATATATCTTCTTGATGCTAATTCTATTGAATCTATTTGATTTACAAGAGCTACAATTTTTATTGTTTTATCGCGACTTATAATTTTGTTTGTAAAAAATGGCATAAATGCAGTAATTAAACTAAGTGCAAGTAATGTTTGTAGTAAAAAATTTCCTCTTTGATTATTCATCTCTCTGATTTACGAGAATAGCAATAGAAAAAAACTATTGCAATTTCTTTTAAAATCTTCTAGCTTTTAAGTAAAAGAAAGTTAGGTATTTGATTATCTAGTTTTGTTTCCCATAAAAAAGTAAAAATTATGCAAAATAAAAAAACTCAAATGTCTGTTGGATCAATAATTCAACGTTGTCATAAATTAAGACAAAAAAGAAAACAATGTATAGATCAAGCTCGTCAAACGTTAGATGAGATAGAAAAAGAAAGATTACTTCAAGTTGCTGAGCATTATGGAAGAATTGTTTCAGAAGAACAAGTAAAGATAAATTTATCAAAAGACAAAACTGAAGAAGTTATTTCTGAATCGGAAGAAGAATCTGATAATGATCTAGAGGAAGATAAATAGTATTTAATTTCTTGAAATAGAATATCCTTATGTTAAGCTTTATTTATCTTTAAAAAAAGTATAAATATGGCTGAAAAATACACTGTTTTAGCAAGAAAATATAGAAGTCAAGATTTTGATAGTTTAATAGGACAAGATGTACTAGTAAAAACTATTACGAATGCTATAAATTCTGGTAGAATTGCACATGCTTATATTTTTACTGGTATACGTGGAACTGGTAAGACCAGTACAGCAAGAATTTTTGCAAAGGCTTTAAACTGTTTGTCTTTTGATAAAGCAACCTCTAAACCATGTGGAAATTGTGAAAATTGTCGTTCTATTTCAAATGGACAACATATAGATGTGTTAGAAATTGATGCTGCTTCTCATACAGGTGTAGAAAGTATTCGTGATATATTAGATGCTGTTCAGTATAAACCTACTAATGCTAGGTATAAAGTCTATATAATTGATGAAGTTCATATGCTTTCTACCAGTGCGTTTAATGCACTTTTGAAAACATTAGAAGAACCACCAGAACATGTGATTTTTATTCTTGCAACGACGGAAATAAAAAAAATTCCTGTTACAATTTTATCTAGATGTCAGAGATTTGATTTAGCAAGAGTTTCTGTAGAAGTATTAAAAAAACATTTTCTAAAAATTGCAAGTTTAGAAAAAATAGAATTATCTGATTCTGCTGCTGAATTATTGGCATATGCTTCTGATGGTTCGGTTAGAGATGGGTTATCTATGCTTGATCAAGCGATTGCTCAAACATCAGGGCATGTAGATGATAAATCTGTTTTAAATATGTTAAAAAGAACAGATAGAGGTGCTGTAATAGATCTTATGGGTTCATTACTTGCTTTAGATACAGAAGTTGTTTTAAATAAAGTCGATCTACTTTATTCATCTGGTACTGATTTATCAATCTTGATAGATGATATGTTGGAGTTTATTCATTGGGCTACAATAATGCATCCAAGTTTAAAAATGAGTATTATAAAAAATTGTCCGTACAGTATTGATCAAAAAAAAGAAATTGATAATATTAATTCAAAGACTTCTTTGAATACTTTATCGAGAATTTGGCAAGTTTTAATATCTGGTATTCAAGAAATGCAATTAGCAAACAATCAAAAACAATGTTTTGATATGTTGATGATAAGATTGATTTATATATCAAAGTTGCCACCTATATCAGAAATTGTTAAATCTGTAGATTCTAATGTTATAGTAAAAAAAACTGAAAATTTTTCAAAAAAGGAAGATAAAAAAAATATCGAATCTGCAACTGAATTAGCAGAAAGATTACATGATTCTAAAGATATATTATTGTATTCTTACTATACTAAAAATATAGAAATATCTAATTTTTCTGATGGTAAAATAGAGTTTTTTGATAGAAAAGGTGATTCTGATTTTGTTTCTAAATTATCAAAATGGTTGTTTGATAATACTGGGAAAACTTGGATTATTGAACATAAAGGAGTTTCTGAGAACAAAGAAACTGTTGTTGAGAAAATAAAAAATGATTTAGGAACAGATCCTTTGGTTGCAAAAGCAATGTCTTTGTTTCCGGGTGTTGAAGTTGTAGAGGTAGCAGAATGATTCAAGAAAGTGGCAGAAGTTTAATTGAAATTATGGGAGGATTGGCAATATCTGCTATATTGCTTGTTTCTACAATTAAAACTTATAATTCGATTCGTAAAAATCAAATTCTCTCATTATCTTTAATAGAATTAGAAGAGATATCAAAAAATATCAAATATTTGAAATCTAAAGATGAAGGCTATGCTAATATTTCTTTGGATTATTTGATTAAGTCTGGTGCTTTAAAAAATGCTCTTCCACCAGTTGGAAAATACTGGAATATAAAAAATGAAAATAATTTTCAAAATTATTCTATAAATATATCAGGGCTTACAAAAAGTGAATGTGAATATTTAAAATTAAAAAAATTTGATTGGACAGTTTCTGTTAGTATCAATGGATATACAGATATTAAAAATGTTAGCTGTATATCTGGTATAGATAATAATATTTCTTTTATAGTTGATTAAGAATGAAATTATTTCTTTTATTTTTTTTTCTTTTATCTTGCACAAATTATAAGACACCTCCAAGAAAAAATTGGTTAGATATATTAAAAGGGGTTAATTTTACAGATATGACATCACAGTCTATTATTGCAAAAAAACCTGTTTATATTGGAACTGGAGGAAAATTAGTTAATTCAAAATCAGTTAAATTAAATTATGGTGATAAAAATATAAACGATTCTAATTTATCAATTTGGTATATGAAAAAATTAGAGTATGAGTTATATGACTCTTTATTAAAACCTGGTATTTCTGTACAAAGAGCTGGTACTGATGTTATTATTATTCTAATTCGTGATGCTATTATGAAAATGGATGTTGCTGAGTTTTCAAATAGTGGAGTTGATTCTTTAAAAACTATTTCTAATATTTTAAAAAAGTATGATGCTACATTTTTAGAAGTATCAGGCTATACAGATTCTTCTATTAATATTAATGGAACGAAAGCTTTATCTTTAGATATGGCGCAAAGAGTTGCAATATATTTGGTTCAATCAAAGATAAATCCAAATCGTATTTTCCTAGTTGGAAGAGGGGCAACTAATCCAATAGCAGCACAAGATGATATTGGAAGACTTACAAACAGAAGAATTGAAATTCGTATAACACCTGCTAGATAAAAACAGTTTGATTTTATCTATAAGTTGTTTTATTTTTTACATATTAAAAAAGGATATTTATGAACAATAAAATTTCTAATTCTAAAAAATATATTCGCTTAGGTTTACTAGTTTCATTTGTTGTATTAGTTTCAATGCTTGGTTTTTGGGGATTATCTTCATTTAAAACTAATATGTCTTTAGATAAAGCTGTTTCTGATGTATCAAGTGATTCTGTTACTGCTTCTGATTTAAGAATTGCTGTTATTCGTATGGATGTTGTTCAAGCAAAAGCTGTTGTTTTAGATGGACTTAGAGGACAAAAAGAAAGATTTGAGAAGAAATTACGTGATGAATTATCCATTGAACAAAAATCATTAGAAAAAGAGAAAAAAGAAATAGAAAAATCTCAAGATGTTTTATCAAGAGAAGCTTTACAGAGAAGAGTTGTTGATTATCAAACTCGTGTTGCTAAATTACAACAAAGCTTAGCTGAAAGAGCTCAGAGTATAGAAGCTTCTTTCCAAAAGGCTTTAGCAGATGTACAAGCAAAACATTTGGATCCAATTATTGATAAGATAATTGAAAAGAAGAAATTATCTTTGGTTATAGATGGTCGTTTTGCAAGAGTTAGTTCAAATATTTCTAATCTTGATATAACAAATGATTTAATAGATTCTTTAAATAAGAAAATATCTTATTTAAAAATGGAAACTCCAAAAGGATTCTAAAAAAGCCACATTATGTGGCTTTTTTATTAAAGATTATTCTTATTTATTATATAATAATATATATGATGAATATATATAGAACAAGTTTGATTTAGAAAAAAATCTTAATTCATTGGTGTTGGACCAAGATTATTAATACTATTAGTGTTATTCATTTTTCTTTTTATTTTTATTAAAACTGAACGAACTATAGTAATACAATTTTCTATTTCTGTTTTAGTTTTACAATTATTACTTAGATCATGCTCTTTTTCATCATAAATATCAAAAGATTTTGCTAATCCTATAAAAGCCTGTTTATCTTGTTCTAAAATTCTTTTTGCTTCTTGAACTTTTCCACTATCAATAAAGTTTTCGGCTTTTTCAAGATTTTTTTGAATACACATTATTGTATAATCTGTATCTGTTGTTAATCTGCATTTTTCAACACCAGCTATAATTTTATTTGAACTTTCTTCTGATATAGCACCATTTGCTTGCATATTGTTTAATAGGATAGATTTTTCTAATTGTATTTTGAATCTTTTAAGAGTTGATTCTAGAAAATCATATTGTTTTTTCATTTGTTGTGTCATAACAGTTGTTTTCATTGCAATTATTTTTTTCATTTGTTCAGTTTCTTCTGAAGATTCTGGATTGTTATCTAAATTAGAATTATATGCATGGACTGGGCATAATACCAAACTTGGATTTATATATGGATATGTTTCACGATCATCACAATGATCGTCCGCAAATGCAACATTTAAAGTAAAAAGACATAATAAAAATGTTTTAATTATTTTGACTTGTACTACTTGCATTTTGTTGTTGTCCATTATTTATATTTAGATTAGTTGAACTATTCAAACTTTTTATACATATATTTTTTGGTAAAATTCTTGATTTAACCCATTTTTCTAAATCTGTTTCTGTATTACCTTCATAGCATTGTTCTTTATTTTTTGGATTTTCATTTATAATATCTTGAAGTATATCTATATCAATATTTGATTTTTTCTTTCTTCTTTTAAACAAAGAAAGATCACTTACTGCATCGGATAGGCAAGCTATCTGAATGTTTTTATCATCATTTGCTTCACTATATAACCATTCACTTTGAACATTTTCTTTTGCTGATATACTGCTTATTAAATTACATCCTATTGATTTACCTGTGATAAGTTTACCATTTTCTGATCTTGTTTCTGGACAAGGTTCTTTATCTGTTCCGCAATTACACGGATTTTTTTCCTTATCTTCAAAATGCTTATCACTACAATAAGCGTATCTTAAGTGTTGACCTGGACCGCAAACAAATTTTCCCCACATATTGCAACCACCATTTAACATCATATAAATATCTGCTAAGTTTACCCCAAGAGTCATAGATGTCATAAGAGCATCTTCTAAAGAATCAAGAGTTGAATCGTATGAATCAAAGAAAGGTTGAGTTTTAGTTTTAAATGCAGTTATTCTTTTTGGACCTTCACAATTATTTCCATTTCTATCACATTTTGCATATTCAAAAATATTTTGCATACTTTTTTTTACTGCTTTTAAGGCTGTCTCTGCTGCTTCTATTTTTGATAAAATTTGTCCTGATGCTTGTTCTCTAAGCAGAGTGTCTGCTGAAATACCTTTTTCTGTTGCTTTTTCAATTTCTTCTTCTGATTTTAAAGGCTGTGTATTATTTTCTTGTTCATAATTTTTTTTCTGATTTTCAAATTCTGCTTTTTGTTCTGCAAGAGCTTGTTGAATTTTTTGTTCAGATTCTGCTTTTTGATTTGCCATTTCTTGTTGTAATGTTTGCATTTGTTGATTCATCTGATTTTGCATTTGTTGCAACTGCATATTTGCTTGCTGTTGAGCCTCTTGATTATTCTTTGCATTTCTTTCATTTTCTTTTGCGGTTTGCTTTGCAACTATTTGTCCAGATATTGATTTAATAAGTGCTTCTCCATAATTTTTACAAGCATCATTTGTCATAACACATGCTTCAACAATTGGTTGAACTATATCTATCGACAGACATCCACCTGATGCACATTTTGGTTGAACACATCTAAGTATAATTGAATTACAATTTCCAAAGTTTGCAGTAACATTATTTGTATTAGAACTTCTTTCATTTGTTAAATTGTTCCATTCATTAGTATTTAAAGAATTGATATCCCCATCAAAAGATGTGAGATTATTATCTGATAAAGATAACTTTGGTATTAATATCAGTACTAAAAAAAAATAAAAAAAATTCCTCATCTCTCTGGTGCTTTATTGTATCAAATAAAGCTTTTTTGTGCAAAGTTAAAATTTATCTTTTGTTTTTATCTTTTTATTTTATAATTTATTTCATGTTCAGTTTTATAAAATCTTTATTTACTCCAAAGGGATTGAAAACTTCTGCTGGAAGTATTGCTAGTAAATTTGGATTAGAATTAAAAGGAGATCCAAATGTTTCTGTTTATACAGTTTCTCCTATCGCCGATGCAAAACAAGGTAGTCTTGCTTTTTATTCTACAGAAAAAAATAGTAATGCATTTAAAATATTGCCAATAGAAGTACTAAAAAATACAAAAGCTTCTGTTATTTTACTGCAACCAGAACAAGTTCAATTTGCACCGATTTCGGCAACACTCTTAATTACAAATTCCCCAAGAAATGAGATCGTTAAAATCTTAGGAGAAATATATCGTGAAAAACCAAGAGTTGGTATACATTGGGCGTCTCATGTTGAAAAAGGTGTATATTTCAGAAGAAAAAGAACGGTTTATATAGGTCAGTTTGCTATAGTCGAAAAAGGTGCTGTTTTAGAACATGGTGTAAAAATATATCCTGGTGCGTATATTGGAAAAAATGTAAAAATAGGGCGTAATACTATTGTTTATGGGGGGGCACATATTGAAAATGCAGATATTGGTGAAGATTGTGTAATTTATTCAAATGCTGTTATTGGCAAAGATGGTTTTGGATACACTAGACAAAATGGTAAAAATATTTTTATTCCTCATGTTGGACGAGTTGTAATTGGAAACAGAGTTTCAGTTGGTAGTAATTCTTGTATAGATAGAGGAGTTATGACTGATACAAAAATAGGTGATGGAACTAAAATAGATAATTTATGTCAAATTGCTCATGGTGTAATTGTTGGACAAGAGTGTTTTTTAGCAAGTGGTGTTGGACTTGCTGGTGGAGTTATAGTTGGTGATAGAGCACTTCTTGGAGGGCATGTTGGTGTTGCAAATGGTATAAAAATAGGTAATGATGCTGAAGTTGGTGCAAATAGTGGTGTCCTTCGTAATGTTCCAGATGGAGAAAAACATATTGGTTATCCTGCATCAAGTGGTATGGAATTTATGAGAACACATGCTTGGTTAAAAAAACAGGTTAGAAAATGATAGATAAAAAAAGTATAGAAGCTGTTATTCCACATCGTGGAAATATGTTATTGATTGATGAAATTCGTGAATACAATGATAACTCTGGTGTAGGTATTCATTATGTTCGTAGTGATGAATTTTGGTGTGCAGGACACTTTCCATCTAAACCAGTTATGCCTGGTGTTTTACAAATTGAAGCTTTGGCACAAACTGCTTGTTTTGTAGTTCTTAAAAGAATAAATGATAGTGGAAATACATTAGGATATTTTATCTCTATGGATAAGGTTAAATTTTTTCATATGGTAAAACCTGGTGATGTGTTAGAACTACATATTGAATTAATTATGTCTAAAATGAATTTGTATAAATTTAATGGTATAGCAATGGTTGGTGGAAAAAAAGTTTCAGAAGCAACATTTTCTGCAATTATGGATAAACAAAATTAATTATTATTTAATCTTATGTTTTTAACATAAAGTTAATTTTCTATAGTTAAGGACATGCTTTTAGTTGATTAATTATATTATTTATATCTTCATTAATTGATATTGTGATATTTCTATTAAGTCCATCATTATAATAATACAAAAAGTCTAAATTTTTAAAATTAGGATCTTTGTTATAAATTTCAACAAAAGGTTCTAACATGGATTTAAACCAATTGCGTCCTTTACACAAACAACTATTTCTTACATCAGCAACAACATTTGCTGTCTCTGTGTTTGAAAATCTTTTATCTAACTCTTGATCTGTCATCATTAGACATCTGTTCCCAATATTATAAAAATTTGCATCATCAGATAAGAATTTATAAATAAGTTTTTGATTTGCACCAGCTTTTTTTAATTTATATATCATACCTTCTGTGCAACAACTTCTTGCTGATCTCATTAATATTTTATATCTATCTAAAAGAGGTTCAAAAACATCATCATCTTGATTTATTTCTTTTGAATCTTTTATTCTGGATAATATTTTTTCAATTTTTGATTTTTTTAGTTTTGGATTTTTAGGGGTTACGATTTCATTAACTTGAGGTTTCTTTTTCCAAGTTTCACATTCAAATTCTGTTTCGAATGGACAATAAGACAAATTAGATAAACTTTCTGTATAGATAGTCTCTTTATGATTTTCTTGTGAAAACATGGTTATTGTTTGTTTTTTATCGGATTTTTTATTTTCCCAAATATTTATTTTTGGTTTAGATGGGTTTAATGCTTCCTCTAAAGTTATATTTTCTTTATTTACAGAATGAGAGTATGGAGAAGAATTATATTCATCACTAAAATCTTTATCTTTATAATGTAAAACAAAATCATCCCAAAGTGGAACACCATTTTTATCTATTGTTCTATTTGAAAAATTTAATACATTATAATAATCGCTGTCTTTTTTTAAGTTATGTTCTTTTTCTTTACAATTTAAACAATTTGGGTTTATGTCATAAATAATTGAATCTTTGACTGGTTCCTTACCATACATAGAGGTATAGTTTCTTGCAATACAGTTTGTAGTGTTTAAACCAGTTAAGAAAATATAAAATAAAAATAGTTTATACTTCATCTCTATAATACTAACATAAATATTGCATATATAAAATAAGAAACATCAAGCTTTAGCTTGATAGGTAGTGTTTATTTTTGTAATCTCTATGAAGATAATAAGGGAATTTTTATGAAAAAAAGTTTATTACCTATATTTTTAATACTATTAAGCTTGGTAAATTCTGTTTTTGCAGATAGCGTTTTAAAAGGTATTCAATTTGGTGCTGGTATATCTGGAACAACAGGAATAAATAGTTTTGTTGGTTATAGTAATAAAGATTCAAATTCTTTCTTACTTAAAAGATTGGGTTTTAGATTAGATTTTGCTAAAATTCCAGACACAGATATTAATATTGATGTTAAATTTTCAGATAATCTTGGAGATATTGTAAAAATAGATAATTCAAAAGTGTCGTCTCATCATTTTGGTGGGCTTGTTGATATTTATCCTTTTGGAAATATTTGGTTTCTTGGAGGTCTTAAATTAACAACAGGGTATTTATCAGGAAATTTTAATTCAAGTTCTGTTTTGAAGAATTCTAATAATACATCTATTCAAGAATTTGTAATAGATGGAAATAAATATAGATATGAGACTTCTGATATTTTTGGTAAAGCACAAATAAATTGGAATTTTTCTGGTTTATATTTAGGGGGCGGTTTTGATTTAGGCTTATTTTATGGGTTAAAGATATTTTTTGATTTAGGTACTGTTCTTGTAAATAGTTCACCAATTCTAGATTTAGATATACCGATTAATGGTTCTTTGAAATATTTTGATAACGGTACAAATACTTGGGTTTCTGTTAATACTCCTCCATTAATTAGTATTTTAAATGATTCAAAAAATAAAACGATTCGTAAAAGTAACGAATCATTGCAAAAGTTTAAAGCTTTTCCAGTTGTTAAAATTGGATTAATGTATAGATTTTAGTTTTTTATAAAAAACTTGATTTTCTGGGCTTTCTAGCCCAGAACTTATATTATGTAAATAGTTAAATAGTGTTTTTTTAAGATAAAATTAACTTTTTCTTGACTTTTTTTATTTTTGATTAAATAATACGCTTGCTTTCAAGTTGGAAATAACCAACCAATGAATTTTAGTTTTTTTGTTAATTAAGAAGCAGCTCATCAAATTGTAGTTATGTACTGTATGTACATATTCTAAAATTAAGAAGGGATATGCAGACGGTTGTTTTATTTCAAATTCTATTTAAGCAATTAGTGCATATTCTTTTGACAGGTAGAAGGTTTACAAATTTTTGTAGATCCTCGTAATTACTTGTCTTGCGAAAAATAAATACGAACGCAATTGTTAGCGTTTTTATATGCACAGGCTTGAACAAGGTTTTTAAAAAACTTGAGAGTTTGATCCTGGCTCAGAACGAACGCTGGCGGCAGGTTTTAGGCATGCAAGTCGAACGGGTGTAGCAATACACTAGTGGCGAACGAGTGAGTAACGCGTGGGAAGCTACCCATTACTGGGGAATAACGTTTGGAAACGAACGCTAATACCGCATACTCCGGAAACGGGAAAGATTTATCGGTAGTGGATGTGCCCGCGTTGGATTAGCTTGTTGGTGGGGTAATGGCCTACCAAGGCGATGATCCATAGCTGGTCTTAGAGGACGATCAGCCACGCTGGAACTGAGACACGGTCCAGACTCCTACGGGAGGCAGCAGCTAAGAATATTGGACAATGGGGGAAACCCTGATCCAGCCATGCCGCGTGAATGAAGAAGGCCTTCGGGTTGTAAAGTTCTTTTGGTTGTGAAGATGATGACAGTAGCAGCAGAAAAAGCACCGGCTAACTTCGTGCCAGCAGCCGCGGTAATACGAAGGGTGCAAGCGTTGTTCGGATTTACTGGGCGTAAAGCGTCCGTAGGTGGTTTGTTAAGTCAGGGGTGAAATCCTGGGGCTCAACCCCAGAATTGCCTTTGATACTGGCAGGCTGGAGCATGATAGAGGAAAATGGAATATCTGGTGTAGGGGTGAAATCCGTAGATATCAGATAGAACACCAATGGCGAAGGCAGTTTTCTGGATCATTGCTGACACTGAGGGACGAAAGCGTGGGGAGCGAACAGAATTAGATACTCTGGTAGTCCACGCCCTAAACGATGCATGCTTGTTGTTGGTTTTCTTCGGAGAATCAGTGACGTAGCTAACGCGTTAAGCATGCCGCCTGGGGAGTACGATCGCAAGATTAAAACTTAAAGGAATTGACGGGGACCCGCACAAGCGGTGGAGTATGTTGTTTAATTCGATGCTACGCGAGAAACCTTACCGACCTTTGACATTGTGATCGCGATTTCCAGAGATGGATTTCTTCAATTCGGTTGGATCATGAACAGATGCTGCATGGCTGTCGTCAGCTCGTGTCGTGAGATGTTAGGTTAAGTCCTGCAACGAGCGCAACCCACGCCTTATGTTGCCAGCGGGTAATGCCGGGAACTCTTAAGGGACTGCCTGCGTCAAGCAGGAGGAAGGTGTGGATGATGTCAAGTCATCATGGTTCTTACGGGTCGGGCTACAAACGTACTACAATGGCGTCAACAATGGGTCGCTATGCTGTGAGGCAAAGCTAATCCTTAAATGTCGCCCCAGTTCAGATTGTTCTCTGCAACTCGAGAACATGAAGTTGGAATCGCTAGTAATCGCTGATCAGAATGCAGCGGTGAATACGTTCCCGGGTCTTGTACACACCGCCTGTCAAACCATGAGAGTCGATTTCGCCCAAAGTCGGTAGTCTAACGCAAGGGGACGCCGCCTACGGTGGGATTGGTGATTGGGGTTAAGTCATAACAAGGTAGCAGTACCGGAAGGTGCGGCTGGATCACCTCCTTTATAGAGATAAGTTTGTTCACGAACAAACTAAAAAAAAACGACTGTCTGAATATCCCTTTTATATTGGTGTGCAGAGTTATTCTTCTGAACTTTTCTGCACTTGTTGTTTGGGTCAGTAGTTCAGTTGGTTAGAACGTCGCTCTGATACAGCGAAGGTCGAAGATTCGAGTTCTTCCTGACCCACCATTGAGGTTAAAGTTTTGATACTTTATATTCCTTAGTTTTTATGGAATCTGTTTCTTTTTATTGTTAATCGGTTTTTGTGTCACAAGATATGAAAGTATCTTGTTGAACATCGTAAAAATCTCAAAATATCTTTCTGAATAGAGTAATCTTATTTTAATTAAGATAATTCAATTCAAAAAGTCAAGAATCAACTTAAATGCTTAAATGACATTTTTTATGTCAGCTCATTTTTATGTTTGTTTTAGTTTGAAGACTTTTTCTTTAAACATAAGATAAAAAGTAACATAAGGGTGTTTGGTGGATGCCTTGGCAATCAGAGGCGATGAAAGGCGTGAAAGACTGCGATAAGTCTGGGTTAGTTGTCAATAAACTTTGATCCCAGAATTCCTGAATGGGGAAACCTAATCCGAAAGGATTATTTATAACTGAATACATAGGTTGTAAAAGCAAACGCGGAGAAGTGAAACATCTCAGTATCCGTAGGAAAAGAAAGCAATAGCGATTCCCTTAGTAGTGGCGAGCGAAAAGGGACAAGCCCAGTAGTTAATTAATCAGTTAGCAAAATATAATGGAAAGTATAACAATAATAGGTGATAGTCCTGTATGCGAAAACTGGTTTTTTGATTCATGAGTAGAGCGGAACACGTGAAATTCCGTTTGAATATGGGGGGACCTTCCTCCAAGGCTAAATACTCCTGATTGACCGATAGTGAACTAGTACCGTGAGGGAAAGGTGAAAAGAACCCCGAAGGGGGAGTGAAATAGAAACTGAAACTGAATACCTACAAGCTGTCAGAGCCAGTTTTCTGGTGATGGCGTACCTTTTGTATAATGAGCCAACGAGTTATTATTGTATGCAAGCCTAAGCCGTTAGGTGTAAGCGTAGGGAAACCAAGTCTGAATAGGGCGATTTAGTATGCAGTAATAGACCCGAAGCGGGGTGATCTAGGTATGGGCAGGTTGAAGGTGATGTAACAGTCACTGGAGGACCGAACACACTAATATGGCAACATTAGGTGATGACCTGTGTCTAGGGGTGAAAAGCCAATCGAACCCCGTTATAGCTGGTTCTCCGCGAAAACTATCTAGGTAGTGTCTTATATGTTCCTTAATAGGGGTAAAGCACTGAAATGGCTAGGGGGAGTAAAATCTTACCAAACCATATCAAACTCTGAATACTATTAAGCTAAGTATAGGAAACAGTCTATCGGTGCTAAGGTCGGTAGACGAGAGGGTAACAGCCCAGACTGCCAACTAAGGTCCCTAAATAATGATTAAGTGGGAAAGTGAGTCGAGATTCCAAAACAACCAGGATGTTGGCTTGGAAGCAGCCATCGTTTAAAGAAAGCGTAATAGCTCACTGGTCTAGTTAAGAATTTTGGCAACTAAAATGTAACGGGGCTTAAATCATTTACCGAAGTTGCAGGTAATACGTAAGTATTGCGGTAGCGGAGTATTCTGTAAGTCTGTGAAGCCAAAGACGTGAGTCATGGTGGAGATATCAGAAGCAAGAATGTTGGCATGAGTAGCAGCTAATCAAGGTGAGAAACCTTGACGCCGTAAGAGCAAGGGTTCCTATCCAATGTTAATCAGGGTAGGGTAAGTCGACCCCTAAGGCGAGGCCGAAAGGCGTAGTCGATGGGAATACGGTTAATATTCCGTAACCTGCTGGAGAGTGACGAATCTTATAAATTGTATCAGCTTATTGGATTGTTGGTGCAGTGAAGAGGTTCCAGGAAATAGCCCCAGCCTATAGATCGTACCCAGAACCAACACAGGTGCTCGAGTCGAGTAGACTAAGGCGGTTGAGAGAACTATGTTGAAGGAACTAGGCAAAATACATCCGTAACTTCGGAATAAGGATGACCTCTTTTAAGGCAACTTTAATGAGGTGACACAAACTAGGTGGGGGCGACTGTTTACTTAAAACCCAGGTCTCTGCTAAATCGTATAAGATGATGTATAGGGACTGACGCCTGCCCGGTGCTGGAAGGTTAAGTTGAGGAGTGCAAGCTCTGATGTGAAGCCCCAGTAAACGGCGGCCGTAACTCTAACGGTCCTAAGGTAGCGAAATTCCTTGTCGGGTAAGTTCCGACCCGCATGAATGGCGTAACGATCTCCACACTGTCTCCAACATAGACTCAGCGAAATTGAATTCTCGGTGAAAATGCCGGGTACCCGCAGCTAGACGGAAAGACCCTATGAAGCTTTACTGTAGTTTCGTACTGGTAATAGAATATATTTGCGTAGGATAGGTGGGACGCTTTGAAGTAATGACTTTGGTTGTTATGGAGCGGTTGGTGAAATACCACCCTGATATATTTTATTGTCTAACCTGTGTTCTTGAAGCAGGACAGGGGACAGTGCGTGATGGGCAGTTTGACTGGGGTGGTCGCCTCCCAAATTGTACCGGAGGCGTGCGAAGGTTTGCTCAGGCTGGTCGGAAATCAGCTGGTGAGTGCAATGGCAAAAGCAAGCCTGACTGCGAGAGGGACACCTCGAGCAGAGACGAAAGTCGGTCATAGTGACCCGGTGGTTCCGCATGGAAGGACCATCGCACTCGGATAAAAGCTACTCTAGGGATAACAGGCTGATGCTACCCAAGCGTCCATAGCGACGGTAGTGTTTGGCACCTCGATGTCGACTCATCGCATCCTGGGGCTGGAGCAGGTCCCAAGGGTATGGCTGTTCGCCATTTA
>CAUTNA010000002.1:0-84744 GCA_963540515.1 uncultured Alphaproteobacteria bacterium
AAGAATGTGAGATAGCAAGTTGTGTTAATGAAGGAAGTTTATACAGATTGAATGAGAGAAGAGATAGGTGTGAGATAATCTGTATAGAGGGAGAGGATGAGAGTGGAAGGATATATTGGGATAGCATAACGAATAGATGTGAGATAGAGTGTAATGATTCATATATTATGTGGTAATTGATAATAAAACCTCCCTTAAAAGGAGGTTTTATTTTAAAGATAGTTAATTTAAATATATACAATTTTTATATATATTTTTTATTGAACTTAAGTATAAATATAAAAAGATAATTGAAATTATTAAATTTTTGTATTTGGTATACAGAGAGAAATTTATTTAGTGTTTTAAATTAGATAATCGAAAAAATGTATTTTTAAAATCTTAAATATAAATTTAAATAAAATATTTGTGGATTATATAAAAAAGAAAACAACAGAAAACCTGTTGCTCTCTTTTAATTAAACACCATAAAGTCTATGCTAAACTATTAACTTTTTTAGCTAATCTTGAAACTTTTCTTGAAGCACGTTTTTTAGGCATAACTTTACCAGCAGATTTCATAATCTTAGATTCTGCTTCTTTGAAAGTAGCAACTGCACTTGATTTATCACCAGAGTCGATTGCTTTAAGTACTTTCTTTATAAATGTTTTTACTGCAGATTTGCGTGCTGTATTAATAATATTTTTCTTTTTTGACACTAAAACTCTTTTTTCAGCTGACTTATGATTTGCCACTTTAAAATTCCTTTTATTTACATCTATGTTTTGTTATTCTTGTAAAAAAACAGATATAAATCAAGAAATAAATAGGAAAACTATGACAAATATAACAAACTTATCATTATTAATAAAATATTATCCGATTCTTATTTTTTATATATTTGTAATAATCTTTTTATCTTATTTACTTGGAAGTATTCCATTTGGTTTGATTTTATCTAAAATTTTAAAAAAAGGTGATTTAAGAAAAATAGGAAGTGGTAATATAGGTGCGACTAATGCTATGCGTGCTGGTGGTTTTAAACTGGCGTTTCTTGTTTGGTTGTTTGATATGTTGAAAGCATTTATTGCTGTAAAAATTGGAATTTATTTTTTAGGAATATATTGGGGTGGAATTTGTGGAGTTTTGGCGATACTTGGACATATGTTTCCTTTATGGTTAAAATTTAAAGGTGGAAAAGGTGTTTCTTGTATGTTTGGAGTTATTCTTGCAATAAATCCTATTTATTTTCTAATTCTTGCATTAACTTGGATTTTATCAGTGATAATAACATCTTATTCTTCTTTAAGTGCAATATTATGTTTCTTTGTACTTCCAATTCTAGGTTTTTTTAAAGATTTTAAAATAGGTGTTTTATTTTTAATAATATCGATTCTTTGTTTAATTAAACACAAAGATAATATAAAAAGATTATTAAAAGGTACGGAGTCAAAAGTAAATTGGAAGAAAAAATAAACAATTAATTATTTTTTTATACTGTTTATTGTGATATAATGAAGCCTATATTTAGGGAATTATAATATGAAAAAAGCTTTATTATTTGTTTTGTTTTCAGGTTTTACAATCTCTTGTTTTTCAGAGTCAGCTCGTGTTAGTTATATTGGTAATTATTCAAGGACTTCTACTGCTCCAAGAACTCAAGTTTCTATGTCAAGTATAAAGGATAAACCAGACACACAAATATCTAGTGAAGTTGATAAACGTGAAAAAGAAAAAAATGCTTGTATTTCAAATAATATTGGAACAAGTAATACTTTTGTTTGGGCTTCTAAATTTAGTAATCCTTCAAACTATTCATCTATGATAGAGGATACTAAAGAACCAAAAAATAATGTATGTTTTGTTCGTGTTGAATTAAAGTCTAATGATAAAAGAATCAAATTAGATGATGTTCCTCCTGTTTATTATGAAATGGGCAGAAATATAGTATGTGGTAGTTGGGTAAATGAAGAAAAAATGGAAAAGAAAATATTAGATGCAAAAGAAAATGCAAGAATTTGGGGAACTGTTGCTGGAAGTATTGGTGGTGCAGGTGTTGGTGTTGGAAGTATGGAATTATTTGGTAATAAATTGATCGGTGGTAAAGTAGAAGGTCAAAAAGCTTTAAGTGATTCTGAATTACTACGTTCTCAGTTGTTAGTATTAAAAGAAAAAGACAATAAAACTTATCAAGAATTTATTGCTAATATTAGAGAGCTTAAATCAGAATGTGATAAATTAGAAGATAAAAGAAATGAAGTAGAAGCTTGTAATGAATTTGATTTCGATGCATTATTAAAAATATAATTCAGAGTGTGCTTAAGGCACACTTTTTTATTGATGGATAATTTATATAAAAAGCTTTTAATTTTAAGATCTCCAAACATAGGCAATATTAAATACCTTGAACTCTTAAGTAAATTTGAAACACTTGATAATATAATTGATTTTATTAAGCCATCCGATTCTATTTTTAAGATTGTTGATAGAGAATTAGAGTTAGCAGATAAGTTAAATATTAAATTTATAGAAAATGATTCTGAATTTTATCCAAAAAAATTATTAGAACTTAAAAACTGTCCTATAATTTTAACAGTAAGAGGTAATTTAGATTCTTTAAATAAACAATCTGTGTCAATTGTTGGAACAAGACACGCAAGTGTTGCTGGTATTACAATAGTATCTAATTTGGCTCAAACTTTTGCATACAATAATTATTGTGTAATTTCCGGAATGGCAATTGGAACTGATACTTATTCTCATATTGGAGCATTAAAATCAGAAGGCGATTCGAATACAATTGCAGTTCTTGCAGGTGGTATTGATTATATTTGGCCAAAAGAAAATGAAAAACTTTATTATCAAATAATTGAAAGAGGTTTAATAATAAGTGAAATGCCAATTGGTTTTACACCTCAAAAAGGTAATTTTATACAAAGAAATCGTTTAATTGCTGGGCTTTGTGATAAATTTATAATTAGTGAAGCTGATGAAAAATCTGGGAGTATGTCAACTGCCAGATTCGCCATTGAATATAAAAAAGATGTTTACGCTATACCATCACATCCAACAGATAATCGTTCTTTTGGACCAAATTCTTTAATACAAAGTGAAAAAGCTAAACTTTGTAATGGGGTGCAAACTTTTTTTGATAAAAAAGAAGAAATAAAAGAAGATTTATCATCTGAATTATTAAATGCTTTAAGTTCAGTTCCTGTATCTGAGTCTGTATTGACTAGTATTTTAGGAAAAACTATATCTAGTATTAAATCAGAACTTGTGATACTTGAAAGTAAAGGACTTGTTTCTAAACAAAATGGTGGATATATAAAAATATAAACTTATTAAATACTTGATTTATAAATTTATATTGTCAATACACAAGGTATATACAAGGTCTTTTTAAGTAATCTGTTTCGAATCGATGTCAAAGTTATTTCCTGTTAAAAAAATAAATCTTAAATTTGCTTTTCGTATTTTTTGCTTTTAACTATAAAGCATATCAAAAGTTAAGGAAATCATTATGCAGAATTTAGCAACACAAAAAAAAGATTTAACTTTAGATTTATTAAAAGATTGTATCTTTAATAGTGTTGGAAATGGAAGCTCTTGGATTTCTTCTTGTGAAATATCTTTTGATAAATCTTATCTGTATATAGATACTGAGAATCAATTTATATCAGATGTTATAAAAGGCAGTTATTTTGATGTTTTAAGTTCTGTTGCTGAAAAATTTGATTTATCTTTAAAAATAGAAGTATCAAAAGATAAAATAATAAAAACACCAATTGCAAATGATGTAAAAAATAATTCTTATGTACCTGAAAAAATAGAATCTAAAAAACTTTTATCTTTTGATGATTTTGTTGTATCTGAACAAAATTTATTCGCTGTTTCTGCTTGTAAAAAAATAGCAGATTTATCAGCTTCGTTTTCATTACTTTTTTTATATGGTTCAACAGGCTCAGGAAAATCTTTACTTGCAAGATGTATAAATTCCTCTTCGAAAGGAAAGACTGTATTTATGTCTGCCTCAAACTTTGTATCAGAGTTTGCAAGATCAATATCTGAACATTCAACTTTTGCTTTTAAAGACTTCTGTAGAAATGTTGATATATTTATTTTAGATGATGTTCATATTTTAAGTGGCAAACGTGCAAGTACAGAAGAATTTTTACAATTAATTGTTGATTTACATTCATCTGGTAAAACTGTTGTTTTAACATCTTCAGTATCTCCAAGTAATTTATCTGGTTTCGATCATAAAACACTTTCTTTATTTTCTTCAGGACTGGTTGTAGATCTTGCAAGCCCAGATAAAGAAGTAAAAAAATCTATTTTATTAAAAAATGGAATAGCGGAAGATGTTGCAGAATTTTTATCAAATAATATTGAAAATAATGGACATTTAATTGCTGGTGTTTTAACGAAATTAAAAACTTATTCTGAAATTATGGGAGAAAAGATTACAATTAAAATTGCAGAAAAGTTATTATCTGATCTTTTAGGAAATAGTAAAACACCTTTATCTATTGCAAAAGCTATTTGTAAAAAATTATCAGTTTCATTTGAAAATATTTGTTCAAGTTCTAGAAATTCAAGGCTTGTACATGCAAGACAAATAATTATGAGTATATTAAAAGAAAAAACAGATTTATCTCTTGCTGAAATAGGAAAACTTTTAGGCAACAGAACACATGCAACTGTTTTATATGCAATATCACAAGTCGAAAAAATAAAATCTTCAGATTTAATTATAGGTTCAGAAATAGAACAAATAATTAAAGAATGTTGCTAAAAAACTCTTATTATAAGTTATAAAGATTAGATATAATTCTATTTAAAATTTAATCTTCTTATATTATTTTCTTTTATTTAAAATAAATTTACTTAAAACCAAGATTTTTTATCTTTTAACTCCGAGAACTCCTGTAATAACTTTTTTTGTTTATCAGAAAGTTTTGTTGGAATTTGAATTGCTATTTCTATATAAAGATCTCCAAAACCACGTTGCGTTGGCATACCAGAACCTCGTATTCTCAATTTTTCTCCAACTTGTGTTCCACTTGGAACTTTCACAATTAATTTTTTATCATCTATTGTTTCAATCTCAATTTCACCACCAAGCGAAAGTGTTGTAAATGGTACAAATTCTTTTATTAATAAATCATTTCCGAATCTACTAAATTTAGAATCTTCCTTGATATGAATATCTAAATATAAATCTCCATTTTTAGAACCATTTGCACCCGCTTCACCAAGTCCTTGTAATCTTAATCTTGTACCATCATGTACACCTCTTGGTATATCTACCTCAACTGTTCTTTGTTTATTGACTCTTCCAGTCCCTCCACACACTGAACATTTATTTTTTATTTTATGTCCTTCACCTTTACAATCAGGGCAGGTGGTTTCAAGTGAGAAAAATCCTTGTTGTACTCTTACTTTTCCTCTTCCTCCACATCTGTCGCAGACTGGTGCTTTTGAACCATCTTCTGTACCATTTCCATTACATTTTTCACATTTAACAGCGGATGTAAATTTAATAGTGTGTTTTTTTCCAAGATAAGCATCTTTTAAACTGATCTCTATTTCTTCCAGTAAATCTCGTCCAGTTTTTTGTCTTGCCTCTCCTTCAAATCCATCAAAACCAAAACCTCGCATAGCTTCGCGTAGAATATCTTCCATGCCTCCACCCATATCAAAGTGAAATGATCCACCTTCAAATGGATTTCCTGAAAATCCAGAACCTCCGTTTGAAAAGGCAGAATCACCATATCTATCGTATGCTGCACGTTTTTGAGGATCTTTTAAAATCTCAAAAGCATTATTTATTTCTTTAAATTTTTCTTCAGCTTCTTTATTACCTGGATTTTTATCAGGATGATATTTCATAACCAATTTATGATATGCTTTTTTTATATCTGCATCTGAACTTGATTTTTCTACACCTAAAACTTCATAAGGATTTTTATTCATTTATTTCCCTTTTAATAAAAGATATAGTTATTTATTGTTAATAATTCAAGAGATTATAATAATTTTTAATTGTTTCCCTTGATTGATTTTAATTTATGTTTTAATAATATAGGGATGCCTGATCAAAACAATTCTTCTTATGATGCTTCAAGTATTCAAGTCTTAGAAGGCTTAGAACCCGTACGACTTCGTCCTGGTATGTATATCGGTGGAACTGATGAAAAAGCTTGGCATCATTTACCAATTGAGATTTTAGATAATTCTATTGATGAGGCAGTAGCAGGCTTTGCAAAAAAAATAACTGTAAATTTAATAGATTCAAAGACAATTGAAATATCAGATGATGGTCGTGGCATTCCAGTTGATGAACACCCAAAATACCCTGGTAAATCAGCATTAGAGGTTATATTAACATCTCTTCACTCTGGAGGTAAATTTAATAATAACGTTTATAAAACAAGTGGAGGATTGCACGGAGTTGGAAGTTCTGTTGTAAATGCACTTTCTTCACAGATGATAGTTACAGTTTGCAGAGATGGATTTAAGTGGCAACAAAGTTTTTCAAGAGGTGTACCAACCAGTTCTATTGTTAAACTTGAACCAACAGCCGAACATGGTACAACCGTTCTTTTTACAATAGATGATAAAATATTCGGAGCATCTGCAGTATTTAAACCTGTTAAAATTTATCGTATGGCACGTGCCAAAGCTTTTTTATCAAAAGGTGTAAAGGTTGTTTGGAAGTGTAGTGAAGAACTTTTAAATTCTGATATGAATTTAAAGCCTCAAGAGATCTTTTATTATCCAAATGGTGTTGCTGATTTTCTAGAAGAGAAAACTAAAGAAAAAAAGAAAATACTACCAAAGATATTTAGTGGTTCTGTTTCTTTTCCGGATGATTCAGGACACATTGAATGGGCTTTAACCGTACTTACCGACGAAAATGGTGCTGCCTCTGACGATGGATTTTTTTCATCTTTTTGTAATACAATATCTACAATAGATGGGGGAACACATGAATCTGGATTTAAGACAGCTATAACAAAAGGTCTTAAAAATTATGGAGAAAAAATAAATAATAAACAAGCATCCATAATCATAAGTGAAGATGTTTTTGATTCTGTTGCTGCAATTGTTTCTGTATTTTATAAAACTCCTCAGTTTTTAGGACAAACAAAAGAGAAATTATCCAATCCAGAGGTCGCAAAATATGTGGAATCATCTTTGCGTGATCCTTGGGATATATTTTTGGCATCAGATCCTAAAGTTGCAAATGCTTTACTTGATTTTGTAATAAATTTAGCTAATGCCAGAGTTAAAACAAAACAAGTAAAAGAAATTGCTAGAAAAACACCAACTAAAAGAACAAGAATGCCTGCAAAACTTGCTGATTGTTCAAAGCATGGTATAGTAGGTACTGAACTTTTTATAGTTGAAGGTGAATCTGCTGGTGGTACTGCAAAGCAAGCCAGAGACAGACTTACTCAAGCAATTATACCTCTTAGAGGAAAAGTTTTAAATGTTCTTTCTAATTCAGATGAAAAATTTAGCAGCAACAAAGAACTAAATGAATTGATAGATATTATAGGAGCAGGTGTTGGTAGTTCTTGGGATTCTTCAAAACTTAGATATGAAAAAATAATTGTTATGACTGATGCTGATGTTGATGGTAGTCATATAGCTTCTCTTTTAATGGGTTTTTTCTATCAGTGTATGCCTGAGCTTATTTATGGTGGGCATTTATATTTATCTTGTCCTCCTCTTTATAAATTAACTGCTGGTTCTGATTCGATTTACATAGATTCTGATGAAGAGTTGGAAAGGTTAAAAGAAACGAAATATAAAAACCGTAAAATAGAAATTTCAAGATTTAAAGGGCTTGGTGAAATGATGCCGAATCAGTTAAAAGAGACAACCATGTCACCAAAAACAAGAAGGCTTATTCGTGTTGAACTGCCATCTAAAACAGAAGAGGGATTAGAAGACACTTTAAGTACAAAAAATCTTGTTTCTGAATTACTTGGTAAAAAACCAGAATTTAGATTTAAATTTATTACAGAACATGCAAAATTTGTAAAAGATCTATTTATTTAGAATATAATTTCAGTAAAAAAATTAGATTTATTTCTGAATAATTATTTAATCTTTTTAAATTTTTGAGTAAAAGTTTTTGTATATTGCAAAGCTGATATCAAACTTATTGTCATAGATAACCAAAGACCTGATATTAATATATATTCTGGTATATAAAATAAATCACTTGCATATCCTAAAAACAACGTAAGAGTAATCATTTGAAAACTTGTTTTAACTTTTCCAAGTGAAAATCTTGCCTTAGGTACAGGCATTTCTATTTTTTGTGTTCCTAAAAATTCTCTCAATCCTGATATATAAATTTCTCTTGAAATCATCAGTATAACAGGAACTAAAACATACCAAGCTGGTAAAATTAAAATAAGCATAATCAACATATTTACAACAAGTAATTTGTCTCCAATATGATCTAATACTCCACCAATTTTTGTGCAAACATTATATTTACGAGCAAGAAATCCATCCAGCCAATCAGAGATAGAGGCAAGTAAATATAAAATAAATGTTGATATGTACATATCAAATATAAATAATGGAACAATTGCAAAGGCGGATAATATTCTAAATATTGATAAAAAATTTACAAAAATTTTCATAATTGTTCTCCTTTAGTGAAAATAATAATAAACTTTTTTTGCATTTTCTTTTCCAAGTTTTGGAACTTTTAATAAAGCTTCTAAACTTGCTTCTGATACCATTTTTACAGATCCAAAATGATTAAGCAAAGCTTTTTTACGAACTGTTCCAAGTCCTTCGATTTCATCAAGTGGATTAAAGAAAGTTGAATTTTTTCTGAGTGTTCTATGAAATGTAATTGCAAAATGATGTGCTTCATCTCTGACTAGTCTTAATAATAAAAAAAGCTGAGAATCTTTTTTTATATTATTTTCTATTTTTGAATCTGGTTTTATAAAGTGTTCATCCCCATTTCTAACAACACCTTTTACAACCCCTACAATAGGAATATTTAAAGCAGTTTTTTTTGCTATATTCCATTGAGGTATTCCACCATCAACAATAATTAAACTTATGTCATTATTTTTTGCAACAGCTCTTGAAATAAATTCTTCCATCATTGCAATATCATTACCGCTTCTTTTTTTATCTTTTAATTTAAAGTGTCTATATTTTGATTTTACGAAACCTTCTTTGTTAAAAACTATCATACTACCAACTGCATTTGTTCCGAAAAGATGAGAATTATCGAATACACAAACATTTGAAAGTTTTAATTTAAGCCAATCTTCAAGATCTTTAAAAGCTTGTTCAAAGTTTATATTATTTTTATTTTCTTTTATTTTTCCTGTAGTAGAAGTATGAGTAAGACTTGAAATTTTATCACGTATTTCAGCTGCTTTTTCATACTCTAAATTTTCTGAATATTTTTGCATTTGAAGTATGTAATCCTTTACAATTGGTTCGCTATTTCCATTTAAAATTTCTCTTGCTAAATTTATATTTTCTTTATATTCAGTTTGTTGAATGGTACATGGAGCACTACATCTGCCTATTTGATATAAAAGACAAGGTCTTATTCTATTTTTAAAAAAAGTATCATTACAGGTTCTTATTTTACATACTTTTTGAATAGTTTTAATGGTTTCATTTAAAGATGAAACAGATGGGTATGGTCCAAACACATCTTTTTTTTGTGAAATTTTTCCTCGAAATTTATAAAGTCTTGGAAATTTATGATTTGTTAAAGCTAACATTGGATACATTTTTCCATCAGTCAGCATAATATTATATTTCGGTTTTAATTCTTTAATTAATTTTTCTTCTAAAATAAGTGCATAGTTTTCAGTTTTTGTTATTTCCCATTCAACTTTTGATACAAGTCCTCTCATTATTTTTTTATGTGTTTCTAATTTTGATATATCAATATACTGTGAAAGTCTTTTATATAAATTTTTAGCCTTTCCAACATATAAAAGAATACCATCACTATTATACATTTTGTATATTCCAGGAGATATTGGTGCAGACTCGATTAAATCAGAAAATTGAATATTCATACTTTGTATGTTAAAATAAATTGGAATAAATATCAAAAGTAAAGGTTATATTAATGATACAAGAATCAGGTCGTTCTATGATTGAAATGTTAGGAGTACTTGCAATTATGGGACTTATTACAGTTGGTGCAATTAGAATGGTATCTGTTGCTATGAAAAGCAGTAAAAGATCAGTTGTAAGCGATGAAGTTATTCAAATGGTATCTGGTGTAAGAACTCTTTTAGCTGAATATGATGGTTTTGATGGTATAAATAATGATACTATATTTAATGTTATAGGTATGTCTCCTAAAAACTCATTTGGTGGAGTTTATAGATTATCAGTTGATCCAAATAATTCTAAGCAATTTATAGTATCAATAGAAGGGTTATCAAAGTCTGATTGTGAGTATTTTGTATCAAAAGCGTGGACAGGATCTGTTGATTTTGAATCTTCTGATGGAAAATTAAGTGGTGCAAGTGGAAATTGTATTTACGATTCAGATAAAAATTCTATTCATATAAAATATGGTAAGTAAGTATTGCAACAAACTCCTAAAATAGTTTCAGATTCTCAAAGTGGAATGCGATTATCGCGTTGGTTTCTTTATACTTTTCCAAAATTAACAATAAAAGATTTTTATAAATTTTGCAGAACTGGAGAGGTAAGGTTAAATAGTAAAAGGTGTAGAGGAAAAGAAATATTAAATAAAGGGGATATAATTCGTATTCCTCCTTTTATAGAAGAAACGGATATTAAAAAGAATAATTCTGGTAATGATTTTAGTTTATCTGATTTAGAAAATTTAAGAAAGTGTATTATATATGATGATGATGATATAGTTGTATTCAATAAACCTGCAGGTCTTCCAGTCCAAGGTGGTACTAAAATAAAAAAATCAATTGATAAGATGACTACAAAATTATATCCATATAATAAAGTCTCTTTAGTTCACAGGCTTGATAAGGATACGAGTGGTATATTAGTTGTTGCAAAAAATCAATTTTCTTCTGTTTTTTTATCGAAAGAATTTCAATCTAAAAATATCAAAAAAGAATATTTAGCAGTTTTAGATGGAAATATAAAAGATAAGTCTGGAATAATAGATAATTACATAGAGAAAAAAGATATTTTTGATAATAAAAATCATAAATCACAGAGAGCTATAACAAAATATAAATTACTATCAGAGATTCCGAATATTTTGTCTGTGGTATTATTTTCACCATATACAGGAAGGACTCATCAATTAAGAATACACAGTGCGATGTCTTTAAATGCACCAATAATAGGAGATAATATTTATGGTAAAAAAAATCCAAAATTAGATGGGTTTATTAAATCAAATAAATTATTTTTGTGTGCATATAAAATAACTTTTAAGCATCCAAGATTGAAACAATTTATTACACTAAAAGCAGATTTACCAGATTTTTTTAAAGAGCTAAATAAATTTATAGAAATAAAAATACCAAAGTAAAATGTTTCACAGAAGAAGAATTTTTTTTAAGTTAATGAGAGTTATATTTACCTTTTTTATAGGGTTAGTTATAGCTGTGTTTATAGCACTTTCTCAAATAAATATAGAAACTATTCAAAAAAAATTAATTTCAGCTTTATCTGAATCTGGTTTGGAACTAAAAGTAAAAGGAAAAACTTCTTGGAAATTTTCATTAAAACCTAAGTTAGAACTAAGAAATATAAATATAAGTTTTGATAAAACAAATATAGTATCTTCGAAAAGTATTGAAGTAAGTTTAAATTTGATATCCCTTCTTCAAACTAAAACAATAATTCAAAATATTTCTATATCTGATGGAGATATATATTTAGATTTTTTAAATAGAAAAAATGTTAATAAAGTTAAGAAAGATAATAATAAAAGAGAAGAATATCCTTTTTATATAAATTTTGGTTTAGATTCGATTAATTTGAATAATATAAAAATTCATATAAATAGTGATATTTATAAATTCAGTAATCTAAATATAAAAAGATTAATAAAGAAAGATAATATTGATTATGTTGGTTGGATAAAATCAGATTTTAATTTTATACCATTTGTACTTTCATTTTCTAAATTAGACAAGATAAGAAAGGTTTATCCAATAAATTTTGCAGTCTCTCTATCAAATAAGCCTTTGACTGTAAATATTGCTTTAGAAGAAAGCAGCAAACTACCAATAGATTTTAAAATAAAAGGTGAACTTGCAAATATTTCTGAATTAGGAAAAATATTAAATATTAAACTTATAAAAATTTATCCTGTGAATATTGATATTCAAGGAGGGTTAAATAATAATAAAATTACGATTCGAAAATTTAAAGCAAAAGCAAAGAATACAAAATTTAATTTAGATGGTTTTATAGATTTAAAGAAATCACTAGTCAGTTTAAATATTAAATCTGATTATTTCAGTTTGATAGAAATATTTCCAGAATTATATGGCTCTGGTGTTGTTATTAATAGAGAATTAAACGCTTTTAAAGATACTCCACTATTTGGAAATTTCTTTAAAAATCTAAATATAGACTTAAATTTATTTATAAATAAATTTTTAATGTATAGAGAACTTTCTGCTGAAAAAATGAATGTTTTACTAAAATTAGAAAATTCAAAATTAAATTTAAATATATCAAGTAATTTTCTAAAAGGACGTGTATCAGCAAAAGCAAAAGGTGTTATTGATTCTGATGGTAAATATTATTTAGAGTCTGCTGGAAGAGGTTTTGATTTATCTGTTGGTAAGTTATTAACTGATGTTAGAAATTCTGGTTATGTTTCGGGATTGCCATCAGACTTTGGTTTTTATTTAAAAGGCAGTGGCATAGATTTATCAGAATTAATGGCAAGTCTTACAGGAAGAATTTTATTATATTCTGTTGATTCTGGTAATGCAGAAAGTGGATTTACAGATTATATGTTTGGTAAGGATTTTTTTAGTAGTATTGGAGATAATATTCATAATTTTGTATCTCCTGAAAATGATCAGAAAAAAACAATAATTTCTTGCATTGTGGGTAATGTAAAAATAAGGGAAGGTAAAATAGATACACAAAATGGAATCGTTATGCAGACAAATCGATTAAATTATAGAGTTGTTGGAGATTTGGATTTTGGTAAAGAGACTATAAATTCATCAATTGTAAGTACACCCGCAAGTGGATTAAAATTATCTATTTCTAACAGTATTATTAATTCAATTGTTTTTTCTGGTAATTTATCTGAGCCAGATATAAAGATAAATGGCAGTAATGTTGCAACAAAAATAGTATCAAGTGCAGGAATTGGTTTTTTACTTTCACCATTTACAGCAGGAATGAGTATAATTGCAGGTGCAGGAATTGGTTTTTTAGCAGGATCTGTTATTGAAAATTGGTTATCTGATAGTTCTCCTTGTGAAACTGCTGTAAATAGTGGAACTAAGATAAAAGATGGAGATCCAGATTGGCTTGATTTACCTGTAAATTATTTAATAGATAACTTTAATAAAGATTAAATTTTAATATTAAAAAATTATTTGTTTTTACTCTTGATACAAATATCACTTTTTTGTTAAACTTTTTACAAGTTAAGTTTTATCAGGAGTTATTTATGGAATTTTCTGTATTTCGTCAGGTTTTAATACGCGCACTTGCACATATGCAATCAATTGTTGAAAAGAGGGCAACTCTTCCAATACTTATGAATGTTAAAATCGAAGTTTTAGATGATATGATTTTGACCGCAACTAATGTAGATCTAGAGTTAGTTGAACATGTTGTTGCTGATATTACTATTCCTGGTAAAATAACTGTACCTGTTCAGATGTTGTACGATTTTGTCCGTAATTTACCTGATGATGCTGAGATAAACTTTAAACAAACTGATTCTCAGTTGATAGTATCAAGTGGAAGAGCTGTATTTAAATTACCTGCACTTCCTGCAGAGAATTTTCCAGCTATGGCTGGCAGTCAATTGTCAACAAAGTTCCAAATGACAACAGGAGATTTAGCACATCTTATAAATAAAACTAAGTTTGCTGTACCTGTCGATGATGTAAGATATAATTTAGGTGGTATATATTTTCATATAGCTGAAAATTCTAATAATAAAATGTTAACAGCTGTTGCAACTGATGCTCAAAGAATGGCTTTGTGTGAAATGATTGCTCCAGATGGTTCTATTGGTATGCCTTCTATAATACTACCAAGAAGAGCAATTGGAGAACTTTCGAAATTATTAGAAGATGCAAATGTTGATGATGTTTTATTTGAACTTTCTGATACAAAAGCTAGATTTACAATTGGTCAGGCTACAATTACTACTAAGTTAGTTGATGGACAATTCCCAAATTACAGAGTTGTAATACCTGATGGTAATGATAAAGTTGCTATTTTTGATAGGAAGCAATTTACTTCTGCTGTGAATCTTGTTTCTGTTGCTTGTGGTGATAAAACTAAATCTGTTCAATTGACTTTTTCTATGAATAAACTTGTTTTAAGTGCTTCTGGATCTGATAGTGGTACTGCAACTCAAGAGTTAGATATTGAATATAATGGAGATGAAACTTTTTCAATTTTATTCAGTGTTAAATTTTTATTAGATATAACTGGACAAATTGAAAGTGATAAATTCCAGATGGAAATGCAAAATTCTATGTCTCCAACAATAATAAAGTCTGTTGAAAAAGATTCGGATGCTTTATTTGTTTTAATGCCTCTTAAAATGTAATTCTATATAAAAAAGGAAAAAATATGATTTCTGCTGGTAAAAATGTACCACAACTTATGAATGCTATTATTGAGATACCAGAAAATGGTTTTGTTAAGTATGAATTTGATAAAGAAGCAGGACTTTTAGCTGTTGATAGACTTTTAAGTACTCCTGTTAGATATCCTGCAAATTATGGTTATTTTCCATCAACTTTAGGAGAAGATGGTGATCCTCTTGATTGTTTAGTTTTGTGTAGTGAACAAATTTCACCTTGTACCTTAATTGAAGTAAGACCTATCGGAGTTTTCTTGATGGAAGATAAAGGTGATAAAGATGAAAAAATAGTATGTGTTCCGAAAGAAAAAATAGATCCTATTTATAAAAATATTACTTCTTTAGAGGATCTTCCAGAAATGACAAGAAAAAGAATAGAGTTTTTCTTTGCTCATTATAAAGATTTAGAAAATGGAAATGTTAAGGTTTTAGGATGGGGGGATCTTAATATGGCATACGATATAATAAATAGAAGTATAGAAAAATATAAAGGTTAAGTTATGGCATCTTTTTCTGCAAATGATATGCGTGTTGGTTGGGTTATATCACATAATGGTAAACGTTTCAGTGTTACATCTATTACAAAAGTAAAACCTGGAAAGGGTGGGGCATTTGTTCAAGCAGATTTACGTGATATAGATACAGGAAATAAAGGCGGAGACAGATGGCGTGCAGAAGATAAAGTTGAAAAATTATTAGTTGAAGATATAGATTGTCAATTTTTATATTCTGATAATGAAAGTTCTTATTTTATGAATTTATCTGATTATGAACAATTTACTATGTCAAATGAATCACTAGGTGATCAATCTAAATTTCTACAACCTGAGATGATTGTTAAAACTAATTTTATAGAAGGTTTTCCTGTTTCTGTAACACTTCCTAAAACGGTAATTGCAACTATTGAAGAAACAGAACCTGCGTTGAAAGGTCAGACAGTAAGTACATCTGGTGGTAAACCTGCAGTTTTAGATAATGGTGTAAGGGTACAAGTTCCAGTATTTATCGAAGTTGGTGAAAAAATTGTAGTAAATACAGAAACTCTTGAATATGTAGAGAGAGCAAAGTAGTATATTTTACTTTTAACTATTTTATAGTCTAAACATTAAAAAAATATGTACAAATATTTCCTTATATAATAATCTTTTATTAAAAGTTATTATATAAAGTAAAATACAGCCTAATATAATTAAATTTCATAGGCTAATTTATAATATAAGGGATAAAACTAAGATCTATATAAATACTACTAAGTAAGAAAACTTAGTAGTATTTAATTTTTCTATTACCAAAATCCTTGAAACTGTGGTGCACATTGACTTTTTAACAAACTCATAATTAAGCCAATACTGAATAATAAAGTGAATCCGATGATCAATCCAAACCCTTTTTCCCTTACATCTTTTGTATCTGCTTTACCACTTTGTATATAACCCCATGCCCAACCTGCTATAACAAAGGCGGCTCCAATAAAAGCCAAACTTCTTATAGTTTGGAAAATTCCACCTAAATTCTCTACTATTTCACATACATTTATAACTGATTTTGTATCGCCTGCTGCACTTGCAAAACCCATACTAGAAATAATAACAAAAAAAGCAAATAAATATCTTTTCATAATCAAAATCCCTTTTTGTCAATTATAACATAATTCAATTTCATCGGCAAGATATAAAGGTGAATATTTATTAATAAAATATAACTTTATTTATATGATATGTAAAATTAAAAAATAATTGATTTATAAATAAATGATTAGTATTATACATCTATCTCTTAACAATGGGGATGTAGCTCAGTTGGTTAGAGCACCTGCTTTGCAAGCAGGGGGTCGTGGGTTCGAGTCCCATCTTCTCCACCAATTTCCAAAAATAATTTTATCATAATACAAATTAAATTAATAATATATGATATAGTGTTATACGATTGTTAATATATAATCAGTAATTAAATATATTTTATAAAATTTGTAAATTAATTTTATTTAAACAATAATTCTATTATTTTGATAAGTTATAAATATTAATTCTTACATAATTTAAATCTTTACTTAATAAAATTTTAAGATTTACGGTTTATAAAAAATAGAAAAACAGTAAAAATTAATTAGATTTTTTTTCTTCTGTATCAACCAAAGAAAAAAGCACTGAAGAAATCAGCGATTGATATGGTACATGTTGTTGTTCCGCTAACTCTTTTACTTTATCAAGTATAGTATGTGGAATTCTCATATTAATTATACTATCTGATTTATTAAATGTTCTGTACGCAGCATATTCCTTAAGCAAAGCTTCAATATTCATTATAAATAATTGTTGCATCACATTAGGCATATACAAACCTCAACACCAATATCATTACAATATAATATACTAATGTATTGATGTTTGTCAATACATATATCAATATAAATTAAAATACAATTGTATATAAGTTTGTAAATATGTTTGTGTTACTGTTTTTTATCTGGTTTTTATTTATATTTCTTTTTAATTTTTTTATTATTGCTATTATCTTCTATACTGATTTAAGGTAAAAATATGTTTATAAAATTTATTAAAAAATCTTTATTGTTTTTATTTATTTTAACTCCTAATTTTTTATTTGCTGAATTGAAGCTTGATATAGTTGCAGGTTCAAGTGAACCAATATCAATTGCGATTCAAAAAATAGAAAAATCAAAAAATATAACAGATAAAGAAGTTGCTGTAATAAGAAATGTTATTGAAAATGATTTAAATTCAACAGGACTTTTTAGAATAGTTTCTCATAAAGCTTTTCCAGAATTTGTAAAATTGGACACTATGCCAAACTTTGAAAGTTGGATGAGTATAAAAGCAAAATCTTTACTTCAAATTAAGGTATCTTTAGATTCGGATAATAAATATAAACTTGATTTTTATCTTTGGGATATTAATGGAAAAGAACAGATTGAGGCACAAACTTTAATTGCTTCAAAAAAATCAGTCAGAAGGTTGGGACATTTAACAGCAGATAGTGTTTACGAAAGATTAACAGGGGAGGTCGGTTATTTTGATACTCAGATTGTATTTATCGCTGAAACAGGTCCTGTTGATGAAAGGACAAAGCGTATGGCTATTATGGATCAAGATGGTTTTAATTTCAGGTATATTTCAGATGAAAAAACTTTTGTTATGTCTCCACATTTTTCACCAAATTTAAGAACTATTATTTTCCTTTCGTACAGAAATGATGATCCTTCTGTTTGGACTTTAGATATGGATACAGGACAACAAAGAAGGCTTGGTAAATTTGGTGGAATGAATTTCTCTCCTCGATTTTCACCAGATGGAACAAAAATTGCTCTTTCTTTGGTTAAAAATGGTATAACAAATATATATGAGTATTCTATTTTAGATAAAACTTTAAAACAACTTACTTTTGGAACCTCAATTGATACAAGCCCATCTTATTCACCAGATGGAACAAAAATTGCTTTTAATTCAAATAGATCAGGTTCTCAGCAAATTCATGTTTTAAATTTAAAAACAGGACAAGAACAAAGAATAACCTATGGAGCTGGAAGATATGCAACTCCTGCTTGGTCGCCTGATGGTGAATTTATTGCTTTTACAAAAATAGCAGATAATACTTTTTATGTTGGAATTATGAATGAACGAGGTAGAAATGAAAAAATATTAGCAGGAGGTTGGTTTATGGAATCTCCAAGTTGGGCACCAGGATCAAGACGACTTGTTTATTATGAAACAGAAAAAGCATCAGATGGTATTGAAAGAATAAGTCATATCAGAAGTGTTGATATAACAGGACAAAATATATATGAAATACCACTACCTGAGAATATAAATGGTGTCCAACCAACTTGGTCTCCTTTACTGCAATAATGTTATGAGAAATATTTTAATAGTATTTTTATTATTTTTTCCTTTTTCTGGTTTTGCAGTTAAACATAAGTTTATAAAAGCAGAAGTAAATTATATTTTTGATGGTGATACTTTTTCTGCAAAAGTTTTTTTGAATAAAGATATAAAAATATCAGTGCGCGTTAGAATACTTGATATTGATACCCCAGAAATATCAGGACAATGTCAAAATGAAATAGATAAAGCAAATTTAGCAAAAGAAAGATTAAAAGAATTATTACCAATTGGATCTTTTGTAAAACTTTCAAATATAAAAGATGATAAGTATCTTGGACGTATTGATGCGTATGTTATAAATTCAAAAGGTCAAAATGTAAGTGATATTATGATAAAAGAAGGTTTTGCAAGAAAATACAAAGGTAAAAAAAGATTACCTTGGTGCACTCAACAAGAAATGAAAGAGTTTAATTTAAATGAAATAAAAGATTTAAAAAAAGAATGATTTATATATAATAACTTATACAGTTAAGGAGTTTTTATGCAATTTGCAAAAGATTTTTTAAAACAATACAGATTAACAACACAAGTATTTTTTAATATGTCTCATTCCTATAGACCTTTGACAGAAAAGGAATCAAATGTTTTAAAATGTATGGCAAGTTATCTATCAGAAGAACGTTCAAAAAATAAAAAAAATAATATTGATTTTGATATTATTAATGGGAGAGATGGATTTTTAGTTAGAGAATCTTTTTTTAATAAAACATCTAATACTATTTCAATAAACTATTTTGATAATATGGAAACATTATCATATTTAATAAATAATTATAGTAATGAAAAATTTTATGCAAAAACAGATTTAACAGAAAATGATATATATACAAGTTTGTATTTTATAAATTCATACAGAAAGAAACATAATAATGAATTTTTATTAACACCAAGAGAAAGACAAGTTTTAAAATATGAAATAAAAAGGTTATATTGTAAAAATAATAAAACAAAAAAAGAATTTGAAAATATTATTTATTATGAACACCTTTTAAAGAATTATGATTTTAATTCATTTTTTAAAAACCAAAATTCTTATTTCAAAAGAGAATCAAGATAATAAAAAAAGGAGGAAAATCCTCATTTTTTATAAAATTTAATTTTTAAACAGAATGTCTTGATATTGCGTTTGATACTTCCTCTATCGATGCATTTGATGGAATAACTGGTTCAAAATAAATATTTGCTGTACCTTTTTTTATTCTTCCTTTTTTTGGCCAATACAGTCCAGAATCAGTACCAACAGGCTGAATTGGTAGTTTTAATTCTTTGGCTATAAATAAAAGTCCTGGTTTTAATTTTACTCTTTGTCCGACTTTTGCTCTTGTTCCTTCTGGGAAGATTACTAAAATTTTTCTATCTAAAACTTTTTTTTCTACTATTTCTACTAACTTTTTCATATTAGTTTTCCCCTTTTTCCTGTTTACAGGAATAAGACCAATTCTTAAAAATGCCCAACCATAAATTGGAATCCAAGTAAGTTCTCTTTTTAAAATAAAAAATGAATTTGGTATATGTATTTTAAGTACAGCTACTTCTAATATAGACATATGTTTTGCTGCAATTATTGCCTTACCATCAAGCCTATAATTTTCATTTCTTTTAAAAGGAATTCCATTTTCTTCTAGTGCAGGATAATGAATTTTATATTTTATTCCTCCAATAATTCTGGCAAGAAAAAGTATATTATAAACCTCTGCATTTACTATAAAGTTGGTCAATTTTTTCGATATTAATGAAATAAGTAGTATAGGTGCCCAAATAATAAATAAAATTCCCAATAATAATTTAAATATAAAAGTTCTTATCATAATTTACCTTATTTACCTTTCTATACTTTCACGCATTCCAAAGAGAGTTCCTATATATTTTAAATATTCAGTTAACCATCTTTCTAACTGTTTTTCTATTGTCATATTTGAAAGAGGAACAGGACAGTGTGCTATTTCAATATCATTAAGTTCATTTCTAACTAAATACTTTGCACGATTAAAATGATCTGCACTTGTTATTAATACGATTCGATTTAATCCATTTTTTATAGCAATATTTTTTATAGCAATTGCATTTTGATAAGTAGTTTTTGATTTAGATTCTACAATTACCTTCTTAGGTAAATTTTTTATATTAGCACCCGCCCCAATAATATATAAATTTACATTTGGTTTATTATTCAGGATTTTTATTGCAAATGGTATTCTTCTTGCATCTCCAGTTAACACAAATATATTATCTTTTTCTAAAATTGTAGAACAGGTTGTAGGTGCTGTTGATTTAAATATCATTCCTCCCATTACAAAAAGACTTAATACTAATAAAGATTTAGAGAAAAGAGCCATTTTAATTTTGTTCTAAAATCCTGTTTGTCACTTTTCTTGTTATTGAAAGCGATGCTAATGATATTATAACTGGTGTAAGTAATAATATCCACAAACTAAATTTATCAAGACCAATCATAGTGATGAAGCCAATTTTTGAAGATTTTGCTATTTTTATAATTAATAAAATTATAGGAGTTGCAAATATAAAACCAATTGCTCCAGAAACTAAACAAATTTTTCCTACAATTTTTTGCATTTGTTTTACCACAAAGTTATCACTTGCTCCAACCTGATTAAGAATAAATAATTCATGTTGATGAATTTGTGCAGTATTTTTGACTATATATAAAATACAAGTAATTATTGTACCTATTGTAAGAATTAAAATAATTATAGAAATATAAATTATATTAATTCCAACATTTGTTGTATTTTTAACAGCATCGCTATGACTTA
The DNA here is from genome assembly GCA_963540515.1 of uncultured Alphaproteobacteria bacterium. Classification (GTDB taxonomy): domain Bacteria; phylum Pseudomonadota; class Alphaproteobacteria; order Rs-D84; family Rs-D84; genus JAFGMC01. The sequence continues at coordinate 21,475 of CAUTNA010000002.1, forward strand.
AAAATCTTCCAAATTTTGATATTTCATTTTTAAAATTAGATATATGTTTAATATCCTTAAATTTGACTTCATAAACTGTTGGAAAATAATTAGCAAAAGGTATCTTGCCACTGGATGACCAAGGTTTTAATATTCTTTCAATTTCATCTTTAGAAATTTTTGTAACCTTTTCAAATATATTTCTATTTTTATCAATTACTTCTGTTGCGTTAGAAATATCATCTGATAGAATTTGAATTGTTCCAAATAGTTCCCATTGATTATTCCATTTTTTTATACCTGTTGTAATTGATAAAACAATTCCAATTATTAAAATTGATAAAAAACTCAAAAGAGACATTATTGCAGTCATAAATATTGACTGATCTTTTATAAAAGAAAAAATTTCATTTTTTTTCATTTTCTTAACTGTTATTCTCAGCTATTTTATCAAATCGTTCTGATAATTCTGCAAAATAATTCTGTGGTTTTGGACCTTTCCAAGTTTTTTTTGTAGTTTCTTCAGTTCTGTTTGTAAAACTCACTTTACCATCTTCAATTATAATAGTTGGAAATTTATAGCTGGACATAATTTTTAAACTATGTGTTGCGATTATAACTGTCGTACCAAATTTTTTATTCATTTGAACAAATAATTCCATTAGTTTAGAAGCATTTTTATCATCCAAATTACCAGTTGGTTCATCAGCAAGCAAAATATCAGGTTGAACTATGATAGCACGTGCAACAGATATTCTTTGTTGTTGTCCTCCACTTAAGGTTTTTGGATAATTTTCCGCAAATCTTGAAAGTCCAACCCACTCTAAAGTATTATTAACAAGTTCTTTAACTTTATATTCAGGATAATTTCTAACCCTAAGTGGTAATGCAACATTATCAAAAACGGTTAAGTGGGAAAGCAAAGAATACTCTTGAAAAACTATTGACATTTTCTTACGTAATTCTGTTATCTGATCATGTGATAAGTCTGATATTGATTTTCCAAATAATTTAATCTGTCCACGACTTTGTTTAAAAAGTCCATAAATAAGTTTTAAAAGAGTTGTTTTACCTGCACCTGACATTCCAGATAAAAAGTAAAAAGATCCTTTACTTATATTAAAGGACACATCTGATAAGATTTCTTTATCTGATTCGTATTTGGCCCCAACTCCAACAAAAGAAATAACAGTATTACTCGACATAAATCTGAAGAGGAGTTTAATAGAATTTTACATTTTGGTCAAGTTATGCATTTTATAAAAATGTAAGAATAAGAAAACCTACAATTGTAAAAAAAATAGCTAATAAAGTTAATGGAAGAAAGAACTTTTTTAATATTAAATTTGCTTTTTCTTGAAAGATATAAAGCAAAGTACCAATTATTGCAAATCTTCCAGTTCTAAATATCGCAGATATTCCAATAAACAAGTATATTGGATATCCAATAAAACCAGCAGTGATTGCCATTAACTTATAAGGAACTGGGGTAAAAGCAGTAATAAATATAATCAAAATTCCATGCTTTATAAATAAATGTTTTGCTATTTCAAATTTTTCTAAACTTGAAAAATTTTCAATTAACCAAATTCCAAGCGAATCGAATAAATAAAAACCAATTAAATATGATATAATTCCTCCAACAATTGATCCTATTGATGCAGATATAATAACAGGTAAAGCTTTTTTTTTATCAGCTATAATAGATGGAGTTATAAAAACTTCTGGTGGAATAAATAAAAAAATTGATTCAAATACAGTTTCTAAAAACACTATTATAAAATAATATGGTTTGGTAGATTGCTTTAAAATACTTTCAACAAGTTTCATAAGTTTATCATTGTAATAAATAAAATTGTATTTTACAATTTAGAATATGTTAGTAAAAAAACAAACAAATAGATCAGAAAAAATATCAAGTAAGGTAAAAACTTTAGTTGCTGAGATTCTGCTTTATAAATTTTCTGAAGATCCAATAATATCAACTGTATCAGTTGTTGATGCCGTATCTCGTGGTGGATTTAATTTTGTTAAATTATTTTATTACTCAAGTTTTGATAATAAAAAATTATTGCAAGATTCTTTAGATAATATTACAAAATTTGTACGAAAAGAATTAGCTTTAAAATTAAATCAAAAATATACTCCTGAAATTAAATTTGTTTATGATGATACATTAGAAAAATCAGAGAGAATAGAAAAACTTCTTTCACAAATAAAATATTAAAAAAAGCAATTGAATTTATTGTTATACTTGTTTACCATTGCCACAAGATAAGGACAATATGAAACAATCAAATATAAGAAATTTTGCAATTGTTGCTCACATAGATCACGGAAAATCAACTCTTTCAGACAGACTTATAGAATTTACTGGAAATTTAGATAAGAGAGAGATGAAAGAGCAAGTATTAGATTCTATGGATATAGAAAGAGAAAGAGGAATTACAATCAAGTCACAAACTGTAAGATTGAATTACACAGATGAAAATGGAGAGGTTTATCAATTAAATTTAATGGATACTCCGGGACATGTTGATTTTTCTTATGAGGTATCCAGAAGTTTGGCCGCGTGTGAGGGTGCGATTATTTTGGTTGATGCAACTCAAGGAGTTCAAGCACAGACTCTTGCAAACGCTTATCTTGCCTTAGATAATAATTTAGAAATGTTGCCTGTATTAAATAAAATAGATTTACCTTCTAGTGATGTAGAATCTACTAAAGAACAAATATCAGATGTTATTGGATTAAATGCAGATAATGCTTTATCTGTTTCTGGTAAAACAGGGGAAGGTGTACCTCTTTTATTAAAAGAAATAGTATCAAAATTACCATCTCCAAAAGGAGATGAAAATGGAAAACCTCGTGCTTTGTTAGTTGATTCTTGGTATGATTCTTATTTAGGTGTTGTTATTCTGGTTCGTATAGTTGATGGAAGATTTTTTGAAGGACAAAAAATAAAATTTTTTGATACAACTGCTGAATATACAATTGATAAAATAGGATATTTTACTCCAAAGATGATTTATACAAATAGTCTTTCAACTGGTGAAATTGGCTTTATTATAACTGGTATGAAAACTATTAGAGATTGTAAAGTTGGTGATACAATTGTTGATAGTAAACAAGGTGGTGAGAGATTACCAGGATTTAAACCTTCTGTTCCTGTTGTTTTTTCAAGTTTTTTTCCAGTTCAAGCTGATGATTATCCAAATCTCAGAGATAGTGCAGAAAAACTTTCTTTAAATGATTCATCTTTTGTTTTTACTACTGAAAAATCAAGTGCGCTCGGTTTTGGTCTTCGTTGTGGATTTCTTGGACTTTTACATATGGAAATAATCAGTGAAAGGCTTTCTAGAGAATTTAATATAAATTTAATTAATACAGTTCCAAGTGTTCTATATAAAATATATCTAAACAATGGTGAAATAATAGATCTTGAAAATCCTGCTGATATGCCAGAACAGACTATGATAAAAAATATTAAAGAACCTTGGGTAAATTCTACAATTATGGTACCTGAAAAATATATGGGTGGAATACTTACTTTATGTTCAAAATGTAGAGGTATTCAGGAAAATATATCTTATGTTGGAAATCGTGTCGTTTTGAAATATAAATTACCTCTTTCTGAAATAGTTTTTGATTTTTATGATCGTATTAAATCTTTATCAAGTGGTTATGCAAGTTTTGATTATTCAATCTATGGTTATGAAGATTCTGATTTGGTGAAAGTATCTATTCTTGTAAACGAAGAAAAGGTTGAGCCTTTATCATTCTTATGTCATAGATCTTTTTCTGAAAGAAGAGGTAGACAAATAGTTGAAAGGCTAAAAGATTTGATACCAAGGCACCAATTTAAAATACCTCTTCAGGCTGCAATTGGTGGTAAGATAATTGCAAGAGAGACAATTGCAGCATTTCGTAAAGATGTTACTGCAAAATGTTATGGAGGAGATATAACAAGAAAAAGAAAATTATTAGAAAAACAAAAAGAAGGTAAAAAAAGACTTCGTACTTTTGGTAATGTAGAAATTCCTCAATCTGCTTTTATTAATGCATTAAAGGTTGAATAAATGGCTCATCAATTTTTATTCAGTCCATATATTCTAGATAATTTATCAATTCCAAGTAACGGTTTTGATGTAGTTCAAGATTCTGTTCAACCGCTTCTTAAAATGTATATAACAAGCAGAGGAGTAAAAAGTTTTTTTATCAGAAAAAGAATAAATGGAAAAGATAAAAGAATTATACTTGGAAAATACCCAGATTTAGATATTGATAAAGCAAGGGTTTTAGCAGAAAAAACTGTAAAACTATCAATAAAGAAAAAAAGAATTTCAAATAAAAAAATATTGTTTTCAAAAGTTATAGATTTATATTTGCTCTCGAAAGTTCATAGAAACCAAGATTCTATGAAAAAACTTACTTGTAGTATAAAAAATCACCTTAGTTCTTTTTTTGAAAAATTTGTAAGAGATATATCAAAAGACGATATTGAAATTTTATTGAATAATATCTCTGGTGCATCAATCAGAAACAGACTTTTAGAACTTTTAAATTCAATATTTAATTTTTCGATAGAGAAAGGATATTTAATTGAAAATCCTGCAACTAATATAAAAAAAATTACAGAGCAAAGACGTGTTAGACCTCTTACAAAAGCAGGGCTTAAAAGATTGATAACTGTTATAAATAAGGAAAAAAATCAAACAATAAAAGTTGCCTTTTTAATGCTTGTTTACAGTTTTCTTACAAAATCGAAAATTTTTTCTATGAAGTGGTCTGAGTTAGATTTTAATAAATATACTTGGAATAATTACCCATTATCTGATAAAGCTTGTATTTTATTGCAGGATTTACCTCAGACAGGAATTTGGGTTTTTAGTGGTAGAAAAGGACATTTAACAGATCCCAGAAGTGTTTGGAAACAGATAGTTTCAAAGGCAAAAATACCAAATTTAACAATGGATGATGTTCATAAGTTTTTAAGCAGACAGCTTGTTTGGAGTTCAAATATAGAAATTTTAAGAAGTAATATGAACGAACTTATAAATAATTTATAAAACACTCTGTTCCATAAGATGATTGGAAAATAATATATGTGTCCTAAATAATAATTTATTATTGAAAAAAAATAGATATTTTTAATATTTTACATATTATGGTAAGGAAGGTTTATTATGGAAAATGAGATATATAACAAAATAAAAGCACTTGCTGATAAATATTTAAAAGAATTAAATAAGAAAATAAAAGAACGATTGGTAGAAATGCAAAAAGATGATACATCGTATTATTTAATTTATAGAGTATTAGGTATATCAGATAAAGAAGGTAAACTAATAGACGAATATCAAAACAAAGGTCGTTTTTTATATAAATATGCAGGCTCTTTTTTAGAAGAAGCAGCAATTTTATGTTTCAAATATAAGTTTACATCTGCTAAGAAGGTAAAAATAGAAAACAAATTAGGGACTCGTCCAAAACAATTTGAAATTGATTTGTTATCTGAATTAAAAGCTCATGAAATAAAATGGAGAGATGCAACTACTGACGGAGATCATATAACGAAAGAACACACACGAGTCAAAGCAATCAAAAATGCTGGATACACACCTGTAAGAGTTATGTTTTATTATCCACAAAGAGAACAAGCACAAAAAATACAACAAACATTAGAAACTTTATACAAAGGTGTTGATGGGGAATATTATTATGGGGATAGTGCATGGAAATACATTGAAGAATATACAGGTGTAAATTTGCTAAATATATTAGAAAATATAGCAGAGAGTCGAAAATAATATGTTGTATTGTGATGATTGTTTAAATGTTTTAAATGGTATGTCAAATGAAACTATCGATATGGTTTATATTGACCCACCTTTTTTTACACAAACCACACAAAAATTAAGCGATTCAAAAGGTAAAACTTATGAATTTGAAGACAGGTGGAATTCCCAAAATGAATATTTACAATATATTAAGATTCGTTTAATTGAATTAAAGCGAGTTCTTAAAAATACAGGAAGTTTGTTCCTGCATTGTGATACTTCGGCTTCTTGGAGTTTAAAATTATTATTAGACGAAATTTTTGGTGAAGAAAATTTTAGAAATGAAATAATATGGTGTTATAAAAGATGGTCTAATTCTCAAAAAAGGTTATTACCTAACCACCAAACAATTTTCTTCTATTCCAAAACAAAAAAATATAAATTTAATACCATATTTGGTGAGTATTCTCCAACAACTAATATAGACCAAATTTTACAATCCAGAGAACGAGTTAATGGAAAAGTACGATATAAAAAAGATTCAGAAGGACATGTAATATATGGTATAAATAAATTAGGCGTACCATTATCAGATGTTTGGGAAATACCTTTTCTTAACCCTAAAGCAAAAGAAAGAACAGGGTATCCAACTCAAAAACCGATGGAGTTACTTGATAGAATTATAAAAATTAGTACTAATGAAGGTGATACTGTTCTTGATGCTTTTTGTGGTAGTGGAACTACTTTAGTTAGTGCAAAATTATTAGGTAGAAAATACATTGGGATAGACAAGAATAAAGAAGCTATCAAATTATCTGAAAAAAGATTAAATACACCAGTAAAAACCGAATCTATTCTTCTAAAAAAAGGTAAAAGCTCATATAAAACAAAAACCGATAAAGATATTGCTATATTAAATCAATTTGATTGCAATATTGTTCAAAGAAACAAAGGTATGGATGCTATATTAAAAAAGTTATATGATGGACAACCTGTTGCCATAAAAATTCAAAGGGAACCTTTTACGGAATCTGTAAAATTACTAAGTGAAGTATCAAAAAAGAAAAATTGTAAATTTTCTATCTTAATAAGCGAGGAATTAGGAGAAGTACCAAATAATATAATTTTATTAAATCCTTGTGATACCTTGTTTCAACATAAAATCAAAGACTTTTTAAGTATATAACATTATATTAGAAAGCTACTTTGTATTTCAAAGAATATAAAGTTGTTGGGCACAACATGACTAATAACTTTTCAAATATATTTATTCCTTGTCTTAATGCTTTTACATAATTTACATAATTATCAAGATATTTTGTTGCCACACCTTTAAAATTATGATTTATCAATCCTTTCATACTGGTGTGTATATTATCTATTCTACCTAAATTATATGTTTTAGATTTTGATAAACCTGTCATAAATCTTCTATGTTTTACATTTTCTATCAAAATATACAATTGTTCACCATCTGTAACCAATGTTGAATCTTGTTCTATTTTATCTTGTAAATTATTTACAACCCATTCAGGTTGAACTTTACCATAATCTACTGCTTTACCATATATGTTATTGGTTCTATTTGTTGCAGTTAAAACACAAATTAAATCTTTTGATAATCCACGTTTATGTTTTTGCTGTTTGTATTCTTCTTCTGTACAACCATAAACAGACATAATTTGTATTTTATTCAATTTACTTTTACCAGATTTAAGGGCTGTTCTAGTCAAATTTCATTACCTTTCTGACTCTCTAAAATATGTTTCATCTGCTTCAACAATACCTGATAATTTCTCTTGTTTAATTGAAGTTAACGCATTTAATATCTTATGCCTCCACAAGAAAGCAGTTTTTAAATTGATTTCCATTTCTTTGGAAATTTCTCTTAATGATAACTTTTTACCTATTAAATCAATATATTTCACCACATTCTTAACGGTTTCTTTGTGTTTGCAAATATTGTGTGCTTGTTTGTTTTTACAATGCTTACAATAAAACCTTCTGAGATTTACCATTATTTTTACCATATTTGTATATTTGATTAGAACCACAATGTGGACACACTGAATTGTTTATACCAGATTCAAGCAATTTAATACTGGCTTTTGATTGCTGGGCTTCTGCCAACAATCTCATAGCCAATGCTTCTTTATCTTCTTCAGATAATATCTTTAATAAATTTTCTACTAATTCCATATTCATAGCTTATAAACCTTTTTATGGAACAGAGTGTTATAAAATAACAGTTTGTTATAATTTGTTATAATATCTTGACACTAACTATATTAAATGCTAGTTTTTACTGAGATTGTCTGAAAAGACTAAGAGTTTAATTTAAACAAAGGAAAAAAAATGACAACTTTTGAACAAGTAAAAAAAATAGTTGTAGAAAAGCTTGGTGTTGATGAATCTAAGGTTACAGAATCTGCTGCTTTTGTTAACGACTTAGGTGCTGATTCTTTAGATGTTGTAGAATTTATTATGGAAGTTGAGAAAGAATACAATATCACAATTCCTGATGAAGATGCTGGAAAACTTGCAACTGTTGGGGATGCTGTAAAATATATTGATTCTCATAAAAAAGCTTAATGTTTGTTAAAAGTATAGTTTTTTAATCCGCTTAATGCGGATTTTTTTATTGGTAGAAATAAAAAACTTATGCTAATCTTAAGCCTATATTTATAAAGGAAATGTTTTTTTATGAAAAGAGTTGTTATAACTGGTATGGGAATTGTTTCTCCGGTTGGTTGTGGCATTAAAAATGCTTGGAAAAATATATTAGATGGAAAATCTGGTATAAAAAAAGTTGATATGTTTGATGTATCTGATTTAGCTTCTCAAATTGCTGGTTTTCCAAAACATGGAACAGAAGAAGGTGAATACAATCCAGATTTATTTGTTGATGCACGAGAACAAAGGAAAATGGATAAAGCTATTTTATATGGTGTTGTTGCAGCAGATATGGCTGTTAAAGATGCAAAACTTGATAATTTTAATGGTGATAAAGAACGTATTGGTGTTTCAATTGGTGGTGGAATAGGTGGACTTTCAACAATTTATGATAACTGTATGGAAATGTGTGAGAGTGGATCAAGAAGAATAAGCCCATTTTTTATACCAAAGTGTATAATAAATATGACAGCAGGTCATGTATCTATAAGGTATGGTTTTAAAGGTCCAAATATTTCTATTGTAACTGCTTGTGCAACAGGAACTCATTCAATAGGTGAGGGTGTTCGTCTTATTCAGCATGGTGACGCTGATATTATGGTTTGTGGTGGTTCTGAGGGTGCTGTATGTAGAATTGGTATGGCTGGATTTTCTGCTATGAAAGCATTAAGTACAAGAAATGATGAACCTGAAAAAGCATCTCGTCCTTGGGATAAGTCAAGAGATGGTTTTGTAATTGCAGAAGGTGCTGGAGTTGTAATTTTGGAAGAATATGAACATGCAAAAGCACGTGGTGCAAAAATATATGCTGAAGTTTGTGGTTATGGTATGTCTGGAGATGCTTATCATATGACGGCACCAGCAGAAGGTGGTGAAGGTGGTAAAAGATCTATGCTTGCAGCACTTAAAGATGCAGATTTAAAAGCAGAGGATGTTGATTATATAAATGCACATGGAACATCTACTGGACTTGGAGATATTGGAGAACTTTCTGCTGTAAAATCTTTATTTACAGATACTTCAAAAATTTGTATGTCCTCAACAAAATCTATGACAGGTCATTTATTAGGGGCAGCAGGAGCTGTTGAGACTATTTTTGGAGCTTTATCAATTCGTGATGGAATTGTTCCTCCTACAATAAATTTAGAAGAACCAGAAGATTTAGTTGGGGATTTTAATTTAGTTGCAAACAAAGCACAAAAGAAAGATGTAAATGTTGTTATAAGTAATTCTTTTGGTTTTGGTGGAACTAATGCAACTCTCATTCTAAAGAAAATTTAATTCGGAGTGTAGCTCAGTCTGGTAGAGTGCTACGTTCGGGACGTAGATGTCGCTGGTTCAAGTCCAGTCACTCCGACCAGATGATTTTATAAAAAGAATTAATAAAAAGATATTTATTCAAAAATTCTATGCTTTCCAATCATATCTTTAATATTTTTTATATGACTATTTACTATATTTTCATCATTTCCATTTAAAACAGCTTTTTTTAATAAATTTATTATTTTTCTTTTATCTTTATAATTCGCAGGTTTATTTTCTTCTGTAATTTCATTAATTACATCAATTATTCGTTTAGGTTTTATAATATATGTCCCATCTGGTATAAAACTTATATCAACTAAAAAAGAATCTCCATCAAATACTATAACAGAATAAAAATTTACATTTTCTTTAAGATATTTTCTGAGTTCAAAAATATGATTATTGTTTTGAATTATTGGGTTATAAAATCTATATTTTTCCCTTCCGTATGAAAGGACTTGTGTCCATTTATTTTGTTTTCCATTACCATAAATCCAACCACTGTAATCTTTAACTTCAAATACAATAATTCCAACTTTTGTAGCAACTAATAAATCAATTTGACAAAACTTACCATTTGATTTTTGTATGTATAGATCATGAAAAATTGCTTTTGGTGAAATTCCTGCTTTTAGAAGTTTAGTTATTAAATTGTGTTCAGCTATATTTCCTCTATCTAAATTTGTTACAGAATATAATAATTTAATATTATTTTTTCTATATTTAGTTTTAATGTAAAAACACAATATTATAAAGGTAAAAAAAGAAAATATTAAAAATAATAAAATAGTTTTATTATTCATAAAATAATAATATTTTTATATATTAATTTTATTTATTTTTGTTTTTCTTTATCTTTTAATTTTCTTATAAAGGAAAATAGTATAAATTTTTTCCCAATTTTATCTTTTTTTATTTTTTCTATTAAATTATTTAGTCTGTTATCAACAGTCAGTATATATTTGAAGTATTTTAATCCATTTTTATATTTGAATGCTAATATTTTACCGTAATCATTACTATCAGCAGATTTTATTTCTTGGTATATACTTTTTAAAGTATTTAAAATTATAAGTATATGTTTAAATTCTTTTTTAAGATTATGTCTATGACAATAATCTTTTATATATTTTTCTGATAAGTCGTTATTTTTAAATTCCTCAATAGAAGATAATTTTATTTCAAATTCTGTAATAAAATGATTAAATTCTATTAATATTTTTTTATAACCAACAGGAAAACTAATATTATTTTTATATTGTCTAAAATCTTCATCTAAGTGTTTTTTTAGCATTTCTAATAAATTATCTATAATTTCATCTTTTTCCATTTTTTACCCTTTGAAATATAACTCTTAACCCGGCATTATAGACTAATTTTATTTAAGTATCAATTTTTATTGAGATATTTATATTTTTATATTAGAGTGTAAATCCTAATTAAAATGAAGTTTTATGAAGAAAAAAAATAAGAAAAAAACAAATAAAAAAAATTCGATTTTTGAACAAATAAAGACATTTTATTCAAAGTATTTGGCATACTTATATTTGTTAATATTTTTTATTATATTGTTTTTTGTATATTTCATCTTCTTTAAATCAAATATTAAAGAAAATACAATTTTTGAAGTAGAAAAGGGTGGTTCAATATCATCAGTTGCAAAATCATTAAAAGAAAAGAATTTGATTTATTCTGAAAAAATATTTAAGGCTTTTGTTTATTTATTCGGAAATTCTATAAAAAGTGGATTTTATGAATTACAAAAGGGTTACAGTATACCACATATATCAAAAATTCTCTCTAACGGCTCTATTTCAACTGTATCTATTACATTTCCAGAAGGAATAACTATAAAACAAGCTAAAAATATTTTACTTAATAACGAAAATTTAAAGGGAAATCTAAGCTGTAGTGAAGAAAATAGTGATATTTGTAATTTACAAGATGGGGATATATTTCCTGATACTTATAAAGTACCAATCGGTGAATCAAAGATTCTGGTTTTATCTATGGCAAAAAAGAAAATGGATGATATTTATAATTCTCTTCAAAATTCTAATTATAAATTACCTCGTCCTTTAAAATCCTTAAAAGAAGTTATAATTTTAGCTTCCATAGTTCAAAAAGAAACTCCGATAAAAAAAGAAATGCCAATAGTCGCAAGTGTATATTTAAATAGACTAAAAAAAAGAATGAAACTTCAAGCTGACCCTACTGTAGTTTATCATTTGACTGATAAACTTGGAAATATGGAAGGAAAACCACTTTTTTTAGGACATCTTAAAATAAGAAATCCTTATAATACATATGTTTTTTATGGTTTACCACCAACTCCAATAGCAAATGTTGGAAAAGATGCTATAAAAGCTGTGTTAAATCCAGCGGATACAAGTTATTTATTTTTTGTAGCTGATGGTAATGGTGGACATAAGTTTGCACATACTTATTTAGAACATAAAAAAAATCAAAATGTTTGGAGAGAAATAAAAAGAATAAAAAACTCTGAAAATAAAAATAAATAATTAAGTTTAAATTTATTTTACTTGAGAAGTTTTATTTTTATAACTAGAGTATAGCCAATTGTTTATATTGTTATAAACAATTTAATTAAATAAAAAAAGGAACTAAATATGATGAAATCTATTTTATCAATTCTAGGTGTTATTATTTTTGGCACATCTGTTGCAAATGCTGGTGTGTTTGATATTAATTATCATGTAAAAAAGAAACAAGTTAATACAAAATTTGGTGTTGCTTTTAAAACAGGTTATAATGGTCTTGGTGGTAGTAAAGCAGATCGTAAAGAAATATTAGCTGGTGATTTTTATCATTTACCTGCTGAAATAGAATTTGGTTTTTCTGATAGAATACAGGGAATAGCAAAATTTGATGATTCTTTCAGAGATACTCGTGCTAGTGAAGCTAATAGTAATTATTCAACTCCTGAGTTAGGATTCAATTTTTGGCTTATGAAATCTCAAAAATTTAACATTGATGCAATAACAACATATTCAATTGCTCTAACAAAAGAACAAACTTCTCCTAAAAAACGTATTGGACATAATTCTTTTCAAGGTGGATTACGTGCTTATGGAGCATTAAATAACTTCCAATATGGTGTTAAGTTAATAGGTCAATATGTTTTTGCTAATCCTAAAGATTTTGGTACTTTTAATGAGGATGGTAATTTTGTAAATATGGATTTATTGCTTGAAGGTATGTTTTACATGAATTCAAAAGCTGCTATAAAATTAGAATTTGATTATAAATTATTGTATATCTTTGAAAAAGCTAATCAATATGCAAAAGATTTAAGTATTGGTTATGTTTACAATTTCTCAAAAGATACCTCTCTTCAACCTTATGTTGGTTATAGATTTAAAAGTATAACAGCTACAGATGGTGGTTCAGGTGAATTACCTGATAATCAATGGAAACTTGGAATTAAGGCAAGTGCACAATTCTAATGAGGTTATTTGATTTTAGAAAAGCCCGATAATTCGGGCTTTTTGTTTGTTTTATTTTACATTAGACAATTATTTTATCTTGACAATAAACTTGACTAATATTATATTTAACTTGCTTTTTATCTATTTTAAAAAGTGAGTTTAATTGAAAAATTATCATTTAATTGGCTTTTTAGTTGATTAGTTTGTCTATTATAAAGCTTTTTTGAATGTATTTTGTTAAGAAATAAAAGAGATTTTTGATGCCAACGATTAACCAGTTAATTCGTAAACCAAGAAAAAAAGTTGTTTATAAAAGTTCTGCACCTGATATGAACGAATCACCACAAAAACGTGGTGTTTGTACTCGTGTTTATACAACAACACCAAAAAAACCTAACTCTGCTCAACGTAAAGTTGCTCGTGTGAAACTGGCAAATGGTAATGAAGTAACCGCGTATATTCCTGGTGAAGGTCATAATTTACAAGAACATAGTGTTGTTATGATCCGTGGTGGTCGTGTTAAAGACTTACCTGGTGTTAAGTATCATATTATTCGTGGTGTTTTAGATACTAAAGGTGTAGATAGTAGAAAACAAGGACGTTCATTGTATGGAGCTAAATTAAAGAAAGCTTAATATAATGGAAGAGTAATCTGCTTGATTAGTAGGTGAAGAACAAAAAAAGGATTAATTTTATGTCTAGACGTAAGAGTGCAGTTAAAAGAGAAATTTTACCAGATTCTAAATATAATAATTTAGTTGTTGCTAAGTGTATAAATACTATTATGTGGGATGGTAAGAAAGAAATTGCAGAAAATATATTGTATGGTTCACTTGAAAAATTAAAAAAAGTTTCAAAAGATGGTAATGAACTTCAGGCTTTTTTGTCTGTAATTGATACTCTTAAACCTTCTGTCGAAGTAAGAAGTAGAAGAGTAGGTGGTTCTACATATCAAGTTCCTGTTGAAGTGAGACCTGTTCGTCAACAGACTTTAGCTATTCGTTGGTTAGTAAGTTTTGCTCGCAAACGTTCAGAACGTTCTATGGAAGATAGAATGTTTGCTGAAATGCGTGATGTGTTGAATAATCAAGGTTCTTCTTTGAAAAAGAAAATAGATGTTCAAAAAATGGCTGATGCTAATAAAGCATTTGCTCACTTTAGATGGTAATTTATAAAAAGGTTTAATTATGTCTGTAGGAAAAACTGCACCTTTACACATGTATAGAAATATAGGTATTATGGCTCATATTGATGCTGGTAAAACAACAACTTCAGAGCGTATATTATTTTATACTGGTAAAAATTATAAACTTGGTGAAGTTCATGATGGTGCTGCTACTATGGACTGGATGGCGCAGGAACAGGAACGTGGTATAACTATAACTTCTGCTGCAACTACTTGTTTTTGGCGCGATCATCGTATTAATTTAATTGATACACCTGGACACGTTGATTTTACTATGGAGGTTGAAAGATCTCTTCGTGTTTTAGATGGTGCTGTTGCTGTATTTGAATCTGTATCTGGTGTTCAACCTCAGACTGAAACTGTTTGGAGACAAGCAAATCGTTATAATGTTCCAAGAATCTGTTTTATAAATAAAATGGATCGTGTTGGTGGAAATTTTTTCCGTTGTGTTGATATGATTCGTGAAAGATTGGGGGCTAATCCAATTGTTTTAAATTTTCCTATTGGTGCAGAGTCTGATTTTAAGGGTGTTGTTGACGTAGTTAATATGCGTGGTATTATTTGGGAGGATGAAAACGGTAGTAATCCTGTTTATGTTGATATACCAGAAGATTTAAAAGAAAAAGCTAAAGAAGTACATGCTAAGTTGATAGATGAAGTTGTAACTTTAGATGATTCTGTTATGGAAAAATATATGGAAGGGGTTGAACCTGATGTTGATACTGTTAAGAAATTGATTCGTAAAGGTACAATATCTCAAACTTTGGTTCCTGTTCTTTGTGGTACAGCATTTAAGAATAAAGGTGTTCAACCACTACTTGATGCTATTGTTGATTATTTACCATCTCCATTAGATGTTCCTGCTATAAAAGGTACAAAAATGGATGGAGAGACAGAAGATGAACGTAAAGCTGATGTAAATGAACCTTTTAGTGCTCTTGCGTTTAAAGTTGCTAATGATCCATTTGTTGGTAATTTGATGTATATTCGTATTTATTCTGGTAAATTACAGTCTGGATCTTATATTTATAATTCTTCCCGTGATAAACGTGAACGTGTCGGTCGTATGCTTTTGATGCATTCTAATAATCGTGAAGAAATAAAAGAAGCTATGGCTGGAGATATAGTAACTTTAGTTGGACTAAAAGAAACTATTACAGGGGATACAATCTGTGATGAATCTAAACCAATAATACTTGAAAGTATTCATATTCCAGAACCTGTTATAAGTATTGCTGTTGAGCCAAAAACAAAGGCTGATATTGAAAAGATGTCTTTAGGTTTACAGGCTTTAGCAAAAGAAGATCCTTCATTTAGAGTTTCTGTTGATCAAGAGTCTGGTCAAACGATACTTGCTGGTGTTGGTGAATTACATCTTGAAATTTTAGTTGATAGACTTCTTCGTGAGTTTAAAGTTGATGTTAGTGTTGGTGAACCAAGAATTGCATATCGCGAAACATTCCGTAAACCAATAACTGAAGAATATACTCATAAAAAACAATCTGGTGGTTCAGGACAATATGCTCAGGTTAAAATAGAATTTGAACCATTAGAGCCTGGTAAGGGATATGAGTTTGAAAATAAAATTGTTGGTGGGGCTATTCCAAAGGAATATATACCTGGAGTTGAGAAGGGTTTAAAGATTGCTCAACAAACAGGAGTTTTAATTGGTTATCCAACTGTTGATTTTAAAGCAACTTTGATTGATGGTAAATATCATGAAGTTGACTCTAATGTTTTGTGTTTTGAAATTGCTGCTCGTGCATGTTTCAGAGAGGCTATGAAAAAAGCATCTCCAAAATTGCTAGAGCCAATAATGAAGTTGTCTGTAAATACACCAGAAGAATATGTTGGTGATATTATAGGTGACTTAAACAGCCGTCGTGGTCAAATTAATGGTATTGAAACTCAATTTGGTAATCAGGTAATATCTGCATTTGTACCACTAGCTAATTTGTTTGGTTATGTAAAAACATTAAGATCATTATCACAAGGTCGTGCTAATCCTTATATGGAATTATCACACTATGATGATGTACCTCAAAATGTTGCAGATGAAGTTATAAAGAAAATGACAAGATAATTATTTTGTGTATTTAATAAAAATTTGATTTTTGTTAAATATATGTTAAAAATAGTTAAGTTAAACAAAAAAAAGTTCAAGGAGAAGGAACAATGGCAAAAGAAAAATATATAAGAACAAAGCCTCATGTAAATATTGGAACAATTGGTCACGTTGATCATGGTAAAACAACCTTGACTGCTGCTATTGTTCATTATTATGGTATTGGTATAGATAAATCTAAAAGTGTTAATGAAATAGATAATGCACCAGAGGAAAAAGAACGTGGTATTACAATTAATACATCTCACGTAGAATATGAAACAGAAACTCGTCACTATGCTCACGTTGACTGTCCAGGACACGCTGACTATGTTAAAAATATGATTACTGGTGCTGCTCAAATGGATGCTGCTATTTTAGTAGTTGCTGCAACTGATGGTCCTATGCCACAAACTCGTGAACATATCTTATTGGCTCGTCAGGTAGGTATTCCAA
Source organism: uncultured Alphaproteobacteria bacterium (assembly GCA_963540515.1). Lineage (GTDB taxonomy): Bacteria > Pseudomonadota > Alphaproteobacteria > Rs-D84 > Rs-D84 > JAFGMC01. The sequence continues at coordinate 38,404 of CAUTNA010000002.1, forward strand.
AGATTATAGTATTTTTAAACAAATGTGATTTGGCTAAAGATGAAGAGTTGTTGGAATTAGTAGAAATGGAAATTCGTGAATTATTATCTGCTAATGATTTTGATGGTGATAATACTCCAATTATCCGTGGTTCTGCTGTATCTGCATTAGAAGAAAAGAATGATGGTTTTGGTAAAGAAGCTATTGAAAAATTGTTAGCTGCTTGTGATTCTTATATTCCATTACCAGAACGTTCAGTAGATAAGCCATTCTTAATGCCAATTGAAGATGTATTTTCAATTACTGGACGTGGTACTGTTGTAACAGGACGTGTTGAATCTGGTATTGTTAAAGTTGGAGATGAATGTGAAATTGTAGGTCTTCGTCCAACACAGAAAACAACAGTTACTGGCGTTGAAATGTTCCGTAAAATGTTAGATGAAGGTCAAGCTGGTGATAATGTTGGTTTATTACTTCGTGGTACAAAGAAAGAAGATGTTGAACGTGGTCAGATCATCTGTAAACCAGGAACAATTACACCTCATACACAATTTGAAGCAGAGGTTTATATTTTGACAAAAGAAGAAGGTGGTCGTCACACTCCATTCTTATCAAAGTATCGTCCTCAATTCTTCTTCTCAACAACAGATGTTACGGGTACAATAACTTTTGATGCTTCAAGAGAAATGGTAATGCCTGGTGATAATGTTCGTATTAATGTTGAGTTGATGGCTCCAATTGCTATGGATGAAGGTCGTCGTTTTGCTATTCGTGAAGGTGGAAGAACAGTTGGTGCAGGTGTTGTATCAAAGATAATAAAATAAAAAAATATGTTGAAAGCGTACTAATAATTTATTAGTATGCTTTCTGCTTTGTGAATAATAAGGAAACAAAAATGGTATCTACATCAAAGATTCGTATAAAATTGACAGCTTTTGATCATAGAGTTTTGATAGAATCCTCTGATGAAATAGTTAAAACTGCTAAAAGAACTGGGGCTGATGTTGTAGGACCTGTTCGTTTACCAACATTTATTCAAAAATTTACAGTTAATCGTTCTCCTCATGTTGATAAGAAGTCTCGTGAACAGTTTGAGATAAGAAATCATAAAGCTGTTATAGATATTCTTAATCCAACCCCTCAGACAGTTAATGCCCTGATGAAGTTGGATTTGACATCGGGTGTTGATGTAAAAATTAAATTATAAAATGGTTATTGATATATAAAGGCATAATAAGATGAAACGCAGTGGATTGATAACAACAAAAGTAGGGATGACTCGGTTGTTTGATGATAATGGTGTGGCACATGGTGTTACAGTATTATCTGTTGATGACTGCTGTGTTATTGGTAATCGTAGTATTGATAAAAATGGATATGTTGCTAATATTCTGGGTATTAGAGAAGCAAAACCAAAACATGTTGCTAAACCACAGTTAAAAGAAGCAGAGAAAAATGGTTTAAAACCATATAGAAAAGTTGTTGAATTTCGTGTAAGTGAAGATTGTGTAATTCCTGTTGGTACAGTTTTGTCTGCTGATCATTTTATTATTGGTCAATATATAGATGTTACTGCTACTAGTAAAGGTAAAGGTTTTCAAGGAGCGATGAAGAGACATAATTTTGGTGGTAAAGAAGCTACCCATGGTGTTTTAAAGGCTCATCGTTCTATTGGTGGTACAGGTATGCGTGAATTTCCTGGTCGTGTTTTTAAAGGTAAAAAGATGGCTGGTCAGATGGGAAATAAACAAATTACTGTTCAAAATTTAAAAATATTCTCTTTGGATGTTGAAAATAATTTAATTTTTGTTGATGGTGCTGTTCCTGGTGCTAATGGTAGTTTTGTTTTAGTATCTGATTCTGTTAAAAAAGAGCAGATTAATTTACCAGTTCCAACAGTTTCAAAGAAAGTTTCAGAAGTTGTTTCTGATAATGTAATAGGTGAATAAAATGCAAGTTAATGTTATTGATTTTAATAATAAAGTAGTTGGAACTAAGGAATTGGTTGACGCTATATTTGCTTTAGAACCTCGTAGTGATATATTGCATAGAGTTGTTGTTTATCAAATGGCAAATGCTCGTAGTGGAAATCATAAAGTAAAAACAGTTTCAGAAGTTGCGGGAAGTGGTAAAAAAGCATTTAAACAGAAAAAAACTGGAAATGCACGTCAGGGTGAAAAATATAATGTTCATATGCGTGGTGGTGGTATAGTTCATGGTCCTGTTGTTCGTAGTCATGCAATTGATCTTCCTAAAAAGATAAGAGCTTTGGGTTTGAAGATGGCTTTATCTTCTAAATTAAAAGACTTAGATTTATTGGTTATAAATTCTGAAAAATTGTCCGAATCGAAAACTTCTTCATTTGTAAAAATTTTAAAGAAAATAGGTATTGATTCTGCATTATTTGTTTGTGGTTCATCTGTTGATATTAATTTCAAAAGATCTATTTCTAATATAGAAAATATCGATGTTTTGCCTACAATAGGATTAAATGTTTTAGATATATTAAAGCATAAAAAATTGGTTTTAACTGAAGATGCTGTATCTTCAATAGTTGCGAGACTAAGTTAAGTTTACGGAGAAAATTATGTCTAAAGAAAAATCTGTTTATAATAATTCTTTATCTTCCAAGATGTTTGATATTTTGCGTAAACCTATAGTTTCTGAAAAAGCTGTTAGAGCTTCTGAGAGTGGTAAAGTTGTTTTTCAAGTATCGATGGATGCAACAAAACAAGAAGTTGCTAGTGCTGTAAAAGCTATATATAATGTTGATGTTAAAAAAGTTAATATAATTGTGCAAAAAGGTAAAACTAAAAGATTTAGAAATAAAAATACTGGAACACAAGCAAGTATAAAAAAAGCATATGTTAGTCTTCCAGAAGGTGCTAAGATTGATTTTGCGGTTAAGGCTTAAGTTAAATTTTGACAGATAATCCATTGAGATGTTAATGTCAAATAAATAAAAAGGTAAAAAATGTCTTTAAGAACTTATAAACCTATTACTCCAGGAACCAGAGGTTTGGTTTTAGTTAGTCGTAAGGAATTACATTCTGGAGATCCTATTAAATCTTTGACTGTTGGTTTGAAGTCAAAGGGTGGACGTAATAATTTTGGACACGTAACTGTTCCTCATCAAGGTGGTGGTCATAAGAGAAAATATAGAATAATTGATTTTAATAGAAAGAAAAAAAATATTCCTGCTACAGTTTTACGTCTTGAATATGACCCTAATAGAACGGCTTTTATTGCATTGATAGAATATAAAGATGGTTTAAAATCATATATAATTGCACCTCGTGATTTAAAAGTTGGTGATATTGTAATATCAGGTGAACATGAAGATATAAGACCTGGTAATGCGATGCCTCTTAAAAATATGCCAATAGGAACAGTTGTTCATAATATAGAATTAAAACCTGGTGCAGGTGCACAACTTGTAAGAAGTGCAGGGTGTTCTGCTCAACTTATGGGTAAAGATGGTATTTATGCTCAAATAAAAATGAATAGTGGAGAACTAAGAAAAATTCATTCTGATTGTTTAGCTACTGTTGGAGTCGTTTCTAATCAAGATCAAAAAAATATTAATCTTGGTAAGGCTGGACGTGCAAGATGGTTAGGTATAAGACCTTCTACTCGTGGTATGGCTATGAATCCTGTTGATCATCCAATGGGTGGTGGTAATGGACATTCTAAAGGACATATGCCTGTATCAAGAACTGGTGTTCCTGCTAAGGGATATAGAACTCGTAAAAATAAAAGAACTACTAAGATGATAATTCGCAGTAGACATTTAAATAAGAAGAAATAAGGATATATTATTATGACACGTTCTGTTTGGAAAGGTCCTTTTGTTCATCCTTCGGTTTTGAAAAAAACTAAAATTGCTAATGAGGCAAACGATCGTAGACCTATAAAAACTTGGTCAAGAGGAAGTACTATAATTCCTCCAATGGTTGGACTTACTTTTGATGTGCATAATGGACATAAATTTATACCAGTGTCAATTGTTGAAGATATGATTGGACATAAATTAGGTGAGTTTGCTCCTACAAGAACTTATAAAGGACATGCTGCAAATAAAAAAGCAACAACTGGTAAAAAGTAATTTTTAAGGTTGAAAGGTATTTAATATGAAATATGTAGTTAAAGAAAATCAGGTAAAGGCATTTAATCGTTTGATAAGAATAAGTGTTCAAAAATTAGGGCTTGTTTGTGATATGGTCAGAGGGTTATCTGCAGAAAAAGCTATTGATATTCTGAAATTTTCAAAGAAACGTGTTGCTTCTGAAGTTTTAAAAACTTTGATGTCAGCTGTTGCTAATGCTGAGAATAATAAGAAATTATCACCAGAAACTCTTTTTATAAAAGAAATATGGTGTGGTAAGGCATTGACAATGAAACGTGTTATGCCAGGTCCTCGTGGAAGTGCAAGACCAATATTAAAGCCTTTTTCTAATTTGACTATAATTTTAGAATCTGGTAATTCGGTAAAAGAAAATAATAAGGGTAAAGAAAAAAAGTAGTAGTCTTGTGTAATAAATGTATTATTATATAAAACGAAAAAGTATATTACGGAGTTTTTTATGGGACAGAAGGTATCACCAATTTCATTAAGAGAGTTTATAAACAAGATAACAGATTCTAGATGGATAGCTGGTAAAAAAGAGTATGCTGATTTGTTAGCAGAAGATATTAAAATAAGAAATTTTATAAATAAAAAATTAAAAAAAGCTGGACTTGCAAAAATAGTCATAGAACGTTTTGCTAAAAAAGTTGTTGTAACAATTCATTCTTCTCGTCCAGGTATGATTATTGGTAAAAATGGAAATGATATAGAAACTCTTCGTAATGATGTAAAGAAATTAGTTAAGAATGACCAGGTTATAGTTAATATTTATGAAATTCGCAGAGCTGATTTAAATGCAGAACTTGTTGCTCAGAGTATTGCACAACAGATAGAAAGTCGTGTTTCTTTTAAACGTGCTATGAAGAAAGCTGTACAAAATACTACAAAAGCAGGTGCTCTTGGTATTAAAGTGATGTGTTCTGGTCGTTTAAATGGTGCTGAGATTGCAAGAAGTGAAAAGATTCGTGAAGGAAGAATACCTTTACATACTTTAAGATCTGATATAGATTATGCTTCTATTCAAGCTAAAACTACTTATGGTGTTATAGGTGTCAAGGTTTGGATATATACAGGGGATGTTGTTAATAAAGAAAAATTAGCTATGGAAATGGCTCGTCCAACTGAGTATGCTGGTTCTTCTGAAAAGAAAATTGCTGCTTAATGTAGTTAAATTAATTAAAGGTTGTAGTTATGTTAATGCCGGTTAAAACAAAGTTTCGTAAACAACACAAAGGTCGTATTCATGGTGTTGCAAAAGGTGGAAGTGAAATAGCTTTTGGTTCATTTGGTCTCAAGGCAATGACTCCAGAACGTGTTACTGCTCGCCAAATAGAAGCTGCTCGTCGTGCAATAACTCGTCATATGAAACGTGCTGGAAAGTTATGGATTCGTATTTTTCCTGATGTTCCTGTTACAAAAAAACCTTCAGAAGTTCGTATGGGTAAAGGTAAGGGTGCTGTTGAATATTGGGTATGCAGAGTAAAACCTGGAAGGATTATGTTTGAATTAGATGGTGTAAAGCCAGATGTAGCAATTGAGGCATTTAATCTTGCATCTGCAAAACTACCAATTAAAACAAAGATTGTAGAACGTAAAGCTAATTAAGGGTAATTGATATGAAAGATAATAAAACTACTGATTTAAATATGGAAGCTTTGCAAACTAAATTAATTGATTTGAAACGTGCTTCAATGGATTATAGATTTCAATTAGCTTCGGGTCAACTACCTAAAACACATGTTATAAGACAAAATCGTCGTGAGATAGCACGTGTTAAGACACAAATTAGTAAATTGAAAAAATAAGGGAAGTTAGGTTATGCCAAGACGAGTATTACAAGGAACTGTTAAGAGTACCGCAAACGATAAAACTGTTGTTGTTGAAGTTGAACGTCGTTTTCGTCATCCTATTTATGGTAAATTTGTTAAACATAATAAGAAATATAAAGCTCATGATGAAACAAATGAATATAAAGTTGGAGATATAGTTTCTATAGAAGAACATCGTCCTATATCAAAGACAAAGTCTTGGATTGTTAAAGGACTTGTTAGTATATCAAAAAAAGCAAAAGATATTGTTGCTTAATAAGGGTGAAAAATTATGATTCAGAATGAAACAGTTATGACAGTTGCAGATAATTCTGGTGCTCGTAAAGCTATGTGTATAAAAGTTTTGGGTGGTTCACATCGTCGTTATGCTACTGTTGGTGATAAAATAGTTGTTGCAATAAAAGAAGCTATTCCTCGTGGAAAAGTTCAGAAAGGTACAGTTCAACGTGCAATAATAGTTAGAACAAAGTTTCCTGTAAAAAGATCTGATGGTTCTATTATTCGTTTTGATGATAATGCTGTTGTTCTTATAAATAAAAATAATTTTGAACCAATTGGAACTCGTATTTTTGGTCCTGTTGCTAGAGAAGTTCGCCGTAAATATGATGTTCAGAAAATAGTATCTCTTGCACCAGAAGTTATTTAAATTTGGTGTGTTAGATAAAAGGAATAGATATGAAAATAAAAAAAGACGATAATGTAATTGTAATTTCTGGCAAATATAAAGGTGTTAAGGGTAAAGTATTATCTGCATATCCATCAGAATCAAAAGTTGTTGTTGAAGGTGTAAATCGTCATAAAATACATATCAAACCAACTCGTGAGGAAGCGGGACATATTATTGATAAAGAAGCTCCGATACATGTTTCTAATGTTGCTTTAATAGATCCAGAAACAAAAAAAGCAACAAGAGTTGGTTATAAAGTTATTAATAATAAAAAGGTTCGTATTTCTAAAAAATCTGGTAAAGAAATATAATATTTAAAGTTTCCGCTGTTACGGAAATTAATAAAAAGGAAGAAAAATGCAAAGTAGATTGCGTGAAATATATGAAAAAAATATAGTTCCAGAACTTATAAAAGAGTTTGGATATAAAAATAAATTTGCTGTACCAAAACTATCAAAAATTGTTTTAAATATGGGAGTAGGTGAAGCTGTTGCAGATAAGAAGAAATTAGACTCAGCTGTAAATGATTTAACAGCAATTGCTGCTCAAAAACCAGTTGTTACAAAAGCGAAAAAGTCTATTGCTACCTATCGTTTACGTGCAGGTCAAGCTATTGGTACAAAGGTAACACTTCGTGGTAGAAGAATGTATGATTTTTTGGATAAATTGATCACAATTGCACTTCCTCGTGTAAAAGATTTTGCTGGACTTTCTAAGTCTAAGTTTGATGGACGTGGAAATTATGCTTTTGGTATAAAGGAACATCTAATTTTCCCAGAAATATCAATTGATAAAATAGATTCTATAATTGGTATGGATATAGCAATAGTTACAACTGCTAGAACTGATGAAGAAGCATTGGGATTATTGAAAAAAATAGGCTTGCCTTTAGTTTTAAAGTAATTAATATAAGGAATATTAAATATGGCAAAGAAAGCATTAGTAAATAAAGATCAACGTCGTAGATTGCTTGTTAAGAAGTATGAAAAAAAGCATGCTGAATTAAAAGCTATGATGTCTGTTAATAGTGCACCTGATGTACGTTTTGAAGCTATGAAAAAGTTAGCTAAATTACCAAGAAACGCAAATCCAACAAGAGTTCATAGTAGATGTTCTATAACTGGTAGATCTCGTGGTTTTTGTCGTATGTTTGGTTTATGTCGTCAACAAGTAAGAACACTTGCTTCAGATGGTAAGTTGCCAGGTGTTCGTAAATCATCTTGGTAATAGAAATAATAAAGAGGTTATATTATGGCATTATCACACCCAATAGGAGATATGATAACCAGAATTAGGAATGGTCAAAATTCTGGAAGAGAACAAGTAAATTCACCTTACAGTAAATTAAGAATAGCTGTATTAAAAGTTCTTAAAGAAGAAGGTTTTATATCAGATTTTACTGTTTCTAAATTGGATGAAAATCGTTCAGATATCACTATAGATTTAAAATATATATCTGGTAATGGAGCTATTCAGGAGATATCTATTGTTTCTAAACCTGGTCGTAGAGTTTATTCTGGAAGTTTAAAAATGCCAAAAGTATTAAACGGTTTAGGTATATCAATTGTTTCAACACCTGCTGGAGTTATGACTGATCATAAGGCTAGAAATATGAATTTAGGTGGTGAAATTTTGTGTAAAGTTATATAGTATTAAATAAAAAGGTTTGTATTATGTCACGCGCAGGCAAGTATCCAGTCGAAATAAAAGAAGGAGTATCGGTTTCTATATTTGATACTTTTATTAGTATTAAGGGGACAAAAGGTGAAATAAAACTGCCTTTAGATAATAAAAATTCTGATTTGGTTTCTGTAGAGGTTGTTAATAATACTGTCGTTATTACTCCAAAAGATTCAGATGATAAAGTATCTCGTGCCATGTGGGGTACTATGACTCGTAATATAAAATCTGCTGTTATTGGTGTTTCTGATGGGTTTGTAAAAGAAATGTATATGGATGGTGTTGGTTATAAAGCATCAGTAAAAGGAAAAGATCTTGTTTTAGTTGTTGGTTTTTCTCATGATGTTGTATTACCAATTCCAGATGGACTTTCTGTTGAAATGGGTGCAAAACCTACAGAATTTACCATAAAAGGTTATGATAAATGTCTGCTTGGACAATTTGCAGATAAAGTACATAGAATTCGTAAAGCTGATCCTTATAAAGGCAAAGGTATATTTTATAAAGGTGAAAGAATACGTAGAAAAGAAGGTAAAAAGAAATAGTAATTATTTCCTGCTGTTACAGGAAAGTATAGAAAGGAAAAAAAAATGTTAAAACATTTATCTACTTCAGAACGTCGTTTATTATCGAATCGTTCTTCACTAAAAAGAAAGAATTATGGAAAAATACGTTTGTCTGTATTTCGTTCATGTAAACATATAGAAATTCAAGCTATTGATGATGTAAAAGGATTTACTTTATGTTCTGCATCGTCAAAAGAAAAAGATTTTAAACTAAGTGGTTGGAATATTAAGGGTGCTGAAGCTCTTGGTAAGATTTTTGCAGAACGTGTTAAAAAAGCAAAAATTGAAAAAATTTGTTATTTTGATCGTGGTGGTTATTCTTACCATGGTCGTGTAAAAGCTTTAGCAGATGCTATTCGTGCAAATGGTGTTAATATATAATAAAGGAATTTATAAATGGCACGTTTTGATGATAAAAAATTACAAACAGATAATTTAGTTGATAAACTTGTATCTATTAACCGAGTATCAAAAGCAACTAAAGGTGGTTCTACCATGTCTTTTTCTGCTTTGGTTGTTGTTGGTGATAAATCAGGTAGAGTTGGTTTTGGAAAGGGTAAAGCCTTAGAAGTTCAATCAGCTGTTCAGAAAGCAACAAAAGCTGCTAAAGTAAAAATGATTAGAGTTCCTTTAAAAGAAGGTCGTACACTTCATCATGATTGTTCAATCAAATATGGTGCAAGCAGACTTGTTATTCGCAGTGCAGTTCCAGGAACTGGTATCATAGCAGGTGGAGCTCTTCGTGCTGTTTTTGAATGTTTAGGTGTTCAAGATATAGTTGTAAAATCTCAAGGAAGTAATAACCCAAGTAATATGGTTCATTCTGTTTTTAAAGCGTTTTCTAGAATGAATTCTCCTAAAACTGTTGCTCTCAGACGCGGTAAGAATATTTCGGATATAATAGCTGATAGAGATGGTAAAAAATCTGAAACCAACGAGACAGAAGAATAATATTTCTAAAAGGTAAAAGATATGAAACTTAATGCATTAATGGATAATTTAGGTGCCAGAAAAAGTATAAAACGTGTTGGACGTGGCATGGGTTCTGGTTATGGTAAGACTTGTGGTCGTGGTAATAAAGGACAAAAAGCTCGTAGTGGTTCTCGCAAACAAGCTACTTTTCAAGGTGGACAAATGCCTATTTTAAGACGTTTTCCAAAATTTGGATTTAAAAATCCTTTTGAAAAGAATTACGCTATTATAAATATTGGTGATATTCAAAGATTTATAGAAGCTGGTAGAATTGATCCTAAATCTGTTATAACAATAGATTCTCTTTTAGATTCAAAAATTTTAAACAGAAGAATGTCAGGTTTGAAAGTTTTAGCAAAAGGAAGTTTAAAAACTCCTGTTAATATAATTGCTGAAAAGTGGTCTAAAGTTGCAGAAGAGATAATTGTTAAAGCTGGTGGAACAATTAAAACAAAGTAATATTTTAAAATTATGAATTTTTTTAAAAACTTTTTTAAAAATTTACCAGATTTACATAGACGTATTTTGTTTACTTTAGGAGCCTTGTTTGTATATCGTGTTGGCTCTTTTATTCCTCTTCCTGGAGTAAATGCTTCAGCTGTTCTACATTTATTTGGAGATAATGGTATGCTTGGGATGTTTGATATGTTCTCAGGTGGATCTCTTTCTCGTATGTCAATTTTGGCACTTAATATTTTTCCATATATTTCTGCCTCTATTATTATTCAGCTCTTAGCTACTACAAGTAAGTCACTCGGTGAATTAAGAAAAGAAGGTGAGAGTGGTAGAGTAAAGATAAATCAGTATACTAGATATTTAGCAGTTATTTTAGCTTTTGTTCAAGGTTGGGCAATAGTTCGTGGTTTGCTTGCTTTAGAACCTGTAAATGGTATTCCTGCTATTGTAAGTTCTGGTTTTGCTTTTCAATTGTCTGCGGTAATAGCACTTGTTGGTGGAACTGTTTTTGTAATGTGGTTAGCAGAACAAATTACTGCACGTGGAATAGGTCAAGGTGCGTCATTACTTATTTTTGCAGGTATTGTTGCAGAAATTCCATCTGGTATTGCTAAACTTGTTTCTCTTGGTTCTGTTGGTCAAATCTCTCCAGCTATGATAGCTTTGATAATTGGTTTTGTTGTTGGTATTATTGCTTTGATCGTACTTTTTGAACAAGCTCAAAGAAGAATTCAAATACTTTATCCAAGAAATGTTGATGCAAGTGGAGTTGCAACTACAAATACATCTTATTTACCTATTAAAATAAATATGTCTGGTGTTATGGGACCAGTGTTTGCATCAAGCATAATGATGATGCCTGCTTTTGTTCAAAGATTTGCACAAAGTGAAAATTTATTTGTACAAAATCTAATATCTTTTTTAACTTATGGAACTTGGAGTTATATAATTTTATTTGCTGTATTATTATCTTTTTTTGCATTCTTTCAGACAGCTGTTGTATTTAATTCTGAAGAAACAAGTAATAATTTAAAAAATTCTGGGGGGTATATTCCTGGTATAAGACCTGGTGAACAAACAACAAAATTTTTTGATGATATAGTTTCTAAAATAACAACAATAGGTGTTATTTACTTAGTGGTTGTTTGTGTTTTACCTATTATTTTAAATACTCAAATGGGAATGCCTGTTATGATTGGTGGTACCAGTGTATTGATAGTTGCAGGTGTTGTTTTAGATACAATGAATCAGGTTCAATCTTATTTAGTTGCAAATAAGTATAACTGTGTTGTAAATAGAACAGAGAAAAAAGGAAGATTTCGTTCTGTTTAAGTAAGACTTAATTTTTGACTTTTGACTTATTTAATATAGAATGGCTTTTTAAATGAATGTAAAATAGTTATAAAAAAGGAAAAAATAGTATGGCACGTATAGCTGGAGTTAATATTCCTACTGATAAAAGGGTTGAAATAGCATTAAGATATATTTATGGAATTGGTCCTGCAAAGTCAGCTGAGATTTGTAAAGCTTTGAATATAAAAGACTCTATGAGAGCGAAAGATTTGACAGATGCTGAAATTGCTACTATTTCTACTTATATAGAACAGAATTTTAAAGTAGAAGGTGATGTTCGTCGTGAAGTTCAGATGAATATAAAACGTCTTCAAGATTTAAAGACCTATCGTGGTATCAGACATCGTAATAGGTTGCCTGTTAGAGGTCAGAGAACTCAAACTAATGCAAGAACGAGAAAAGGTAAAAGGGTTGTTGTTGCTGGATCTGCGACAAAGGGTAAATAAATTTAAAATTAAGGGTTAAAAGTTATGGCTATTACAAAAGTAAAAAAGAAAGTAATAAAAAAAGTATCTCATGGTATTGCCCATGTTGTTGCAACAAATAACAATACTCGCATTACAATAACTGATCAAACTGGTGCTGTTTTAACTTGGTCAACAGCTGGTGCAAATAATTTTAAAAGTTCAAAAAAATCAACTCCTTATGCAGCAACAGTTGTCGCTGATAGTGTTGGTAAAAAAGTTGCTGAAATGGGTATGAAAACAGTTGATGTTTTAATGCGTGGAATTGGACAAGGAAGAGAATCTGCAGTTCGTGGTTTGTCTAATGCTGGTTTGATTGTACAAAGTATTACTGATACAACAAGAATACCTCATAATGGTTGCAGACCAAAGAAAGTTCGTAGAGTTTAAACTACTCTATATTTTAACTGTTATGGTGAAAATGATAAACTAAACCTAATGGAGAATATATGATTGAGAAAAATTGGCAGTCTTTATGTAAGCCTAAGAAGATAGAAATAGAAAAAGATGAATATAATCCAAATATTGCAAAACTTATAGCTCAACCACTTGAAAATGGTTTTGGGTTAAGTATTGGTACAGCACTCAGACGTGTTTTATTATCCTCCTTACAGGGATGTGCACCTATTTGGGTTAAAATAGATGGTGCTCAACATGAATTTTCTTCTCTTCATGGAGTTCGTGAAGATATAGTTGATATAATATTGAATCTGAAAGGTGTTTATTTTAAATCAAGTATTGAAGGTCAGCATAAGGCTTTTTTGAAAGTTAAAGGACCTGCTGTTGTGACTTCTGGTATGATAGAATTACCTGGCGGTATAGAGGTTATTAATAAAGATGTAGAAATTTGTAACATAGATAAAGGTACAGATTTTGAAATGGAAATAGCGCTTAATACTGGACGTGGTTATGTTCCTGCTAGTGCACAAGATAAGTTAGATGAATTACCTTTAGGGGTTATACCTGTTGATTCTATTTATTCTCCAATTTTAAGTGTGTCAACAGATGTTACAAAAACTCGTGTAGGAAAAAGTACAGATTATGATAAATTAGAAGTTAAAATTAAAACTAACGGTAGTGTTTCTCCAGAGGATGCACTTGCTTACGCTGCAAGAATTTTAACAGATCAATTAAATGTATTTATTAATTTTGAAGATAATACTCAAGTTTCTTTTGAAGAAAGAGAAGAAAAAGTAAAAGAGGTTCTACCATTTGATCCAAAATTATTAAAACATGTTGATGAACTTGAACTGTCTGTTCGTGCAAACAATTGTTTAAAAAATGATAAAATTAATTGGTTGGGTGAACTTGTTCAAAAAACAGAAAATGATATGTTGAAAACTCCTAATTTTGGTAGAAAAAGTTTGAACGAAATAAAGGCACAACTTGAGGCTATGGGACTTGGGCTTGGTATGGAAGTTCCAGGTTGGCCACCAGAAAATATTGCTGAGCTTTCAAAAAAATATGAAGATCCATATAAATAAGAATTTTAGAGGTTTTATTTTATAGTTCTGATTTATTCAGGTTATAAATTTTGTTTAATCCTAAGTTTTAGGGAAAAATAAAGAGGAAATCAAATGAGACATAGAATAAGTGCAAGAAAATTTAATCGTGATACCAATGCTCGTAAAGCATTGTTTATAGGACTTGTAAAAAATTTAGTTGAAAAAGAACAGATTAAAACAACCCTTCCAAAAGCAAAAGATTTGCGTGGTATTATTGAAAGAATGATAACAAGGGCTAAAGTTGATAGTGTTGCGAATCGTCGTTTGATTTCTTCAAAATTGGATAATTCTTCAACCAAAACTGTTAAGAAGTTATTTGAAGTATTAGGACCAAGATATTTAAAAAGACCAGGTGGATATACAAGAGTTTTAAAAGCTGGTTTCAGATATGGTGATGCTGCTCCTATGGCAATAATAGAATTAGTTGACAGAGATGAAAATGCTAAAAAAGTTATTGTTGATAAAACTGAAAATAAAACAGAAAAGATGGTTGATGATAAAAAATCTATAACAACTGACAATAAGAAGGTTGTAAAAGAAATAAAAGCAACTAAGGCTGTATCTGTAAAGAAAGAAGCAACAGTAAGAAGACGATCAACTGGTAAATAATTAAAGCCTGCATCCGCAGGCTTTTTTTATTTAATTTAAAATATTCTTTAATATATATTTGATATAAATATTTTATTTTGATATTCTCTCTATCTTAAGGTAGAAGTAAGGTTTTTATTATGAGTATGATTTTTTGTTATGAATGTGGTCAAAAATACAGTGAAAGGGCTGAGAAATGTCCAAAATGTTTTGCACCAAATAAGATTTTAAAAAAGAAAGTTGAAGGTAAGACTTGGACAACTACATTTTTATTATGTTTCTTTCTAGGAATTTTTGGTGCACACAGGTTTTATTTAAATAAAAATGGAAGTGCAATAGCAATGTTGTTATTAAGTATATTTATAATAGGATTGCCAATTACTATTATTTGGTATTGGATAGATTTTATAATTTTACTTGTCCACGCTGGTGATAATGATTATATAGAAGAACTTGTAAATAAATAGATTTTTTATTTATCCTCTACATATTTTGCAAGCACGTCCTTTATTATATATTTTATTTATATCAATATTTATGCAATTTTTTGTACATCTTTTTGCATGTTTACAATTGGGGTTATGATAAATATGAGTTTTTGTATTATATGTTACTGTATATGAAAAGGAAGTTTTGTAATAAGAAAATAAAGATATAAAAGATAATAATATTATTTTTTTCATTTTTTATTCTACATATAAAGATATTGAATCTCTGGCGGAGAAGGGGAGATTTGAACTCCCGATACAGTTTCCCATATTTACGATTTCGAGTCGCACGCATTCAACCACTCTGCCACTTCTCCGAAACATAGAAATGTTATATTTGCCATATATTATTGTCAAATTTTAATTTTCGAAATTGTATTCTTGAACTGAATTTGCAATAACTTCTGCAAGCCTGTCTTGATATGATGATGATCTTAATAATAACTCTTCTTTTAAATTAGATAAGTGTCCCAATTCTATTAATACTCCTGGTATACTTGATCGTAAAACTGCAAAAGCTGCATGCCTAACATTTGGACCATCTTGTTTCTTTATTTGTTTTCCTATCATGGTCTTTGCACAATGTTGTGCATATTCAACAGATAATTCTGATACAGCTCTTTGTTGTAGTGCTGAAAGAGCCGCTTTAATATCTGCAGAAAACTGCTTAAACCCATCAACATCAATTTTATCTGATGCATTTTCTGCATCTGCTAATTTACTTGCTTCTTCATCAGACGCTTTTTTTGAAAGAACATATATTGAAAATCCTTGTACATGTTTATGAGGATTTGAATTAGCATGAAGAGAAATAAATAAATCTGCACGATATCTTTCAGAGAGAGCTGCACGAGTACCGAGATTTAAGAATATATCAGTATTCCTGGTTAGAAATACATTAAAGTTAGCTTTTTCTAATTTTTTACCTAATTTTTTCGCAACTGCCAAAACAACGTCTTTTTCTTTTGTACCAAGAACTCCTGAACAACCAGGATCTTTACCACCATGTCCTGCATCAATTACAATTGTATACTTCTGTTTTCTTTTAGGTTTAATTGTTTCTTCTGTTTTATCTAAATTGACATTTTGTTCTTCTGTTTTATTTTTTGAATTAAAATCAAATACAAGCCTGTATTTTTGATCCCCACTTGGTTTTAAAATCATAATTTGTTTTTTTGGAATTTCAGAAATATTTTTTTTCAGACTTACTGAAATTTCAGAATTATTTCCAATCTGTTTTTGATATATATTTTTTATTAAATTATCTGAATTTAAAATTGGTTTGATGTTATTGTTTATCTTTGTGTTTGTTAGTGATATTTTTATTAAATTATCAAAATAAGAAAGTTTATATTTTGGGTTAGAACTTACTTCTATAACAAGTCTGGTATTTCCATTTGGTTGTAGACCTGTTCTCAAAGATTTAATATTACCACTTGCAAGCACAGTTCCAGAAATAAACAATGAGAAGAAACTAATAATTGAAAAAAAAATAAACTTTTTATAAATCATAACAAAATAATTAGGCAAAGTTAATTATACTAAAAAATACTAAATTATTCAATTATCTAAATTAATTAATTTAAAATACTTGATAAATAGTTTTTGATTTTGATATCATCTGCAAGGTGTTGAAAAAATATATAATTTTACTTTTTTTATTGTCAATATCAGCAACAGCTTCTGTGCGAGATAATGGTTTTGTTGTAAAAAGAGAAACCAGTGATAAAAATATAATAGAACTACCAATGCGTAGTGCAAAAAGAACTATTAAAACTAATGACAAACAGAATGAAAAATTATCATCTCGCAGTGCAACAAATATTCATAATATAAATCAAAATACAAAAACTCATGAAAAACATAATATTAATGTACGGAGTACTGTAAGTTCGAATGTTACGTCAAGATCTGGTAGTAAAAAAGTTTTTTCAAGATCTGCTATGGTTTCTAAAGATACAAGTGTTTTTTCAAGTACCAGAACAGGACAGATTTATGAAACATGTAAAAGTTCTTATTTTACTTGTATGGATCAATTTTGCAGTATAAAGAATGATAAGTTTCGTAGATGTTCATGCAGTGATAAAGTTTATTCCTTAGAAGATACAAAATCCGTATTACATGAAGCGGGTGAAAAATTAACAGATTTTAAAAAAGTTATTGATTCTGTTGGTATGACTGAAAAAGAAGCTTATGCTGCAAGAACTTCATCAGAAGGTGAATTGGCTTTGGAAGAAGATAAATCTCTTTCAAAAGGTCTGTTGCAGGCAATTATGAAATCTATTCGCGGTGATGAAGCAAAAGTTGGAGGAAAGTATTCAGCACTTAACAGTATTAATACCTTGGAGAATATGAATGATTCGATTGATGCTGTTAAATCAATGGCTAATTACAATGGTAAAAATTTATATGATTTAAGTTATAATCAATGTAGAACGGCGGTTGATGGAGATTGTAATAAACAATCTTTACAAAGGGCAATTACAGCTTATTTAATGGCAATCGAACAAGATTGTACAACAGTGAAGAAGTTAATTGATGAAACTAAAAAGAAAATGTCAGTTGCTGTTCGTGAAACAAATGCAATGTTAGATTTAGCAAGAATAGAAAACAGAAAAAAACATAATTCAGATGAATATGTAAAATGTTTGGAAAATCTAGAAAATGCAATTTTAAGTGAAGAGGTATGTGGTAAGAATTATCATAAGTGTTTAGATAATGGAAGATACATTGATGTTAAAACTGGAAAACCAATACCTGGTGTTGCAGATATTTATAAAATGAATCATTTATTATATTTTGAGGGTGATAATGAGTTAAAAAAATTGAATAAATGTGTTGATGATAATAGTAGTGGTGGTTATTTGTGTAGTCTTCAAAAAGAGAATGATAAAACTTTTAGAAAGAATTTTGAATTAAAGATTAAACAATTTGCAGAAGTTCCACTTGATAAATGCCGTGAGATAAAAGAGAATGTTTGGGAAGATTATTTAAATAAAGCGTATGATGAAATACATCATGCACAGCTTGCTAAAGTTAATGAGATAAAAGAAAGTTGTTTTGATTTTGTATCAACTTGTTATATGGGAAAGAAAAAAAGTTTAGAAAACGCTATTAAAAATATAGGTTCTGGCTATGATGAAGTTTTAAAACCTGGACAAATTTCTTTAAGTAATAATTTATGTCAAGAATATGTAAATACTTGTGATAACTTGTTTGGTAAGAAAATAATTTCTGAATATATAAATGAAAAACGTGATGTTGATACTTTAACTGCTTGTCGTGCCGTTGTTAAACAATGTTTTGATAAGTTTGGTGGAAAAAATTACTCTAATTTTTATAATTTACATAGTACTTTAATAAAAAAAAGAGAGGCTTTAAATTGGTTTAGTTTATATACTTTTTCTGAAGCAGGAAAAATTTTATCTCAGTGTGCAAAACAATTATCTGAAATTAGTGAATGTAAAAAAAATACTAATAATAAAGATATTATAGAAGAAGTTTTTGGTGGTTTTGATAAAGCTAAAACACCTATTGAAAAAAATCCTAGAATTTCTAATTACTCTGCTAATGATATCGACTATTTTGTTATTAGAAATTTCGGGGTTGCTACAGAAGTTTATAATAGAATACTTTCTATTCTTATTAATCAATGTACCCAAAAAGGAGGTATTTTTTATACATTAAGAGATTTGAAAAAAATAAAAAATCTTACTGATACAGAACAAAATTTTATTGATATTCTGAATTACGAAGAAGATTTTTGTAAACTTGATAAAAATTTTTATTTTGGAATAAAAGAAGATAAACATATTTATGGTAATTCTGGAATTGGTATTTGTGGTGATAAACCTGATCAAATTAAAGAAGAAGATTGTAAAAAACAAGGTGGAGAATGTAGTTTTATTTATAAAGGTATTTGTGGTGATAAACCTGATCAAATTAAAGAGGAAGATTGTAAAAAACAAGGTGGAGAATGTAAAATAGAAACTATTTCAGAGAAAGATTGTAACAATATGATAAAAGATTGTAAAAATATTGATTTTAATAGGTGTATAAAAAACTGTAAAAATAGTGAAAATCACTGTATAGCACCTAAATCGTGTAAAGTTTTAGATAATTATGTTTGTCCATTTGGATACTCAGATGAAATAGATGCGGATTCTTTTGGACTTTGTTATTGTGAATTTGGACCAAGCAGATTATACAAGGGACAATGTAAACATATAGAAGATAGTAAATGATTAGAATGTTTTTTATTTTATTTATATCTTTAAATATTTTTCCTTTGTATTCTGGGGTGCAAGGTTATGTTCGTAGTTCAAAGATTGATAATCAAAAAATTATAAATAATGTACAATCTAATAGAAGTGCAGTGAACAAAATACAAAAAAATGATGTAAAAAAAATTCGAAATTCTAATAATCTAGTTATAAAGTCAGATAATAAATCAAGAACAGCAATAATTAGAA
Source organism: uncultured Alphaproteobacteria bacterium (assembly GCA_963540515.1). Taxonomy (GTDB): domain Bacteria; phylum Pseudomonadota; class Alphaproteobacteria; order Rs-D84; family Rs-D84; genus JAFGMC01. Next base: position 57,549 of record CAUTNA010000002.1, read on the forward strand.
AATCAAATACATCTTTAAAAACTCAAAATATAAAATCTGTTTTTCGAAATAAAGTAAGGACTGCTAAAGTACCAATTATAAATTCATCGCGTACAGCTATTACACCAATTGCTAAATCTAGTGTTTTTGGAACGGGTTATAATGGATGTAGAGATGCTTATTTTACTTGTATGGATCAGTTTTGTGCAAAAAAAGATGAAAAGTATCGAAGATGTGTTTGTTCAAATAAATTAAAAGAAATACAAGAAAAAGAATTTGCTCTTTTTCAAACAAGTGAACATCTACAAGACTTTCATAATTTAAATTTAGATGTTATATCTAAAACAAAGAATGAAGTAAAAGCGATGATATCAGCTTCTGCTGGAGAAAAAGCATTAGAAAAGAAAAAAGATACTTCTGCTAGCGCTTCTAAATTAGAAGATATTTCATCCACTTTAAATTCTACAAAAAAAAATAGTTTATCAAATAAAGACACTCTTGATTTTATAGAGAATTTAACAGGTGATTTTGGTGATGATGAGTTGGGTTTTTCTATGAAGTCAGATATTATGAATTTATCTGGTGATAAATTATATAATGCAGTACATATGCAGTGTTTAAATTTTGTAAAAAATAGATGTAATAATCAAGCGACTGTTAATATGGTAACTTCTGCATATGGGATGAATATAGAAAATGATTGTTCAAATATTTTAGCCAATATGGATAAGAAAATCGTTGAAGCTGAAAGACAAGTAAAGAAAACAGAAAAAGAAGTAAATGATGAAAGAACAAAGTTATATAAATCTCAAAATGCTACAGCAGTAAATGAGTGTATAGCACAAGTCAGAAAAGATATAACAGACGAAAAAGTTTGTGGTAAAGATTATATTCATTGTCTTGATTTTACAGGTAGATACCTAGATTTTAAAACTGGTGAACCAATATATACACCAAATTTTGCTGAGTTTATAAATTATTTAGATTTAACAGGCGATTTTATAAAAAATTCAGCTAATGCTTTAGTTGTATCTTCTATGAACTCTAAAAGAGACTATGCAGAAAGAGGGCTTTCTACTTGTAGAGATATATCAAATGATGTTTGGAATGAATTTTTAAAACAATCAATTACAGAAATTTATCAACAAAATAATCAAAGAATAAATAAGGTAAAATCAGAATGTTTAGATATTATTAACAATTGTTTAGATACTCAAACTGGTAATTTGAAAGATTTTGCAAATATTAAAGATAAAAGTATTTTTGGTATGAATATAGAAACTGCTGAAAAATTATGTAAATCTAAAATAGACACTTGTCAAAATATATATAATTTTAAAAATAATAAAGAAAAAGATGGAGAAACACAGATTGCTGATTATTCTAAAAAAATTGGAGATCAAAAAGTTGTTAAGGAATGTAAAAATTTATTAGAAGATTTTGTTAATAAAATATGTGAGGTTTCTCCATCTGACAGATTTCATAAAGTTCCATATGGTTGCAGAACTTTCTCTCCTGGAAATGCTTATGTTTTATCTCGAGGGGAAGCTTTAGAAAAAACAGACCCTAACTATGAGACAAAAGAATCAAAATATTTTGATTTGGATTTTTATAAAGGAGGAGTAGATCCAAAATCAAAAATTTGTAGAAGTTCTTCAAGTTCAGTCACTGATTTGAATCTCAATGATACTGATTCAGAGAAAGAATATTATAAAAGTGTTTTTATTAGAGAAAATGAATATTTTAAGGCAAATCCATCAGAAAATATAAGATATGTAAAATATGGTGCTAATACATGTAAGATTAAGATACAAAATAATAAAAATAATGGAAAAAAATATATTTATGTTACAACTGGAGGTTCAGATGCAATTTTTGCAGATGATATAGAAGAAGATAAAGATAAAGATAAAGGAGGTTATTATATTACAAAAAAACCTGATTTAACTAAAAGATATACTTATGATGGAAAATATATATGTCCATCTTCCAGTATTTATGGTGGATTCTTTGGAAGTATTTACCAAAAAATAGCACTTTATGCTAAGGAAGTTTGTATTAAACCTAACAAAGATATTAAAATACTACCTACAGATGTACAAAAAGAAGTTGTTGATGTTGCATCTAAAACAGTCTTTAAATTAAAAGAATATTTAAGAGAAGAATGTGAAGAAAAATATAAAGGAATTTGGATTGATACAGACAGAGAAAATCTTAATATTTTTGAGAAAGATGACGAAAAACAAAATTGTTTAAACAATAAAAGATTATTAAATTCTGCCTTTTATAAAGGTACAAATACATCTAAAGAATGGTTAGGTTGTTTTGAAAAAGATGAAACAAAAGTAGAAGCAAAAAGTTGTAAAAAAGAATAAAAGGAAAAATAATGTTGTTAAAAGGAAAAAAAATATTAATAACTGGTGTTGCAAATGATTGGTCAATTGCCTGGGGAATTGCAAAGATGGCAAAATCTTTAGGCGCTGAAATTGCTATGCCTTATGGTAGTCCCAGAAGTGGAAAAAGAGTTGTGCTTCTTTCAAAAGAATTAGATGCAAAGTTTGTTCAAGAATGTAATGTTCAAAAACCAGAAGATCTGGACTCTTTATTTGATGCAATCAAAAAAGAGTGGGGAACATTAGATGGTGTTTTACACTCAATTGCTTTTTCAAATAAAGATGAATTAACAGGAAGATATTTAGATACTTCAAGAGATAATTTTAAAAATACAATGGATGTTTCTGTTTATTCATTGGTTGAATTATCAAGAAGGGCATCTAAACTTATGACAGGTGGCGGAAGCATTGTAACTCTCAGTTATTATGGTGGTGAGAAATCTGTTCCTAATTATAATGTTATGGGAGTTGCAAAAAGTGCATTGGAGTCGTCTGTCAGATATTTAGCAGCAGATTTAGGTAAAGATAATATCAGGGTTAATGCAATAAGTGCAGGTCCGATTATGACACTTGCATCATCAGGTGTTGGAGGATTTAAATCTATGTTAAAATTAAACAGTTCTTTAACCCCAATGCGTCGAAATGTTACTTTAGAAGATGTAGCAGGGGCGGCTGCTTATTTATTTAGTGATCTATCTTCTGGACTGACTGGCGAAATACATCACATAGATTGTGGTTATTCTACAACTGGTATGATGCCAAACGATCTAAAAGATGTTTTATTGAAGAATCTTGATTAATTTAAAAACCTGCTTTTAGCAGGTTTTATTTTATTAGATATATTCAATAAAATGTTCTAAAGGAGTTCCTTCTTTTGTTCTCCAGTATATTTTTCCATTACATGCACCACCACACACAAATTGTCCTGCAGAAGGAGGGGAATTAAATTCAGTATCTTTTATAACTGTATCAACAGACATATTATCTTTATTTATTTCTCTTAATCTTTTTACATTTTCTGTATTGCTATAAATATTTGTATCTATTTTAGATCCTGCTAAAACAATATAAGTATTTCCATTTCTAACAATCATTTTTGCATCTACTGTATATTTCTTAAATTCAAAAACTTCATCTGTATTTACTAGGTATTTACCTTTATATGATGTTTCTCTTTTGTGGATATTATCATTATGGTGAGGTTCTGATTGATCTATTTCATCAGGACAACTAAATTCTACATCATTTGTAATATTTGCACAAAGTTTCATATATTTAAAAGCATCTTTTGGTGCTATATTGAAAAATTCTCTATTTTTACGAAGTCTTTTATTTGCGAGATCTGTTAATGTTTAATGCAGAAATTTTTCTATTTCATTATACTTAGTTGTTTTAACTGTTGCATATATTTCAAAAGGTAAAGGGACAGCAGTATTATCAAGTTCTTTTGAACGAATATCAACAGGTCTGGAACTTTTACCAATTTTTACCCAATCTTCTCTGAAACTGGTATTTGTTAAAATATAAACATATCCTTTTTCTTTTACCATAAATATAAAACCTCTGAAGAAGGGTATTAAAGATTTTATAAAAATCAATTAATTTTATATAGACTTGACAAAAGTATTTTTTATACTATATAGTTTGTAGTATTAGAGGAGAAACATTATGAAAAAAATTGAAAAGACAAATGAATTAAGAGTAAAAGACACAGAAAAACTTCAAGAATATTTAGGAAATAAAGAAGCGCTTCATTTAAATGAAAAGAAGTTAAGATTAGATTTTATGTCTTGGTTAGATTTTGAAAAAAAATATTTTAACACTAAATACGGCGAAGAAGCTTTTGATGTTATGATAAGTTTCGAAAAAAGTTTTGTAACCTGGTTTAATCAAATTTTAGACGCTATTGAAAAAGATCCTAACTTTATTTATTACAGATTAGACATATTAAAAAAATTAAGAATTGAATTATCTCATTTATCTGAACTTTTATATGGTATTATAAGATATGATTTTACTCGCTGTTTTAGTTGTTTATCTTTAAAAACTGTTATTTCATATGCCCATATAACATTTGATAAAGTATTATCAATTTATAAAGATTTCAGAGATAAGTCTCAGTTATCTATTTTATTAAAAAAAGAAAATAATAAAGACAAAATAGGTCATTTGAAACAAACACAACCAAATAGAAATTTTTCTGGTTGGGGTCAAGGATTCAGTATAGATCTTTTGATTGAACTTTTAAAACTTGAATTTCGCAGTAATTTATTTGAACGTGATAAAAAAAGATAAAAATACTTGCAAATAATATTTATATCTTATAAAATGTGTAGGGTATTCGGGCATAGTTCAGTCGGTAGAACAACGGACTGTTAATCCGTATGTCGCTGGTTCGAGTCCAGCTGCCCGAGCCAAGAAATTCAAGGGTTTCAGCAGAATCCCTTTTGTTTTTAAAAATCTTTATTTTATGTATATTCTATAAACGGCAACAACATTTTGTAACACAGCAAATCAGCCAGAATCCAGAGCTACCTTAGTATACATTAAAAAAAGTATTCTTTTTATATGGCACCATAATTTAACCCAATATCCATTGGGGGATGGAGTATAGAGGTGGTGGGCACTACAAAAAACAATAATAAAATTTAGCACAACACATTGAAAAAAAACTGTTGAACTATGTTAAATGATGGAAATCGTATTGTATTGAAAGGATTTGTTATGACACAGAAAAAAACTTTATTTACATCACAAAGCTATTTGGCAGTGTTATTTTGGTTCTTATAATCGGATTTGAAATCAAACGGTGTATTATATATATTAGGTCAATTTTTTCCACGTATAGATGGCAAACCTGTCGATGGGTAGCCTGTGTAGCATAGCAAACTGAATTAAACGATTAAACTAACCATCTGTTTTACAATGTTCTGCACTGGCATTTTCTGGATGACAACAGTCACGAATTGTACCACGAAAGAAACCGCTTTCGTCAGGTGCAGGCAGTATATATTCGTTTATTTGCAATATCATTTTGTTATCGGATTGTGCACGTGTTAAAATTGTTCCAGTTCACATTTGCCTTGCTTTACGACATCTGGCAATGCTTCTATCAACGATTTCATTTTCAACCCTATTTTTAAAAATTGCTATTTAATAAAAATACTTTCATATTCTGTGGTCACTTTTACATAAACTTTAAAAAAAGACAATACGCAAATACCTGCTAAATTAGCACAAGTCATCTAATATTTCTTCACCAATCCATTCATATCCACGTTCTGTGGTAAAGTATTTTTCAACACCATCTTCACCAAAAAACGTGCCCTTAGATTCGTGATAACAAACACAATTGGTATTATTGTATTCTATTTTTGCCAGTGCATATCCTTTTGCCGCACTTTTTGAATCTGTGTAAGTAGCAATGAAAAGTATTGTGTTCTTTATTAAAATCTGCTTTTAAAACCATTGATTTTCTGTTGCAAACACATCATCTTCAACCAAGTTATCCAAATATTATTGTAAAGATTTTTCCCCTGACTGTTTTGTAGATAAAGGAAATGAAGTTGGTGTGCGCCAGTTAGTCTGGATATCGTTTGGGGTTTCTGATTTTGTGATCAGTTCATATTCGGCATCATCATCTTTTTGTTCTTCTTTTGTCACATCTTTTTGGGATATCCATTCTCCCAGTTTTCCTTTTTCTATTGATATAGAATCTTCTTTGGTCCAACTTTCCAATTTATCTCTGCTGATTTTTGCTTCTTCTGGTGGAACAGTGCGCATCCAACCAAAGTTTTGGTCTCCACACTACCTTTTCTTAACAGTGCAGGATTTTCTGAGAATTTTTCAATACTATCACAACACGCAATTATTCGCTTTATTGTTATCGGATTTGATAACGTATTTTCCAATTTTGTGACCCAGCACAAATTGGTTAATTATTACATTTTTGTTTGTAAGCAAAAAACATTGTTTTTAACCCTGGAAGTATAGAGAAGTATAGTGTTAAAGTGAAAGATAAGGTATATACATAGGTCGATATGGGCTCTGATACGGTATATAATGAAAGGTCACTGTTAATCTTATTAATACTTGATTTGGAAATACCGTTATTTAAATTTAACGCTTTTCTTCTTTGATTTCAGGACATATTTTTTTGAAAATTTGCACGAAACTCTTGTGCTATACGATGACCCAAATCTTGGTGTCCAATAAACGTCGGCAATCTATTATACTGTTCAATCATACTAGCATTCACAATTAGGTAAGTCTTCATCCTTTTCCTCTTCGGTTTTTATTTTATCACAATCATCATCTTTAGAAAAGTAATTTTTGAAAAAATTACTATTCAAATCTTTATCAAAATATAATTTTCGTTTTTTCCATATAAAACCATCGTGTTTAGATATTATTGCCACATCGATAGGTCCACCAACAGTTTCTATATTAAGTGACATTTTATGTTTTAACGCCTGTAAATTTACTAAACTTTCCGCAAGTTCTGCCAATTCTTCTTTCGAAAGTATACCTATAACGCTCAATAATGGATTTATTTTTCTTTCTCTCAAAATTGCTTTTATATTATCGGATATTTTTGATTTATACTTTTCTACATGTCTTGCAAATTCATCATCTGCTTTTGTTTTATTAGAAAACAAATCATCTATAAAATCTTCATATTGTTTAACAATAAAGTTATAGACACCATTATCTATGCCAGAAATAAACAAATCTGCCATATCTCTCTGTGCTAATGGTATAACACCTTCCACCATATTTTCATTTGTTTCTGTATCTTTTAATTTAAAAAAATTGTTGAGAAATCCTAAAGTTTCAAAACAATATACCTGTGGCATAAATTCTTTTTCGCCATAACCACATATTGCTATACCTGTTACACCAGGATTTCTCGGCATATTTATGTAATACGGGAACAATTTTGCTAATTTATCCAATGTATGCTCATTAACATCTTGTATATTCATTAACGAACGAGTAATGTTCGCTATTTCGTCCTTAATGTTTATAAGTGTTAAATCTACATTTGTTTCTTCAGAAAAATTTTTACTGATTTTATCAAAAACATCATCCAAGTATTTATTAAATTCTTCAAAATCTTGCCTTTGTTGCACTTGTGGCATATCTGACCCTGATGTCACAAAATAAAACATATTTTGCAACTGAATAATTATACTATTTCTTTTATCTATTTCATTTTCTTGCTCTTTGATAAACGAAGATAAAAATCGCACAAAATCTTCTTTGTACTCTTTAAGGTAATCAAAATATCTGTGCCCTAAACGCTTTCTGTATTCTTTTACTATTATTTCAACAGGGATATTGTTTATTCGTGCATTATTATATATCAAAACTCCGACAGGATAATACTTGGACAACATATATAGTTTATTTGCCGAATTATATGTTTTTCTACCAACGGTGACCGCACTGTCTGCAGCCAGCGCTATTGCATTTCTGTTATAAACCACGATTTCTGCTGTCATATTTTTATCCTTGTTGTGGTGTATTATAAAAATTTTGTATTAAAAAGCCATAAAAAATTTTACACTTTGTTTTGTTCTACAAATTCCAACATTTTATCTGCACCACGTTGGATTGAATCATGAACAGGGTCCATCATCAGACGTAAATAAACTTTTTTCTACGCTGGTTTTGTCCCCCAAAGACTTGCCAATTATATGCAAACTAGCGCATGTTATAGCTTGATAGCTGATAAATGTGTGTCCGAAAATCGTGAAACAGCATGTCGTTATAGCGGACCCTTAATAATAAAGCATACCACGCATCGATAACATATTTTGGCGACGCTGACCAATATAATAAGACATAATTCCTAAAGGTTTCATTTGGTTCTTTAGCCAGAGCAGCAAAGAAGCGTTGTAATTTCATCAAAGTTGTTGGACACTCCTTGAAGTCTAATTAATATTTTTCGAGTTTTTTAGGAAATATACACCTTTCTAGACTCAAATCTATCTGTTTCAGCAAGCCCAATAATAATTATCCCAATAGGTATTTATTAAAAAAACGTTTTGTTGTAGTAATAAAATTATGTTATTTGAATATTTTTATTAAAAATGTGTCTGAACAAAATCTGATAAAGATTTTGACTTGTTTATCAGTATAACAAATTGTTATTTTTAATCATGTGGTATAATATTTAAGGCAAAAAGCCAAAAAAGGAGTTTTATAAATGCAAGCTAAGAAAGATTTTATTTTGAAAGTTATTGAAACTCCAAAGATTTTATTCACAATACCAGTGTACCAAAGAAATTATGACTGGCCTGAATCAAATTGCCGTAGATTATTAGAAGACATTGAAGATATTTTTATAACAGGAAAACAGCATTTTTTTGGTTCTATTATCTTGCTGGCAGAACCATCTTTACCTTCTTTAACAAAATATATTGTTATTGATGGTCAGCAACGATTAACAACAATGTGCTTGTTGGTGAAGGCATTACATGATGTTGTTTTAGCTAGAGGTGATAAAAAAGAAGCTGCTAGAATTGATGATGACTATATACATAATCGCTGTGACGAAGAAGAATTCAAGGTTAAATTGAAGCCTATAAATTCTGATGGCGAACAATTCATGAAATTACTGAATAATAAATCCAATACCAAACCTGACGGAATAGATGAATCTAGTCACATATGGTTGAATTACAATGTTTGTAGGCAGCGTATCGAAAAATGGATTAATCAAGACAATAAAACACCGGAAGAAATAAAAAATGCTTTCTACAGATTGGAAATTATTACCATGGGACTGGAATCAGACGATGATCCACAAGTTATTTTTGAAAACATTAATTCTACTGGTCTAGAATTGACATATTCTGATTTGATTAGAAACTTTTTATTGATGAAATCAGATCAACAAAATATTTTATATAAGGATTATTGGCTGATTATAGAGAACTCTCTAAAAAACAGCAAAGATTATAAGAATTTGAACGACTTCTTTATGCAATATATTGTATGTAGGACTGGTAAAAAAGTGAATGAAAGTGATCTTTATTATGTATTTGCTGATTTCTATAAAAATAATGGTTATACACAACAACAAATATTATCAGAATTAAGAAGTTATGCTGATATTTATGCTGGTTTCTTGAATGGCAAAGAACAATGGGGGCAGAGTATTTGTGATAGTTTAGCTGGTTTACGCCAATTGAAACAAACAACTTGTTATCCATTTTTGATGAATGTTTTCAATGATTGGCTGAATAATAATGTTATAAAAGATAGAACTGTGGTTGAAAAAACTGTAAAACTCATACTAACCTATTTGTTGAGACGTGTAGTATGTGGTATTCCAACTGGATCTTTACGTGGTTTATTTGCATCCTTGTATAATCGTATCTTTGGTAAAGTGCCAACAAACAAGGAAAAATATTATGAAGCAATTAATAACTTCCTGTTCTTATTAGATTCTAAAGATGCTATGCCTACAAAAGAAAAATTTGCACAAGAGCTGAAGGTAAAAGAAATTTACAAAACACCAGCTCTATGTAATTTTTTATTAAAGTATATAGAAAACAACGGAAAAGAAAAGATTGAAGGTTTGATAACAATTGAACATATAATGCCTCAAACATTAAGTGTAGGTTGGGAACACATTGAAACACCTGATCATGGAAAATATGTTCATACACTAGGAAATCTGACATTGACTGGTTATAATTCAGAACTTTCAAACTTAAGTTTTGAAGACAAAAAGGATTATTTATTTAATAATCTGGATGGTAAAGTAAAAGCAAAAGCAGTGACCTTAAATAAAGATGTACAATGTGCAGATGCTTGGGATGTGGCTCATATTATAAAACGAGCAAATAGATTGACTGATATCATATTGAAAGATTTTGATGTGAAACATGTTTATGATGATAGCATTGAATACGAATTAACTAGGGAAATCTTGGCAAGTCAATCTAAAGAGGCTACTGGTACAAAACCGTTGGGATTCAAATTTTATGGCAAAAAATATAAACAGGTATCTTACAGTGGAATTATAAGCGATGTACTAAAATTGTTATATCAAAAATATCCTGATATCTTACAAAAGGCTGTTGAAGATCCAGATTTTGGATGGATTTTAGATAGTCCAGACAAAGTAAAAAACAAAAGTGCAGACCTCTGTAAGATTTCAGATAGAATATATATAGATACACATAATAGTGCATCTGCACAATTAAATAATATCAGCAGGTTGCTAGATAAATGTGGTGAACCACAAAGTGTGTTTGTTTGCATAATAGCGGCTACAGAATATACAGAAGAATATATAGAAAATTATGATGGGGAAGATAACGATTAGTTAGTATGAGATAAATCAAATATTAGGGTATCAGGGCACCTTTTTTTATATTTTAATTACGATATTCTTTATCCAAGATTTTTTTGTTCTTTGACACATTTATCAAACATTTTTAATTTAAAAAAAGGTTATTTTAAAATAACTAAGGATAGTTTAAATAAAAAAATTATTTCAAATTTAAATATTGTCAAAGACCTTGAAAAGTTTTAATCTTTTTAAAATTTATAAAATTTTTGGTGCGTCCAGCGGGATTTGAACCTGCAACCTTTACCTTCGGAGGGTAATGCACTATCCAGTTATGCAATGGACGCATAAAACCATAATAATATTAAAATAGAATAAAAATCAATATATCAAATTGTTTTTTTGTTCCAGACACGATTTCTTGTTGTGTTTGTTAGGGCGATTGTTTGACAACAGTTATAATCGCAACGCATAATGACAATAGTGCAATTATTGTTGCAGTAACAGAAATCCAAAAACTTTTTCGTGCTATCAAGATATTATTATTTTCTATATCGTATTCTTGTTTAGCATATATAGCATCAAAGGCAACACCTTCGTGTCCATCATATGCATAGAAAAATTCACATCTTTTATTTTTTAATTTATCTTGCTTGTAAATAAGATCACCTTGTGCCCACGGATAACGCTTGCTAGATGTTGGTAATTGTGATTTATGGCACGCTAAATGACATACGTCGCTTGCAGAAAATCCTTTGATTGGGTTAACAGCATTTTCGTCACCATCTTCGATTTTTTGACGTGTTTCGTGATCTAATTCCAGATATTGACTATAACGCATTTTGCAGAGAAATGCGCAATTTAAACAACATAGTTTTTGTGAGTTGTATTTTTTCATAATAATTACACATTTGTTGTCGTATATTTAAAATAATTGTTAATTTGGCAAGCAATGCTTTCTATATTTTCTTTGTTTTCAGGTTTTATTATGCCCGGTTCTAAAAACAAACCAGGCACAGCTGCTTTTGCTGTAACTTCTTTTTTGTCTCGCACATCTTTTGCAGAAATAGTCACGAATTTATAATCTTTAAATTGATTTTGTAGCGATTTGCATATTTCTTCTCTATCAGAATCTAGAATGCCAAAAACTTTTTTGAAACCGAGGTCTTTTAGTATTTGTGCAATAAATTTCATTTTATCTGCCCCACCAGTTCCCCAACCGAAGAAAGAACCTTTCATTTCAGGATGTTCAGTTTTGAAGTATTTGTTATAATAAAAAACATCGTCTTGACCTTCGGTTAGAATTATATCGTCTTCCAAGAAAAATGCTTCATTAGCTTCTAAACCAAGTGTATGTAAATTGGACCTATCGGCGAGTTGATTCTCAATATTTTCTTTTGATTCTTTAGATAATCTGTAAATCAATGTGTTGCCGGATATGGTATCTTTGTAAGTCCTTGATAGTTCTGCATCGTTGGCTAAAGCTGTCCAATTTATAAAAAAGGGTGAGTGTGTAAAAATTACAATTTGTTTATTTTTTGAATATTCCATCAAAAAATCAGATAATTTTCTTTGTAGTACTGGGTGTAACGACAATTCCGGTTCGTCAATGACAATTATATCACCCGGCTGACTGTCATATAAAGAATCAACAATCGTTAATACACTTAAAAAACCTTCTCCTGCACCGTCGCTATTATGATAAGAATCACCAAAAAATAATTTTAAATAGTAATCACTAGAATCGGCTTGTTCTATTGTCCATTCGGGTTTAAATCCCAAAACTTTGCCTACTTCTATGTTAAACAACTTTTTTTTGTTTGATCACCATTTGACTCAAATAATCGAATTGAAAAATTGTTGTTACCTCTGGTACGCTGTGATGGTAATCCCATATAAAGAGACATGTATGTTTCTTTATTAATATTATCTGACTTTCCAAAAGCAGGGTTAAAAGCTCTTCTTGAAGGTAAAGTAAAACATTTAACTTCTCCTTTTTTTACAGTTTCGCTACCGCCAGTCTCTATGGTTTTTAATGTTGAAATATTGTCTTCAGTGTCCGAAATAGATATTTCTACTTTATGATTGGTATGTTTGTTTCGTTTCCCTTCTGTAAAACTTACTTTCTCTTTTCCATTTAATGCTCTAAACGCTTCCCATATTGTAGATTTGCCAGAATTATTTGCTCCTACAATTATTGTAAGTCCGCTACCTTCTTTATTATCATAAGGTACAGCAAGGTGTAATATTTGTTCTGTCCCAAATCCGCGCAATCCCTTTATTTTCAAATATTTATACATTGTTATATTCGTTGTTTTTATAGGTCAAATATACAAACAAACAACTCTAAAATCAAGCTAAATAAAAGAAAATAGCCGTTTACAGGTGTACAATTTAATGTCAGGGAAATGTTTTTGCAGAGTTATTTCTCAAACAGGCTGCTGTGGTAATTTTCAGTAGTATTTTTTGAACATAAAAATATACTTTGTTCAATGTATCTCGTGCGAAAAGGTTTTCTATTGACGGTTTTTGATAATATTTTTGAGAAATCTATTGTTCGTATTCCAGACAATTTATCGTGCTGTTTTTGATTTTGTTTAATAAATCAATTGGTGGTGCAAGTTCTGGAATATATTTATATCTGGTATCTAGCATAAGTTGCAAATTTGCATTAGATGTCTAAGGTACACAAATAGCGACTGTCGCCACTTTTATAAAATAAAAAGGTTGATTTTTTATCAATCTCTTTATTAATTTTTTGCACCAATAAATGCACATCCCATAACTTTAGCTACTGGTATGTCTTTCATCTCTTCAGCAAGTGTTTTTGATACCCCTGTAAATAATCTTATTTTTCCAAAAAATCCAATCTCATTAGATACGACTTTTGTCATACATTCTAATTGAACTTTATTCATCTGATTTTCTTGTCTAAATTGTTTTTTTAATAAACTATTAAAACTAGTATTTACTAAATAATTTGCACCAACACAAACCAGAATAATTGCAAAAGCAATACCAAAATATAATGGATTTTTAAAATCTAATTTTTTTGACTTTTCTTTTTTCATATTTTACCTTTTAAAGTTAATTAAAGTCTAAACTTTATTTATTACAAATAAAAGTAAATTATCCAAAAAGAATAAAAAAATTGCAGATAAAAAGAAAATGGTGGGGAAAGTGGGACTTGAACCCACACGGTATTTTATTACCAAAGGATTTTAAGTCCTCAGCGTCTACCGATTCCGCCATATCCCCAGCATAAGATAAAAGTAAATAGCCTTAAATGATTGTGCATTGGTGGAGCTGATGGGATTCGAACCCACGACCCCTACATTGCGAACGTAGTGCTCTACCAACTGAGCTACAACCCCTTTAAGGTTAAGTACAGGTTTAGTATATAACTTAAAGTATATATTTTTCAAGTGTTTATTTAGAAAAATATAAAAAAATATAATTCTTGCTATATTTTTAAGCAAAATGCAAAATATCTAAGAGTTTTATAATTTATAAGACTTATTTTTAGCATAAAAAAAAGGAATAAAATTATGCGTACAGGTAAAGTAAAATGGTACAATGGAAAAAAATGTTTTGGTTTTATAGAGCCAAGTTCTGCAAATGAAAGTGGTAGCACAGAAGATATTTTTGTTCATTCAAGTTCTTTAAAAAATGCAGGTATCAGATTTTTAAACGAAGGTGATACAGTAGAGTTTGATGAAGAAGTAAGAGATGGCAGATTATCCGTTACAACATTGAAGTTATTAGAACGTGATGAAGAATCTGCAAAAAGATTTCAAGAGAGAAGGGCAAGTTTCAGACAACATAAAAGAGGGGAAGATAAACCTGAAAAAAAATCTGGTTTTGCCTTTTGGAAAAAATAAAATTAAAAGCCTGATATATCAGGCCTTTTTAAATTTTACTTGTATTTAAAAAGATAAGTTAGTAGTCTTTCATCCTATGGAAAAACAAGAATTAATAAAAGAAAATATAGATTCTGAACAGTTATCTGATGCATTAAGTTCAAGATATTTATCTTATGCAATCAGTACAATTGTATCTCGTGCACTTCCAGATGTAAGAGATGGTTGTAAACCTGTTCACAGAAGAATCTTATATTCTATGCTTAGAAATAAGCTGACTCCGAACGCTACATTTCGTAAATGTGCAAAAGTTGTTGGAGATGTTCTTGGAAGTTTCCATCCTCATGGCGATTCTTCTGTTTATGATGCTTTAGTTCGTCTTGCTCAGGATTTTTCTGTTCGTTATCCCCTTATAAATGGTCAGGGAAATTTTGGAAATATTGATGGTGATCCTCAGGCAGCTTATCGTTATACAGAAAGTAAGATGACAGAGGCGGCATTATTGCTAACTGAGGGTATAGATGAATCTTGTGTTGATATGATGCCTAATTTTGATGGCACAACCTTAGAGCCTATTGTACTTCCTGGTGCTTTTCCAAATTTACTTGCAAATGGTGGTATGGGGATTGCAGTTGGTATGGCAACTAATATACCAACTCATAATGTCTCAGAAATTATGTCAGCACTTAATTTATTAATTGATAAACCAGAAAGCACTACAAAAGATATTGTAAAAAAAATACAAGCTCCTGATTTTCCAACAGGAGGAGTTTTAGTTGATGATGAAGACACTATTATAAAAAATTATGAAATTGGTAAGGGTGCTTTTAGAATTCGTTGTAAGTGGCAGACGGAAAATATCGGTAGTCAAAAAGTTATAATTATAACTGAGATACCTTATGGTGTTGTAAAACAAAAATTAGTCGAACAGATAGCAGATTTTATAGATAATAAAAAGTTACCTTTAATAGATGATATTTCTGATGAATCAACAACAGATATTCGTATAGTTATAACTCCTAAAAATCGTAATATTCCACTTGATACAATAATGTCTCATTTGTTTGCAATTACTGATTGTGAAGTTCGTTTTAATATGAATTTGAATGTCATAGATTCAAATGGTGCACCAAGGGTTATGGGATTAGTTGAAATATTAAAAGAATTTATCAATCATCAAATAAGTGTTTTGATCAGAAGGTCTAAATTTAAATTATCCAATATAAATAACAGATTAGAAGTTTTAGCAGGTCTTTTAATAGTTTATTTAAATTTAGATAGAGTTATAGAAATAATAAGAACATTTGATGAACCAAAAGAAAAGTTAAAAGAAGAATTTAACTTAACAGAAGTTCAGGCTGAATTTATATTAAATACTAAATTAAGATCTCTTCGAAAATTAGAAGAAATGGAGATAAAAAAAGAAGATAAAGAATTAAAAGATAAAAAGAAAGAATTAGAAGAATTACTTGAGAGTAAAAGTTTACAATTTGATAAATTAAAATCAATCTTTAATGATGTAAAGAAACAATATGATAAAAATACAAAACTTGGTGCCAGAAAAACTTTAATTGAACCTGCAGAGCTTGTTACAATTAATACTGATGAGTTTATTGAAAAAGAACCTATAACAATAATTCTTTCAAATTTAGGATGGATAAGAAGTGCAAAAGGGCATCTTGATCTATCTTCACTGGATTTTAAGTTTAAAGAAGGCGACTCTTTAAAATTTGCTTTACATTCAAACACAGCTGATAAATTAAATTTATTTACATCAAAAGGACGTATGTTTAGTTTATCTTGTGATAATTTACCAAATGCAAGAGGATTTGGTGAATCTGTTCGTATGATTGCGGATATTGCAGGGGACGAAGATATAATATCTGCTTTTGTTTTAAATAAAGATAAAAAATATTTAGTTGTTTCAAAACATGGAAATGGATTTATAGTACTTGGAAATAATTGCATGGCTCAAACAAAATCTGGTCGTCAAATAATGACAGGAGATGATGAGTCTGTTTTATGTAAAGAAGTTGTTGGAAAGTATTTAGCTATCTCAGGGTCGAATGATAAAATACTAATAATAGAAACTGATTCTATTCCAGAGATGTCAAAAGGTAAGGGTGTAATACTTCAAAAATATAACGCTTCAAAGACTTATGTTTTGGATTGTATATTCTTTGATGAAGAGTCAGGACTTTCTTGGAAAACAGGCAGAGGTATTACAAAGTTTTCTGATTGGAAATTGTGGCTTGCAAAAAGGGCGACTCAAGGTAAAACAATTCCTTTTGGATTTCCTAAAAGTGGTAAATTTTCTAATTAAATTTTTTACTATATTTTTATTTATTTCATCTGCTTTTGCAGAATTTGGAGAACATATAAAAGGTGTTTATGATACTCATAATAAAAAAGGTATTGCTCTTACTTTTGATTTATGTGGTGGTAAAAATGGAAATAGTTTTGATGAAAAATTATTTAATTATCTAAAGGATAATAAAATAAAAGCAACTATTTTTATAAATGGAAGATTTTTAGAAAAAAATAAAGATTTAATTAAGGAAATATCAAAATATTCAAATTTTGATATTCAAAATCATGGATTAAAACACAGACCTGCATCTACAACAGGAAAATCAGTTTATGGAATAAATGGTTTTGAAGATGAAGACTCTTTTATTAAAGATTTTGAAGATAATGCAAAATTGATTTTTGATATAACTGGAAAAAACACGAACTTATATAGAAGTGGTACAGCTTATTATGAATCGCGAGCAATAGAAATACTAAAAGAAAAAGGATATAAAGTTATAGGCTTTTCAATAAATGGTGATGATGGTGCAACGCTTAAATTTAAAGAAATAGAGAAAAGATTTTCTAATGCAAAAGACGGAGATATAATAATAGATCATTTAAATCACCCAGAGAAAAATATAAATATCGGAATAATAAATGGAATTTTAAAGCTAAAGAAAAAAGGTTTTAAATTTGTATTTGTAAAAGATGTTATTAAGTAAAAAAACATTCATATAGAACTTATTTTAATTTTTTCTAAATATTTCTTGCAAAAGGATTATTTACTATCTAACATTTCATCAAACTGAGGTTATATTATCTTAGTAAAGTTAAAAAAAGAGGGAATTTATGAAAAAAATATTAGCTTTAGCAACTATATTATTACCATTTACAAGTTTTGCAGATAGTACCAGAAATACATTTATTGGTATATCAGTACCAGTTAATTCTGTTATTGAATCTGCTTCTGCTGTAAATAATAATTTAATTGGTTTTAACGCTTTCGTTGGTGTTAACCCTACAAATGATTTTAAATTTGATGCTGAATTATCATTAAGTGGTTATCCAAAAATGGGAATTCAAAGATTTTTACCAGCATCTTTTATGGGAAATATGTATTTGAGACATGAGTTTTTTAAAGGTTTTGTTCCTTATGTTGGTGGTGGAATAGGTTTAGGATATTTAGGAATAACAGAACTTCCTACTAAAGGTTATGTATCTGGTATGTCCTTTGCATACCAAGTAAAATTAGGTGTTAATTTTGAACTATCGGATAAACTTGATTTAATTATGGGAGTTAAATATAAAGATTATGGCAATTTGAAGATAGCATTTGGATCTAAAAATGAAACAGTAGTAAATTTGTACGAAACAGCTGTAAATACAGGTTTTGTATATAAATTTGCTTTATAGTTTTTTATAAAGAGATTTTAAGCCACCATGCGGTGGCTTTTTTATTTATTTTAAAAAAACTGAAGATAAATTTTTATAGATAATTGTTTTTTATTTATTTATAATCACTGTTAGACAGGTTTTTATTATGACAAAAAAGAAAGATTTAGAAGTTATTGAACGTGGTGGTGCAAAAACAGTCCAAAAAAGTACTGCTTTTATAACAAGAGTAAAACAGATATTTTTAGGAATATCTATTTTATGGATTGGATTTATTGCAATTGCTCCGATTTATGTAAAGAATAATTACTCTTCATCAATAAAAAAAACAATGGTTGTATCTGTTTTTTTTGATTTACAAAGAAATATAGCAGATCAGTATAAAAAATTACTTTCTGGAATAAAGAATTCTATAAATTTAGAAAAACCGATATCAGTTGCTATTGAAAAAGTTAAAATTGTAGATAGTAATGTAAAAAAAGCAGATAAAGTAACTTCAGAGGCTAAGAAGGTATCTAAAGATATTAAAATGGTTTCTAACATTGCAGGCAGATTTGGTATAAATACAGGTTCTGTTGATGGTGTTGTAAAAAATGCAGATACTAGTATTAAAAAAGCAGAAGATACAACAAAATTAGTAAATGAAAAACTTAAAACTGTAGAAAAAGAGTTAGTAAAAGTATCACAAGCTGAAATTGATAAAATGATAGATAATACTATTAAAAATCAATTAGATAAAAATTCTGGAGGACTCGGGACAACATTTTTGACAGATTATGGAATAAAACATGTTTATCCTTGGAAACCATCTAGTTGGAAAGTTGGGATTAAAATTTATAATGATTTGGAAAGATCAAATGTTGGAGTGATTACAATTTTAACAAATACTGTAAATAGATATTTTAACTATGTTGCTTGGGGTTTAGTTGTAATATTCTGGGGAATTGGTTTAATTATTTGGTTATCTGTATTTAAAAAAGTAAAGGCGATAATTGCACCATTTATTGTATGCCCAAGGTGTGGACATGCATTTGCTGATAAAAGAACAGCATATGGTTTATTGAAAGTATTAAAACCTTGGACTTGGTTCTAATAATGCGAGTATGGCGGAATTGGTAGACGCGCTACCTTGAGGTGGTAGTGGAGAGATCCTTAGGAGTTCGAGTCTCCTTACTCGCACCAGAATTTCATTCTTTAGTATTTCCTTTATATCTTGATATTGTATTTAAATACTATTAAATATTCTTTATAATTTCCTCGATTCGCGATTTTACATCTTTTATTACAAAATTTAATTTTTCTAATTCTTCTTTAGTAAATTTACCAAGAACCCAGTCTAAAACACTTATTTGTAAATTTGTATCTTTGGGATGAGATATACCAATTCGAATTCTTCTGTAATTATTACCAATTAATTTATCTATTGATTTTATTCCATTGTGTCCTGCACTGCTACCACCAATTTTTTCACGAAATTCTCCAATCTTTATATCTAAGTCATCATGAATAACTATTAATTTTGTAATATCTATTTTATAAAATTGCATTAATTGATATACAGCAATTCCACTTTCATTCATAAAAGTTAAAGGTTTAACAAATGTTACTTTTTTATCATTCATATTTATTGTAGAAATAAGTGCGTTTTTTAAATTCTTCCAGTCTTCAAGTTCAAAACTATCAATTGTCATAAAACCAGCGTTATGTCTAGTATTATCATATTCTTTTGTATAATTACCAAGTCCAACAATTAATAAATGTTTATTTTCTTGCATAACAGTCTTAAAATCCTTTATAGTTCTATTGCTATTGAACTATAAAGGGGTTGTTTATGCAATTAAAATCAAAAATTAGTTTACTTTCATTTATACTTGCTAGTTTTGCAACAAATGTAAACGCTGGAATGCTTACAGATATTTATGCTGGTGCTTTTTTAGGATCTGGTGCTCGCACTGTTTTTAAAAATTTGGAAGTTACAACAGATCCAAGTATTGTATATGGTGCTGTTTTTGGTTTAGATGTGCCAATATTACGTGTTGAATTAGAATATAATCATGTACATAGTGATAATTTAAAATTTGATTTAGGTATGATAAATGGTTATGCAAAAATGCCATCAACTGTTGTAAAACCATATTTAGGAATTGGACTTGGTGCGACGATAGATGGTAAATTTGAGTCTACAGATAAATCTTTGAGTGGTAAACCTGCATATCAAGCTATGTTTGGTGCAACTTTTGATTTTCCAGTATTACCTGTTAAATTTGATGTTGAATTACATGGATTATATATCCCAAAGTTTAATGATTTTTATGGTATTAAATATGATTCTTTAAGTTATGATATTCGTCTTAAAGCAAGATATGTATTTTAAATATAAAAGGGGTGTATACCACCCCATTTTTTTATGATAACTTTAATTGATGGAAATTCTTTATTATTCAGAGCTTTCTATGGATTGCATACAAGTTTATCCCGTAGTGATGGAACTCCTGTAAATGCAGTTTATGGGCTTTGTAATATGATTTTACCTATTTTAAATAAAGCGAATTCAGAAGATAGTTTTATTTGTATTTTTGATGCCTCAAAATATACTTTCAGGACAGAGATTTATAAAGAATACAAAGCAAACAGACAGGAAACTCCAAAAGAATTATTATTGCAAAAAGAATTATCGAGAAATTTATTCAAATCTTTTGGAATACCTGTTTTAGAGATAAAAGAAGTTGAAGCTGATGACGTTATTGCAACACTTGTAAAAAAATATTCAAAAGATTTTGAGATTCGTATAATTACAAGTGATAAAGATTTAATGCAATTAGTATCTTATAATGTTTTTTTATATGACACCTTAAAAGAAAAAGAAATCAGGGAAAAAGAAGTTATTGAAAAATTTGGTGTCAGCCCAAATAAAGTTGTTGAAGTACAGAGTTTAATAGGGGACTCTTGTGATAATGTACCTGGTGTTTTAGGAATAGGACCTAAAAAAGCAACAGAATTGATAAATAAATTTGGAACCTTAGAAAATGTTTATTTTAACTTAGATAAAATAGAAAATAAAAGAACTAAAGAGCTTCTTATCTCAAATAAAGAAAATGCTTTTTTATCAAAAAATCTGGTTAAATTAAAAGAAGATGTTGAACTAGATGGATTTGAAATAAAATCTTTTGTTTTTGATTATAAAGGTGCTTTATATTTTGTAAAAAATGAATTGGAAAGTGAAAGTCTTAAAACTAAAATTGAAAAATTATTTAATAAAAAAAATACAACAAAAATTGAAATTCAAAAAATTGATTCTTTAGATGAATTTTTAAAAATTACAGAAAAAGAAGTTATTATAAATATAAAAAAACAAAATAATATTGATTTATATTTAGAACTTTTATCAGATTCAAAGTTTTATTATTCTGCTTTTATATATCAAAATGACATCAATAATATAAAAGAAAAATTAAAAAATATTTTAAAAAATAAGAATATTTTAAAGGTTGCATTTGATTTTAAAAATATTTTACATCTTTTGAATTTAACAAATCTTGAGATACAAGAGATAGAAAATTTTGATGATATTTTATTAATTTCTTATTTGGTAAATGGAATATCAATTCAAACTTTAAACACTTTATTTGAAAAATATTTAGGAGAAAGTATTGATAATAATATTTTTTCTGAGAAAACTTTTCATTTAGATTTAATAAATTCAGTATATAAAATATTAAAAGAAGAAATAAAGAAAGATGCAAAATTATTAAATATATATGAGAAGTGTGATTTACCACTTTTAAAAATTCTTTTTAAAATGGAAAATGTTGGAGTGCTTTTAGATAAAGAAAAACTTTTTCAATTATCTAATAATTTTCATTCTTCTTTAAATAAGATTGAAGAAGAAATATTTAAAATATCTGGAGTTAATTTTAATATATCAAGTCCGAAGCAATTAGGAAGTGTTTTATTTGATAAAATGGGTATGCCTTCAAATAAAAACAAGTCAACAGATGCAGATACTCTTTCAGAATTAATTGAATTAAATCCGATAATAGAAAAAATTTTAGAATACAGATCTTTTTCAAAATTAATATCAACTTATACAGATAGTCTTCCAAAAGATATAAAAGAAGATGGTAGAATTCATACAACTTATCTTCAGACCAGTACAAACACAGCAAGACTTTCAAGTAGAGATCCAAACTTGCAAAATATACCAATAAAAACAGAAGATGGTAGGAAGATAAGAAACTGTTTTATATCTGATAAAAGTAAAGATTTATTATCTCTTGATTATTCTCAATTTCAATTAAGATTACTTGCTGATATCGCAGATGTGAAGGTTTTTAAAGATACCTTTAATAATGATTTAGATATACATATTCAAACTGCAAAAAAGATATTTAATCTTAAGAAAGATTCAGATATCTCAAGTGAACAAAGACGAATCGCTAAAACTGTTAATTTTTCAATTATCTATGGAGTTTCTGCATTTGGACTTGCAAGGCAATTACAAACGACCCAAACAGAGGCAAAGAATATAATTGATTCATATATGCAAGAGTTAAAGGAAGTCAGAGATTATATAGAAGAAACAAAAGCCTTTGCTAAAAAAAATGGTTATGTAATAACTCCTTGGGGACGTAAAATATTTTTGGATCTAAATAACCGTTTTATAAATCAACAATATTTAATGCGTGCTGCAATAAATGCTCCTGTTCAAGGTTTTGAAGCTGATATTATGCGTTTTATAATGGTTCAGATTGATAAAGAAATATTTTGTGATGAAAGAATCAAAATGATATTACAAATTCATGATGAAATTGTTTTTGAGGTTGATAGTATTTATTCTGAAGAACTTGCAAAAAAGATAAAAAATATAATGGAAAATTCAGTAAAATTGTCCATACCTTTAAAAGTAGATTATACAATTGATAAAACTTGGTAAAGGTTTTGAAGTATGCAAACAAAAGAACGGTTAATTGAAAGAATAGAAAAAGAAATTGAAAGTTTTAATAAAATACAAAAAGCAATAGAAGAAATGATAATAAGAAATGAATTTTCTAAATTAAATCAAAACCTTTTATATGAACAAATGTTAAAACTCAGAAATAATTCTTTTGAAATTATTAATAAACTTAAAAGAAAATTAGAAAATTTTAATAAAAAAGAAATTATTACTAAAGATACTAAATCAGAAATTTTTATAAATTTATGTAAGAAAATTATAATTATCTTTGGACATTTTTACTCCAAATAATATTTTTAAGTTTCTTGTGCTTTTGGGTGTGCTGATTTATAAACTTCTTTTATTTGTTCTAAACTTACTTTTGTATACAACTGAGTTGTTGAAAGTGATGAGTGTCCAAGTAATTCTTGCAATGTTCTTAAATCTGCTCCATCATTTAATAAAGATGTAGCAAAGCTGTGTCGCAAAGCATGAGGTGTTAAATAATCAGGAAGTTGTAAATAACATCTTATTTTTTCAATAAGTTTTTCAGCCATACGCGGTGACATAGGAAGACCGCGTACACTTTTAAAAATACTATCTTCAATTTTAAATGGACAAACAGATAAGTAGTCATCAATTGCTTTTTTTACTGCTGGTAGAATTGGAACAATTCTTTCTTTTGAACCCTTACCAATAATTTTTAAAAAACTTTGATTTTTATCTATATCTGTTTTAATTACAGAAAGTGCTTCTGATATACGAAGTCCACAACCAAAAATTAATATAATTAAAGCTTTATCACGCAAAATAAGCCATTTTTCCCCATTTTCTATATCTGATAAAACTTTCAACATATCAAAAATATCTTTTTCATCAATTGCTTTTGATAATTTTTTAGGAATTTTAGGAGAAGATATAACAAAAATTGATTCGTTTTTTATACCGTAGTACTTTAAAATATACTTAAAAAAACTCCGCAGTGAAGAAAGCGCACGTGCTGAACTGCGATTAGATATATTATTTATTTTTCTGTTAGATAACCATGCACGAAATGTAGTTATATCTATATTAGTTAAATCTTCTTTTTTTATTTCATTTTCTGTATAAGATTTATAAAAATTTATAAAATTATCCAAATCTTGTCTGTAAGATACAATAGTATTACTTGAATACTTTTTTATATCTTTTAAGTATGTTATAAACGAATCAATTAATCCATTCATCTGATCTCAAAGACAGCTGATACTATAACTGATAATTCAGTATTTTTGGAGGCAAATCCAAAAGAATCTGATGATTTGTCTTCAAGCATAACACCGCTTGCTTTATAAAAGTTTGCAGCGCGTGGTGAAAAATTATTATCTTCTGTTTCATACTGCAGAGATAATAATTTACCTGCTTTTCTTTTATCTCCTTTTAAAAGAGCATCTGCGCGATTTCTTGCATTTGCAACAGCTTCTCCAAGACATTTTTCTATTATTGGTTTTAATATTTCAGCACTTGAGAACATTTTAAAATCACTTAAATAAACATTTGGAGTTCCAGCAAATTTCTTCATAACAGTGTCAATTTTATCTATATTATCTGATGATATTTCAATTGATATACTTGTCTCAATTCCTTTAATATCATGTTTACGTGCTATATCATTCCATTCACGTTTTTCGTAAGAATCAAAGCTTGTTGTTTGAGCTTTTAATTTTTCTGTTTTTAAAAATTCTGTTATCTCATTTGCCTTTGCACTTGCTTTTTTCATAGATACAGAAGCGTTTTTATCTAAGTATCTAACATTTAATATTATTGCGGTTCTATCTTTTGGTGCAGATGTTAGACATACTCCTGTTGTAGAAACTGTCCTGTTATTTTTTTGATTAAAACAAAAACTATATAAAACAGAGCTTATTGCAATAATGCTTACTAACCCTAGATATAAATTTTTTTTCATAATTTTTTCCTTTTTTTTATCTTATAATAAGAGCATCAGTTGAACTTGCTTCTGTCATATATAACTTAAAAAGTGTAGGACTCATATTATCAGGATGAATAAATTCACATCTTAAACTATTACACCTAATAAGAGTAAAAAATAAGTAAAAAATATATTTTTTCATACATTTATCCTATCATCTTACTCTTAACATCATCAAGAGTTTTATTTGCTATTTTATTTGCCTCTATAGATCCTTTTATAAGAATTTCATCTAAATATTTTTTATCGTTAATAAGTTCATTATATTTTTGACGGGCAGGGGATATAAAAGATTCTATTTTTTCAAATAAAATTGTTTTTAATTTTCCATATCCATATCCGCCATCTGTAAACATTTTCTCGAAGTCTTGTATTTCGTGATTTTCTGAAAAATGTTTATATAAAGAAAATATTATTGAAGAGTTTGGATCTTTTTTATCTTCTACTGATTTTGAATCAGTTATAATTTTCATTATTTTTTTCTTCAATGTATTAGTATCTGAAAATACTGGTAATATATTTCCGTGTGATTTACTCATTTTTTCACCATCTAACCCAAGTAAAGCCTCACTTGTTTGTATAATTTCTTTTGGTAATTTGAAAGTATTTCCGTATGTATTATTGAAATATACAGTTATATCTCTTGCAAATTCAATATGTTGTTTTTGATCTATTCCAACAGGAACAAAATCAGAATTATATGCAAGTATATCAGCTGTCATAAGAACAGGATATGTATATAGTCCCATATTTATGCCTGTATCTTCATCTAAACCAGAGTTTATATTTTTGTTTACAATATCTTTGTAAGCATGAGCTCTATTCATTAAACTTTTAGGAGTTATGTTTAAAAGTAAATTTGTAAGATAGGGAATTGCATAAATATCAGATTGTTTAAATAACACCGCATCTTTTGATAATCCCAGTGATAAAAAAGCAGCTGTTAAATTATATGTATATTCTTTTATTTTATTTTTATCTTTAACAGAATTTAAAGCATGCAGATCTGCGATAAAAACAAAAGTTTTATATTTTTGTGATAATTGTATCACTGGTTTTACAGAACCAATATAATTTCCAAAATGAAAAATTCCAGTTGGTTTAATTCCTGTTAAAACAATTTCTTCCATCTTTTTACCTTTAGAGTAAAGTTTATAAGATAAACGCATCTTTTCAAGATTTAACTAATGATAAATGTATAAAATTTAAACTTATTCTTTTGACTAGTCTACATAAAAATAAGTATTTATTTTTAATCAATTACCACTTTTTTACAATAATGGAATTATCTGTATCTGTTAAATTCCAACCTGAATTTCTAAGTGATAGAAGAGATTGTTTTTTTGATTTAGATATTTTTCCAGAAACAATATTTCCGTGTATATTTTCTATATTAAAGTTTATTCCACTAAAATAAAGTTGTTTATTAAAATCTATCCAATCATATAAAGCGTTTTTTAAATTTATTACCACTTGTATTTTATCTGTTTTTTCATCAGGATTATCTAAATTAAGCCAATTTTGAACTGAATTTTTATCCATCCAAGATTTTGAATTTTTTTCATCTAATGAAATTTTTATATTTGCAGAATAAGTTTTTGATGATTGTTTTTCACCATCTATTGAAATAGAAGATATTAAATTTTCTATATTTTTTGATTCTTCTAAAGCTCTATGTAATTCAGAGGTATTAGAATAATTTGATAGAATATTGATAATTGCTTTTCTTTTTGCAGAGTCTATTGCAATTTTTTTTGCTTTTGATGCAGATTCACTTGTAATATTTACAGAAATGTTATCATAAAGAGTTAAATTTTCTGCAAATGCAAAATTTGAAAATAAAAAACAAACAAAAAATAATCTTCTAAAAATTTTATTCATCCATCAAAGACTAGAACAGATTTTTATAAAAATCAATATTAAGATTTTATTTAATAATCTAATTAAAAACTTGAATAGATAATATTTTATGTATTATATTTCAGCCTAAATAATGAAATAAATATGAATAATATAATAATTATCTTAAATTCAATTTTGTCAAAAAAATTTCTATCTATCTATCTATCT
>CAUTNA010000003.1:0-72531 GCA_963540515.1 uncultured Alphaproteobacteria bacterium
AAAAATATAATTATATTTTTAATTAATTTTTAATATAAAACTTTTCTTCTTTAAGCAATTTGATTTTTGTTTTTATTCCTCCACTGCCTGAATAACCACCGATTGTTCCATTTGATCTTATTACTCTGTGGCATGGAATAATTACGGGTAGTGGATTTGCGCCAACTGCATTTGCAACTGCACGTACAGCTTTTGGATATCCTGATATTTCTGCAAGTTTTTTATAACTAATTGTTTTACCTTTTGGTATTTTTAATATAGCTTTCCATACATCTTTTTGAAATTTAGTTCCATCTAAGTTATCAATATCAATTTCTGTCATATCAATCTTTGAGTTGTAAAAAATATATTTTCTTCTTTTAATTGTTTTATAGAAGTTGTTTCTCCATGTCCTGGTACTACAAAAGTGTTATCATCAAAATTCATTTCATAAAGTTTTTTTATTGATTCTTTTAATATGTTTTTATCTCCTCCTGGTAAATCATATCTGCCATATCCTTCTTTGAAAATTAAATCTCCTACAATTAATAATTTCAAATCTTTTAAATAAAAACAAACTGATCCCTTTGTATGTCCTGGTGTTTTTATTATATCCATAACCAAACCAAAAATCTCTTTTTTATCAAAATTTATATTTAAAGGCTTTTTATAATCTTCTTTTATTTCTTCTAAATTAAAATAGTTTAAAAGTTCTTTGCCCCAAATAATTAAATCAAGATCACTATAATTTAAATACCATGAAATATTGAATTTTTCAGAAAGAAAAGGGGCGCAATTTATATGATCTGGATGTCCGTGAGTTGAATAAATAGATAAAAGATTTAATTTTCTTTTATCTAAGTATTCAATCCATCCATTTATATTTCCCCACGCATCAAAAATTATACAATCACTACCATCATTCAAAACAACAGAATTTGTATTATTAGGATTATTTTGAACTATATCAAATTTTATCATTTTTCTTTTTTGATTTACCTGTTTTGTTAAGTGTTATTTTTAGTATTTCTTCACCAGACAGTGTTTCTTTCTTTAATAATTCTTCTGCTAATTTTTTAACAATTGTTTTATTTTTTGTTAGTATTTTTATTGCATCATTATGTGCTTCATCCATCCAGCTTTTTACTTCACCATCAACTATTTCTGCCATTTTTTCTGATGCATTTTCAAGAGAAGTTTTGCCTCCAAAAGAATTAGCTTGATTAATTGCAACTGTTCCAATTTTCTTAGAAAGCCCAGCAGATACAATTGCATATCTTGCCATTTTTGTTGCGCCAGCTATATCACTTTCTGCTCCTGTTGTAACTTTATTATCTCCAAAGAATATTTCTTCAGATGCTCTACCAGCCATATAAATTGAAAGGTTTGCTTTCAATTCTTCTTTTGTCATAGATACCTTATCATCTATTGGTAAGTGTTGCACCATACCAAGTGCGCGCCCACGTGGTACAATTGTTGCCTTGTGAATAGGGTCTGTTATATTTCTATAAAATACACTAACGTATGCATGTCCTGCCTCGTGATATGCTGTTAATTTTATATCACTTGGTCGCATATTTTTTCTTTTTTCTGGTCCCATTAAAATTTTATCCCTTGCGGTATCTAAATCACTTTGTTCAATTTCTTTATGTCCAACTTTTACTGCATAAAGTGCTGCTTCATTTAAAAGATTTGCAAGCTCTGCACCAGATAAGCCTTGAGTTCCTCTCGCCAAAGTGTTCAAATTCACAGATTTAGATAATTTTACTTTTTTTGCATGTAAATTTAATATTGCCTCTCGTCCCTTTAAATCTGGATAATCAATATAAACTTGTCTATCAAATCTACCTGGTCTTAGAAGTGCAGCATCAAGCATATCGGGTCTGTTAGTTGCTCCAATTACAATAATACCTGTCTCATTTGAGAAGCCATCCATTTCGATTAAAAGTTGATTTAAAGTTTGTTCTCTATCTTGATCATTGTATGAATGATTTCCACGTTTTTGTCCAATTGCATCAATTTCATCAATAAATAAAATACATGGTGCATTTCTTTTTGCCATTTCAAAGATATCTTTGATTTTTGCAACTCCAAGTCCAACTATTATTCCTGAGAAATCACTACCAGAGGTTGCAAAAAATGGAACATTAGCTTCTCCTGCAATGGCACGTGCCAGTAGTGTTTTTCCTGTTCCAGGTTCACCAGACAGAAGTACTCCACGTGGTACTTTTGCACCAACTGCTTTAAATTTTTTACTATCTTTTAAAAAGTTAACAATTTCTTGTAATTCTTCTTTTTCGTTATCTATTCCTGCAACATCTGTAAAAGTTGTTTTTGTTTTTCCGGCAACTATTTTCGTTGGATTTTGTCCAATAAGTGTTCTTTTAAAATTTCCCCCACCTACATTTTTCATTCCTCTAAAGATCCAAATCATAAAAATAAGAGATATTAGTATCCATGACCAACTTGCAATTCTATCTATTAATTTCTTTCTAGATTCAATTTTTACTTCTATTCCTTTTTTTGCTAGTTCTGTTAAAACTTCAGAATTATTTAAAAGCTTGGTTGTGAATTTTGTACCATCTTTAAGAGTTCCTTTTGCATTCATATCATCAGTATTAAAGATAATATTTTGTATATCACTTTGTCGCCTTAAAACATCCGAAAAAGATAGTTCTATCTGTTTTTGATTTGAAGATATTTTTTCTTTTATATAATCTGATTTCAAATAACCTTTAACAGCTATACCTGCAAATATAACTGTAAAAATTGCTAAAAAAATAAAAGATTTATCTTTTGGTAATTTAATTTTCATATTCTTCCTATTTGTTTTTAAAGCTTGTGCTTTCTCCCTCACGAACTATTATTATTTTATTTTTAAACCTTCTAATTGTACAACCTGATAATGTAAATTTAGAGTCTACTCTTAAATTATTTAGTGCATTTTTTAAAGATTTCAATCTAGGAGTGTAATTATTTTTTCCAACTCTCTTAAGAATTTCAGAAATTAACTTAAATTGAACTTCTTCTGGTTGTTCAAAAAGTGTTTCTGAATCTAATAAAGCAAAATCTTTTTTTAAATTTTTTTCTAATAAAACCTCAACAGATGAATTAATTACTTCTTTTGCACGTGAAATATTTTCTATAGCAAGCAGTATTCTGTCATCAGTTATTCCTAAAACATCATTTAATAAATATCTGTTTTGTCTTATCTTTACTCTTGTATATTTAGAGTCACTATTCATTTCATCGGAAAAATATTTTATATTGTTATCTTCACAGTATTTTATCAAGTCAGATCTGTGAGTTTTTAAAAGAGGACGTACAATATTTATTCCATCTTTTTTTGAAATTTGAGATATTCCAGATAGTCCATAAATTCCACTGCCTCTTCCAAGATTTATTAAAAAAGTTTCAATCTGATCATCTGCCTGATGTGCTGTTAAAAGAGTTTTTATATTATTTTCCTTGCAATATTCTATCATAAAATTATATCTAACATCTCTTGCAGTTGCTTCCAAATTCGAATTTGGTTTATTTCCTTCCCAAATGAATACTTTAAAAGGAATTTTAAGTTTTTTTGCAGTTTCAACAACATAATTCTGTTCTACTTCTGCATTTTCACGAAGTTTATGATTAACATGTAAAAGAGTTATATCTAACCCTTCATTAAAACATAAATGTAAAAGACTGATTGAATCAACACCACCACTTACAGCAATAGCAATTTTTTCATTCTTATATTTTTCTATAATTTCTTTAAAGTTTTGATTCATATCAGTCTGCAAGTATATGAACATGAAAATGGAATACACTTTGATAGGGTTCACCAGTGTTTGCACCGATTCTGAATTTTTTGAGTTTTAAATGTTCTATGGTGTCAAAAACTGTTTTTCTAAATCCATCTATGAATTCTTTAGGTGCGTTTTTATAGAAATCATAAATATCTATATATTGTCCTTTAGGAATTACTAGAATATGAATATTTGCCTTTGGTGCTATATTTTTAAAAGCAAGACCAAAATTATCTTCAAAAACTTTCTCACAGGGTGCTTCACCTTTAAGAATTTTTGCAAATATATTATTTTCATCGTACATTTATAATTTCCTTTTTTGAAAGTATAATAATAATCTAAAAAAATAAATTCAAGCCTTGAAAGTGAAAATTAAAGAATTATATATTATTTTATGAAATAAGTTTAAAAGGAGACTGCAAGATATGTTTAAACCATTACACAATTACATACTTCTAGAAAAATTGGAAGAAGAAAATAAAACTGCAGGCGGTATAATTATTCCAGATACTGCAAAAGAGAAACCAACCAGAGCAAAAGTTATAGCAATTGGAGATGGTTCTTTTGAAAATGGAAATAAAATACCTGTTTCTGTCAAATCAGGAGATATAGTTTTATTTGCAAAATGGGCATCTTCTGCAAATGAAGTTAAAATAGATGGTAAAGATTTTATACTTATAAAAGAATCTGATATTTTAGGAATTTTAAATTAATTTAGGGGGATAAAAATGGCAAAAGATATTGTTTTTAATACAGATAAATTAGCAATTGGTGTTGATAAACTTGCAAATGCAGTAAAAATAACAATGGGTCCTAAGGGACGTACTGTCGTTATTGATAAGTCTTATGGTGCTCCTGTTGCAACAAAAGACGGTGTTAGTGTTGCAAAAGAAGTTTCTTTAAAGGATCCTGAAGAAAATGTTGGAGCGAGAATGGTGGTAGAGGTTGCTAAAAAAGCAGGAGATAGTGCAGGTGATGGTACAACAACTGCAACAGTACTTGCTCAAAAAATAATCCGTGAAGGAAGAAGAGTTATAGCAGCTGGTGCAAATCCTATGGATATTAAACGTGGTATTGATTTAGCAACAACCGCAGTTGTATCTGATATTGAAAAACATGCGAGAGCTGTAAAAGGAAGTAAAGAAATTGCTCAAGTTGCAACAATTTCTGCAAACGGAGATGCTGATATTGGACAAAAAATAGCAGATGCTATGGAAAAGGTCGGTAAAGAAGGAGTTATAACTGTTGAAGAAGCAAAAGGATTGGAAACTGAAATTGATGTAGTTGAAGGTATGCAATTTGATCATGGTTTTATGTCTCCATACTTTGTAACCAATAGTGAAAAGATGTTGACTGAACTTGATAATCCTCAAATTTTAGTATCTGAGAAGAAAATAACAAGCCTTCAAGCATTACTTCCAATTTTAGAGCCTATTGCACAATCTGGAAGAGCACTTCTTATAATTGCAGAAGATGTAGAATCTGAAGCACTTGCTACACTTGTATTAAACAGACTTCGTGGCGGATTAAAAGTATGTGCTGTGAAGGCACCTGGTTTTGGTGATCGTCGTAAAGAAATGTTAAAAGATATAGCTGTACTTACTGGTGCAACAGTTATTTCTGATGATATGGGTATGACTCTTGAAAATATATCTCCAGCTGTTCTTGGAAGTACAAAACGTGCTGTAATATCAAAAGATAATACTTTGTTAGTTGATGGTAATGGTGATAAAAAAGATATTGAAAATAGGGCAAATGAAATCCGTAAATCTTTGGAATTATCAACCAGTGATTATGATAAAGAAAAGTTATCAGAACGTCTTGCAAAACTTGTTGGTGGTGTTGCTGTTATTAAAGTTGGAGGCATGACCGAAATCGAAGTTAAGGAAAAGAAAGATAGAGTTGATGATGCTTTAGCAGCTACTCGTGCAGCAGTTGCAGAAGGAATTGTTGCAGGTGGTGGTATTGCACTAATCCGTTCAATTGAATCTTTAAATTCCTTAAAGGGAGCTAATCAAGATCAAAATATTGGTATTGATATTATTCGCCGTGCTTTAACAGCACCATGTTCTCAGATTGCTGAAAATGCTGGTGTAAGTGGTGAAATTGTAGTTGGTAAAGTTATGGAATCAAAAGATTATAACTTTGGATACAATGCACAGACTGGAGAATACTTAGATATGATGAATGCTGGAATTATAGATCCTGCTAAAGTTGTAAAAACTGCACTCCAGGCAGCAAGTTCTACAGCTGGTGTATTACTTACAACAGGTGCTATTATGACAGAAATTCCAGAAGATAAACCATCTCCTGCAATGCCAGCTGGTATGGGAGGTATGATGTAATTTTGTTTTAATAGAAACTTATAAAGCCTGCTTTGCAGGCTTTCTTATTAATAATATATATAAAAAAATTGTATATTATAGAGAGATCTTTTTAAGATATTAATTTTTAATTTTAAATAATTAAATTAAAGATTTTTATTAAAATAATAAGTTTAAAATTAAAAAAACAAATAATATGTTTATATTTTATTAAACTGACAATATAAATTTTTTACTTTAAATATAGGTACTTTATTATTCTTAATTTAACATGATCTATTGTCATATATAAGTAAATGTAATTATACATAAATATAGATTGTAATTTATAATCTTAAATCAGGTTTATTAATTAATGTTTATTATAAAATGTGATTATTTGAATTTATATTTATTATTGATAAAAACAATTTTCAATTATCTCTAAAGTTTCTTCACTATCTATAAACTTCTTTTTTACAGTAGTCCATAATTGTATATAACAACTCTGTCTTGATTTAGATGTTTCATTATAGCTATTATTTTGGTTTGTTGTAAAATGATCATCATTAACAGGAGTACATTCTTTTGGCATTACTTCAAATCCTTTGGTAGAACTTCTTTCACAAAATTTAGATGAGAAATGTGAGAAATTTATTTCATTTACATCCTTATTATAAGTTTGATATTCACTATCGTATAATCCGTCACAAGGATAGCACAATATTTTAGTTTCTTCTTCAGATCTTATATGTATTCCATTTGTATCTATAGACTTTTTGTTTTTACCATCTTTATTTTCATCTTTATCTAAATAATATCCTTTATTACATAAATATATTCCTGTATTTTGTTTATGCTTATAATATCTATCATCTTTACAAAAGAAACCACTTGGACATATTATATAACAATCTTCTATACTTTTTGCACCGCTATCAGAAAATTCTCTTTGTTGACATTTTGTTATTCCTTGATCAATATTTTTATTATATTTATATGTTCCACCTGTACAATAGTTATTTTGAGGACAAGTAAGGCAATCATCATTATTAAATTTATTAGCTGGTAAATAATAACCTGGTTTACAATTTACTGTCTTCTCTTCCCAATGTGCAACTAAGTGAGTTAATTCATAATCTCCATCCCAATTTTTACATGAAGAACCATTTGAAGAATAATATAAATCACTTGTTGGATCGCTAGTATATCTATACCCAGTAAAATTATATCCTGTCTTTGTTGGTAATGTTATACTTGGCATAGGACTACCAAAAGTTGCTGTTACACTATCCGTACCACCTGTTCCACCTTGTTTATATAATGTAATAGTTGTTGTTTTAGCTATACAATCTGTATCATCAGAATTTGGTTTATAGCCTTTCGTACAATATAATTCTCTTGAGCCATAACTACCTTTTAACTCCCTAATTGTGTAAACAAAGGATTTAAGTCCTTCATTGCTACATATTATTCTCACTGGGGCAACTATAAAACCATTATTTAAATATTTAACTATACCTCTATGTACTCGACTTGCCCTTTGAAGTCCAGGAGATTTACACCAACCATAACTAAAATGGTCTATTCTACTATTTTTATAAATATTTAACATATCATAATTGTCATAGGTTGCCTTAAAATTTCGATTTATAGAAGGATAAAGATTATAAGATTTATTTTTATAATTCTTATAATCATCATTAGGCATATTTCTATACATACCTTCTTTAAGACTAGTATGACTAACTCCAGTAATTTCTTCATTTTTAACAGAATATGTAATTTTACTTCCTGAAGTATAGAAATAAAATAATCTAAAATCTTTATATTCACCTATATTACTACAACTAATTTGTACAGGATAAAAATGATCTTTTTCTTCTGCTTCTATTCTTGCAATAAATCCATATTCATCTGAATATCCCATAACTTTACAATTAGGATGGATACCAATTATACAATCAGTAATATTAAATTCTACTGCTCTTTCAGCTCCACCTAAAAAAAAATTACAAGCCTCTGGACAATCATAATTACCACTACATTCAGATTCATAATTTACATTATTAAATTCTTCCTTACATCCATAGTATAAATTATTATACTCGTTTAATGAACAACAAAAAACAAAATTAGGATATAACATAAACAAGAATAAAACACTAAATTTAATTAATAATTTTGATTTTAGTTTTAAAAAAACTAAAATCTTTCTAATAGACTGATAGAATCTTATTATCAAAAATCTATTTAATACTCTTCTCATATGTTTGAATTTTACTAAATTATTAGCAATAACTTCAAGTTGTTTTATATAAATAATAAAATAAATTATTAAATTTATAATTTAATTAAATTTAGCTATAAAAATTGTCAAAATCTCAGTATCCTACTTAATGATAATATAATAAATAATTAAATCAAAGATTTATTAAAATAAGAAGTTTAAAATTAAAAATAAAGAACCGCAATTTCTTGCGGTTCTTTTTATTTACCAAGCATTTTATTTACTTCATCTGCAAGATTATCTTCTCTTTTTTGGATTCCTTCTCCAAGTAAATAATAAGCGTATCCTGCAAGCTTACCACCTAATTCGGATAACACTTGTTTAACTGATTTATTCATATCCATTAAAAATGCTTGTTCTTCTAATACTGATTCTGAATAGTATTTCTTTATACGACCTTCAACCATTTTTTCTACTACATTTTCAGGTTTACCTGATGTTGCACCAGATTCAATAAATACTTTCTTTTCACGTTCTATTGCCTTTGGATCAACTTCAGAGATATTTAAAAATTCTGGTTTGAATGCTGCAACATGCATTGCAACCTTTTGACCAATTTCATCAATCTTTGATTTTTCTCCATCAATTGCAACTACAACTGCAATTTGTCCCATCATAGGAACTATAGCGTTGTGAACATATGCATAAATATTATCGCCTTCAACTTTTGATATACGGCGTAAATTCATATTTTCACCAATTGTTGCGATACAATTTGATATTTCATCTTTTGTATCTTCTTGGGTTTTCTCAAAATCACCTTTATTATCAAGTGCTTTTTTAGCAATACTTGATACAAGAGATTGAAACTTATCATTTTTTGCAACAAAGTCTGTTTCTGCATTAACTTCAATAACGCATCCAACTTTATCAGATTTTATTGCAGTAACAAGTCCTGATGCTGCAATTCTTCCAGATTTAGATGCTGCTTTTATAATTCCTTTTTGGCGAAGCCAATCTGATGCAGCTTCCACATCGCCATTATTTTCAATAAGGGCTTTTTTGCAATCCATCATACCTGCGGATGTTTTTTCACGTAATTCTTGTATTAATTTTACTGTAATCTCTGCCATAGTACCCACCTTATTTTTTATTCAGATTTTTCCATTTTTTCTGCTAATTTTTCTCTTCTTTGGTTTCTTGCTTCAGATATTTTTGACTTTTCTTTTGATTCTTTTTCTTTTATAGAATCTTCTAATTTATCAGCAGAGTCGCCCATCATATCTAATTCTGCTTTTTTACTTGCAACTCCGCCAAGTCTTTTTTCTATACCTGAAAGGATTGCATCAACAAAAAGGTCACAATAAAGTTGAATTGAACGAAGTGCATCATCATTACCAGGAACTGGGTAATCAACCATCTCTGGATTTGCATTAGTATCACATATTGCAATTGTTGGTATATCTAAAATTCTTGCTTCTTTTACAGCATTCATTTCTCTTGGAACATCTATTACAACAGCAACTTGAGGAACACCATGCATATCAATTATTCCACCAAAAATTGAACGAAGTTTTTCAACTTCTTTTGTCATTATACCAACTTCTTTCTTTGTCAGTCCTAACTTATCTGCATTAACAATATCTGCTTCCATCTTTTTTAATCTGCGAATACTTTGAGACACTGTTGTCCAATTAGTCATCATACCACCAAGCCAACGACTGTTTACATAAAATTGACCACATCTTTCGGCGGCATCTTTTACAATTTCTTTTGCTTGATGTTTTGTTGCAATAAATAAAACTTTACCACCTGCTGCAACGATCGCTTCAAGTGCTACTAAAGCTTTATGTAAAAGAGGTGCTGTTTTATTTAAATTTATAATATGAATTTTATCTTTAACACCATAGACGTATGGAGTCATAAGAGGGTTCCATCTGCGAGTATGATGTCCAAAGTGAACACCGGCTTCCATTAATTGTTTCATTGTAAATGTTGGCAATGCCATATTTTATCCTTTTTTCTGTTATTACCTTGTTGTCCTTATCATAAGACCAATAAATTAATTGGACAGAAAACTAAAAGACAACTGTGTTATAAGATATAAAATATCTCTAAGATTGAGCCTAGAATAAATATATAAAAAAATCAAGAATTTTTAAATGTTTATATTAAATATATTCAAAATAAATTTAAAAATTTGTAATAGAATTTATTACAATACGAACAGGTATAATTTTATCTTTATTTAATAAATATAATCAATATCATATGAATAAAAATTAATACTTGATATACAAATATACATAGATCTATTTAGATAACTATAAAAAGAATCATCTATCTCAACTTCGCTCACATTCAAAAATTGGTTTGAAATTTAAATAAATCTCAATATATCAGATGATTCTTTTTTTATTAAATTAATATTTTTTTACAGGAATACTTAAAACTTTATTTACATATATAATATTAGGATTTTTTATATGATTTCTTTGTGCTATTACTGTAAAAAATACACCTTTATTTAAGAAATTTTTTGAAATCATCCATAAACAATCCCCCTTCCTAACTTTATAGAAAGTATTATTAAAACCTGTTGATTTTGGCATTGTAAAGTTATGCTTTATTTCTGATACAATATTTCCTTCACTGTCATGCAATTTAATCAATAAAGTATATCCATTTCCTTCAACTAACTTTTTTATATCTTTA
Organism: uncultured Alphaproteobacteria bacterium; assembly: GCA_963540515.1. Classification (GTDB taxonomy): domain Bacteria; phylum Pseudomonadota; class Alphaproteobacteria; order Rs-D84; family Rs-D84; genus JAFGMC01. The sequence continues at coordinate 11,022 of CAUTNA010000003.1, forward strand.
CCAATACCAAAGTTTTTATAACTTGAAACTCTTGTAAAGCCAATATATTCATCATTAAGAGTTATAGAAACTCTAAGTTTTGGAATAGCTTTACCTGTTATAACTATTCTGCCTGTATCTAAATAATCTATTTTTGATACAATTAAATCACCTTTTGAAATACTTGGTGCTTGAAGTATTTTACTTCCATCTTTTGTGAAAAGTAAAGACATTGCACCTTCATATCCATTTTCTGGTATATAGACAAATACTTTTGCATCAGATTCTTTATTATTTTCACTGATCAAAGTTATTGTATAGTTTCCTGGTTTTAAATTTTTCTTATTTGTATAAACGAATTCTCCATTTTCATTTGTACGTTCAGTTGCTACTATTTTTTTATTAAGCAAAATTGAAACATTTGATTTAGAAACCCATCTTCCTGCAACAACTATTACTCCCTCTTTATCTATTCTTACAATATCAAATAAAGGTGCTGTTTCTCTTTCTTCTATTCTTTCAACAGCATTTTCGATTTTTTCAATTGTGCTTATTTTTTCTACTTCTTTAACTTCGTTTTTTACCATTTTACTTGGTTTTATAAATATTGTCCAAAGAGCTATTAATATAACTATAACAACACACAAAATAGGAAACCAATACGCTATAAGACCTGATTGAATTTGGACATTTTCATCATTTAGCTTTTTATTTACTTGTTTCATATCATTCTCTTTTTTATTAAATATATTAAGTTTTTTTAAAAATTTCCTAGCAGATTCACGTCTCCTTGACATCCAAGAATTTTGCCTTTCTATTGCCTCAACAATTATTGTATTTGTTGATCTTTTTACTTTCCCAATTTTTTCATTTTTCTTTGCCATACAATATTTCCAAAATTTATTTTTTGACAAAATTAGTATAAATTTATTTCTTTGTCAATGCTTTTATTGATTTATAATTTATAAAGAATATTAAATATTTGTACATTATTATAAAGTTCTCTGAAAACATAAAAAATATTTTAGTTTTTATTTTAAATAAAAAAAGATCTGATATTTCACAGATCTTTTTTGTAATAAGTTTAAGAATAAACCTATTCTGCAGCTGATTCAGGTACAATCTCTTCTTTTTGAGCCTGTAATTTTGCTAATTTATCAGCTTTATCTTTAATCTTCATTTTTGTTTTTTCAGACTGTAAATTCTTTTTTGTTTGGTTTGGAATTTCTCTTTTCTTAACTAAATTTGCATTTGCTAAAAATCTGTAAACTCTATCAGATGCTTTTGCTCCTTTTGATAACCATTCTTTTATTTGATCTATCTTAAGTATAACTCTTTTATCACTATCTTTTGCCTGCATAGGATCATATTTTCCAACCACTTCTAAAACATTACCAGAATTACGTGCATTTCTAGAATCTGTTACTACTATATGATAATAAGGACGTTTTTTTGTTCCAAATCTTGCCAATCTTATAACTGTTGCCATTTAATAACTCCATAAATAAAAAATACGACCATCAAAAGCGAAACTCGCCAATTGATGTTCCATGCATATACCATGCACAGATAAAAAATGCTAATCTATGTGATTTGCAGAAAACATTTTAAATAATATATTTTATTTTGTCAAATTTATTTATATTCGCCAATATAAATATTTTTCTTTATAGAAAGGCTTAATAAATCACTTTTATCTTCAATACATTTTGTTGAAATAGGCATATTTGGATAATTATTATCTTTGATTTTTATCCCATTCTCAAATACTTCATCTATAGAAATAGTTTTAAATTTTTTATTTACAAAAGATGTCATTACAAAAGTTTCTTTATTTTCAATAGCATCTACTGCAAGGTCAGAATATTTAACAGATAATAATTTATCTTCTGTATTCATCTTTGTAAGAATTTGAAAAGTATCTAAAATTATATTTTTATTATAGATTCCAAGTTTTGATAATTCTCGTGAGATAATTTCTGAAATTTCTCCGGAGTGTCCACGAAGTTTAATTCCACTTGATACAACTATAATACCTGAATTTTTACCATTTTTAAGTAAATGTTTAGTAAGCTCTTTTATATCAAATTTTATCTCATGTAATAAAATTGCATCAGCATTTCCAAGAAGTCCAGAGTAAAGTGCTAAATTTCCATTATTTTCACCAAATGTTTGTAGAATAAAATACTTATTTTGATTTTGTGCTATTTTATTAAATTCAGTGCAAAAATCAGAGATTTTATCTATAGTTGAATTAAAACCAATACAGTTTTCAGTAAGTGGAATATCGTTTGTTATACTTACTGGAATGTGAATAAGAGAAACAGAAGAAAAAACTTCTTTAAAATGATATTCATAAGATAAGGCGATTTTATCACCTAAAACAATAATAGCATCCAAACCTAATTTAGTAATAGATTGTTTTAATTTTTTGTTAAAATTTGTAATTTCTCCATTTTTTAGAAAAGTTTCTAAAGAAGAATAATTTCCAGATAAAAAACTATTTGATAAATCGAAATTTTTTATAAAGTCTTTTGAAATTTTTTCAACAGTTCCGTCTATTATTCCGTCAATACCATTTTGAATAACAAATAAATCCCAATTTTTTGTAATATTTAAAAGATTATAAATAATAGAATTTATTCCAAAAGAAAATTTATTAAAATTTAGAATTCCAACTTTCATATATTTATAAGACTATTATCAAAATTTAAGAATATCAAGAGAACAATACTAAAAATATTAGAGAGTGATAACTATAATAAAATTACATTACAAAGTTTTCACCAAGGTACACCCGTTTTACATCTTTGTCTTTTACAATTTCTTCTGTTGTACCTTGTTTTAATATAATTCCATTGTGAAGAATATAACTTCTGTCTGTAATTCCTAATGTTTCTCTTACATTGTGATCAGTTATTATAACTCCAAGACCTCTATTTTTTAGTTGAGACACTAAATTTCTTATTTCATTTACTGCAATCGGATCAATTCCTGCAAAAGGTTCATCCAACAATATAAATTTGGGATCATTTGCAAGCGCTCTTGCTATTTCAACTCTTCTTCTTTCTCCACCTGATAGAGCAGTTGCAGGACTATATCTTAATCTAGTAATAGAAAATTCTTCTAATAAAGAATCTAGTTTTTCTTTTCTTTTCTTCTTATCCTTTTCAACGATCTCTAAAATTGACATTATATTTTGTTCAACATTAAGACCTCTGAAAATACTGTTTTCTTGAGGAAGATAACCAATATGGAGTCTAGCTCTTTGATAAAAAGGTAATTTTGTTATATCTTGAGAATTTAAAAATATACTTCCTGAACTTGCAGATAGTTGTCCTGTTATACAATAAAAAGCCGTTGTTTTACCAGCACCATTTGGACCAAGTAATCCAATAGATTCACCTTGTTTAACTTCTAAAGATATATCTTTTATAACAAGTTTTTTTCCATAAAACTTTGATAAGTTTCTAACTTTTAGTATACTATTTTTCATAATTTAATAATTAATTCTTTTGTAAATAATTTATCACCATTATTAGATATTACATTAACATCACCAAAAAATATTAACTTTTTCTCTTTTATTAAGTACTTTCCTTTTAAAGCTGTTATTTTACTATTTATCTTTTTATCTTTGTTAAACCTTACAACATTGCCTTCAATATTTTCAATAAATAAAATGTCAGAATTGTTATTTTCTTTATAAGCTTTAGCTATTTTTACATTGAAAGGTTCTTTATTTTTATCTAATCCAGCAAATGATGCTTCTGTAATTGTTAGTTGATTATTCATAATTTCACCAAGATCAACAAAAGATAGTGGAGTCCAAACAATTTGTTTTGTAAAAAATATTCCTGCAACAATTGTTGCAACCATAATCAGTCCTGAGCCTGTAAAGAAAAACTGCCAAAGTCTAGCCAATCTTTTATACTTATTAAATATAATTATATTTCTGTTTTTTATTGCCATATCCTCGAAAGTATATATTTGGTATATTTAAAAAGCAATTTTATATTTTTTTGTTTTATGTTATAATACCCTCAGAGAAAATGTTAAGATTTACTAAGATTTTTATAATTTTACTTACAATGTTTGTATCTGTTGATGTTTTTTCAGCAGTTAAGATAAATAAAAAATCTTCTGTATCAACTACAAAATCAAAAGATTCTGGATTAGTTGATAGTGTCAAAGGATCAAGTTTAGTACCTGGAGTTATTGGACTTGTTGGTTCTGTTATGGATATAAATGCAAAGCAAAAAGCACTCACTGCTAATTGTGTACCTTCAAGTTCAGAGATAAATTTTATAAACAATATGATAAAAGAATATGCAAAGTCTGGGGGAAGTAAAGATAATTTGTTATCTGGACATAGTTCTTGCGGTGATAAAGAAAGTTATTTAACAAGTGTAAAACTATTATCTTCTTCAAAAGTTCCAGAGTGTTATGAAAGTTTTCCTAAATCAGATTCAGCTAAAATTTGGGATGGATATCCTATGGTAAAAACTGCAAAAATGTGTCCAAATGGTGATCTTGTTTGTCCAGGTAAAGAAATAACAGTTTCAAATGCTTATGACTTATTTGGGATTATATCTTTCTTTTTTTCTTCAGAAGATTATACAGAAAGTGAGGCAAGACAAGTTGCTGGTCTCTTAAAAAAGACAGAAGATTGTTCAAAATCATCGCTCGATAGGAAGAAAAAGGAACTTTGGACTAATTTTATAGCAAATACAGCTGGAAATATTGGAAAAAATACAAATACTGGAAATATTATACAACAAGTTGGTGCTATTTCTGGAAGTGGTGTTGGAGGAATTCTAAATACAATTGCTCCAGTTGCTACACAGTTTATGGATAAATAATTATTTTGACAAAATAAAGTTTTTGCTTTACTGCTTTTACCTTAATTTATATAATCGGGCAAACTTGAGGTTTATTTTTATGAAATTTAAATTAATTTTTATCTTTATTTTGTTTTTATCTTCTTGTTCGAATTTAAAAAATAAGTCGCAGGATAATCTTGATGTGGTTGAAACTCCAACAGTTGATTATATTGAAAAGTTAGATGTTTATTCTGCAACTCATAAAGATTCTTTTTTAAATCAATTGGCTATGAATTACCGTTCTTATGCGATTTATAATGCAAGAACAAGTGGTTATCCTGATATTGGTGAGGCTTTTGCGAATAAAGCTATAACTGCATTTTCGGGAGATACTCCTTACCCTGAAACTTTGGATAATTGGGATATAGAAGATGAAAAAGCAAAATTTGATTTTATAGTATCTTATAAGAATTTAATGGAGCAGTTAAAAAGAGATGTTTCTATTAAAAATCCTCCAATTGCGGCAGAAGCCCAAGCAAAATTTGATTGTTGGTTATCCGCTTTTGCGTCAAATCAATTTGCAACTGCTGATGAATGCAGAATAAGGTTTAATAAAGCTATGAATGCACTTAAGAATGGAGGTAAAATTGTAAAAACAAATACTCCTTCATCTAATATAGTTGAAAATAATAAAGTTGAAACAGTTGAAGAAATTGAAACAGAAGAAGAACTTTATTATCCAGAGACTGGAAAATATGCTTCTTTAAATAAAAGTGTTAGAAATACAGAGGGTCTTGTTATAGTGAACAATGTAAATATTCCTGAAAATTTAATAAATCCAGTTCCTGTATCTCCTGTTGTTTTCAATCAAAATATTTATGGAAATGATAAAGGAAAATCTAATGAAAATTCTGATATTAAGATTGTAGAAGAAAAATCATTACAACCTTCTGGTACTACAACGATTGAAACTCTGACAGCTGAAACTGAAACAACTGTAAATTCTCGTGAAGAAAGTATTTCTCGTGCTGAGTTTATAGATATGATGATGACTATGAGATCTGAGATTGAAGCAATAAATGCCAGACTTGATAAGATGGAAAAAGCGTCATTAGAGAAAACAGTTTTAAAGGTTCAACAGATTCCACTAGAACCTAAGCAACATGTTATGGAAGAAATTTTAGAGGTAAGATTTGATTTTAATAAAACAAAAATAAAACCAGAATATGAAGATCTGATAAAAAAATTGGCAACAGCAACTCAAGAAAATAAAAATATAAAAGTTTCCGTAATTGGACATACTGATACCGTTGGAAGTACCTCTTACAATTATGCATTGGGTGGAAAACGTGCTGAGGCTGTTCAAAAAATGCTTATAAAATATGGAATACCTGCTGGTCAAATTGTTGCAGTATCTGCTGGGGAAAAAGACAATAAAATAAATCTTGGTGATGGTGTTTCAAGCCCTGAAAATAGAAGAGCAAAAGTTATAAAAGAAGTACATTATACAGAACAGCCAAAGCAAGAGACTTCTATAAAAATAGAAAAAGAAGTCTGTAATTCTGATAATTGTAAAGTTGAGGAAATAAACTCGAAATAGGTTGATTTAAATAAAAATTATGTTATTTTTATAAGCTATAAATAATAGAAGTTATGAGTAAAGAAGATTTTAAAAAAGCATCAGAAATTTTAAAGACTAAGAAGACAAGTTTCTCGAAAGCTAAGAGCGAGGTTATTGATCTTGTTAGTATTTTAAAAGAACATGGTGCTGATATTTCAAAATCTGTCTCTTTTTCTGATGAAAATGAAATTTAATTTTATTTGAGTTTTTTGTATATTTTGTTAGTATGTTCTCTGAATCTATTCTGATTTTAAATTTAAAGGTTATTTTATGCATCTAAATGAATTGAAGTCTAAGTCTGCTCTCGCACTTTTAAATATGGCTGAGGAGATGGGTATTGAAAACCCATCACAATTAAATGTTCAACAGTTAAGATTTGCTGTTCTTCGTGTAATTGCTTCTGATAAAAATAATACTTTAATAGGTGATGGTGTTTTAGAACGAATACAAGATGGGTTTGGGTTTTTGCGTGCTTCAGAAAGTAATTATTTAGCTGGACCGGATGATTTATATGTATCTCCATCTCTTATAAAAAAATATGGTCTTAAAACTGGAGATTATGTTGAGGGACAGATTCAAGCACCTCAAAATGAATCAGAAAAATATTTTGCCTTAGAGACTATTGAAAGAGTAAATGGTGATTCTCCTGATAAATTACGTCATCGTGTTTCATTTGATGATATGACTCCTCTTTATCCTGATGAATTATTAAAAATGGAAGTAGAAAATGATAAAGATAAAAACAGAGCTTTATCTGCAAGAGTTATTGATTTAATATCTCCGACAGGAAAAGGACAAAGATCTTTAATAGTTGCTCCTCCAAGAACTGGTAAAACAGTAATGCTACAAAATATTGCTAATTCTATATCATCAAATTATCCAGATGTTAATTTAATGGTATTACTTATTGATGAAAGACCAGAAGAAGTGACAGATATGAAGAGAAGTGTTAGAGGAGAGGTTATATCAAGTACTTTTGATGAACCTGCTTCTCGTCATATACAAGTTGCAGAGATGGTTATAGAAAAAGCTAAAAGATTAGTGGAAGCAGGTAAAGATGTTGTTATATTGCTTGATTCTATAACAAGGCTTGGACGTGCTTACAATACTGTTGTACCAAGTTCTGGTAAAGTTTTAACAGGTGGTGTTGATGCTTATGCACTCCAGAGACCAAAAAGATTTTTTGGTGCTGCAAGAAATATAGAAGGTGGTGGTTCTCTTACAATTATAGCAACAGCTTTAATTGAAACAGGATCAAAAATGGATGAAGTTATTTTTGAAGAATTTAAAGGAACTGGAAACAGTGAAATTATTTTAGATAGAAAATTATCAGACAAACGTGTTTATCCTGCAATAGATATAACAAAATCTGGAACAAGAAAAGAAGATTTACTTGTATCAAAAGATACTCTATCAAAAATGTATGTTTTAAGGCGAATCGTTAACCCTATGGGAACACTTGAGGCTATGGAATTTTTATTAGATAAAATTAGAACTACAAAAACTAATGCAGATTTTTTTGCAGTTATGAATAGTTAATTGCAAATTATTTGTATTTTTTGATGTTTTTTAGTTATTTTACTCTTTACTAATTTTTTGAATTTATATAAAATGTATCAAGGACATTGAGTTGTTCTTAAATAAAAAAAGTATATGTAAAGGAGAGAAAGAATGGTATTTTCATTCTTAGGAAAATCTAAAAAGAAAGAGGATCCAAAGCCAGTTGCAAAACCTGCAACAGCAAAAAAGCCAGCTGTTAAAAAAGTTGCAACAAAACCAGCTGTAAAAAAGCCTGTTGCTTCTAAAGCAACCAGTGCAAAACCAGTTGTTAAAAAGGTTGCTGTTAAAGCTCCTGCAAAGCCAGTTGCAAAACCTGCAACAGCAAAAAAGCCAGCTGTTAAAAAAGCTGTTGTTGCAAAGAAAGCACCTGCTAAAAAGGCTTGTGGTTGCTCATCTTGCAAAAAATCAAAATAATTTTAATTTTTATTTTATGATTTTTTATTACCTATAGATTATAAGTTCTATAGGTTTTATTTTTTTTATTAAAGTTTTATTTGAAGTTTTGTTTAAAGTTTATATACTAAAATTATGATTAAAACTAAGTCAGGTTTTGTTGCAATTGTTGGTCCTACCAATTCTGGTAAGAGTACTTTTATAAATGCAATTTTTAATAAAAAAATATCAATTACTTCTCATAAAGTCCAAACAACCAGAACAAGAATTAAAGCTGTTAAAATGTTTGGTGATGTTCAGATCATATTTTTTGATACTCCTGGAATATTTAAACCAAATAGGAGATTAGATAGAGCTATGGTTGGTACAGCTCTTGATTCCATAGGACAAACGGACGCAATACTTCTTATGATAGATGCAAAGAAAGGCATAACAAAAACAGTTAAAGATATAATTTCAAAATTTAAAAATTTAAAAAATGTATTTGCTTGTTTGAATAAAATTGATCTTGTCCCTAAATCAAATTTATTAGAGTTAGCACAAGAATTATCAAGTCTTTATTCTTTTAAAGAAATATTTATGATTTCTGCATTAAAGAAAGATGGAATTGATTCAATACTTAAATCTTTGTCTTCTGTTATGCCAGAATCTTGTTATTTATTTGATCCAAAAGACAGTATTGATATACCTGATGAATTGTATTTATCAGAGCTTACTCGTGAAAAAATTTATAAATATATACATAAAGAATTACCATATTTAATAAATGTGATAACTGAAAAAGTTGATGTTGACAGTGATGGAATTTTAGATATTTATCAAAAGGTACTTGTTAAATCTGTTTCTCATAAAAAAATATTAATTGGAAGAGGTGGGGATCAATTAAAAAAAATAGGGATGGAGGCAAGATTTGATATTCAAAACCAATGGGATGTAAATGCTAGATTACATTTGTTTGTAAAAGTTGATCCAAAGTGGGAAGAGGATAAGGAAAATTATATTCTGCAAGGTTTGGATTTTGTAAAATGATAAGAACTTCTGATTTTGATTTTGTTCTTCCTGAAAAATTAATTGCATCCAATCCACTTCAAGATCGTGATTCTTCAAAAATGCTTGTTGTACCAAGTTTAGAAGATAAATCTATAAAGGACTTTGTAGATTTTTTAAAAGAGGGCGATGTAGTAGTTTTTAATAATTCAAAAGTAATTCCTGCTCGTTTTAATGCAAAGTTTAAAGATAGTGATTTTGAAATAACTTTACATACTTCTATATCAAAAAATATTTGGTTTGGCTTATGTAAAAAATTTAATAAATTAAATATATCTGATATTTTAATTTTAGAAGATGGAACAAAAATTGAAATTTTAGATATACTTCAAGAGAGTGGTTTAAAAATAAAATTTATTTGTGAAGATTCTTTAAAAGTTTTAGATAAAGTTGGTAAAATGCCTTTACCTCCTTATATAAAGAGAACTGCAACTGAATTAGATAATAAGAGATACCAGACTGTTTATGCTGAAAAATTAGGATCTATGGCGGCTCCTACTGCAGGATTACATTTTACAAAAGATCTATTAAAAAAAATAGAAGACAAAGGTGTAAAAATTGTAAATATTACTCTTCATGTTGGTAGTGGTACATGGATGCCAGTTAAAACTGAAGACATAACAAAACATAAAATGCATAGTGAATTTGGTGAAATTACAGAAGAACAAGCTGAAATTATAAATAGTGCAAAAAGAGTTATTGCAATTGGGACAACAAGTTTAAGATTATTAGAATCAAGTGCTAAAAATTATAAAAAAATTGAGGCTTTTAATGGAACTACAGATATTTTTATATACCCTAGTTATAAATTTAAAATAGTTGATGTTTTACTTACAAACTTTCATCTTCCTAAATCAACTTTATTTATGTTAGTATCTGCCTTTTCTGGATTAGATACTATGAAACAAGCTTATCAGCACGCAATAGATAATAATTACAGATTTTTTAGTTATGGTGATTGTTGTTTATTATTTAAAAAGGATATTTAAAAATGTCTTTATCTTTTAAAGTTTTATATAAAAATGAAAATGCGAGACGTGGAATTGTTAGAACTGCACATGGAGATTTTCAAACACCTGCTTTTATGGCTGTTGGGACGGCTGGTACTGTAAAAGCTATGACTATGCAACAAGTTGAAAAAACAGGAACAGAAGTTATTTTAGGAAATACTTATCATTTAATGATGAGACCAGGTGGAGACTTAATTGAAAAATTTGGAGGTCTTCATAATTTTTCTGGTTGGAAAAAGCCAATTTTAACAGATAGTGGTGGTTTTCAGGTAATGTCTTTATCTGGACTTACTAAATTAAAAGAAGACGGTGTTGAATTTACTTCACATATAGATGGAGGAATAAAACATTTTTTAACTCCTGAAAAATCTGTTCAAATTCAACATCAACTTGATTCAAATATAACTATGGTTTTAGATGAGTGTTTAAAATTACCAGCAGATAAAGATAAAGTTATAAAAAATGTTGAAAGAGTATCCCGTTGGGCAAAAAGATCGTTTGATTCTTTTATAAATAGAGATGGTTATGGTATCTTTGGAATAGTTCAAGGTGCTGATTTTAAAGATTTACGTGAAAAATCTGCAAAAGAATTAACTGAAATTAACTTTGATGGTTTTGCTGTTGGGGGATTAGCAGTTGGTGAACCTCAAGATGTAATGTTTGATATTATTAATTTTACAACAAATTTTTTACCTTTTGATAAACCAAGGTATTTAATGGGGGTTGGTACTCCTTTGGATATTTTAGGTGCTGTTGAAAGAGGTATAGATATGTTTGATTGTGTTATGCCAACTCGTGCTGGAAGAACAGGACAAGCATTTACAGAATTTGGTACAATAAATATAAGAAATTCGAAATTTAAATATGATGATACTCCATTATCTTTAAATTGTGATTGTGAAGCGTGTAAACTTACCAAAGCTTATCTGCATCATTTAGTTAAATCTAATGAAATTTTAGGTTCTATGTTACTTACACAACATAATTTAACTTTTTATCAAGATTTAATGAGAAATATAAGAAAATCAATAGAAGAAGATAATTTTAAAGATTTTAAGGAAGATTTTATAAAAAAGTATAATAGTTCTAATTAATTTTTAAATAAGTTAATTTCTTATAAAATAACAATCGATACTCAATATTAAAAATAATTTTATAAGTTTTTAAGTTAATTAGTTAAATAGTATTTAATAAAAAAGCCAATTTTAAATTGGCTTTTTTATCTTATTTAATACCGACACTAAACTCATCACCATAAGAGGCTACTGATTGACCGTTTATTGTACACTGTATATCTTCATAACCATTTTTTACTTGTACTTTCTTCATTACTGTACTTGTTATAAGTCCTCCAGCAGTTCCTAATACTACTCCCGCTATACTGTCTGATAATAATCTGTGTTTATTAAATTTTCCATCTTTATCTTTCCATACACTTGTCTTTAAACCCTTCAGTAATGATTTCATTTTATAATAAGCCAATGCTGCTTTTGCTTTATTGTATAATTCATCTGGTATAGTATTTTTAAACAGAATTGCTTGAGAATATCTGTATTTTGAACTCTCTACATCGAAAACTATTTGTCCAAGATTAAAACTTATAGTAGTTACATCTTTTGGTAAAGAATCTGAGGTAAAAGAATTTCTTAATATATTATACATTTCGTTGAGCCTTCCTTGATTCAGGACATAAGTGTTATATTGTTGAGGTCCAGAAAAACTAGCAGAAGCTGTTAAAAAAATAAGACTATTATCTTTTATTCTTTTACTGAATCTTCCAACTACATCTTTCACTAAAGGTGCACATTCAGGATCTTCTTCAACTTTAGATACATCAATTCCATGATATATTCTTAAAAGTATAATCTTATCATTTTCACCATAGCCATAACATAGTTGACCATTTTTTTTATACTTTACTTCTCTGGTCTTGTTAGGAATCGTCCAAAAGGTTTTTTCTTTCTCAATTTCTGGACTATCTCGAGTAATAGAAAAAGCAGAATAAAAAGGCAAAATGAATAATAATGATAAAAATAGTATTAGTTTAATTCTCATTTTATATGATCCTATAATTTACAGACAATTATATCAAATTTAATCCACTATTAAAATTAAAATTTTATCATTTGAAAATAATTTATTTAAATGTTAATCTTAGATCTAAGCAAGGTTATTATACTATGAAAATAATAAATTTTATTTTTTCTGTTAGTTTTTTGTTTTTTAATTCTGCTTATTCTTTTGTTTTTGGAAATCATCCAACAATATGCAAACCAAAGGCTTTTTCAAGTTGTTATAATGTATCTTACAATACACCAGGCTATTTATTTATAGATTTTGAAAAAGAAAAATTAAAATTTTTAAAAGGTGGAAAAATTGATGAAAATGATGATGCTTATAAAGCTTTGAAACAAAAAAATATAGATCAGTTTGATGAACTGGCAAAATGTAAAGGTAAAAAAATAATATGTAAAGATGCTCTTAATGGTGTTTTTGAGAATAAAATTTTATCTAAAGATGAGATAAATGATCCGAGTATTGTATCACAAGATTTTGATTTTGATGTATTTTTAAAAAATAAAAATTGTTTTGGTGTAAGAAAGACAATAGATAATGGTATTTATGCTCTTAAAGATAATAAATATGTTAAAGTTTGGTGTAAAAATATTCCAATGGAACAAACTGAGGATTTACCTAATGGTAAGATTATTTCTGATAGTATGTATCAACCAACTTGTGAAAATTTAGCACAAAAAAATATTTTAGATATTCAAAAAGCTAATTGTTTTGGAGAATTATTAAGTTCTGATTATAGTTTTGTTTGTGATACAAATTCATCTGGGACATTACCAAAATACATTATTAAAAATCCAAATACTATTAATTCTTTTAATCAAATAACTTCTGATGAAGTTAATATGATATTTAATCATATGAAAAGATCTGCTGAAAAAACTCGTAGAAAAAGAGGATAAATTATGAAAGAAAATATGTTTACTGAGTCTAAATTTAAAAATATTTTTATTCCAATAATACTTTCATTCAGTTTAGCACTATCTGGTTATTTTATAGGTAATGGAATATTTAAGTCTATGACTAAAAGAACTGTGACAGTTAAAGGACTTGCAGAAAAAGATGTAAAAGCTGATTTAGCTGTTTGGAATATACATATAAGTAAAGTTGGTTCAAGTTTATTATCTATTCAAAAAGATTTAAATACAGATATACAAAAAGTAAAAAAGTTTTTTATTTCTCAAGGTTTTAAGGATTATGAATTACAAGATTTACGTATTCAAGTAAAAGATAGAAGTACAGATTATTTATCCCGTGATGAAATGAAAAGTTTAGAAAATAAACGCTATGTTATAGAGACAGGTGTTTTAATACGATCTAATAATGTTAATTTAGTAGATTCTGTTTCAAGAAAGCTTGGAGATTTGGTAAGTCAAGGAATTGCTATAACAAATGATTATTCTGGTCCAATTTATATATTTAATGGTTTAAATGATATAAAAACAGAGATGATCCAGCAGGCAACAAAGAATGCAAAGGTATCAGGTGAGCAATTTGCAAAAGATGCAGATACAACACTTGGTAAGATTTATACTGCTAATCAAGGTGTTTTTTCTATAGAATCAAGAGATCCAATTGATAATTGGTCAAATAATGAAAAACAATCCATAGATAAAAAAGTCAGAGTTGTTTCAACGATTACATTTTATTTAAAATAAAATAATAAAATAAAAAAAGATATTTTACCTCGTCCATCTTGAGTTAATATCTATTTATTTGAAACAGATGATAAAAATCAAATTTTTAGCTATTTGAAAATGAAAAACTTCTTCTTAGTTTTTGATAAAATAGGAGTTTTTTAATAAATCTTTTGAAATACTTCGCATACCATTGGAGCTTGTTCATAAAAATCTTTTCCTATCGATTTATATCTTTCAGAAAAGTATCTATCATGAACCTCTCTCCAATACTGATAACTTCTATCACCTTCACCCTCATGCCATGCGTGTTCAGGTGTAATTAAATTATAAGGAATAATATATACTAGTTTTGTTTGCGTAATACATACAGGCTTTTTAGAACCATTGAGAATTATATTATAATCCAAAGCCTTTGGTATATCTTCTCCTATTTCATATAGTTCAAATGCTGAAGTTGTAGCTGTCTTAATATTACAATTAACTAATTCTGCCAATTTATCAGCCATATCTTTTGTATTGCCGAAACTAAAATATTGATATTTTATATCTATTGGTAATTTCTTTTCATTGCAAAATTTAATCCAAAATTCTTTTATTTTATCATCCATTCAAATTACCTAAATAACTTCTAATTTATGTTAATTATTTGTTTTTTGCAGTTCCTTAATACAATTTTAACTTCTGTTTATTTTATTTTCAAATAAAAAGGAATTTTATAAAAATATATAATATTTGAGGCAATATCCAAATCTTCAATTTCAGAAGAATTTAATTGTGATATTAAGCAGAGTTAAAAAAATGGCTACTTATAGATAATGTCAATAAAATGGGGAGGAGGATGAGCTTATACTATGAAAATTTTAAATTTAATAAAATAAAGTACTGTACGCAAATCAAGTAGAATAGAAGAGATTTTGAAAGGGTAAATATTTAAAAAACTGGTGGGATTGCAGGGATTCGAACCCTGGACCCAATGATTAAAAGTCATTTGCTCTACCAACTGAGCTACAATCCCAAAGAGTCTCTACGTATTTTATAACTTTTTGAATATAAGTCAAACTATTTTTTTATAAAATTATTTGCCTTTAATAGCTTGTATTTACTTGATTTATAACTATAATAATATTGTAGAGTAAAAGGTTTTATTATGGATACCAGCAGTATAAGAAATCAGCTTTTATTATTCTTCAGACAAATGCATTTCAATAATATGCCAGATGATGTAATGGCTCGTTTTAAAGATTTTTCTAAAAACGATGACTTTACTAAAAA
The DNA here is from genome assembly GCA_963540515.1 of uncultured Alphaproteobacteria bacterium. GTDB lineage: Bacteria > Pseudomonadota > Alphaproteobacteria > Rs-D84 > Rs-D84 > JAFGMC01. Next base: position 26,440 of record CAUTNA010000003.1, read on the forward strand.
TATGGAGAATTGGAAAAAGGATTTATTGGATCAAAACGGTAATCCTAATGATTTGCCAGACTTAAGTTCTTCTTTATCAGATGATGAATGGAAATATTTATATAAAGTTTTTAGAGATACTTTTCGTAGTATGGATGAAAATAAAGATTCCTTTTTGGATGATAAAAAAGTTTCAACTTTTTTCAATGACAGTTTTGGACCTAATAAATTATTTTCAAGTGGAAATTTGTCTCCCAGATTTATTCAAGAATTAAGTTCTTTATATAATAAAATAGAACAAGAAGCATTAAGTTTAAATAATGGTGATACTGCTAAGTTCTATAAAAAAATATTAGGTGATTTAAAAAGAGATATCTCTAGTAATCTTTTAAATAATATAAAGACAGGAAATATTAATATAAACGATGAAAAAGATATACAGAAGTTTTTAAGTGCGGTTAGGGATTCTCTACCATATGATGATGAACATCAAGCTGAGTATTCATTAATAAATGACAAGTTATATGATATTGGACAAATTTTAGAGCAAGACAGAGAATTTATTAATCAAAATAAATTAGAGTTTTTTAAAAAAAATTACAAATCTATCTTTAAAACTCTTTATACTAATAAAAATATTCGTAATACCTTTTCAAATAATGGTGGAAGCTTAATAACAAACAGAATAGAAAGAGCTGTTGAATTAACTGATTATGATAATGAACAAAGTGAAGATTATATTCCCTCAAAAAAACAAGATAAATTGACATTTTCTCAAGAATTGAAAAAATGGAAAGATGATACTTACGAAGATTATCTTGAAAAATATATGACTTTAAAAGGTGATAGATTATTTATCTCTTTTGAAGCAAAAAATATAGTTAAAGCAATAAGTTCTGCAAAGATTAAACCAACCGATGGTTTAGGTAAAATATTAGAAGAATCAGGAAAAATAAAATCAAGTTTAAAAACTAAATCTCCTAAAAGTTTGATAGCTTTTAAATATTTTGAAGAAATTTTTTCTGATTTTAAAGAAACAATGCCAAAAGCTTTTAATGGAGCTCTTAAAAATGGCAGTCAATTGTGTGCTATTGTTTCTGAGATGATTGTATCAGCTATAAAGAAAAATAAAGTGCATGAAGCAAAAGTCGCCATGGAAATTTTAGCTATTATAAGATATGGCTATACAACAAGTAAAACAATGGATGCTTTGTCAAAAGATAGTTTTCAAATATTTTCAGATAAAGGACTTTCTTGGAATAAAAATGAGGGTGTTCAGTATGTAACAAAAGCTTTTGATAAAACTTTAAAGTTTGCAACTTTAGGAATTGGTTATGGTATAACTGCACTTTCAAATAGTATTAATAGAACAGGAACAAAGTTTAAAGGTGCATCAAGTAAGTTAAAAAAAGTAATTAAACAAAGTGATTTGGAAAGAGATAATAATATCAAAGATTTAAAGAATAAAATAAATATAAACCAAGACGAAATATCGCAAGTTCAATCATATACATCAAGTTTGATTAACAAAAAACAAATCCTAGATAGTAAAATACAAGATAATAATACTCAGATTAATAATTTAAATAGAGACGTAACTAACTTGGATAATGCAAAAAGTAATTTGAATAATAAAGTAGATCAAGCAAAAGAGCAAATTAAGAAATTAACTGATTATATAAATAAAGTAGATGAACAGAAAAAAAAGTTAGAATATAAACTAAATGAAGTAAATGCTCAGATTCAAGAGGCAGATAATCGCATACAATTCTTAAATAATAAAGAAAATATGTTAAATGATAAGATAAGTAAAACAAATGATACAAAAAAAATTAATAGATTAAATGGGTATGTTAGTGTTCTTGAATCTAAGAAAAATGAAAAAATAAATGAGATAAACAATAATAATGCAAAAATTAGTAAATTGAATTCATATATTGTTAGTATTGAGACTCAGATAAATAAAAGGAAAAATGATATAAATAATGCTAATAATCAGATTAATAATTTAAAAAATTATATTACTAGTATTGAATATCAGATAAACACAAGAGAAAATAGAATTGAAAGATTAAATGAAAGGAATGATAAGTTTCAAAACTATGTCAATACTATAGAGAATAAAACAAATGAGAAAAATGACTATATAAATTTCTTAAATGATAAGGGAAATGAATTAAATGATAATCTTCAAGATTTAAATGCTATAGATAATTTAGAAAAATATAAAGAGTTAATGGCTTATTGGGATCTTGTAGTATCAACAAAATTGGATAGTTTTAGATTTGGATCAAAGAAATTAAAACAAAAGATATTTGATCTTAATAAAAATAATTTTATACAAAATTGGAATTCAAATTATCAAATGGTGGCATAAAAACAAAAGGATGAAAAATGTATGTACTTGCTTTAAATTGTGGTTCTTCTACTTTAAAATTTCAATTATTTGATATAGATACTAAAGTTCCTGTATTTAAAGGAAATGCTGAAAAAATAGGTGAAGAATCATCTTTTATAAAGTTTGGTACACTGGATAAAAGTGATAAACTTATTACTAATTTAGATAATCATCTTATTGCTTTAAATAAAATTATAGATTTACTTAAATCAAATGGAGTTAATTTACAAGATATAAAAGCTGTTGGACATCGTATTGGACATGGTGGAGATAAATTCGCATCTTCAGTTGAAATAACAGATGAAGTAATACAAACTGTAAAAGATTTATCTGATTTGGCTCCTCTTCATAATCCTGCAAATTTAACTGGTATTATGGCAGCAAAAGAGATTTTACCAAATGCAACTCAGGTTGGTGTTTTTGATACTGCTTTTCATCAAACAATTCCAGAATATGCTTTCCGTTATGCGGTACCGAACGCTTGGTATAAAGAACTTGGAGTTCGTAAATATGGATTTCATGGAACATCACATCTTTATGTTTCAAAAAGGGTTGCAAAAGTTCTTGGAAAGCCAGCAGAAAAATGTAATATAGTATCTCTTCATATAGGATCTGGTGCTTCTGCTTGTGCAATTAAACATGGAAAAAGTATTGATACGTCACTTGGTATGACACCACTTGAGGGTTTGATTATGGGTACAAGATGTGGAGATTTAGACGCTTCTGTTCCTTTTTATGTAAAAGAGAAGTTAGGGCTTTCTGATAAACTTATTATGGAGTTTTTAAATAAAAAATCTGGTGTGCTTGGTATAACTGAATGTTATGCAGATAGAAGAGATGTTCAAGAACATATTGAAGATGATGACAGATGCAGGCTTGCTTTTGATATGGAAGTTGCAAGAATTAAAAAGTTTGTTGGATCGTATATTGCTGCAATAGGAGAACCTGTTGATGCAATAGTATTTACTGCGGGTGTTGGTGAAAATGGCTTTGAATTAAGAGAAGCAGTTTGTGAAAATATGGAACATTTGGGTATTGAACTGGATAAAGAGATAAATGCTAAAACTGCAACTTATCGTGGATGTAATGAGACAGAGATAAGTAAGAAATCAAGTAAGATAAAAGTATTTATGGTTCCAACAAATGAAGAATTGGTTTTATTAGAAGATACAATTGCTATTATGAATGGTAATTATAATCCAGATCATTTAAAAATGAATTATAGTTTTATTTAAAAATTGTGGAAGTAAGATTTTAATTTTAAATCTTACTTCTTTGTTTAGTTATTATTTTAAAACTCTTTAAAATTATGAATATTGTTTTAAATTAAAAGGAAATAGCAATTTTATTGAAGGTATATTTATGTCAGAAAAAATATTTAAAATAGAAAAAGGTGGAAAACCAGTTGATGGATCATTTAAAAGAATTTCAAATTTTGAAGATGAAAATTTTAAGTTGGATCCACATTCTTTTGTTGTTTGTGGGGAAGATATATCTGATTTAGATTTTTCAAATCAAAAAGATGCTTTAGATTTTCTTACATTTGATAATAGAGCTATTTTTCCAAATATTGATAAACTTCCACTTGGTTTTGATCCAAATAAAATTTTAGAAGAAGGAAAAAATCCTGGACTTGGTATACGAAATTTACATAAAAAAGGTATAACAGGAAAAGGAATAAATGTTGCAATTATAGATCAAAGATTAGATACACAGCATCTTGAATTTAAAGATAATTTAATAAATTATAGGGATTGTTTTCTTTCATCTTTTGAAAATAATGCGGATTTTCATGGAAATGCAGTATCCAGTTTATTATGTGGAAAATCAATAGGAGTATCTCCAGATGTTAAATTAGTATATTTCGCTACAAGCAGTATGCTTGGAGAACCTAATGAAAAACCATTATTACAAGGTGATAGAAAAATATATGTTTCTTCTTATATAAAAGCATTAAAAAGGATTTTATTTATAAATTCAAAATTATCATCAGAAAGGGAAAGATTTTCTGTTGTATCAATCAATTTGGCTGGTTTACATAATAATCAAGAATATATAGAATTAATAAAAGAATTAATAAGTAAAGGTGTTTTTGTTATATCTTGCGATTCTAGTATTTTTTATGATGGTAAAAGTTTTTGTACTTTAGATCGTAAGATAAATTCAAATCCAGATGATATAAATTCTTATTTACCTGGTTATTGGTGGAAAAATAAATCTTTGGAAAATTGTTTGTTAATTCCTGCAGGAGGACGTACAGTTGCAGGATATTTTGGACACAATAATTATATATATATTGGAGCAGGTGCAGGAATGTCATGGTCAACACCATATTTAGCAGGTGTTTATGCTTTGATGAAACAGGTATATTTTAACATTACTCCAAAACTCTTTTGGGATATATGTTTTAAAACTTCTGAGCCTCTTATATATAATGATAAAAAATATGGTATGGTTATACAACCAGAGAGAATGGTAAGATTTTTAGAAAATGAATTATTAAAAAAAATCCATAAAGATATATCTTTATAAAGTTTGTTTATTACAATATATAATAAATAAGCTTTAGATATGAATTTATATTAAAATTTTTTATAAAGTATAACTAAAAAGATTATCTAAAAATAAAAAATCACTAGTTAAACCAGTGATTTTTTTTATATAAAGTAAAAAATTTTTATTTTATTTAAATATTACAGTTATAAGCATAACTTGATGGCATTTTATATAGATTATCTGTAACTGCATCAACAAATACTGGTATTAATCCAAGAAAAAATCCAGGAAATACATCAAGAAAAATTGCAACAACATTAGGCTTATTGTTTATATTTACCTGAGGACAATCAGAGCGTGGGTTTGAAATTGATAAATTATTATCTGAATAAACAACTAAATTTTTATTTGATGATATTTTATAAATTCCAGAACTGGAAGTTACTGTTATAGTATCTTTTGAATTATTAAATATATTCGTTTCATGGTTTGAACCAATTCCCATAGCACCACATCCACTAAGAGATACAATAATCATTAAATTTAATAATTTTTTCATATAATTTTATTCCTTTGATAATACAAATTTACTATTAGGTGTTTTTCTAATATATCTATTTATATTTATCAAATCAAATTTAAAATTTATAAAGATAGCCTATATTTAAACTAGTGATAGTGGTTATATAAAACAATGGGAAATCTAAACTTTTATTTATGATTAAATATGCATTTGGTTTTAAAGATAGTAAAATTGAGTTATTTTCATTTATATTATAACTAAGTCCAAATATTATTCCAAAATTAAGATAATATCTTTCATAAAAATCATTTAACAATTCACTTTTATCTGTTGTTGTTTTGGTTAATCCTAAAACTCCACCAAGCTCGAAATCAAAAGATTTATTAAGATTTGTTAGGGATGATATATTTAACAGAAAATTATTTGACTCTGATCTAAAAGAAATACTTTTGTTTATATTATAGAAATTGATATTTCCATAACCTTTTGAATTTGAAAACTCAAATCCAATTTTTAGATTATCTAAAATTATACCTGTTTGAATATCAAATTTTTTATTTAAAGAATTTGATATAAATAATTTTGAATTATACTTATCTTCTAACAAATTAAAATTTTTTGTCCTAATATTTTGTAATCCAATATTTAAGTTAATATAAATATTTGAATCTTCTGTATCGAATAAATTATCTATTACACTTTTAGCAAATAGATTTTGAACAAAGAAAGTAGATAAGATAACTATTAATAACTTTTTTGACATTCAAATTCCATATAATTATGATAACGATTTAAAATATTTTTATTTCTGAACTTATGAATTGCAAGAAATTTTGATATTTGTATGAAAAAAATACAATATTCTTCAAATATTTTATTCATATTTTTTGTTTTATCATAATATTTTGAAAATTCTGCTAATTCCACAAAAGTCTCCATTTCTGGTTCGTATTCATTTTCTGTATTATAAATAAAACTATATTTCATAATTATTTCACGCATTTTTAAAAAATCAAATAACATATCTAATAATTTATTTCTTATATTTGGTTTATTAAAATGATTTAAATCATTTATCATTCTTTCTATTGCACCACGTGCAAATTGAATATTTATATGAAGTGGATTGGTATCTTTATAATTTAAAAGTCTTCTGAATTGTTCATATTCACTAACTAATTTCTGATCATTCAATAATTCTTTAATTTCCCTTATTTTTATCCTAGTACTAATTATTTTTTTCATAATATAACTTCTTTCTATAATTTTGGATAAGAATTTCATTCTAATAAAGTTTTTTTCTAATTTCAAATATACTTGATATACATAAAGAAACTCGTTCACTTAAATTTTTCCTATAATTTTCTTTAAACGTATCATCAATTGTTGTATAATGTCCGCCTGTTAATTCGAATATTTGTATTTGTTGTTCATTTAGAAAACCAAGTCCATTATGATCTAGAATATGATTTATCTCATGTGCAAGTGTTCCTAAAAACTCGCTTAAAGTAAATTTATGATCAGAATTAAGCCAAATTTCTCCTTCCTTTTTTTCTGTGTCTTTATTAAATGAATATCCTTTATCATCGTATTCTTTTTCTTTTATACAAGCAAACCCTAAGCAATTTTCATTTTCAGGAAGTTCTTTTTTGAATGAAACAAATTTTAAATCTACTTTTAATCCATACTTTTTTAAATTAAAATATTTCTGTAAAATTGTTTTTGCAAATTCTTTAATTTCTTTTCCTAATTCATCATCTTCTTTTCTTAATTTATTGTCTTGATTTTTTTTATTTTCAATTTCTCTTTTTTTCAAATTAAAAATTTCTATAAATGACTGAAATTGTTTTGCATAATTAGATAAAAATTTTTCTGTCTTTATTAAATATATAATTTCTTTAAACATTTTTTAGAATATTTTATAACTCCATTTAAATCAATTGCATCTTGAAAGTAAATTGATGTTTTAGATCGTTTTGATAAATCTAAACCTTTCAAATATTTTAATATTTTATTAAAAAAAATATCTTTATATTCTGGAAAATTTTTATCTAAAGTTTTTTTCTTTATAATAAATAAACTTTCTGTTTCTGTATATTCTATGTTATTTATATAAAGATAATGCTTTATATATTCAAATATCCTTTTACTATATTTTTTGAAAATAGATTTATCTATATTATATGAAATAGTTATATTTTTCCTATCAAAACCAAACGAACAAAACATAGAATTAAGATGTCTAAATTCACCTAAATCAATATATTTATCTTCATATTGTTTAGATAGATAATTTTCTAGTTTATCCAAAACTGGAAAACCCGTTCCATTAATAACAGGATTTTTATTAAAACTGTAAGAGCAACCGATCTCAAAATATCCTTTCTCAATCATAATGCTAGATAGTTTATACTTAAATATTAATTTGTCAATATTATGTTTCTAAAAATCTTTTTCAATTAAATTTATTAAGTTATGAATATTTGTTCTTGCAACTGCACTGATTGCAATCACATCCTTTAGTTTAGTTTTCTTTTTAAATTCTTTTATTTTTTCTTCCAGATTTTCTTCATCAATTGAGTCAATTTTATTTATTATAACAATTTCTCTTTTCTTTGATAATTCATTTCCATAGGACTTTATTTCTTCTCTTATTTTTTTATATCTTTCTGTTAGATTTTCTTCTAATCCATCTAAAATATGTAAAATCATTCTAGTGCGTTCTGCATGTGCTAAAAATTTATCACCAAGTCCAACACCTTTTGATGCCCCTTCAATAAGTCCTGGAAGATCAACTAATACAAATTCTCTTTCATGTGCATACATAATTCCAAGACCAGGATTTAAGGTTGTAAATGGATAATTTGCGACTTTTGGTCTTGCATTGGTAAGTGCAGATAAAAGGCTGGATTTTCCAGCATTTGGAAAACCAATTAAACTTATATCTGCGATTAATTTTAATTTTAATATAACAGTTCTTTCTTCTCCAATAAGCCCATCATTAGCTTGTCTTGGTGCTCGGTTTGTCGGACTTTTAAAATGTAAATTACCCCAACCTCCATTTCCACCTTTAAGTGCCAAATATTCATCACCATCATTTTTTAAATCTGCATACTGTATTTGTTCATTTTCAGATAAAATAACAGTTCCAGTTGGAACATATAAAATTAAATCTTTACCACTTGCTCCAGTACATCCTTTACCTGTCCCATTTTTTCCATTTTCTGCAACAAACTTTGTTTTAAATCTGTAATCGATTAAAGTATTAACATTTGGAATTGCTTTAAAAATAACATTCCCGCCTTTTCCACCATCTCCACCATCAGGACCGCCAAATTCAATAAATTTTTCGCGTCTGAAACTTGCAGATCCATTTCCGCCATTTCCTGCTTTTATATAAATCTTTGCTTTATCTAAGAATTTCATGAGAGTAATGCTAGACTAAAAAACTTGATTTTTCCAGTTATTTAATTAAAATGACTATGTCACTTTTGTGATGATAATTCTGAACTCGTTGCGGAATAACCGTTTTGGACTGGGGGGCAGTTCCCCACAGCTCCACCATCTTTAAGGGTGAGTTTAGAGATTATAAATAAGTTTTATAATTTGTTTATGATCTTCTGGGGCTGAAATTAGTATCGACAGACGTAATAAAGGCAAATCGACTGAATTCGGGTAGTTTCGTAAGAACTGATAAAAACTGAATGGCGATAGAATCGCTGCGAACGATACAGTTCGCTTTGCAATGGCTGCCTAATTAGGTTTTGAGACATTACTGGCAATTGTTGGTAGTCTCGATTGCTTTTGCGGGGTTTCCTATCACCTGGCAACAGAAGATAGGGTTTTATTTATTAAAGAAAACGAGGAAAAAATGGGAAAACTTAGAAAAATATTTTTTAATTCTATATTTGTACTTTTATATCTATCTTTCTTAGCTCAATTTATTTATATTTTAATTAGAGTAGGCAGAACAGATTTGAGTGAAAAAATTGGATTTTTAGGACTTATTTCTATTGAATGGTTGATTTTGATGACTTCTAGATTTATGTATAGAAAAGTAGGGTCAAATAATTCTTATTCTGGTGGAAATTCTCATAACAGAAGATTTAATTAATATTTATAGAAATCTTTAATCCCGCTCTTAATGCGGGTTTTTATTTAAATAAAAAAGCCTCTTTAGAGGCTTTAAAAAACTAAAAAAATTTATTTTTTGTTTTTCTTAACTGTTGATTTAGTTATTTTAGTTTTAGGTGTCTTTTTTACAGATGTATTTTTAAATTCTGTATATAATTTTTGACCACATACATAGCAACCAAATGCAGATAAAGCTGTTATAGTACCTGCAAGTAATCCATCACAGAAAATGGCAAATAAAATTACAAAAAAACATAATCCAATAACATATTGAGGATTTTTTTGGATAATTGATGATATTTTCTTTAAGTTATTCATTTTTATTCCTTAATTTATAAAGTTTAAAATATAATATTACCTTCTAATTTTGATCCTTTTGGAAAATTACCAAAAGATACATTTTCTGTAATATATATATTGCCTGTTATTGTAAACTTACCACAGAATTTTAATCTTCCAAGATTTCGTAAAAATAAATTTCCTTTTATAGATACATCACAAGGCAAAGTATAATTATACATATTTTGTACATATAAATTACCAACCAAGTTTTCATTCTGTCTTATAGAATCTATACTATTTTTTCCATCTACAATAACATCACCATATCTATTATAAACCTTATCCTTATTCTTGCAATTTATATTTTTATTAATAGGTATATTTTCTTTTATCTTTATTTTATTTGACTCTATCTTGTGTGTATTTTTATAAACAACAATAAGTTTTGTCTTATTTGTTTTATTAGTTGATTTGTATGCATTAATTATTTCGAAAGTTAGAATTGTAAAAAATACAAATAAAAATGAAAGTAATGTCACATTTGATATTCCAACAATATCAGTCGATTTAATATAATTTTTTAAATTATCTAAAAAATATTTAAATTTATTTTTTAAATTTCTTAGTTTTTCTTTTACATTCATATATTATACCAGTTTTGACTAAATATATTTACGCAAAATATATTTGTCAAGTTATTTATAACTTGTATGAAAAAAATATAATCTTTGATATAATTACCTAGATAATTATGAAATTTATAAGAATATTTTACATATTTTTAATTTGTGTTTTATCTTTACATTCTTTTGGACAATCAAAAGAATGTAGATTTGAAAAGATTGATGAAAGTACTACTATTACCAAAAATTTATTATTATCAGGAGTATCTCCTGATCTAGTTGTCTATATTTGTGAAAATACTTGTATAAACGATATTGAAGGTAATAGTACTGATAATATTGATTATATTTGTTTATGTGAAAAAAATGATTGTACTTGGTTTGCCCATAGAGATAGAAATGGAAAATCTGAAGGTAATAAATATATTGGAACAAATAGTGTTTGGATTTGTGATATAGGAGATCATGAAAAAATGTTTAATATCAAGGGGTTATTAAACGATAATGCTGTAAAAATATATTTATCAGAAGTTAAATATTTTTGTAATTCTTTAATTCCAAATGTCACAGAAGGTTTTTACAAGTATAATAATAGATTTTTCGCTGATAGAGAAAGTTTTGTATATAAAAAATATTCAGATATTAATAGATTAGGAGGTTATTTGTATTCTAGTATTTTAATCAGTAGAAAAGAAAATAAAAATAATGAAGAGATATTTTATAAAATAATGTCTAATTCAAATTATGATGAAAAAGAAAAAATAGATCTATTGCAACAACAATTAGATGGAAAACAAATTAATCTTAAAGAAAATGATGTGGCAAAAAATCAAATATCTAATAAAGAACAGAATTACAATATTAAAGATATAAAAGGAAAAATAGAAAATATAAAAGATAGAATATTAGAAGTACAAAATAAATTAAAAACAAGTGTATGGAAAGATAAGGATGGAAAATTTAATAAACACAGATTATTATCAGACAGTATAGCGGGAGTAGTATTAGGAACTGCTGGAGGACTTATAACAAGTACAGTAATGAAGAAAGTACAAGTAAAAAATGGTTATGAAGATATACAGTGTACAATAAACGGTCAATCAGTAGCCTCTTATGGTGATGAGTTTAGTGTCGGGAGAAAATAACTTAATAATAAAAAAATGAAAGGAGTAGAAATGAACAAATATATATTAGCTTTATTGATTTTACCAATTGCTTTTACATTAAATGATGCAATGGCTAAAATAAAAAATTGTCCTTGTGGTAATGTTATTGGGGATTGGGATGATTACAATATTGATGGTTTACATAAAAAAGATAAAAGTTTGTTTCGTATAGATGTAAGCAATAAAAAGAGTAAAAATCTTGTCGCTAATTTTGCAACTTGTAGGTGTAGTGCAAATTGTGTTAAATCTAAAAAAAGATCTTCTGTTGTATTAACAAGTAATCCACCAGTTTATGTTGATTATGTTTGTTCAAAAAACAAGAATGGATATATGTGGCTTAGAACCGAGATAAGAGGAAAAAAGGTTAAAAATAGCAAACCAATGCCATTATAATTATCTTTCAATAAAGATAAACAATTTAAAAGACACATTTTTGTGTCTTTTTATTTTAGATAAAAACTCTATTAAATTATACTTTTTAAGTATTCCAGCATAAAGTTATCTATATCACCATCAAGAACTTCATCTGAATTTGTATTTTCAAAACCAGTGCGTACATCTTTTACTAATTTATAGGGGTATAAAACATAGTTTCGTATTTGACTTCCCCATTCAATTTTTTTTTGGTTTTCTTTTTCTTTGTCTTCAATTTCTTTTCTTTTCTTTAATTCTAAGTCATAAAGACGGCTTTTCAATATTTTCATTGCCATTTCTTTATTTTGAATTTGAGATCTTTCATTTTGGCATGTTACAACAGTATTTGTTGGAATATGTGTTATTCTTACTGCACTGTCTGTTTTATTTACATGTTGTCCACCAGCACCACTGGACCTATATGTATCTATACGAAGATCTTTATCATTTATTTCAATTTCTATATCGTCATTAATATCTGCCCAGACATCTATTGAGGCAAAACTTGTTTGACGCTTTCCATTTGCATTAAATGGAGATATTCTTACAAGTCTATGAACTCCAATTTCTGATTTGAGCCAACCATAAACATTTTTACCTGATATTTTATAGGTTATATTTTTAAGTCCAGCAGTATCCCCAATCCTCTCGTCCACAACTTCTAATTCAAAATTATGCCTTTCTGCCCATCTTTTATACATTCGTGATAACATTTCTGCCCAATCTTGTGCCTCAGTGCCACCAGCACCTGCTTGAATAAATATAAAAGCATTATTGTCATCTATAGTTTCTTTGAAAAGTGTCAAAATTTTTAAATTATTAATTTTCTCAGATAAAATATTTATATCTTTTTCAATTAAAGTATCATTTGGGTCTAATTCATATAATTCTTTTAAATAATTAAAGTCTGATTCTAAACTTAAAAAATCTGTTAAAGTTTTTTCAAGGTTTGATTTTTTCTGAAGTATTTTTTTAGCTTTTTCTGCATCTGTCCAAAGTTCTGGATTGTTTATATTTTTGTTTAATTCTTCGATTTCTTTCTCTATATAAGGAATGTCAAAGAAACCCCCTTATTGATAAGAGATTATCTTTTAAATAGTTAAAAATATTTATATCAACTGACATAAGATTTATATTAATTAAAAACTGATAAAAATCAATTAATATAAATTAATATTTTATATTTTATTAATTTATGATAAAATCTATAATTAAGATAATGTAGGTTAAGGTTGTGATTTTTTCTAAATTATATATTTTTTCTTTTTTATCTCTATTTTTTATGCAATCCAGTTTTGCTGTATCTGCTGGTATGATTGGAGTTCCAGATCAGGCACGAGGTGCAGTTGATAACTCACGAGGTAAAAGAATGACTCAAATGTATTTTAGTAGTCAAAGAAAAAACTATTATTTACTAAATCAACCTGATGTTGATAGTGCATGCAGAGATAAAATATATAAATGTTTATCTAATTATTGTGGTGATGTAACTGCGGTTCCTGGTCAAAGAGGCACAAGATGTACATATACATCTGAAACTGAATTATATAATTATGCAACTTTATGTATTCAAAAAGATATAAGTGTATTACTTCCACAATATCAAAATGATTCAATTAATCGTGATGGAGGCGGTGGATCTAATACTGCTGCACATTTATGTCCAAAATATATACAACAAGAAGTTTTATCTTATTTATCTATGTCAAATATGGCGGATCAATTAAGTAAATCAAGATCAAGTTTATGTATTCAAAGAAAGCAAGAATTAGAAGCTGCACTTGCATGTCATGCTGTATCAGTCAGTTATGGTAATGAAACAACTAGTATGCTTACCAGCAGACTTACTGATTCATGTGGAAATGGTGTACCAGGAGGATCCGCTGAAATGGTATCTCGTTTTGCAAATGCTGGAAATCTTGGGGCAAATATTTGGGGTTGGGCTGAAAAGATTGTAAGTATGGAAATGAATAAAAAAGGGGCAGATTGGAGAAATGCAATTGATTCAATACTTGCAAATTATACTAATAGAATGAATTTGGCTTGTGGAGATAATATGAAATTAAATACAGTTTCTAAGGAATCAAATTCTTCTATTAATCAAAATGGTATGGTTAATAAAACAAGTTTTCCAAATGCGAAAAAAGAAGTTTTTAATAATTTATGGTTAAAAGTTCAAAGTATGATTGATATTTATGATAGTGAAATTGCTAATCAAGTAGTTCAAGCAGGACTTACAAACGATATTACAACACAGAATGAATTTTTATCTACTTCTCAAATGGATAATATGCAGAAGGCGTATAAAAGTGGAACAAAAGTTTTTATACTTTCAGATTCTGCAAGATGTTTTATAACAGTATTTGGAGAACTTTCTGATGATGAAAAATCATTGGTTGCCCAAACATTTGCAGGGTGTGTAAATAGGTGAGGTATATTTATGAAAAAGTTTTTAATTTTTATGTTTTTTATATCTTTTTCTGTTTTGGATACGAAAGGTGTGTTTTCAGAAGAGCTTAACCAACAAGATTCTATTCAGAATTTAAATGACAGTTTAAGAGAAGATAATGAAAGTTTAAGATCTCAAATTACTCAAAAAGAGGAGGAAATAGAACAAAAAGAACAAGAATTAGCTGAAAAGCAAAGTGAACTAGAAGCTGCACAACTAGAAGCTAAAGAAAAAGGTAGTGAGTTAGAAGATACAAAATCAAAATTACGAAAATTGCAGAGAAAAACAAAGATATATAGTAATACAGATAATTGGCCTAATCCAAAAGGACATGATACAAGTATAACACCTATTAGTCTTGGTGTAAGTACTAAAGATTCAAATAAAAATAACAAAGAAATTTCAAATAAGAAAATTGAAGAATTAAGTAATAAAATAAAATCGGGTTTAAAAGTAAGTGTATGGAAAGATAAAGATGGAAAATTTAATAAACACAGATTATTATCAGACAGTATAGCGGGAGTAGTACTAGGAACTGCCGGAGGACTTATAACAAGTACAGTAATGAAGAAAGTACAAGTAAAAAATAGTTATGAAGACATACAGTGTACAATAAACGGTCAATCAGTAGCATCTTATGGTGATGAGTTCAGTGTCGGTATTAAGTAAATTATATTTTTTAAGGACTTTTATAAACTCAACCTTTGTGTTGAGTTTTTTTATTTATTATCTAAATCTATAATTTTATTAATATTTATATTATTTATAAAAGTTTCATCATGAGATACAATCAAAATTGCACCTTTGTATTGATTTAATGCATCTTCTAAAACTTCAATACTTTTAATATCTAAGTTATTAGTTGGTTCATCAAGTAACAATATATCTGCATCACTTGCAAAAGCTTTATTAAGTTCAATTAATTGTTGTTCTCCTCCACTTTTATTATCAGATATATTTATCTGATTTAATAAATAAGTGCTTGCATTTGAAATAATTTTACTACTGGATATTTCTAATTTATTTGATAGAAGCTCTAGGAGAGTGCTTTTTCCAACTCCATTTTCCCCAATGATTGCGACTTTTGATTTATCATTAAAACTGATTGATAAATCATAAAATAAACATTCTTGCCCACAAGAAAAAGAAACATTTAATAAAGATATTGATTTCACGATAAAGCCTTTAATATAATTTTATTTTTTTGAAATTCTCAATTTTTTTATAAAATTATATTATTAACATCAGCCTTTACCCTTAATTTTAAAATGTCCTCTAAACGTATAATACTTTTTTAAAGTAAAGTATTTATTTTATAACGGATATTACTATATCAAGAACACCATATTTATCAATTTCATCTTTTGGATAATATTTTGTCATCTCAATATCTATATTATCTTCTTTACTAAATCCACAATTTTCTTTACCAGTAATGTTTGTAAGTTCTGAAAAACTATTAAAATTACACAGTCCTATAACTTTACAAGTTATTTGTTCTTTTGTATTAACATTTGTAAATAAAATAATATCATTCAATTTTATATTTTTTCTTTTTTCATCATTTAAACGAAGTTCTATAGTTTTCAAATTATTTTTAATTTGATTAAATGGAAGTTCATTTAAATTCATTTCAATTTTCATATTAAAATCCACATTTTTATAAATACCACTTTACCGTTTTTATAATACCTGTATCAAATGTCTCTTCTGCTTTCCAACCTAGTTCTGTTTCAAGTTTTGTTGCATCAATTGCATATCTGAAATCATGTCCAGCTCTGTCTTCCACAAATTCGATTAATTCAGAGTATTTGGCTCCATTTTTACGTGGCATTTTTTCATCTAAAATTTCACAAATTTTATTAACAATTGTTATATTCTTTCTTTCATTGTGTCCGCCAATATTATATGTCTCACCTGATTTTCCTTTATGAAATATTAAATCAATTGCTTTGCAGTGATCTAAAACATATAACCAATCTCTTATATTTAATCCTTTTCCATAAATAGGTAATGGTTTTTCTTCTAATGCCTGTTTTATTATATGTGGAATTAGTTTTTCATTATGTTGCTTTGGTCCATAATTATTAGAACAATTTGATGTAGTAATATTCATTCCAAATGTATGATGATAAGCGCGTACTATAAAATCAGAACTTGCTTTACTTGCAGAATAGGGCGAGTTTGGGGCATAAGGTGTTTTTTCTGTAAAATATCCAGTCTCTCCTAGTGTTCCGTATACTTCATCAGTTGAAATATGATGAAAACGACAATCTTCATAACCAAGTTTTATTTTATTGGGGGCCTCCATCCAAGATTTAAACGCAACATCAATTAAATTAAAAGTCCCGTTTATGTTGGTTTTTATAAAGGCATCTGGATTTTTTATTGAATTATCAACATGGCTTTCTGCTGCGAAATGAATAACTCCTTTTATATCATTTTCTTTAAATAATTTTTCTATCAAAAGTCGATCACAAATATCACCTTGTATAAACTTATAATTATTCATCTTTTCACATTCTTTAAGATTATCTAAATTCCCTGCATAAGTTAATTTATCTAAATTAATAATATTATAATTAGTATATTTTTCACAAAAATATGGAATGAAATTTGAACCAATAAATCCAGCCCCTCCTGTTATTAAAATTGTCTTAGACATTTTTTTAATCCTTCGCTCCAATGGTTAATTTCTATATTAAATGTTTCTTTAATTTTTGTTTTATCTAAAACACTATAAAAAGGTCTTGTTGCTTTAGTTGGATATTTAAAACTTGGAATTGGATTTACCTTACAATTAAGATTTGATAACTCCATAATTCTTACAGCAAAATCATACCATGAACAAACACCTTCATTAGTATAATGATAAATACCTTTATTAGTTTCGTTTATTTGTGGTAATATTTTTACGATAGCATCGGCTAAATCTCCTGCATAAGTTGGTGATCCAATTTGATCTGAAACAACATTAATTTTTTCTTTTTCTTGTCCGAGTCTTATCATTGTTTTTAAAAAATTATTACAATAAGAGGAATAAAGCCATGCTGTTCTTAGAATAATTGCATTATTTGAATTTTTTAAAATTTCTTCTTCACCTTTTCTTTTTGTTTTTCCATAAACAGAAATAGGATTGGTATTATCTTCTTCTTTATATGGTTTATTAGAATTGCCATCAAATACATAATCTGTTGAAATATGAATAAGTTTTAATCCCATTTTAGCTAAATTATAAGGACCAATAACATTTGTTTTGTATGCAGTATCAAGTGTCTCTTCTGCTTTATCAACAGCAGTGTATGCTGCACAATTTATAATAGTTTTAATGTCATTATTTTTTATAAATGAATTGACTGCATCTAAATCTGTTATATCTAAATCTGATGACCCAACAGATATTGCCTCTGGTAAGAGATTTTTTAATTCTCTGCCTAATTGACCAGTTGCTCCAGTTATTAATATTTTATCTTTCATCAGGAATATCTTTTAATTTATTAGCCATTCTATCTTTTTCAGATGTAATAACCTTATTATTTGGTATTTTCCAGTCTATACCAATTTCTTCGTCATCATATCTTATACCAAACTCAGATTCCTTGCAGTAAAAATTATCACATTTATAAGCAAAAACGGCTGTTTTACTTAAGACAGAAAATCCATGTAAAAAACCTCTTGGAATAAATAATTGACATTTATTTTCATCTGATAATTCAACTGCAACATGTTTACCAAATGTTTTTGAATTTTTACGAATATCTACTGCTACATCTAAAACACTACCTTCTAAAACTCTTACAAGTTTTGCTTGTGCGTGTTCTCCAAGTTGACAGTGTAGACCTCTTATAACGCCATAGCAAGATTTGGACTGATTATCTTGTACAAAGCGATTTTTTATTCCATTTTTAATAAATTCTTCTTCATTATAACTTTCAAAGAAGTATCCCCTAGAATCCTCAAAAAATTTTGGTTCTATAATAATAACATCATCAATTTCTGTTTTTATAAAATTAAAACTCATGTTTTTCCTCATAAACTTTTTTTAAATATTTTTTATAATCTCCATCTTTAAGAGAATCTATTGTTTTCTTCATTTGTTCATCACTCATAAAACCTTTATGATATGCGATTTCTTCAATACATGCAATTTTTAATCCTTGTCTTTTCTCTATGATTTGTACAAATTGTCCTGCTTCCATTAAACTGTCAGGTGTACCTGCATCAATCCAAGATGTTCCTCTTCGCA
This sequence comes from uncultured Alphaproteobacteria bacterium, assembly GCA_963540515.1. GTDB lineage: Bacteria > Pseudomonadota > Alphaproteobacteria > Rs-D84 > Rs-D84 > JAFGMC01. Next base: position 45,150 of record CAUTNA010000003.1, read on the forward strand.
TTGGTATAACATTAAGCCTTTCTTCTTTTAAATATAGATTATTTAAATCTGTTATTTCTAATTCACCCCTTTTTGATGGCTTTAAATTTTTGGCTTTTTGGGCAACATCGCTTGGATAAAAATAAAGACCGACAGATGCATAATTAGATTTTGGCTTAATTGGCTTTTCTTCTATTGAAATTGCTTTGAAATCTTTATCAAATTCAACAACACCAAAACGTTCTGGGTCGGACACGTGATGAGCAAAAATTGTTGCTTGTTTTCCTTTGTTTTTTATAACTTCGTCTTTAAATATTTTTATCTGTCCCCCCATATAAAAAACATTATCCCCTAAAATAAGGCAGACATCATCATCTCCAATAAAATCCTCACCAATTATAAAAGCTTCAGCAATTCCTTTTGGTTCGTTTTGTACTTTATATTGTATGTTAAGTCCTAAATGTTTTCCGTTGCCAAATAATTTTTCAATGTTTGGTATGTCTCTTGGAGTTGATATAATCAAAATATCATTGATACCAAATAACATTAATGTTGATAATGGATAATATATCATTGGTTTATCATAAACAGGTAATAATTGTTTAGATGTTGTTTTTGTAAGTGGATATAGTCGAGTTCCACTACCACCCGCTAATATTATTCCTTTCATCTTTTACCTCTTTATTTATTAAATAATATCTTTATATTTATTGAAAAATAAATTAATTCTATCTAGTACTTTATTTGTTTTTTTATCTCTTTTATTATCTTTTGTAAATAATGATATTGGTGGTAATATTTCGCTAAAATTTGTACCTACATCTTGTACAAATCCATTTTTAAAAGAATTTTCAATAAAATTATAAGTTTCTTTTTCTTTTAATTTTTCTTCTGATATTATTTTATCTAGATCAATTTTTCTTTGTTGGTTTATATAATTTTTCCATTCTTCATATATATCAGAATTTGGTATTAAAGAATTTATAAAATTAATAATTAAATCTTTTTTACTTCTAAGCTCTATACTTGAATCTATAGATTTTTCTATATTTATAATAATTTCCTTATCCTTTTTATCTGTTTCTTGATATTTCTTTACCAACATAAGAATATAATCTATATTTATTTCAACTTGTTTTATTAATTCTATTTCAAAGACAAGGTCATCATTAATATTTTCAGTATTACTTTTATTTTTGTTTCTCCACGATTCATACAATTCAATATACATACTGTGATAATCTTGAGTATCTCTTTGAGTTAATATTTCTTGTCCTTTAAAATCATCAAAAGTTTCCAGTATATTTCTTAACTTTAAAATATTTCCATATAATTTAATAAAATCTTTTTGGTCTTTTTCTGTATTTATCATTTGTCCAACAGGATATTTATTTTGTAATTCTGAAATTAAATCTAGATAGGATCTTACATCAAGACCTTTATCATCTTTATAACCATACTTATAATATTCATCAAATGTTTTTAATAAGACAATACCTTTTGCATCCTTATTCCCAAATAGAGCGATACTTTTATTTGTTTCTTCTTCAAGATTTCTAAAACAAACAATATTTCCAAATGCTTTTATACTGTTTAATATTCTGTTTGTTCTTGAATATGCTTGCAGTAGTCCTTGCATTTTTAAATTTTTATCAACCCATAAAGTATTTAATGTTGGTGCATCAAATCCAGTTAAAAACATATTAACAACAATAAGTAAATCAATATCTCTGTTTTTTACTCTTAAAGATACATCCTTATAATAATTTTGAAACTTATCACTGGAAGTATCATAAGTAGTATTAAATAGTTTATTGTAATCTTTTATTGCTTCTTCTAAAAAATCCCTACTGCTTTTATCAAGCGCTTCTGTGTTTTCTGGATTTTCATCATCAAAATTATCTATACTATTGTCATCAGTATTGGGTGAATAACTGTAAATAAGAGCAATTTTTAATTTTTTATTAATATCTTGTTCCATTTGTTTTTGAAACTCTGTATAGTATAATTTTGCCGCCTCAATTGAAGAAACCGCGAATATAGAATTAAATCCTGTCATTCTTATTTTTTCTTTTATTTCTTCAATTTTTTGTTTTTTTGATTTAGATATTTCTTTTATATTGGTCAATTTATTAAATTCGTAGGAACTTGTATTTCTTTTAGTATATTGATTAAAGTGGGTTAGAATATAATCAACTATTTTTGATATCCTTAGAGGGGACATTAAAGCTTTCTCTCTGTTTATATCCTGAACCTTTTCATCTTTTATATTTTCCTCTGCTTTCATAGTAGAATGATAATAAACCTTAAAAGGTAAAACATTTTTATCATTAGTAGCATCCACAATTGTATAAGTATGCAGTTTATCTCCAAATATTTGCTCTGTTGTTTTTAAAATAGTTGTTCCACTTTTATAAGCGTTTTCAGAAAAAATAGGTGTTCCTGTAAATCCAAATAAATTATATTTTTTGAAATTTTTTATAATAAGACTGTGTTGATCTCCAAATTGGCTTCTATGACATTCGTCAAATATAAAAACAATGTGCTTATTATAGACAGGATGATCTTTATTTTGTTTTATAAAATAAGTAAGTTTTTGGATTGTTGTGATTATAATCCTAGCATTGGAATCCTCTAATTGACCTTTTAATACAGCGGTGCTTGTATTACTGTTTGCGGCACCTTTTTCAAAATTGTCATATTCTTTCATTGTTTGACAATCAAGATCTTTTCTATCAACAACAAATAAAACTTTATCTATTTCAGGAATTTCTGTTGCAAGTTGTGCAGTTTTAAAACTTGTTAATGTTTTTCCGCTTCCTGTTGTATGCCAAACATAACCACCCGCATTAATAGTTCCATAAGTTTTATTATTTATTGAAATTTTTATTTTATTTAAAATTTGTTCCGCAGCAAATATTTGGTAAGGTCTCATAACTAATAAAATATTATCAGTCGTAAATACACAATATTTTGTTAAAATATTTAAAATCGTATGTTTTGCAAAGAAAGTTTTTGTAAAATCTATTAAATCTGTAATAGGTTTATTTTTTGAATCTGCCCACCAACTTGTAAATTCAAAACTGTGACTTGTTTTTTTGTTTGATGTTTTATTTAATTCTTTTATATGGCTTTCTCTGGTAGTATTACTATAATATTTTGTATAAGTTCCATTTGAAATTACAAAAATTTGTATATATTGAAATAATCCATATTCAGACCAGAAACTTTCTTTTTGATACCTGTTTATTTGATTAAAAGCTTCTTTTATATCAATACCCCGTCTTTTTAGCTCTATATGAATAAGAGGAAGACCGTTAACCAATATAGTTACATCATATCTATTTTTGTGATTTCCTTCTTCTGCAACATATTGATTTATAACTTGTAAATAATTATTATGGATGTTGTCTTTATCTAAAAGTTTAATATTTTTTGTTGTTCCATCTTTAAGTTTATATGTTTTAGTAGAATCTTTTTGTATTGTTTTTGTCTTTTCTGCTATTGCGTCTTTTCCAGTTTCTTGACCTTTTATGTGTGTTTTAAAGAACTCATTCCATCCATCATCATCAAATTTATAATTATTCAATTTTTCTATTTGATGTCTCAAATTAGTTATTAATTCTTCTCCTGTATGTATTGGTAAATACTCATAAGCTTGAGATGTAAGTTGTTTAATAAATTCTTTTTCTAAATCGGATTCTGTTTGATAATTTGTTTCTTTAGTTCTTTCAGAGTTATATTCTGAAACAATTGTACTTTCTGGATTTTCTGAAATTAATTTATATTGTTTATCCATATCTGTTGGTTCCATTTATATTTTATTAAAAGATAAAAGTTTATTACGATAGTATTTATATTGTTGTTGTCTTGCATTTATTTCAGCAGGAAGTCCAATAGAAATATCATTAACTAAAGACTCAAACTTATCTAATATATTTACTATTCTTTCTTGTTCGGAGAGTGGAGGTACTGGTACTTTAAAATTAGAAAATTTTGAAATCCATTGTCTTGAATGTTCTAAAGTTGAATATTTTATAATTTTCATAATATAGTAAATATATTTAAAGCAAAAATCTTCATTTTTTGGTTTTAAAATTTTTATAGCAGATGACTTAACTTTAAAATTAAAATCAACCCAATGAAAAGATGTTGTAAAGTCATCAAATATAATTACAGGATTATTTTTATCTGCTATAAAAATCCCATTTTTTTCTTTTGTATAACCTAATATAAAAGTTTTTCCTGCTGTTAATACAGGTACTCCTTCATCTTTAAGATTATCTTTTTCAATTATAAACTTAGAAGGTTGTATATAATCTAATAATTCATCTAAAGAAATCCAAGGGACGATATTATCTTGTTCTGTACCAAAATCTAATAGTTTATCTCTGTAATAATGATATTGTTTTTTTCTTAATACCAGCTCCGCCTCCAGCTCCGCCTCCAGCTCCGTAAAAGTATCTAATATATTAACTATCTCTTCCTGTATAGCAATAGGGGGTATAGGTATTTCGATCGTTTTTAAGTTTTGTTGATTTAGCTTTGGTGGTAATCCTCTTACAAGTGAAGAAATATCAACAGTTGATAGGTAATAATATAAATATCTTAATTTAATAATATTTTCTTTTTCTTTTAATACATGAGCATGATTATTTACCCATATTTTGCCAATAGACCAATTTAATACAGGTGTTTTATCATCGTTTATAACACTTCCATCTTCACCAATTAATAAATATGTACCATCAAATATATAATCATTAACATAATCTTGTATACCATTTGCCCCATAATATGGGTATTGCCCTTTTATTCTCTTATCTTTTGAAACAGGTAATCTTTGATTATCTAATATGACGCATATATCACCCAATTCCTTATACTCGACCCCATCACTACAATACTCTTTTATCAATTCTTCTATTTTACTCATCTTGATTCTCTAAATCTGTAATTATTGCGTCTATTTTGTTTCTTAAATCATTTTGTTTTATTACAATTTTCTTTATATCTTCATTCAATACCTTAATATCAATTTTTTCTTTTTCGTCTTTTTGTTCTATATAACTGGAAACAGATAAATTATAGTCATTATTCTTAATATCTTCATTTGAAACCAGTTTTGTAAAATGCTCTGTATTTTCTCGCTTAATATATTCGTTTAAAATATCTTCAATATTTTTATCTGATAGTTTATTTTTATTACCAGAATGTATGAATTCATTCGTTGAGTCAATAAATAATACTTTATTATCTTTCTTACTTTTTTTCAAAACTATAATACATGTCGCAATAGATGTCCCAAAAAATAAGTTTGCTGGTAATTGTATAACACAATCAACAAAGTTATTATCTATCAAATATTGTCTTATTTTTTGCTCTTTACCACTTCTATAAAGAACTCCTGGAAACTCAACTATTGCTGCTGTTCCATCTACTGCAAGCCAAGAAAGCATATGCATTGTAAATGCAAGGTCTGCTTTACTCGAAGGCGCAAGGACTCCCGCAGGAGAAAATCTTTCATCATTTATAAGTAATGGATTTTTATCACCTTCCCAAGAAATAGAGTAAGGTGGATTTGATACTATTGCTTCAAAAGGTTCATCATCCCAGTGTTTTGGATTTATTAAAGTATCTCCCAATGCAATATCAAATTTTTCATAATTAACATTATGTAAAAACATATTTATACGGCATAGATTATAAGTAGTTATATTTATTTCTTGAGCATAAAAACCGTTCTTAACATTATTTTCCCCTAATATTTTGGCAAATTTTAATAATAAAGATCCAGAACCTGCGCAAGGATCATAAACTTTATTTACTTCTTTTTTAAAATTTCCTTCTTTAGTTGTATCAACCAATGTTAATTTTGTAAGTAGTGTTGAAACTTCTTGAGGGGTAAAAAATTCACCACCGGATTTACCAGCATTTGATGCGTACATTGTCATTAAGTATTCGTATGCATCACCAAATAAATCAATAGTATTATCTGTAAAATTACCAAGTTTTAAATCCCCGATTGCATTTAAAATTTTTACTAATTTTGCATTTCTTTCAGATATATTAGATCCTAATTTATTGCTGTTTACATCGATATCCGCAAATAATCCTTTAAAATCATCCTCACTTTGTGCACCTTGAGTTGAAAGTTCAATATTTCTGAAAACCTGTGATAAAGTTTGATTTAAATCTTTGTTATTTTTTGCATTATTTCTTACATTACAAAATAATTCACTTGGTAAAATGAAAAAACCCTTTTCTCTAATAAAAGATTGTTTTCCAAGTTCTGCTAGTTCATCGGTTTGTTTTGTGTAATCAAAATCAACTTTCCCAACATCGTATTGGTTCTTATTTGCATAAGATATAATATTTTCGCTGATATACCTGTAAAACAAAAATCCTAAAACATAAGACTTAAAATCCCATCCATCAACAGAACCTCTTAAATCATTAGCAACTTGCCATATAGTTCTGTGTAATTCTGATCTTTCTTGTTCCTTTATCATCTTAATTTTCTCCATAATAGATCTGATAATAGTTTTGATTTTTTTTACTTATTTTTCAATATAATTGTATTAAGTATCTGTTTATTAGTTTGGTGGAGCTGATGGGACTCGAACCCACGACCCTTTGCATGCCATGCAAATGCTCTAGCCAACTGAGCTACAACCCCTTAAGTTCAATAGTATATTTCTGCTTGAAAAATGTCAATTTAATTTGCTAATCTTACAAAGTGGTTAAATGGGAGATTTTAAGTGGATTATTCATCTTTAAAATTAGAAGCGAATACTAAGACAGAACAAACAATTGAAGTTCTTCGCAATGAATATGCTGGACTTCGTACAGGACGTGCATCTGTTCATCTTTTAGACGGTATAAAAGTTCAAATATATGGAACTGAAATGCCAATATCTCAAGTTGCAACCGTTTCCGCGCCAGAGTCTCAATTATTATCAATTTCTGTTTGGGATGTATCAAATGCCTCTGAAATAGAAAAAGCTATTCGTGAATCTGGACTTGGTTTAAATCCTATGACTGCAGGAGGCGTTATCAGATTAAATTTACCACCGCTTACAGAAGAAAGAAGAAAAGAGCTTGTAAAGGTTTCTGGTAAATATGCGGAGGAAGCAAAAATATCTATGCGTAATATCAGACAAGATTTAATGGCAAAGATTAAAAAAGCAGAAAATGATAAAGAAATATCTGAAGATGATGCTCGTAAATATGAAGCAGATCTACAGAAAGTTTTTGAAGCAAAAACTCTCGAGGTAGATCAAATAGCAAAGCAAAAAGAAATTGATATAATGGCTGTTTAATTTTTATTAAAAGGCAAAAAAATGTTTAATTTTTTTAAGAAAGATAAACCTTTAACTAAAATTCCAAAACATATTGCTTTTATTTGTGATGGTAATCGCAGATGGGCAGAATCACGTGGTATGCCACCACTGTTTGGACATAAAGCAGGAATATCAAATTTTGAAAATTTAACAAAATGGTTTTTAAATAAAGGTGTTGAGACTATTACATTTTTTATATTTTCAACAGAAAATTGGTCAAGAACAAAAGAAGAAGTCGATTTTTTAATGAACCTTTTTTATACCGAAATGAAGAATAATTTAAAGCATGCGATAAAAAATAATATTCGTTATAGAGTTATTGGATCACGTGATAGACTTCCTAAAAAATTAGCAGATATTTGTGATGAGTTAGAGGAAAAAACTTCTGAAAATGTCTCGGGTACTGTTGTTTTTGCTCTTAATTATGGTGGACAGGATGAAATTTTAAATGCTGTAAATGAAGCAATTAAAAATGGTCAAGTTTTAAATAAAGAAGAATTTGAAACATTTTTAGATACATCAGATTTATTACCTATTGATTTACTTGTTAGAACAAGTAATGAAAACAGAATTTCAAATTTTATGCTCTGGAAGCTTGCTTATGCAGAATTGTTGTTTATTAAGCCTCATTGGCCAGAATTTGTAAAAAGTGAAAAATTGTGGAGTTTTGTTTTAGAGGAATATTCAAAAAGAAATAGACGCTTTGGTGGTGGTAAAAAACTTAATTATTCTGGTAAAAAAACTAAGAAGTAATAAAATGATGAATATAACAAAAAGAATATTAGTATCGATTTTCTTATTTTCAGCAGTTGTTGGTATATTTTTCTTAGAAAAATCTGGTATTCATATTACAAAGTTTATAACTTTTGGTATATCTCTTGGTATGATTTTGGAGTTTATTTATTCACTTACTAGACTTGATAAAAAAGTTTTTAACAATTCTAATATAGTTTTATGCTTTGTCTTTATTTTGTTGCTTATAATTTTATCAATGTGTGCATATAAAATAGGGACAAGACCTTGGATTGTTTTAATGATGTTAATTATAATAAGTTCTGCAGATATGGCTGGATATATTTTTGGAAGTCTTTTTAAAGGTTCAAAAATGTGGGAAAGTTTGTCTCCAAATAAAACTTGGTCAGGACAAATTTTTGGTATTATTTTTGGAACTATTTCTATAGTGTTATTTGGTTTTATAGTATCAAAGACTTTTATGCCTCAGATGCTTTGGATTGGAATAGGGGTATCTTTACTTTCTCAATATGGTGATTTAACTGCCAGTTTTATTAAAAGAAAATTGGGAATAAAAGATTTTGGTAATATTTTGCCAGGACATGGTGGACTTTTGGATAGGTTTGATGGTTGGATATATGTTCTTCCTATAATCTATTTTGTAATGTTATAAAGGGTTTTATTATGAGTATTATTTATATGGTTTTAGCGCTTTTAATTGTTATGGGCGTTGTTGTATTTATTCATGAACTTGGTCATTTTTTAGCAGCCAGACTTTCAAAGGTTAAAGTTAATACTTTTTCTATTGGTTTTGGTCCTGCTCTCTTAAAATGGCATGATAAGAAAGGCACTTGTTGGCAAATCTCTCTTCTTCCTTTTGGTGGTTATGTTTCTGTTTATGGTCAAGAAGATATGTTTAATAGAAAAAAGTATCAAGAGCTTTCAAATGAAGAAAAAAAAGGTCATTATTTATCTGCTCCTGCTTGGAAACAGTTTATAATAGTCTTGGCTGGTGTTTTTATGAATTTTGTTTTAGCTTGGTTTATATATTCATCACTATTTGCATTTAAGCCAAAACAAATACAACTTCCTGTTGTTGGACAAGTTATTCAAGAAAGTTCAGCTTTTAAAGCAGGTATAAAACCAGGAGATACTATTCTTACAATTGATAATAAAAAAATAACTCATTGGGGAGATATAATAATTGCAAAAGAACTTGCCTCAAATAGGGATGCTAAAATAGCATTGGTTCGTAATTCAGAACTTGTTCAAGTAAGTGTTTCTCCCGCAGAAAAATGGGGATTGATTGCAGACGGTAGTAAAGTTGAATTTCATAAAAAAGGTTTTTTGGGTGCGTTATATTCAGGTGCAAGAGAAACTTACAGACAATCAAAAACACTAATTACAGTATTAAAGCAAATAATTACAGGAGAAAGATCAACTAAACAACTTGGATCTTTTATTAGTATAGCTCAAGTTTCAGCAAAGGCTATGGAAACTGGTTTGGTTGCACTTCTTTCAATAATTGCTCTTATATCTGTAAACTTAGCGGTTGTAAATTTACTTCCAATACCTGCGGTTGATGGAGGGTATTTGATGGTTTTGTTAATTGAAGCTATCATTCGCAGAAAGTTAGGTGGTAGAGGAATGGAATTTACTATTCTTATTGGTTGGTTTTTTATAATATCTCTTATGTGTCTTACTATGTGGAATGATATAAGTCGTATATTTGGAATATCTTTATAAGTTTATGAAAAAAATACTATTATTAGTTTTTTTATTAACATCAAATAGTAGTTTTGCTGCTGTTATAAATTCTATCAAAGTATACGGCAATTTGCGTATGGATAAAGAATCTATAGCAATACTTGCTGATGTAAAAAACGGTGATAATATAAATTCATATGAGTTAAATAATATAGTAAAAAAACTTCAAGAATCAGGATATTTCTTAAATGTTTCTGCAGATATTAATGGAAATACTTTAAATATATCTGTATCCGAGGCACCAATTGTAAGTAAAGTTACAATTGAAGGAAATGATGAAATATCAAGAGATGATTTAAAAAAAGAAATTCAGTTAAAAGATTTATCAGTTTATAGTGAATCTGTTATTGGTATGGATATTAAAAGGATGCTTACTTTATACCAAAGGAAAGGATTTTTTGGAACAAAAATTGAACCACAAAAAATAACTTTAGATGATAATAGAGTAAATATTGTTTATTCAATAAAAGAAGGACACCCAACATATATTGAATATATAAATTTTGAAGGAAATAAAAAATTCTCTTCATCTAGTTTAAGAGGTGCAATACTATCCAGACAACATAGATGGTGGAGAATATTTTCTTCTTTTGATGTTTTTGATGAAGATAGAATAAAATATGATCAAAGTTTACTTGGACAATTTTATCTAAGACATGGTTATGCTGATTTTACTATTAAAGAAGCAAAGGGAGAATTTACAGAAAACAGAGAATATTATTCTGTAAAATTTACAGTTGATGAAGGTAATAAATATTATTTTGGAAAAATATCAATTAAAAATCCTTTTGATGATGTAAAAGATGAAGATATTTTAAAAGTTATAAAAACAAAAGAAGGAAATACTTATAATACAGATAAAATTGAAACAACTATATCTAATATTCGCCTTATTATATCTGATAATGGATATTCTTTTATTAATGTTGAACCAAAAATAAAGAAAAATTCAGAAAATAGAACAATTGATATTGAATATGATATTGAAAAAACAAAAAGAATGTATTTATCAAGTATTGATATAAAAGGTAATGTAAGAACTTTTGACAGCGTTATAAAACATATGTTACCTATGAGAGAATCTGATCCATTTTCACTTCAGACTATTGAAAATGGACGCCAAAGACTTATGCGTAGTAGATTCTTTAAAGATGTCCAGATGGTACCTCTTCGTATAGAAAATGAAGATTTAATTAATTTAGAGTTGAGAGTTTCTGAACAACCAACAGGAGAATTGAGCGGTGGAGTTGGTTGGTCTAATATTAACGGTTTTATGATAGATGCAGGAATTACTGAAAATAACTTTATGGGACGTGGTCAAATAGTTCAACTTAAAGCCTCTATTGCAGAGTATCAGAAAAATGTAGGTTTTAGTTTTACAGAGCCATATTTGTTTGACAGAGACTTATCTGGTGGATTTGATGTTTCATATACTCGTTATGATTATGGAACTTTTAAAGGGCTTTCTTATGATAAAGATGCTTTAAATATTTCTGGTAGACTTGGATGGCTTCTTACAGATAATTGGAGTCAAACACTTAGATTAAGTGCAACTTTTGACAAAAATTTTGATCGTGATTCATATGGAAAAAATGAGAGTTTGTATACTTTGAGTACTAATTTTAGATATTATAATTTAGATACTAACTTTGCACAAAATACTCATACTGGTATTACCAGTAATATTTTCTTTAGTTATACTGGATTTGGTGGAACTCAGAATTTCCTAAAATTTGGTAGTGATATAACAGGACTTGTTAATTTTTTTGATGATAGATGGCAATTAAAATCAAGTCTAGATTTTGGATATATGCAAGAAATTGGAAGATATATACCAAGAGTTTATAGATTCTTTTTAGGTGGAGAGACCTTGCGCGGTTTTGATGTTGCGGGAGTAGGTAGTAGAAATCCTTATTATAATGTAAATCTTGGAGGATTATGGAAGTTAAATGGGACAACACAACTTAATTTTCCAATATTTATACCTGATGAATATCAAGTAAAGGGATTTATTTTTACAGATTATGGAATTTTAGGCAGACCACCTAAGAAAGATTATAAATTTGGATCATCTCCTAATTTTATAGATCAAGATTTAAGAACATCTGTTGGTTTTGGAATATTTTGGAATACACCTATGGGACCTATGAATTTCTCTTGGGGTTGGCCAATTCGTATAAATCCATACGATATTGAAAGAAAGTTTTTATTGTCATTTGCTACACAGTTTTAAAATATTTAGTTTATTGATTAAAAATTTAATTAGTTCAATTATAAAATTTTAATTTTATAATTGATAAGTAGTATACTAATGTTTTATTATCATTCTTATAAGAATATAAAGGGCAGAGATGAAAAAAATATTATTTATATTTTCTGTTATTTTAACTCTTGCAGGTTGTGGTCAAGTTTATGATAAAGAACCTGTTGGTGTTGGTTATGATAATGATGAATTGAAATTAAGTCCATGTGCATGTATTAAGGTTTATAAGGCTTAGATATTGTGGAATACCCAGATAATTTTGATACTATAGCTTTCCCATTTGGAAAAGATCTTGCTTTGATGAGAACAATAGCTATTTGGGTTTCTATGCTTTTTATTATAATAGCTTTTTTATCTTTTTTAATAGTATGGATATCAAAATCAGATAAATTAAAAGCGTATGTATTGTCAACAGACAGAGATACACAAAGAATAGTACTTGTTTCAAATAAAAAAGAAATACAAGATAATTTACCAGAAAGAGTGCTTCAAGAATCGTTAATTGTAGGATTTTTAAATAATTGGTTTAATGTTTCTTCTAAAGATTCAGAAAATACACTTTGGAAAAAGTGTAATAGAGAAGAATGTACTTCTGAAGATCTATCTAATACTTGTGCAATTTATTGTAATAGTTCTGAGGAATTATATTCAAAATTCCTTTATAATACTGTACCTATATATAATCATATTCTTGAAAATGGTGATAAATGGAATCTTATTAAAGATAGTCTTGAGATTAAACTATTAGGTAACATAACAAATTTTTATGGTTTTTGGAGTGTTAAAGGAATTGTTAAAACAACATCTAGAAAAATAAATTTTGTTGGTTTTATAACAGTTTTAAAAAATGTTAATTTATATCCTAAAAATTTAGGGTTTTATATACAAAGTTTTAGTTCGTATGGGTTAAATTAGTGAATAAATTAAAAGTTTTTTTTATAAGTTTATTGTTAATTATAATGACTTTGATAATTGTATTCTTAAGTACTGTTTTATACTCTGCATCATCTAAAAGAAGAATAGAACCTTTTATTTTTCAACCTTCATTTTTATCTGTTAATAGAATTGAAACTCCTATAAATATTAATTCTATACCAGAAGATGTTTTATTAAATAAATTAATTTATAATTTTATTATAGAGTATTTTTATGTTATTCCATCTAAAGAAAATATTGAAGAAAGAATTCTTAAGAGTTCTGTTATATCATCAATGACATCAAAACAAGTTTTTAATAATTGGGTTAATACAGAAGCAAAACTAATAGAAGAAATGATAAAAAATAACAAATATAGAACAGTATCTATTACAGATAAAATTGAGAAAAGAGGAGAGTTTTTTGAAGTTTATTTCGAACTAAAAACTTGGGAAGAATCTAATAATTTATTGTATAAACCAAAAATAGAAAAAGGACATTTTCTAATTAAACTAGTTTTTGAAAAAGGACTAAGAGAACTTAGAGGTGGTAAAAAATTTGATGTAAATGAATATTTAGATTCTGGTGGTAATCCTGCATCTGTATTTAAATTTCAAGTAAAAGAATTACATAGGTATTAGAAGTATGAAGTTTTTTATATTAATATTTTTATTTTTTATAAATATTTCTTATGCAGAGGACAGTTTTATACAAGAAAGTAGTGATCCTGATTTAAACCCTGAATCTGTCAGTTTAAATGATGGAGCAAGTGTTGCAAATGTGTCAAAGTTTGATATTGCAGGAGTCAGTCTTGGAATGTCATTTGAAAACGTTCAAAGATTATTTTTTAAGATAAAATCAGTATATGTTCCAAGAAAGAAGAATAGTATTGTTTATACAATGCATAAAGATTGGAAATACAATCTTGATTATGAATGTAGAAGACAAAAAATTGTTATTCCAAGTGAACTTGAAAAATGTATAAATACTTTGGGAAGAAAAAGAGGACTTCTCTATGCTTCGGAATTACATCTTGAACGTTTAAATACAGGTGAAACTATAGAAGTATATTTTACAAGTAATGCAACAGATAATGTTGTTTGGCGAGTTGTTTATAAAAATGATGTAAATGAATTAGAAGGAGATGGAGAAAAATTTGCAAATCAAAGAGAAAAAAAAATACTTTCTTTTTGGCAATCAGTTATAGATAAATATGGTGTTCCAAATTCTGGAAATGATAAGTGGATAAGTACGACAAATGCTTTTGATCCAATGATGAAAGCATATTATGGAAGTTTGGATTTAATTGATAATGGAAGAAATTCTTCAGATTCATCAAAAAATATAGAGACAGCAAGAAAAAATTTTAATTCAAAACCATATGCTTTTTAAATCAAGTTATATATCAGGAATATTTGCAGAAACTATAGTAAGTTTATATTTGAGGTTGCATTTCTATAAAATATTAAAAAGAAGATATAAAACAGGTAATTATACGGGCAGGGCAGAGATAGATATAATTGCAAAAAGAAAAAATTTAATAATATTTGTTGAAGTTAAATACAGAAAAAATTTAGATTGTGCATTGAATGCAATTACAGAAAATCAAAAGAGAAGATTAATAAGAGCTGCAGAGACTTTTTTATTACAACATTATCCAAATTCTGATGCGAGATTTGATTTAATAGCAGTTTGTCCACCAAAAATATTTTGGATAAAAAATATTTAAGTTTATTTAATATCTTTACTATATTAATTCTAATTTAGAGAAAATGTTATTAATTTTTAATTAGTAAATTTTTTATTATTTAAAATTAAATAAAAAAATTCTTGTAAAAATTCTATTTTTTTACTAGTCTTTGAAGTGTTCAATATAAAAGGAGAAAAAATGATTTGGACAATACTTGTTTTGGTATTGGGAATCGCTTTGTATATGTTCAGCGGATCATTCGTTAAACAATCTGGCAAAACTCAAGAACCAAAATCAAAATTGGTAAAAAATGCAGTTAAAATATTATCTGTTATATTAGTTGCAGGTAGTGTTTGTCGTTTATCTGTTCCATATTATTTAGTATCTGTAAATCCTATGATTTTACAGGATATGGCAACAAATATGCGTGAACAACAAAATGAAGAAAACAGTAAAATGGTTCGCAAATATGTTCGTTCTAATATGAAGGAAATGATGCAAGATGCTCCTGTTTTCGGAAATCTTGAAGGAAAGAAAACAATATTCTTGTTCTCTGATTATTCTTGTCCATATTGCCGTCGTGTACATGCAGAACTCAAACGTGTTATGAATGAAGATAAAGAAGTACGTGTTGTATTAAAGAACTTCTCTGTTCACGGACCTCTTTCTGATGCTCCTGCAAAGATTATCATAGCTGCAAAATTACAAGATAAAGAAAAAGCAGAAAAACTTGATAATATGTTAATGACAAGAGAATTTTATTCTCAAGCTGACTTAAAAGATCAATCAAAAATTGGCGAAAAAGTTCAAAAGAATGTTTTGAAATTTGCTAAAGAGGTTGGTTTAGATGTTAAAAAATTGGAAGAAGATATGAATGGTGAAGCTGTAATGCGTGAACTTACAAATGTTCGTGAATTAGTAAGCCGTTTCCAAATATCTGGAACTCCATTTTTGATTATTGGTGATAAAGCATTCCCTGGTGCAATACCATATGGTCAAATAGTTGATGCTTTAAAATAAAAAAATCCAGCGAAAGCTGGGTTTTTTTATTCTTATCTTTATTTTATCTAACTTATCATTGATAATAATTTTTTTTATATTACTATAATGTCAATGTTAGTTTTTAAAGAACTGATATACTAATTTGTATAGATAATAAAGAATTTTATAAAAAGAAAAAATTAAGAAATAAAAAGTTAAAGTTTATGAAAGATAATATAAAAGAGTTAGCATTTTTTATAATTATTGCAACTGGTTTCTTAGCAAAGTTATTGTTTAATATTTTATTTGGTAACTCTAAATCTAAGTAAAAATCAGAAAAATAAAAAAATATTAGTAATTTTTAATTATTTGTATGGTTTACTGTAGATAATTTAATTAAAATTTCCCGTTATACTTCAAAAAATGAATATTTGTCGAATCTACATCAAATTTTTTGCATAAAATCTGAATCTTGTCCAAAATTTACAACAATTTCAATAATATTTTTTATATGTCTATATTAGATATATTTTTATTTTATTAACTCTTTTATAGATTACAATATTAATATTTTCTTTGTTTTAAAAATTTATCTTGCATGACAATTCCAAGATATTGTTTTGATATATCTTTCATTTTTATTTTTAATTTATGCCATAGATATAATTTTTTTGGATAAACAATGGCTTCAAAAAATAGTTCAGTTGCTTTAAAAGGTACATTTAATTTTAATAAATATTCCAAATGCCAAGATGCTTCACAAGAACATAATTTAATGGCAAATTTTGCTCCAATATCTTTATCTAATTTTTCACAAACATACGAAGAAAACATAATTGGTGTTGTGAGTCCTCTATAATCTTTACCTTTTCTATTAAAATATCTCTTTATAAATTGTTCTTTTCTATACATACCTTCAGTATCTCCAAATTTGCTATTAAGAATTGTTCCTGCTTTTCCTTCATGACAAACAATATATGGTATTTTATCATCATACATAAAATCAGATACATAAAAATCTTTAATAAAATAAGAATCAGAATCTATTATAAGATAGAAATCTGCAATTTTTGTTTTATAAAATTTTAATTTTATTATTTGTTGATCAAGCCATCCATTTCCAAGAGAGTCCGATCCTAATATTTTCTCTTCTTCTATAAACTCTATTTTATAATCTTCTTTTCCATCAATAAGGTTTGATTTTATAGTTTTTATTTCCAAAGATGGACAAAGTATATAAAAAGGTATTTTATCAACATTATGTCTATCTATACTATTTTTTAAAATTTTAATAGCTTCTAAGTTTTTTAGATATGTTTTACACATTATAACCATATTTGTTTTAAGTCCAGTTTTGTGATCAGAATTTATTGCAATTTTTAAATTATCTAAAGATCTTTTATAAACTTTATCTGCTTCTTTTTTTAATCCTTTACAAATAGATACATATTTATTTAATTTCATATTTATAGCTTTTTCCATAGCATCAAATATATTATTTTCTGAATATAAAACTGAATTTGATTCTGATAATCCATAATGTTTAGCAAACATATCATTTATGATTAATGGTTTTCTGAATCCATAAGATAATTGTAAATTACCAGAAGTACAAGTTGTTAGATATATTTTGTGTTCTTCTGAGTATGGATCTAGTGCAGTAATAATAAAATCAGATTTTTCTATTTCTTCATACATTTTTTTAAATGATAATCTTCCGAGATGTATAATATATTTTTTTAAATTTTCTGGAATGTCTATTTTTCCATTTCCTATAATTTTTATAACAAAATCTTTACCTTCGGATATTAATTTTGAAGTAGCTTTTATCATATCTGAATAATTTCTCGAATCTTTACTTATTCTTCCTATTGCAAGAAAAATAGTTTTATTATTTTTTTTAAAAACATTTTTTGTATCATAAAAATAACATGGATTTAATTGTGGCATTTCTGGAATATCGGATAATGTGAAAATTCTATTCTGTTTTACTAGTGTCTGTTCTGAAAATTCTTTAAAAAATCTACCTGGATCATGGTCTATAAATAAACAACCTTTTTTTGCATATGGTGTGAATTTTAAGTAGTCACAAAAATGTTTATGTGTTTCAAAATCCCAAATTACACTTGTTTCAATAAAAATATATTCATATTTATGGGATTTATTATTTAGTAAGAACTTTCTTATTATAGGTAGACTTCCTGAAAATATACGAGGCTTGTTTTTAAATTTACAAAATGGATCTTCTATAACATTTTCATACCTTGTTATGATATCAACATTATATCCTAAATCTTGAAAATATTTTGTATAACCAGGTAAACATTCACCATGACTAAAATGAGGTTCTACAATTAAAATAGAATTTTCTCTGACAATATCCTTTTTTGTAAACTTTCTTAAATTTCTATATTTAAAATCGTATTTAAGATTTTTTATCTTCCTAGCTATAAATTTACGAACAGGACGAATAGTTAAAATGTTTCTAATAAGTTTAAAATATTCTTTCACCTAATACTCCATTAATAAAAATTTATTCTTTCTAAAAACTGCTTACTAAGAGTCTTAATTTTTCGATTAATTTTATACCATCCTCTCCAAATAGAGGAAGATATGTTTCAAATTCTGGTAATTCAGCTTGGATTTTTGCTTTATTTATCTCATTTATATTATCTTCTTGTGATAATATTTCTCTCGCATTATCCCAGAGAGTGTATGCTTTATCAGTTTTTAAAACATTATTCCAAATATTTATAAATTCACTATCTGATAAGGAATTTTTAATTTCCTCACGCCAATATTTTCCAAAACTTTTAACAGATGATAAATTTTTTATTAAAGATAAACCTTCTTCATCTGGTGTAAATTCTGATAAAGCATCATATAGTTCTTCTAATTCCTTATTTGATAAAATATTAGTTTTAGTTTTCTTTTCCATTGCCCCACCATAAGGTAACAACTCGTGTGCTATAGAATCAATTTTTGTTATACCTTTTTGTAAATTTCGTATATGTTTTACAAGTAAACTACCTGTTGGTAATTCTTCTAATAAAGATAATACTTCTTCATTTGCCTCTTGTAAAAAAATTGGATTAACTGCTTTCCAACCACCAATAATTACATGTTGTTGTCTGTATAAATTAATAAGCCTTTGCGCAATTGTTAGTGTTTCAGATTTCATAATTTTACTTCATTGTAATCGCAACTATTTTATGTATTGTTTTACCGAATACTTTTTCGTCAGGTGAAAATATATTTCCATAAAATCTATTTGAATCTTTTTTTACAACAGCAATATATGCATTTGCAGTTGAATCTGGTTTCATTTTTGTAAAATCTTCATCTATGAAAATAGCTAGATCTCCGATATTTACTTTTTTTGTTACATCTATAAACACAATTGAATTTTCTGATAAAAAATTATGAGTTCTCTTTATATTTGGAATAACAGCATACATATTACTGGAATTTTTAAACTCAGATAGTATAAGTTTAGAGTCTGATTTTTGAAAAGTTATACCTTTATCATCTGGAGTACCAAAAACAGGGACTAATTTTGATCTGGCATTATCATAAAGGGTTGTTGCATATAAACTGTCTTTTGAGTTAACAAAAGATTGAGATGCTTTTGGTTCTAATAAAGACTTATTTTTTTCTTTTGTTTTTTCTAATTGCTTTGATATTGCTCCAGATTTATATAAATTTGCAACTTTATCGAATAATTCTTTAGATGTTAGTTTCAGTGCTATTGCAAGAGGTTCTAATTCATCTTTGTAAATCTCTCTTTGACCTTTTTCAAGTTTATGATAAACAGATAAAGTCATTTTTGCATCTTTTGCAGTCTCTGCAATTGTTTTACCAAGAGATTCTCTTATATTTCTAATTGCAATTCCAAATACTTTCAGACCATTATTTTCATTATTTTTTAATCTTCTTTTTATTTCATCTTTCCATCTATCTGCCATTTCATCAGACTTATGAATAAATATATCAGATAATTTACATTTAAGAATATTCGATATTTTTAAAAGTTGTTCTTGATTAACTCGTCTTACTCCTTTCTCTATTTTTGATATAGCAGAAAGAGAAAGTCCAACTTCTTTTGCAAGCTCAGTCATCTTTATTTTTGATGCAATGCGAATATTTCGTATATTATTTGGAAAAATGATTTCTTCTAATGCCATAGTAAAACCTACATTTCTTTATAAAAATACTAGGTTAAAATATATAATTTTGTCAAGATAAATCGTCTGGAATATCTGATAAATCTATATCTATATCTTTTTGTTCTTCATTATTATTGATTCTTTCATTTATTATTGGTGCAGATGTATTATCTTCATCTTCAAATAAACTGTATTCACCTTTGAATAGAAGTTTTATTGATTCTGTTTTTCCATGTCTATTTTTTCCAATTATAATTTCAGCTTTACCTTTTGATGCTTCATATTTCTTTTTCCATTCATCAGATTCTTTATTTAATTGAAGATCAGATCTACTTGAAATTTTATCTTTAGGATCTCTATCTTTTAAGTAGTATTCTTCACGATATGTGAACATTACAATATCGGCATCTTGTTCAATAGAACCAGATTCACGAAGATCTGATAATTGAGGTTTTTTATCACTTCTATCTTTTGATTCTACGTTTCTTGAAAGCTGGGATAATGCAATTACGGGAACTTCTAATTCTTTTGCAAGTATTTTAAGTCCTCTGGTTATTTCTGAAATTTCTTGAACTCTATTATCACTTCGTCTTCCGCCTGCTGGAGTTATCAGTTGAAGATAGTCAATTACAATCAAAGAAATTCCATTAAATTGTCTAGCAAGTCTTCTTGCTCGCGTTCTTATCATAGGAACAGAAATTCCAGGAGTATCATCAAATATTAATGGAAGTCTTGAAAGACCATCTGAATATTGACTCATTTTTGCAAAATCTTCATCAACCAAATTACCACTACGCATAGATGTTGTAGGTATTCTTGATTGAGAAGATAAAACACGGGTTGCAAGTTGTGAACTTGACATTTCAAGACTGAAAAATACTACAACACCTTTATATTTTTCATTGGCTCTTTTGGAAAATATAGCACTTGCTGCATTTACTGCAATGTTTGTTGCAAATGCTGTTTTACCCATACCAGGACGTCCTGCTATTATAATTAAATCAGATTTATGCAGTCCTGATATTGATTGATCAAGTCCTGAAAATCCAGTAGTAAGTCCTGATAATTTACCATCTGCTTTATAAGCAATTTCTATTTCTTCAAGTGCATCTTTTAAAGATGAAGAAATAGATATTGGACCTTTATCAGTTGTTCCAGAAACCGCCAAATCAAATAATTTTTTCTCAGCTAATTCAATTTGATTTGATACAGGATTATCTAAATCTTCCAAATATGCATTATTCTCTATATCTTGCCCAAGATTTATTAAATCTCGTCTGATAGAATTATCGTAAACTATTTTGGCATATTGATCCATATTTGGAATATTTGATCCAATAGATGATAATTCTGTAAGATAATTGATTCCCCCAACTGATTCTAGTATTCCTTGTTGTTCAAGGTAATTTTTAACTGTTACTATATCAAAAGGTATTCCACGTTCGAATTGTTTTTCAGCAAGTTTATAAATTTCTTGATGAGCAGGGTGAGTAAAATGATAATATCTTAAAAATTCAATAATTTTTTCTAAATTTCTGTTATTAGATAGAATTGATGATAGAACTGCTTGTTCTGCTTCTAAATTACTTGGTAATGCTCTTGAAATTAAACCCATTTAATACCCCTTTGATTTGGAGATTTTTGTAAGCCGATGATAGAATTTAAGAGTATATTAAATAAATTGATTTTCAATATATTTATAAAAAAACCTCATTCTTTTGAATGAGGTTTTAAAAGTAATTATTTTGAACAACTACCGATTAATTTAGAAATAGAAATATCTTTGTGTAACAAGAAGTCATATTCACAATTTCCTTGTTTATATGAACCTGTACAAGCAGCAAGTGTTAAAACAGCAACTAAAGCTAACATTAATTTTTTCATATCCTGTCTCCTTAAGTTTGGACAATATGAATCTTAGCATACAAAAAAATACTATTCAATAATTTTTATATTGATAAATAATTGTAGTTTTTTAGTTATAAAATCTGTATAAGAAAAGGGGTAAAGTAGAATGAAATGGGAATTACAAGAGATAAATAATAGAGTCATTGTAATTTAAATTAGTTTATAAATTATATATTGAAAATTTTTATTATTTTGTTATACTTTTAGTGATTTATGGCGGATATAGCTCAGTTGGTTAGAGCGCAGGTTTGTGGTACCTGATGTCGTCGGTTCAAATCCGATTATCCGCCCCACTTATTAAATTTTCTTAATTACTTAAAACTTTAATATATTCCTGATTACTGGTATTGGTTTATTTATCTCTAGTGATATATTTTCTAATAATCTTTTTGTAGTATCTAATGAAACTGGCATTTTTAATAACTTATTATCGTATATTTTTCCACAATTCTCACAAACAGCTCTTCCTGTTTTGGGTGATATGTATTTTAATTTATCTATATTTCCACAATTACAACATTTTGATACATCTATTGCATAACCAAGATTTTTAAGAAAATTAATTTCCCAATTTAAATACATTTGTTCTATTTTATTCAATTCTAAAGTTTCTATAAAATTTAAAGTATCGTTAAATAATTCTTGATATTGTTCTCGTTCTGGCAAAAAACTATTAATCAATTCAAATAAATTAGATATTGCAAAACTTGATTTAGCAATTGATATATGTTTAGCTATTAAATTTTTTTTCTCTTCAAAATGAAATATACCAAGTTGTGTATCTATTCTTGCAATCCAAGATACATTTCCAAAATTACCAACAAATGTTTTATTTTTTTTTATTTGACCTGATTTAATTATTCCTGAGATTACACCAAAATCTTTTGTAAAAATTTTTGCTATTAAATCCTTATCCGAAAAAGGAGTAAGGCTTGTTATAAATCCGATTGAATCAAGTTGCATATTATAAATTAAAAATCCCACAAAAGTGGGATTTATTATTTTTCTTCTTCAGTTTCTTCCACTTCTTCGACTTTGTTTTTATTAGAAAAGTCTAAAACTTTACCTTCTACTAAAGAATTTATTTCATCTTGTGTTTGTGCTACATAAACTTTAACAGTTATAACTACATCAACATGTAAAGCTATTTTTACATCAAAAACACCAACAGATTTAATTGGACTTCCCAAAATAACCTGAGAAGATTCTAACTTTATACCTGTTTCTTCTTTTATTGCTTTTGCAATATCTCTATTTGAGACAGAACCGTAAAGTTGTCCAGTATCTCCTGCTTGTCTTATCATATATATTTTTGCAGTTCTTACTTTTTCACTATTTTTTTCAGCATCAAGTTTTAAACCTTCTTGAGCTTTTAAAAGTGCTTCACGTTTTGTCTCAAAAATAGCTAAGTTTTCCTTAGAAAAACGCATAGCTTTTTTATTTGGAAATAAATAATTTCTTGCAAAACCTGTTTTTACTTCAACACTGTCTCCAATATTACCAAGTTTAGCAATTTTTTCTGTAAGAATAATTTTCATAATTATCTGTCCTTATTTTTTATAACAAGTTAGGAATAAATTCCAAATTTATCTTTTTATTAACCTAAATGATTACGAACAAATGGCATAAGTCCCAAGTGTCTTGCACGTTTAATAGCGGTTGCAAGTGTTCTTTGATCTTTTTGTGATACTCCGCTTATACGACTTGGTACAATTTTACCACGTTCTGTAATGTAATGACTTAATAATTTTGTATCTTTGTAATCAATAATTTTACCTTTTAAAGGATTTGATTTTTTACGATAAATTGCTGCTCTTACTGCCATTATTCAACCTCTTCAGTATTCTTTTTCATCATAATAGATGGAGTTTTTGATAATTCAGAAACTCGGATATTTAAAAATCTGATTATATCTTCATCTATTCTTAATTTTCTTTCATATTCTCTTATATTCTCACCAGGCATTTCCATATTGAACATTATATAATGTGCCTTTCTGTTTTTTCTGATAACATAAGCAAGGTTTTTAAGTCCCCAAAATTCTGTAGACTTTACAGACCCTTTTAATTCTTTAATAATATTTTCAAATTTATTAGCTTTCTCTTTTACTTGAGATTCAGCCATATCTTGGCGAAATACCAAGACACTTTCATAATATGCCATTTTATTTCCTTTGGTCTTTTTGTTATTTTGGCTGATTAAAAAATAATCAGCAGGAACGAAGATATTATTGAAAATATATTTAATAAAATCAACTAAATAATCTATGTTGACTTTACATTATGATTTTTACTAGGATTAATTCAGTAGGTTGAAAATATGAATAATCAGTTCCACAGAAATTTAAATAGAATGACCTTATTCTCGGCGTTTGTATTGGTTGTTTTGATACTCTTTAGAACTCAATTTTTAGATGTTGCAATTACAAATGTTTGGTTAAACGGAGTAATTATAGGAAGTACTATTTTTGGTATAGGACTTTGTTTTGTTGATATGTTTAAATTACTCCCAGAATACAGATGGATGCGTAAATATTTTAGAGGTGAAAGAAATTTGAAATTACCTCCTAAACTCTTGCGTCCTGTTGCTATTATTCTTGGACAGAGTAAAAACGGTGTTATGTCGGCATCAACTCTTCATGATTTTTTGAATATAATAATAAGTCGTTTTGAAGATCAAAGAGATACAATCAGGTATATTACTAATACATTAGTATTTTTGGGATTGCTTGGTACATTTTGGGGATTAATTAATACGATTGGAGGATTTTCAGAACTTATAAAAATGTTAAATTTTGATGATGAAAATGTTATGAATTCTCTACAATCTGGACTTACTAAACCTCTTGCTGGTATGGGAGTTGCATTTACGAGTTCGCTTTTTGGAATGACTGGAAGTCTTATAGTTGGATTTTTAGGGCTTCAAGTACAACTTGCTCAAAATACAATATTCAGAGAATTAGAAGAAAATTTATCACAAAGATCAAAAATTTTAGAATCAGATGAAGAAAGTGTTTTATCTTCTATATCTAAGACTGCAGAAAGACTTGCAAATTCAGTTGAAAGTCTAGAAAGAAGTGTTTCTAAAATTAAATAAAAAAATTGGAGGAGAGAGAAATGTTAAACTCAAGACTAACAGAAAAAACAAACAGATGGCCAGGATTTGTAGATTTGTTCTCTAATCTTGTAATGATACTAATATTTTTGTTAATAGTTTTTGTATTTTTATGGACAACTACCAATGTATTTAATAAAGGTGGAACTAAAAAGATAGAAGAACTAAAAAGAAGTAATGAAGTCCAAGCTGGTACTATTGCTCAGATGAGTGAGGATGAAAGAGAAGCAAAAGATTTACTTATTATGGCAAAAAGTGAGATTGAAACTTTGCAGTCAGATGTTGGTAAATTAACTGAACAGTTGCAAGAAAAAGATATTTCTTCTAAAGACATGATTGCTGGTTATGAATCAAGAATTTCTGAATTAGAAAGTAATAAATCAAGTATGCAGGCAATAATTGATAGTCTTAATCAAGAATTAACTATGGCTAAATCTGATGATGAAAAAAAGAATTTACAGGCTGAGATAGAATCATTGACTCAAAAAATATCAGATTTGCAAGCTCTTCTTGATAGTTCAGAAGAAAAAGCAAGACAACAAGATATTCAGTATACAGAACTTTCACAAAGATTAAATAAGGCACTTGCTGATAAGGTTGCAGAATTAAATAAAGTTGCAGAATTTCAATCTGAATTTTATAAAGCAATAAAGCTGGCACTTGGTGATAGAACAACAATTCGTCAAGAAGGGGACAGGTTTATAATCTCCAGTGATAT
Organism: uncultured Alphaproteobacteria bacterium; assembly: GCA_963540515.1. Classification (GTDB taxonomy): domain Bacteria; phylum Pseudomonadota; class Alphaproteobacteria; order Rs-D84; family Rs-D84; genus JAFGMC01. The sequence continues at coordinate 70,726 of CAUTNA010000003.1, forward strand.
TTTATTTGGTTCAGGACAATATAAATTATCACCTGAGGGTAAAAAACAATTACAATTAATTGCAAATGTTATAAAAGACTTAGAAAATAAAATTCCAAGTAGTATAAATTGGATTATAAGGGTTGATGGACATACAGATAAAGTAAAAGTTGTATCAAATAATAGGGCTTTTAAAAACAATACTGAGTTATCTTTACTAAGGGCAACTGCTGTTGCTGATACTTTATCTTATTTTGGAGTTTCTAAAAGAAGACTAATTCCAAGTGGTTTTGGTGAGATGTATCCAGTAGAACTTGGAAATACTCAGAAAGAATTACAAAAAAACAGAAGAATTGAACTTCGTTTAACAAACAGATAAAGAAACATCTTGAGTTATCTATATATATTTTTCTAAGATAACTCAAGGTATTTTTATTGTGAAGTTTAAAAATGTTAAATTGTACCAATACACTTTTATTTTATTTCAATAAATTATTAAAATTTTTTATATTTATACTTTTTGTATCAATAAATTTTAATGCTTATTCACAAGAACCACCACTACCACCAGAAGGACCACCACCTCCTCCTCCGAGAGTACCATGCGAATTATATGATCTCTCAGATCCTAATTGTGGAGAAGCTAGTGGAAGTAAAGATATGTATAATGATAGGGATAAAGAGTGTCATTGCTTATCTTGCAAAGCTGGGTATGATTTTGTTTGTCATAATTATGAGTATGAACGATACTGTCAACCTAAAAGTGATATTATAGAGTGTAAAGAAGGAGAATTTTATTCAGGAGAAGAATGTAAAAAATGTCCATCTGGTAGTTATTGTGATTGTTCAGTTTATTTAAAAAAAGGTGGACAATTTGGTATTAAGTATTGCCCTTATGAATATCCTTTGTCAGAAGAAGGTAATAGTAGTCAATATAACTGTTATAAAAAGTGTTCATTAACAGATATAAATGTAGATAACTGTAAAACAGTTTCTGGTAAGATAACGAAAGCAGGAGAAAATAATTGTAAATGTTTAGCTTGTGAAGATGAATATACTTTATCATCTGATGGTAAAAAGTGTATAGTAAAAACTAATCTGTCATGTCCTGCAGGAGAATATTTAAAAGCAGGAGAAGATACTTGTAGTCCATGTGAAGAAGGACATTATTGTACTGGGTTTAATAATCATACATATAATGGTAATAAATATGGAATAGAAGAATGTCCAGAAGGATACAGATCAAATCAAGCAAAAGGTTTAACATCAATAGAATCGTGTCAGATAAAATGTGAAAGAGATACATATTTAAAAAATACTTATGATACAAGTTGCACACCATGTGATATAACTTTTGGATCAGAGTTAAATTATATAAATTATGGTAGTACCTCAAGTTGTACAGCTTATCCTATAACTTGTATACCTGGAACATACAGACCTAAGAATGCAGAGTTTTGTGAAACTTGTCCTATGGGTTGGTTTTGTGAGGGTGGAGACTTTATTTATAATAAAATACTTAATCAAGGTATAAAAGAATGTCCTTATGAATATAAAAATTCATCAATTGGAATATCTGATGAGAATGCTTGTTATAAAGAATGTAGTATAGATAATTGTAAAAGCGGAGTTTGTCATATATACAAAGATAACCACGAAGTTCGTGAATGTATGAATTGTGTTTATGGATATAAGCAAACTATTGATAGAAAAGATTGTGAAATTTTAGAAGTAAATTGTAAGGCAGGTAGTTATTTAAAGAAAAATACGATTTCTTGCAGTCCATGTGAAGACGGACATTATTGTGAGGGAGGAAGTTTTATATAT
>CAUTNA010000004.1:0-65703 GCA_963540515.1 uncultured Alphaproteobacteria bacterium
AAAAAAATAGCCCAATAAAATTAGACAAACAATCAAATGGTGATTGGATAATGAGTGGACTTATTCATTACGGAGCATTAAAGATAGAGAAAATAGATAAAAATAAATTGAAAATAGGTTTAAAGGGTGATGAAACTGAAGAAGAAAAGAAAGAAATAGCAGAAAGAAATAGTAAAATAGAACAACGAGATATGCCTTATCATATAAATATAGATGGATATTTAGAGAAAATAAAAACAGATCCATACAGAAACGTAGTAGGAACATATTTGAAAAAACTAGATGCATCAGTTTCCAACGTAATGAACAAATTTTATACAGATCCTGTGATATCAAAATGTATACACGGTAGAGACATGAGACAGATAACTGGGAAGACACAAGTAGTAAAACAACGTAATTTTACAACAGCTAGATTTCCTAATTTGTTAGATAGTGTATCATCTGTTATTATGAAAACAGCTATTGATATAGCACAAATAGCATATTCTAAAACTTATGAAAAAGAATTTAAAAAGATGACTGATGTACAAAGTGATGAAATTAAGAAAGGTATGTGTTATGGATCTGTTGCTGGTATGAAAAAATGTATGCAATGGTCGGGAATAGAATGTAAACTCTGGAATACAGAACAATCTCTAACCAATTTATTCAGCAATGTATCAAATAGTGGAGATGAACTATATGCTTATTATAAAGTTTCTGGGGCAAAATTAAATGATTTAACTAAATTAGTTTCATCTGCTAAAAAAGAAACCAATACTGTTGATCCTGGGACTGGTTCTTTATTAGCTAAAGTTGAAATATCTGCTTCTTACAGTGGCAATGGAAGATGTGAAATAAAAACAATAACTACAGAATGTAAAAAGAAATCAAGCAAGTATAAAAAAGAAAATGTTAAAAATACTGAAGTTAACGTATTATGGGGGCTTGTATCATACGAAAAACCTAATATAGAGGATGTATATCAAGGTGAATCTTGTGATGAATTCGATGATCCTAGAACAAGATATCAAAATTTTCAGATTTAAAATAATAAAGCACCTTTCGGTGCTTTATTATTATTGATAGTTTTATAAAAAAAATAATGAAAATTAATTGAAATAAAATATATAAATTCACAAAGGTGGCGTACCCGGTAGGACTCGAACCTACAATCTACACTTTAGAAGAGTGTTGCTATATCCATTAAGCCACGGGTACAAGTTAAATTAATACTACTTCTAAATCTATCAAAAATCAATTTAAAATTATAAATTAATACTATGACATCTAAATAATTATTCTATTTCTTTTCATTATTATAACATCATTTTCTTTGACTAATTTTATTAGCTATTTTTTAATATTTTTAAATAAAAAAGGAAATTTATGATATATGGATATATAAGAGTATCAAGTGATAAACAAACATTGGAAAACCAAAAATTTGAAATAGAGAAGTTTGTAAAAATAAATAATTTAAAAATAGATAAGTGGGTAAAAGAAATAATATCAAGTCGAATAGATCTAAAAAAAAGAAAGCTTGGTAAACTTTTAAATATTGTAAAAACTGGAGATATAATAATTGCTTCAGAACTTTCAAGATTTGGTAGAAACCTTTTACAAATTATGAGTATATTAAATAAACTTTTAAGCAGAGAAGTCCAAGTTTGGACAATTAAAGATAATTATAGGCTTGGCGAAGATATATCAAGTAAAGTACTTGCTTTTGCATTTGGGCTTTCTGCAGAAATTGAGAGAAAATTAATATCAGATAGAACAAAAGAAGCGCTTGCCAGAATAAAAGCAGAAGGAAAACAAGTAGGAAGACCAAAAGGAAGTAAAAATTTTAAACTAAAATTAACTGGCAAAGAAGAAATTATAAAAACTCTTATATATAGAGGATTTTCTAAAAGTAAAATTGCCAGAAAACTACATGTTCATAGAATTACATTAAACACTTTTATAGAAAATAGTTTAAGATAATTTGAATGATATTTTATTATATGATAGAATTTTTTAGCTGAACAAAAAAGGTTTTATATGTGTGGAATTGTTGGATATGTTGGTAAAAACAATGCTGTATCATATCTTTTAAATGGACTTAAAAAACTTGAATATCGTGGATATGATTCAAGTGGAATATTGATAAATAAATTTGATAATAATCTATCTTCTTTTCAGCTTTATAAAAAATCTGGAAAAATTCAAAATTTGATTTCTATACTTCCTGAAAACCTTTATGGAAACTCAGGAATTGGACATACTCGTTGGGCAACACATGGAACTGTTACAGATTATAACGCTCATCCTTTTATAGATATGACAGGAAATATTGCAGTTGTTCATAATGGAATTATTGAAAATTCTGAAATAATAAAAAAAGAACTTATAAAAAATGGTATAAAATTTCAAAGTGAAACAGACTCTGAAGTTATACCAAATTTAATAGAAAAGTATTATAACGGTGATTTAGCAGAAGCTGTACAAAAAGCTCTAAAAAAAGTTATTGGAACTTATGCGCTTGCAATTATGCATAAAAATGAGCCTAATAAAATTGTTGTTGCAAAGTTAGGTGGACCTCTTGCTATTGGTATATCAGATGAAAATTATTATATCGCAAGTGATGTAAATGCAATTGTTGGTAATACATCAAGAGTTATTTATTTAAATGATGGAGATATAGTAGAACTTTCAAGTAATGGAATAAATTTTTTAAATATAAAAGATAATAATTATGAAGACAGAATAGAAGATATTAAAATCAAACTCGAAGATACTGAAAAATCTGGCTTTTCAACATATATGGAAAAAGAAATTTTTGAACAAATCTCTTCTATTAAAGATGCTATTGCTGGCAGAATTGATTTTGAAAACTCCACAGCTAAATTAAGTGGTTTTGAAGATGATATATTTAAAAGGACTGAAAAAATTTGTATGATGTCTGCAGGTACTAGCCTGTATGCAAGTCTTTTTGGAAGTCTTTTATTTGAACAAATATCAAGAATATTTTCATATGTTGAATATTCCTCAGAACTTCGTTATAAAAATCCAATTGTAAAAAAAGATGATGTTTATATTGCTGTATCTCAATCAGGAGAAACGGCTGATACAATTTATGCAATGAAAGAAATAAAAGAAAAAGGTGGCAAAGTATTTAGTATTTGTAATGTTGTTGCTTCAACTATTGCCAGGGAATCAGAAGGTGGTGCATATATTCATGCGGGACCAGAAATTGCAGTGGCGGCAACTAAATCTTTTTCTAATACTGTAATGATATTTTATTTAATTGCTTTAAAACTTGCTCGTCAGAGAGGTATGAGTAAAGAAGAAGGTGAAAAATTTATAGAACAAATTTTAAAACAACCTGAAGTAATAGAGCAAGTTTTATTAAAAAAAGATCAAATAAACACAATTGCAAAAAAATACTCTAATTATAAAGACTTTTTATTTTTAGGCAGAGGTTTTATGTATCCAATTGCAATGGAAGGTGCTTTAAAATTAAAAGAAATTTCTTATATTCATGCCGAAAGTTTTGCAGCAGGAGAAATTAAACACGGTTCAATTTCACTTATTAATGAAAATATGCCAAGTATGTTTTTAGTACCAAATGATCACTTGCGTGAAAAAGTAATTTCAAATATAAAAGAAATAAAAGCAAGAAAAGGAAAAGTTATAGCGGTTGGTATTGAAGGAGATACAGAATTAGAAAATATAGTTGATGATTTTATATCAGTTCCTAAACTTGATAATCCAATATTTTATGCTTTACCAATAACCGTTATACTACAACTTTTTGCTTTATATGTATCACAAAATTTAGATAGAGATATTGATCAACCAAGAAATCTTGCCAAAAGTGTTACAGTTGAATAATAAATATATATAAGTTTAAACAAATCTTTATTTTAAATTATTTTTTCATCTTTATTCTTTCGACTAATTTAAAGTATAATTTTAAATTAGTCGAAAGTTATTTAGTTAATTAAAAAATATTAGAGAACTAATAAATATTTAGATATTTTCTGATTTCTTTAATTGTAATTTTAAGCCTGCTACTTTCTTAACATTTTTAGCAATCTGTTTATTAAATTCTATTTCTGTTAAATCTACTGCATACTTTATTGCATTAGAAAAAGAAAGAGCATCACTGTTTCCATGAGTTTTAATAGCAAAACCATTTAATCCTAAAAAAATAGCCCCTGCATAAGAACGAGGATCAACTTTATGTTTTAACCTCTTAAATAAATGAACTAAAAAGAAAGCTCCTATAATTGCAAGAATTGATTTTTTTACATTTTCTATTATTACCCTTTTAATCAATTTTGCAGTACCTTCAACCGTTTTTAAAACTATATTTCCAGTAAAACCATCTGTTACAACAACCTGAACATTACCAGCACTAATATCATTACCTTCTACAAAACCAATATATTCATAAGGTAATTTTTTCTTATTTAAATTTAAAAAGTTATTTAAATTTATAAGTGTTTCATTTCCTTTTGTTTCTTCTTCACCAATATTGAGTATTCCAAGTTTTGGCTTTTTCATCTTACCAATAGTTTCAGCATAACTACTACCTAAAATAGAGAAATCAAAAAGATTTTCTTCATCACATTGAACATTTGCACCCAAATCTAAAATAGCAACTCGTCCGTCTCCTCCACCTGATGGCAACATAGTTGTAATAGCAGGTCTTGAAATTCCCTCTAAAGTTTTTAATAAGAGTTTGGAAAGTGCCATCAAAACACCTGTATTCCCTGCACTTACAACAGCAGATGAATTACCATTTTTTACATCTTCAATTGCTTTAAACATTGAAGTATTTTGAGCTCGTCTTACAACATCTCGAACTCTGGCATTTGATTCAATTTTTTCATTACAATGTATAACCTCAGAATTTCTAGCAACTCTTGGATATTTCACCAAGAGTTTCTTTAAAACTTTTTCATTTCCAAAAATTCTGAAAAATATACCTTCTTCACCATTTTGAAATAGATATTGATTGATACCGCCAAAAACACTAAGCGGTGCTTTATCTCCACCCATTGCATCAATAGAAATGACTTTTTTTGTCATATCTAAAACTTAATTTAATCCTATTTAGTTCCACAAGCAGGACAAATATGATGTGGACGCTTTTTTTCACCACACTTTTTACATACGCCAGATGGCATAATACTTAAAGCATCATGAGATCTACGTTGCTTTGTACAAGATTTGCTTGTTTTACTTCTTGGTACTGCCATTTTATAATCCTTTTTTTTATATACTCAATAAATTTTGTTTATTATCTTTTTCGAGTTTCTCTTCCTCTTCCTTCTTCGCTATATCTCTAATATGGCGAACATATGCACCTGTTCCAACAGGTATAAGTCTACCAACAATTAAGTTTTCATTTATACCAGATAATGTATCTGTTTCACCTTTTATAGAAGCATCAACCAAAACTTTTGTTGTTTGTTGGAAGGAAGCATTTGAAATAAATGAACGACTTGTTAAACTTGCTTTTGTTAATCCAACAAGAATTTGTGAAGATTTTGCAGGTGTTCCACCTTCACTTAAAATTTGTTCATTTTCTTTTTCAAAGTCAATTCTATCAACTGTTTGTCCTGTTAAGAAATCAGTATCACCCGGATCTGTTATATCAACACGTCTTGTCATTTCTCTTACCAGAACCTCAATATGTTTATCATTTATGCTAACACCTTGAGAACGATATACTTTCTGAACTTCATTAACCATAAATCTTGCAAGTTCTTTTTGACCTAAGATTCTAAGTATATCATGAGGGTTCAGATCACCATCAACCAATTTATCAGCTTTCTTTACAATATCTCCATCTCTTACTAATAAATTAGTTCCTTTTGGTACGGAATATTCATAAGTCTCACCTTCTGATTCTGGAATTATTTTTATGATAGTTTTAGTTTTTCCATCTTCCAATTCTACTGTACCATCTATATCGGAAATAAGGGCTGGGTTTGCAGGAGTACGTACTTCTAGTAAGTTATTAACTTGTGGAAGTCCACCTGTAATATCCCCAGTTCTTTTTATCTGAACAGGGGTTCTTGCCAACATATCTCCAGCGTGGATAAAATCACCATCAGAAACATTTAATATGGAATTAACAGGTAATGTATAACTTGCAATTCTTTTATCATCAACATGTATAACATTTCCACTTTCATCAACAAGTGAAATAGATGGTTTTAATGTCTTCTTAGTTGAATTTCTCCAATTTGCAACCTTTCTTGATACTATACCAGTAAGAGCATTAACCTCTTCTACAAAAGATACATTTTCAATCATATCAATGAATGAAACTTTACCATCTTTTTCTGCAATTATAGATATTGAGTAAGGATCTGTTTCTGCAATTTGTGCATCTTTTTCTATTATATCTCCATCTTTTACCATCAAAATAGAAGAATAAGGTAAATTAGTAGAGAATAATTCTTTACCATTATCATCAACAACTTCTACACTAGAATTTCTCGATAAAACTATTGTTTTACCAGAAGAATTTTTAATCAAATCAACATCTTTTAATCTAATTTTTCCTTTAACTGGAGTTTCAATAAAATGAGTTTCTGAAGATCCAGATGCAACTCCACCAGTATGGAAAGTACGAAGTGTTAACTGAGTTCCAGGTTCACCAACAGATTGTCCTGATACAACACCAACAGCTTCACCAACATGTACAAGTTTACTTCTTGATAAATCCATACCATAACATTTTGCACAAAGTCCATCAGACTTACATGTTAAAACACTTCTTACATCAATAGAAGGTAGACCAATTGAATTTATTTTCTTAGCAATATCTTTTGTTACAAGTTCACCTTTCTTTACGATTAGTTCATTTGTATTTGGATCAATAACATCTTGTGCAACAGTTCTACCAAGTACAGCATCTCCTAAATTAATAACTAATTCTTTACCATTATAAATAGGTTTCACTGTTATAAACTCATCAGTTCCACAATCTTCTTCTGTAATAACAGCATTTTGTGCAAGATCTACAAGTCTTCTTGTTAAATAACCAGCGTCAGCAGTTTTTAAAGCAGTATCTGATAAACCTTTTCGGGCACCATGGGTTGATATAAAATATTCAGCCATAGTTAAACCTTCTTTAAAGTTTGATATAATTGGAAGTTCTATAAGAGAACCATCAGGTTTATACATAACTCCACGCATAGCAATCAACTGTTTAACCTGATCCTTAGAACCACGAGCACCACTTCTTGCCATCATAGAAATAGAATTTCTTTTATCATCTATAACTTTATTGATATTTTCGTAAGCTATCTCTCCTAAATCAACAGCAGTCTTCTGCCAAAGTGATGTAATTTTATCACTTCTTTCTTGATCAGTTATAAATCCGTTTTGATATTGTTTTTCTATATCTAAAACTATGGATCTTGATTCTTTTATTATTTGTTCTTTTTCTTTAGGAATGAGAATATCATCAAAACCAAAAGATATTCCAGATCTAGCCGCTTCCTCAAATCCCATATCTTTAAGACCATCAGCTAAAACTATCATAGCTTTATCACCAGCTCTTTCATAGGTTTCAGAAAGTAATGTATCAAAATCTTTCTTTACTAATTCTTTATTTACAAAATCAAATGGAACACTTCCATCCTCTGGTAATAATTTACCTAATTTAACGCGACCTGCTGTTGTATTCCATAATTTTCCATTCATTCTCACAACAATAGGAGTTTGCAATTTAATAACTTTCTTATCGAGAGCCATCAAAACTTCATCAACATTTGCAAACTTTGGAGATTTATCTGTATGTTCACCATCTATAAGAGACATATAATGAACACCTAATATCATATCTTGTGATGGAACAATCATAGGTGAACCATTAGCAGGAGATAAAATATTATTTGAAGACAACATAAGAGTTCTTGCTTCTAATTGAGCTTCTAAAGAAATTGGAACATGAACAGCCATCTGATCCCCGTCAAAGTCAGCATTAAATCCTTTACATACAAGTGGATGTAAACGAATTGCCTTACCTTCAATAAGTACAGGTTCAAAAGCCAAAATAGATAAGCGGTGTAAAGTAGGAGCACGATTTAACAAAACAGGATGTTGATATATAACTTTTTCTAATATATCAAAAACTATATCTTCCTGATTTTCTAACATCTTTCTTGCTGTTTTCAATGTATTTGCATAGCCACCTTCCATAAGACGACTATAAACAAATGGTTTAAATAACTCCAATGCCATCATTTTAGGAAGTCCAACTTGGTGAAGCTTAAGAGTTGGACCAGCAACAATTACAGTTCTTCCTGAATAATCAACTCTTTTACCAAGCATATTCATACGGAAACGTCCTTTTTTACCACGAAGAGAATCAGATAATGATTTTAGTGGTCTGCGGTTTTGTGAAACCATTGGACGAGCCTTATGACTATTATCAAATAAAGAATCTACTGCTTCTTGCAACATTCTTTTTTCATTTCTGATAATAATTTCTGGAGCATGCATTTCCATAAACTTTTTCAAACGATTATTTCTGATAATAACTCTTCTGTATAAATCATTTAAATCAGATGTCGCAACACCACCAGAATCTAATGGAACAAGTGGACGAATATCTGGTGGAATTACAGGTAAAACATCAGGTAACATCCAAGCAGGATTTGTTTTTGATTTTAAGAACGATTCAACAAGCTTCAGCTGTTTAACTAAACCTTTTCTTTTTGCTTCTGACTTTGTTTCACTAAGTTCATTTTTAAGTCTGATTTTCTCATCTGCCATATCTAATTCAGAAATTATAGTTCTGATACCTTCAGCACCTATTCCAACACGAAAACTATCAGCACCAAATTCATCAACGGCAGCTTGATATTCATCCTCATTTATAACATCATAAAGTTTTAGATTTGTAAGTCCTGGTTCTATAACGATATAAGCATCATAGTAAACAACAAGTTCTAATTTCTTTTGAGGTAAGTTATTTAAAAGAGTTGAAATTTTACCCTCTTTTAAAAACCAAATATGAGAAACAGGAATTGCAAGTTTAATATGTCCCATACGTTTACGACGAACTGAAGAAGAGCCAACTTCTACTCCACATCTTTCACATATAACACCACGAAATTTAATACGTTTATATTTTCCACAATCACATTCGTAATCTTTTACTGGTCCAAAAATCTGTTGACAAAACAATCCTTCAGGTTTTGGTTTCATAGATTTATAATCTAAGGTATCAGGCTTTTTTACTTCACCATGCGACCAAGAAAGAATTTCTTCTGGGGATGCAATTGTAATACGAAGTGAATCAAACTGATCTTTAGATTCAATTTGTCCAAATATTTTCTGTAACATATTTGCCATTTATCTTCTCCTTGTGGTTCTTAAAACCAAACCTAATTTTCTGATTTTTTTGGTGTAATAGATAAGCATAATCCTTGCAACTCACGAGTAAGCACATTAAATGCCTCAGGAGTTCCAATCTGAATATCATTATTTCCAGAAATTATAGAATCATACATCTTATTTCTACCAACTGTATCATCAGATTTAACAGTAAGCATTTCACGCAATAGGTGTGATGCACCATGTGCTTCTAATGCCCAAACTTCCATTTCTCCAATTCTCTGTCCACCACCATGTGCTTTTCCAGATAATGGTTGCTGAGTAACTAGAGAATAACTTCCAGTAGATCTTGCATGAACTTTTTCATCAACCAAGTGATGCAATTTCATCATATACATAACACCAACAGTTACATCTCTATCCAAAGCTTCACCTGTCATACCATCATATAACTTAAACTGACCAGAAAGTGGAAGTTTCGCAAGCTTTAACATAGATTTAATATCTTCAGGAGTAGCTCCATCAAATGTTGGAGTCGCCATAGGAACACCATCTTTTAATAAAGAAGCTTCTGTCCTAACATCTGTATCTGTCATTTTTTCTAATTTATCAGCAGTTTCTTTACCATAAATTTTACCCATAATCGAACGAAGATCATCAGTAACTGCCCTTTTTTGCTTCACTTCTTCTAATATTTCACCAATCTGTTTACCAAGTGTCTTAGCAGCCATACCAAGGTGAGTTTCTAATATCTGTCCTATATTCATACGAGAAGGAACACCAAGTGGATTTAAAACTATATCAACAGGAGTACCATCTTCTAGATATGGCATATCCTCAATTGGTACAACCTTTGATACAATACCTTTATTTCCATGACGTCCTGCCATTTTATCACCAGGTTGTATTTTCATCTTATGAGCAATATAAACTTTTACTACTTTCAAAATACTTGCATTTGAAAGAGAACATGTCTCTGTAACCTTAGAAATTTCATTTTCTGCAACTTCTTTAAGTTGATTCAAAGTTAAAACATGTTTTTCATGAAGTTCATCTATTTTTGATTGTACAGTTTTATCTTTTACAACCAACTTTTTCATATCTGATGATTTGATTCCTTCAAAAACTTCTGCTGTTAATTTCTTACCAATAAAAGGTTTTAGAGAACCACTTGCATTATCAATAATATTTCCCTCTGCAATTTGGAAAATTTGATCTGCAAAACTTTTTTCCATTATAGAAATCTTTTCATCACGATTACGATTTATAGATTCTATTCTCTGGAGTTCAATCATTTGAGTTCTTTCATCTTTTTTAACACCATGTTTAGTAAGAACATTTACTCCAATTACAGTTCCCTCTTCATTTGGTCCAACACGAAGAGAAGTATCTTTAACATTTAAAGCTTTCTCACCAAAAATATCACGAAGAAGAGCTTCTTCTGGTGAAAGTAATGTTTCAGATTTCGGAGATACTCTACCAACTAAAATATCACCTTGCTTTACTCTTGCACCAATATAAATAATACCCGACTCATCCAAATTCTTTAAAGCATCTTCACTTACATTTGGAATATCTCTTGTGAAACTTTCTGGCCCTATTTGAGTATCTCTGATAGTGAACTCTTTTTCTACTATTTTAATAGATGTAAAGACATCATCTCTTGATATTCTTTCTGATATTACAATACCGTCTTCATAGTTATAACCACGCCATGGCATAAATGCAACAAGTACATTCTTTCCAATAGCTAGTTCACCATAATTCATACAAGAACCATCAGCAAGGGTATCTCCAACAGATACTTTATCACCAACTTTAACAAGAGGTTTTTGATGTATTAAAGTATCATGATTTGATCTTTCAAATTTCTCTAAATCATAAATATCAACACCAGTTACAACATTTCTGCTGTTCATACATTTAACAACTATTCTACTAGAATCAACAGATTCTACAACACCACTATGTTTTGCAATTTTTCCAGTTCTACTATCTTTTGCAACTTCACGTTCTATACCCGTTCCAACAAGTGGAGCATCAGAACGAAGAAGAGGAATAGCCTGACGTTGCATATTTGATCCCATAAGTGCTCTGTTAGAGTCATCATTTTCAACGAATGGAATAAGTCCAGTTGAAATTGAAACGATTTGTCTTGGTTCAACATCAATCAAATCAATTTCTTCTTTTGAAATTGTTGTAAAATCACCATCTACTCGAGCAGTTACATTATCTTCGATCAACATACCATCTGAATTAATAGGTGTATTTCCTTGAGCTATTTTATGTCCATATTCCTCGTCAGATGTTAAATACACCATCTTATCTGTAATCTTACCATTTTCTACAACATAATAAGGAGTTTCTAAAAATCCGTATTTATTAACACGAGCAAATGTAGACAAGTGGGTAATTAAACCAATATTTGCACCTTCAGGAGTATGAATAGGACACAAACGACCATAATGAGTAGGATGTACGTCACGAACTTCAATACCAGCTCTGTCTCTATTTAATCCACCAGGACCTAATGCAGAAATAACTCTTTTATTTTCAAGTTCTGCCAATGGATTATATGCTTCCATAAATTGAGATAGAGGTGAAATTCTTAAAAATTCTGATAAAACAGACATCAAAGGTTTTGCATCAACAATATCTTGCGGTTGCATATTATTTGCAGAACTTAAAGCTTCTTTTATATTTCTTTCTACTTGTGCCATTCCAGCTTTAAAATTCTGTTCGAATAATTCACCAACAGTTCTTATTCTACGATTTGATAAACTATCTATATCATCAATTGTATCATTTCCATCTATTATATTGATTAAAACCTTAAGTATTTTTAAAACATCTTTCTTAGAAAGTAGTCTTTCTTCATCAGGATCTTTATCAGAATCAAGTTTTAAACGTTTATTCATTTTAAATCTACCAACAGCAGACATATCATAAAATCTTGAATCAAAACCTTGACGAGCAAATAAATTTGCAGCAGCCTCTATTGTTGGACGCTCACCAGGTCTTATTATATTATAAATTTCTATTAAAGCTTCTTCTCTGGAAGAAGAGTTATCAGCAACTAATGTATTTCTGATATGTGAAGAAATTGTTTTATTATCAATAGCAATTATTGATAAATTCTTAATATCCATTTTTAATAAACCAGATAATACATCTTCAGTAATTTCTGTACCAGAATTATATATAACTTGTTCATCAACAATAACAGGATCAAATAAGAAACAACCTATTAAAGATTCAGACTTTAAAGCAAACTTCTTATCTGAAATTTTAGATAAATTTCTTACATTTAGTCTTTCGCCTTTTGATAAAATAACCTTACCATCTTTTACATTCAATAAATCATAATTTAAACGATAATTTTTTAAACCATCAAAAGAAGATAAATCACCAGACCATAAATCATTAGATATTAAAGATAGTTCTATCTTATTATAAAAATTAGATAATATTTCAGTATCACTCATACCTTTTATTGATAATTTTCTTGGATCTGCAACCCATTTTTTCTCATCATCAATAGATGGAAGACAACGTAAAAATGTAGTAGCTGTGATTTTACGACGTCTATCAATTCTTACATAAATAACACCTTTTGCTTCTTCAAAGTCTATCCAACTTCCTCTTTCTGGAATTATTCTTGCAGTATAAGTTGTTGGATTTCCTGCAATTCTTGATTCTTTTGTTTTAGCGAATATAACACCTTGAGATCTGTGCATCTGAGATATAACAACCTTCTCAACACCAGATATAATAATACTTCCTCTTTCAGTCATAAGAGGAACTTCGCCCATAAAAACTTCTTGTTCTTTTATTTCACGTAATTCTTTCTTACCATCTTCTAAGATATTCCATAAAACTAAACGTAATTTTAACTTTAATTTTCTTGAGTATGTTAAATCTCTTAACATACATTCTTTTACATTGTATAAAGGTTTATCCAGTTTATATTCAATAAATTCTAAATCTGCAAGACCACCACTATCTTTTATTGGAAAAACAGAAGAAAAAACTTTTTGTAATCCAATATTTTTTCTTGCAGAAGGTTCAACATCAGCTTGTAAAAAATCTTTATATGAACCATATTGAATATCTACCAAATCAGGAAGAGCTGTTTTAAAAAAACTTTTACCAAAAGATTTTCTAAGTTTCTGAATAACTGCCATCCAATAACTCCTTTACACAAAAAAATCATTAGTGCAGTATGAAAACTGCACTAAATTATTTATAATTATTTCAATTCTACTTTTGCACCAGCTGCTTCTAAAGATGTTTTCAATTTTTCAGCTTCTTCTTTTGCAACTGCTTCTTTAACAGCTTTTGGAGCGGATTCAACTAAAGTTTTTGCTTCATTCAAGCCAAGACCTGTGATTTCTTTAACAGCTTTAATAACTGCTAATTTATTAGCACCCATTTCTTTTAAAATAACATCAAACTCTGTCTTTTCCTCTACAGCTGCAGCACCTGCACCAGGAGCTGCAACAGCAACAGCTGCCGCTGCTGATACTCCCCAAGTTTCTTCCAAAGCTTTAGATAATTCTACAGCTTCTAAAACTGTTAATTTTGATAATTCTTCAACGATTTTTTTAATATCTGCCATTTTTAAACTCCATATTATTTATTTCCATACTCTGAAGAAACACGTGCTAATCTTGATGCAGGTTCTACCAATATACGAGCAATTGTACCACGAATTTCTTGTAAAGAAGGAAGTTTTGATAATTCGATAATTTCATTAACACCTAAAACATTTGCATCCATTTTACCACCAACAATGCTCAATTTTGGGTGTTCTTTAACAAAATTAGCTAAAATTTTTGTAACCGCTAAACCATCTGTTGTAATAGCTACAGCAGTTGGCTTTTTCATAAAATCAGAAACAGCTTCAAAACTGGTATCTTTTAAAGCAATCTTCATCAATCTGTTTTTAATAACCTTAAATAGAGAAACACTATCACGTAAGTCTTTACGCAACTGTTCCATTTCTCTAACAGTCAAACCTTGATTTTCAACTATAAAAACACCGTTTGCAGAAGCTAATGATGACTTTAACGCAGAAACTAAATTTGATTTCTCATCACGTCTCATTTTGCTATTTCCTTTACAAACTAATGCGTATTTTAATACGCGACCAACTTTCCAACTTTTCAGTTGGGACTTTTCCTGTCCCAAATTTTATTTGTCTATGATGGAAATTAAGTTTTATTAAACACCATCAGTCTTGGACAGAAATTTCTTTTATAAAACCTTATTTTACCTCTACTTTTAATCCTGGTCCCTGAGTACTTGAAATCCAAGCACCTAAAATATATTGACCTTTTGAGGTTGAAGGTTTTACTTTTTTTAATTGCTCGACTAAAGCTTTTATATTTTCTACTAAACTTTCTGTTTTAAAAGACATTTTACCAACACCTGCATGAATTAAACCTTTTTTCTCAGCACGATATTCAATCTGTCCAGCTTTAGCAACTTTTACAGCTTCTTCTATATTATTTGTAACAGTTCCAAGTTTAGGGTTTGGCATCATACCTTTTGGTCCTAATATTTTTGCAACTTTAGACATTTTTGGCATCATAGATGGAGTTGCAATAACTCTATCAAACTCAATAAAACCGTTTGCAATTTTATCAATTAATTCTGTTCCTCCAACAATATCAGCACCCGCTTTCTTAGCCAAATCTTGATCAGATTCAGAGATAACAGCAACTCTTATAGTTTTTCCAGTACCATTAGGAAGAGATACCATACCACGAACATTTTGATCAGCTTTTGTAACATCTATACCAAGACGAACCACAAAATCTAAAGTTTCATCAAATTTAGAAGAAGAATATTTTTTTAAAACTTCAACAGCCTCACTTAAAGAATAAACTTTTTCAAAATCTATATCTGCCCAAGTTTTTTGTCTTTTTGTAATTTTCATAATATTAACCCTCCACCTTTACACCCATGGAACGACATTGACCAGCAACTATATTACAAGCAGATTCAATAGAAGAACAATTCAAATCAGGTAATTTACTTTCTGCTATTTTCTTTATTTGTTCATTTGTTAGACTTCCAACAAAATCACGACCAGGTTTTTTAGAACCAGATTTTAAATTCAGAGCTTTTTTAATATAATGTGATACAGGTGGCAACTTTGTTATAAATTCGAAAGAACGATCAGTATAAACTGTAATAATACAAGGTATCGGCATACCTTGCTCTTTATCAGCAGTTCTTTCATTAAACTGTTTACAAAATTCCATAATATTAACACCAGCAGAACCTAAAGCTGGACCAAGTGGAGGTGTAGGAGTCGCTTGCTTTGCAGGCACAACAACCTTTACCATTCCTTTAACTTCTTTTTTTGCCATTTTTTACTCCATCTTTATAAATCAGTCGATCGTATTTTACAATCAACAAGAGTTGTGGTCCGACTATAGCGAGTCTACCACAAAATCACAGATTAATTTTTCTCAACCTGTGAAAATTCCAAATCAACACTAGTCTCACGACCAAAAACCAAAATATTAACAGTCATTTTTTGTTTTAAAAGATCAACCTCAGATACCACTCCATTAAAGTTAGCAAAAGGACCATCTATAACTTTAACCTCTTGACCAACTTCATAAATTAAGTCTTCTGCTAAAACACTACCTTCTTCAGCCTGTCTTATCAACCTTCTTGCTTCATCTTCTGTTATAGCGACAGGTTTGTTTTTTTGACCAATAAACATAGCAACATTTGGTGTTAATTTTACCAAAGAAAAACTTTCATCTGTCATTGTCATTTGAATTATAATATAACCTGGAAAAAATTTTTTTTCTGATTTAACACGTTTACCAGCTTTAATCTCCATAACCTCACGAGTAGGTACAAGCAATTCACCAAACAAAGCGTTCAAATGATGTTTATCTATTTGTTCACGTAAGTCACGAACAACTTTATCTTCACAACCTGTACGAACACTAACAACAAACCACTGCATTTTTTCCCCTTATCTAAAAGATCCAAGTCACCAATTTATTTAAAACACTGTCTGTAATAAAGAAAAATAAAACAGAAAGTCCAGAGAAAGCAAAAACCATAATAACAGTCTTTATAACAGTATTTCTATCTGGCCAAACAATCTTAAACCACTCTCTGCGCACAGATTTTACAAATTCAAACAAACGTTTCATAATACCTTTCCTAAAGGTGGCAGGGGCAGAAGGAATCGAACCCTCATCCGCGGTTTTGGAGACCGATATTCTACCATTGAACCATGCCCCTAGACAAGCGCCATCCTTAAAAAACAACCTCAACCAGAATTTTAAAGTTGAAATTAGCATAAAAACAGCACAAATCAAGTAGAAACTATTATAATTTTTCAAAATTCTTTAAGCAAGTATAAATTTTGAAATAAGGTTTTTAAATGATAACTGTTTTTTACTTGCGCTTTTATGTATATTTTTTCTAAACTTTCAAGAAGAAGTAAAGAGAGAAATTTTGAATAATAACAGTATAGAGCCTTCCAAATTACTTTCAAGAATAATTATTTTTATTCTCGCTTCTTCTTTTGTATCAATCATTGTTCTTATTCTTGCAATTGTTAATATTTTTCCACTAGAAAAAACTCAATTATTTTTTCTTACAACAGAAACTCCTAAAGATATCGAAGTTAACATAACCTCTTTTATGCCAAATAAAGATAATTTAGAGACTTTGAAAGAATCTTTTATTAAAGAGTATATAAAAGTTAGAAATGAAATAGTACCGGATGCTAACTTTATGAGAAAAAAATGGTCAGCAACAAATGAAGGATATGTATATTTATGGAGTTCTGAAAATATATTTAAGTCATTTACAAAAACATCTATGTGGAACGCATATATGAATGATAAACCAGATATTGAATTTAATTGTCCTGTCGAATTTACGAGCATAAAACCTTGGTCATCTTCTGATAATACTTACGCTGTAAGTTTTAGATACTTCTGTTCAGATATTAATAGACAAACACTTAAGAAAGATTATACAATACTTGTAAAAATAGAGATTGAAAATAAGTTAAAATGGACTGAAAGATTACAAAATCCACTTGGAATAAAAGTTGTAGAATATAAAATAGAGACAGGGGAAAATGATCCTTTAGATTTTGGTTTAAATTATGGTTCATCTAAAGAATAAATTAAAGGAAGAAGATGTTTAGTATTGTTAGATTCTTATTTTTTATAATAATTTTATCAATTACAGAAAATTCAAAAGCTGTAGGAGAATATGGAGTTCAAGAAGCATGGGACAACCCGACAGCAAATATGACTGCAGGAAGTATTAAACCAGGTTATGCACAACTTTCTTGGTCTCAAGGTACGGTTCTTCCTATAAAACTCAGGCATGGTATGGTAACTATGATAACTCTACCAGAAGGTGAAGAAATAGAAGATGGTATTGTTGGAGCAGATGGTTTGTTTGATCTTAAAGCAAATAAGGGGGCAAGAACTTTTCACTTAAGTCCATCTGGAAGTAATCAAGGAGCAGATACAAATTTAATTATAACTGGTAGATCTGGTAATAAATATTTATTTTATTTAAGAAGTGAACCTTCTAATTCAAGTGAAATTACTTATTCACAAGTCGATATTGTATTAGAAGGAAATGGAACTATTCAAAATACATCTGTATCTAATTCATCTTATGCTGGAATGAATTCTATTTTTAAGAAAGAATCAAGAAGTTCTCTTGGAGTTGATGGAGAAGATTATGGTTGGATAAAAACTATGAAAATAGATCCTTCAGAATTCAGGTTTGATATAGATATTTTTGTACCAAATCCTGACGATTATGTCATAGCACCCGAGCGAGTTTGGAGAGATAGAATATTTACCTATATTGATTTTGGGGATAAAGTTATAGCTATGACTCAAAGACCAGTTGTATCTCTGTTAGTTGAAGGTGGTGAAAGCCCTGTTGGTTTCAGAACAGATGGAGAAAATGGAAGACTTTTAATAATTGAAGCTGTTGGAGATATGGTGCTTCGTAGTGGACAACGAATTGTCTGTATAAAAAGACGTTCAAAACCATTCTTAATAACAGATACTTCAAGTGTTATGGCTCTTGCGGAGGCAAATGTCGCAAAATCTATGACTTCTAATCAATCTTTTAATAATGTTGGTTATAATAATTTTGGTAGTGGTATTAATAATACACCTTTGAACTCTAACATGATGCAGACACCTCAAAATAATTCAATAGGAAATTATAATAATTATCAAACTCGAAGCAGTGATACTGTTCACATGTTGCCAACAGAAAGAAATACTGCAGGATCATACTTACCAACTTCTGGTATTCCACTTATATCAAGTAATCAAAAAGGTGTTGCAATCGAATTACAATCAGACACATCTGTAAAGGCATTGAATGATTATTGGACAGGACTTATTGCTAAGTTCAGTGGAGATGATGGAAAAGGAATACTCACACCTTATAAAAATATGGTATTCTTTGCAGTTGATGAACAAGGTGTTGGGGAACTAGGATCAGAGTCCGTTGCATCTCGTTTATACAGATTAAGAATAGGACCATTAAAAGATATGGATACAGCACAAAGCCTTTGTGATAAACTTTTGAAGTTCTCTGGAACAATATGTAAAATTGTACGTGTTCAATAAATGAAAAAGTTAAAAAAACAGTTTTTAGAGATAAGAAAAAATATTCCTAAACAAACACAGTGGTTAATGTTAATTGCTGTGTTTGTAATAGTGCTTATACTGATGACATTGCTTCTTAATAAAAAAAATAATAGAACAAAAATTCCAGATATTAATACAGAATCTCCAGTACTTACAATTTCACCTAAGACAGAATTAGATTTAACAAATATTGAAGTTGGAGATACAAGAATAGAAGACTTTATTATTTCAGCAAATAAAGATGTAAAAGTATTATCTGTAAAATTTGAAAATGATATAGAAGGACTTTCAAAAAAAACAACTTGTGAAAATATAGGAAAAATAAATACAAAAGTAACTTGTAATATAAATATTGAATTTAAACCAAAAAATAAAATAGACACAAAAATAACTGCAATTTTAATTGATTGGAGAGGTGCTTTTGAACCTGAAAAAATGAATAAAACAGACAGAATAAATATAACAATTAATTCTAAAGAAAAAAAAGATGAAAAAATTGAGATAAAAGAAGAATCTGAAAAAGTTAGTTCTGATACTAATAAAGAAGAACAAAAGAAAGAAAATGAAACTATTGATACTAAAGAAGAAATTAAAGGAAATATAGAGACAGAAAAAATTGAAGAAAATAAACCAATAATTTCAGAGGAAATTAAAGAAGAGATAAAAAAAGATATAGAAGATATTTCAAAAGATCCTTTAAAAATGGAAGAAGAATTTGAAAAAACTACAGAAGAAGATACAAATGAAAATAAAAGCGAGAGTTGTTCAGAATTTTCATTTCCAGGATATAGTATATCAGGGGATCAAATTGGTTGGATAAAACCTGAAAAAGGATCATATAAATTTTATCCTTTTTCTGATAAAACTTGTACAAATCCAACAGGTACATACAACCCAGATAATGGAATTATAACTGATATAAAGGATTCATCAAAAAAAATAGGAACTGATGCTGATCATATTGGAGGAGCAACAAATATAACAGTATCAAATATACCAAGCCTTTCAAAAGCACCAGATGCAAGACCAGTAAATAAAGCAAAGCAACTAACCGCAGACGAAGTAAAAGATTTTACATATGGAGAGGCTAAGCAAGTTGTAGTACAAACAAGCGATTTTAATAAATATAAACCTTCTTCTTTAGGACAAGATAATGGAACTAATAGTAATGTAACAATATCTAGTGAACCATATAATAGAACATTTGTACTTCGTCAATATAAACCAATACCTGCTACAATTGTAACAGAAATTAAAGCAGTTAAAGATGGTTCAAAATTACCAGTTACTGCAACAGTTGATAGAAATGTTTATTCAGATAATGGAAGAACAATTATACTTCCAACAGGAACTTTAATGCTTGGGTATGTTTCAGATGAAAATGTACCTGGTCCATATAAATCAATAGGACGTATGAATTTAGAATGGTATCGATTTGTAAGACCAGATGGTGTTGAATTTAATTTTATTGATAAAAGACCTTTTGCAGGTGATGCACAAGGAAGATCTGGAGTTCCTGGGCATGGTAGTACCGATTATATAGAAGAATTTTTTATGCCAATGTTAACTGCAATTGTTCCTGCTGCGGTTAATATGATAGCACCAATTTCAGATAAAATAGTGAATCAAATTAACTTAGACTCAAATGTAGTAACACAAACAGGACAAGTAAGATCCTCTGAACTTGCAAAAAATGAAATAGTTAAATCTTGGGATAGAATAGCACAAAAATTATTAACAGATTCTATGAATAATACAGTGCCACCATTTTCAATAGCAGCAGGAACAAGAATTACCGTATACTCACCAACTGATTTAATTGTAACTTGTGGTGAAAATACAGGTAAAAATTGTGCTATAACAGCACCAAGTAGAGAATATGCAGAATATAAACCTAAAAACTTGGAACCTGGTGGAGGAGATTATAAAAATTCTTTAGTTGGACAAGTTAGATCTTTTAATTTAGACGGTTTTTGTATGACAGATGAAAAAACTCGTAGAATAACCGTTGATGAAAATAAGCTTAAAAATTCTGGTTATGACTATAGAACAGTATTATTCTATTGCCAATCAAAACAATATGATGCGATTAATAATGCCAAACAAGATGCTATATTTAAAAATCAACAAGAAATTGGTGGTAAGATAGAGAAAGGATCAAAAGAATATAATGAGAAAACACTAGGACTGGAATACGAAGGAGATAAAATAAAAAATCCATTTGAACAGAAAAAAGAGGAAGCACCTTCTGGTTTGAAATGTGAGGATGGAACATCACCAGATTCAAACGGATGTTGTACTGGTGAAAAATATACAGATATGGGTGAACAAGGATTTAATTGTTGTCCTGAAGCAGGTGGTGACTGCTTCCCACCATTAAAATAATAAAAGTTATTTAATCTTAGACTTGTTTTATCTATAAAATATTTTATATAGATAAGGATAAATATTTTTCTTAAATTAAGAATAAAAACTAGTTTATAAATATTGAAGAAATAGAAAAAAGAAAAATTAGTAATTTAAAACTAATAAAATAAACTTTTATTTGTTTTAATCTCTCCAAGATACAGATTCAAATAAACTATTTATTTTATTTTTATATTCAATATCATTAAAAAATTTATTTCTCTCTGTATCTGTAGTTTTGTTATCTTCTTTTTCAAAATGAGGAATATATTTTTGAACAGCATATTTTTTAACACCTTTAGATGATAAAAATTTAGCTATTTCTAATAAATCTTCTTTAGAGATAAAACGAGGATCACAAGTTGTTCTTACTTCTCCATCTTTGCCTGAATCTAACCAAACTTGTAAACTTTTTAATAAAAAATCATATCCTAAAGAAATTCCTGTTACCCTATCAAAATTATTTTTAGTTCCTTTAAAATCTAATCCCAACCAATCTACAAACTCTAAAGCCTTTTTCAATTTTTCTGGATAAAAGCCATTTGAATGAAGTCCAATATAAAAACCCATTTCTTTAACAAGTTTTATATATTCAATTAAATTATCTCCTTGCATTAAAGCTTCACCACCTGAAAAAACAACTGCTTCTAATTTTCCCTTCCTTGTATTTAACCATTCTAAAATTTTATCAGGATCATATTCACCAAGACCAACTTCAATAAGATGAGGATTTGAACAGTAAGGACACCTCATAGGGCAGCCTTTTAAAAACAAAACGGCGGACAACTTTCCAGGATAATCAATAGTTGTAAAAGGGGTAAAACCGCCGATTTGTATAGTCATAAAATACCTTTAAGCAGCTTTTTTCAAAAGAGAGTTATGGCGCATTCCTGCAGATATTCCATTTTCTTCTTTAAACATTTTTCTTTCACAAAATTCAGAATACTTACCAATATTAAAATTAGAAACAGGTCTGATAAAACCCATAGATCTTGAAAATACTTCACATTTTGTTCTTTCTTTCATTTTTTTCACTCCTCTGTTTTTTGTTAATCAATCTTTGTTTCATTTGCAACTGAAAGTTCTGCATCACACTTTGGGCAGAATTCATATTTACCAGCCAAATAACCGTGCTTTGGACATATTGAAAATGTTGGTGTCAATGTCATATAAGGTATCTTATAATTCTCAAAGATAGTTTTTACTATTTTTTGTGCAGCCTCTCCTGATGATACTGGTTCTCCCATATATAAGTGCAACATAGTTCCGCCCGTATATTTTCTTTGCAGTTCTTCTTGATGTTCCAAAGCAACAAAAGGATCATCTGTATAGTTAACTGGTAATTGAGATGAATTTGTATAGTAAGGTGCATCTTTTGTACCAGCAGTTATTATATCTGGATAATTTTTAATATCAGTTTTAGCAAATCTGTATGAACAACCTTCAGCTGGTGTTGCCTCTAAATTATATAAATTTCCAGTTTCTTCTTGGTATTTTACCAGATTATCACGAATGTAATCCATAACCTCTAATACCAAATTTTTACCAAAATCTGTCGCAATACTATCTTTACCAGAAGTAAAGTTTAAAACCATTTCATTAGAACCATTTATTCCAATTGTTGAAAAATGATTATTCCAAGTATTTAAATAACGTTTTGTAAATGGATATAGTCCCCTTTCCATATTTTTAGTTATAACTTTTCTTTTTATCTCTAAAGATTCTCTTGCTAAATCAAGAAGTCTTTGTAATTCTCTGAATAATCCTTCTTTATTACCTTTATAAATATATCCAAGTCTTGCCAAATTAATAGTTACAACCCCAATAGATCCTGTTTTTTCAGCAGAACCAAATAATCCACCACCACGTTTTAAAAGTTCTCTTACATCTAAACGTAATCTGCAACACATAGAACGAACATCAGTAGGGTTTAAATCAGAATTTAAAAAATTCTGAAAATTTGGTATTCCATATTTTGCAGCTAAATCAAATAAAGGCTTTGTATTTGGATGATCCCAAGGAAAATCATCTGTTATATTGTATGTAGGAATTGGAAAAGTAAATGGTCTGCCGTGTGCATCACCTTCTGTCATAACTTCAATAAAAGCTTTGTTCAAAATATCCATTTCTTCTTGAAGTTCTCCATAAGTAAAATCAACATATTTTCCACCAACAAAAGGTTTTTGTTCTCTCAAATCTTTTGGACAAACCCAATCAAAAGTAAAATTGATAAAAGGTGTCTGAGTTCCCCAACGACATGGAACAGCACAATTAAAAACAAGAGTTTGCATAGCATTTTTCACATCTTTATAAGATAATTTATCAACTCTTATATATGGGGCAAGATATGTATCAACAGATGAAAAAGCTTGAGCACCAGCAAATTCATTTTGAAGTGTTCCCAAGAAATTTACCATATGCGATACAGCTGTCACCATATGTTTTGCAGGTGAACATTGTAAAAATCCAGGAACTCCATTAAATCCTTCATACAACAATTCACGAAGTGACCAACCTGCACAATATCCAGTAAGCCAACCAAGATCATGAATATGAACAGCTGCAGTTTTATGAGCCTGCGCTATTTCTTCTGGGTATAAATTTAACCAATATTCTGCAACAACTCTTTCTGATGTTCTTAAAATAAGTCCACCTATTGAATAACCAACATTAGCATTCTCTTTAACTCTCCAATCTGCTGCTTTTACATATCCATCAATAATATCAACAGCATCAACCATAGAATTTCTTATTTCAGCTTTCTTTTGTCTATAGACTATATAAGCTTCCGCAGTCTTATAAACTTTAAAATTCATTAATTCTTCAACTACTATATCTTGTATTTCTTCAACAGATGGAATTTTATTAGCAAAGCGATCTTCAAGTCTTTTTATAATACTATCTACTATATCTAAAACCCTAGAATCATTAATTTCTCCAGTAGAATCAGCTGCTTTTTTTATTGCATTAAATATATATTTTGAATCAAAAGAAACCTGACTTCCATCCCTTTTTATTACGTAGTTTAAACCAGAATTACAAGAGCAATTATCACAACACATATTTCTGCCTCTTTACAAGATATAGTTATATATTTCTAATTAAGATACAATATATAGATAAAATTAAATTAACACAATATACAAAACGAAAAAAAAAATATTTTTTTACTGGACAATTTAAAACGGCTGAAAACCTATATTTATATAAAAACGAATCGATCTAAAATATACTTTTATGTACATAAAATATAAATAATCAATAACTTTACATAAAAATAATATGGGATATATCTATAACTAAATATTTTATTAAAATAAATATATTCGAATCTATATATAGATTTATATATTTTTCTCAGATTGACTTAAAAAAACTCCAAATTTATTGGAGTTTTTATTATTTCTAGACAAAAACTTACTTTACTTTCTTTATAAGATAAATCTGTGCAATACCACAAAGATTTGAAACAGTCCAATATAATACCAATCCTGCAGGCATCATAGAAAACATAATTGTAAATATAACAGGCATCCATTTAGTAATTCTTTGAGTACTCTTAGCTATATCAGAAAGAGATGAAGTATTTTGATTTGATTGAACTTTCTGTTGCCACCAAATTGTAAGTCCCATCAAGATTGGCAATATGAAAAATTTATCCATACTTGATAAATCCATTATCCATAAAAACTCTGCATGACGCATAGGAACTGATATAAGCAAAGCTTTATATAATGCAAAGAAAATAGGTATTTGCAATAACATCGGTAAACAACCAGACATAGGTGAAGTCTTATTTGATTGATATAATTTCATCAATTCCATTTGCATACGCATTTTATCACCAGCATAAAGTTTTTGTATTTTTTCCATCTCTGGTTGCATCTTCTGCATATTAGCCATAGATTTATATGATTTTCTTGTAAGAGGCGAAATAAGAATTCTCAAAATTATGGTAAATAAAATTATTGCTATACCATAACTTCCAACTAAATTATTTAATAAATTTAAAATTAATAGCATTGGATAAGATAAAAACCAAAACCAACCATAATCAACTATACTATCTATACCACTTATATTTTTTTCAACCATAGATAAAGTTGAATTATCTCTAGGTCCTGCATAAATATTCGTAATAAATTCCTGTGAATTACCAGCTTTTAAAGATTTATTTGGTGAAATAGTATCCACCTTATACTTATCACCAATTTTTTTCATATTAATAGTTTGATCTAAACTATTAGTACTTGTTATAACTCCAAAATATTGATTAAGAAATCCAATAAATCCTTTTGTTGTGTGATAAACATATTGTTTATCATCTAATTTTTTTAAATTTTTAACTTCCAAATCTTCATTTATATATGCAATTGCACCAACAGATACATTAGAATTAACAGAATTATTTAGATCTAAATTATCAACTACAGATGAATAATTAGATATTAAAATATCTTTTTTAGTTTTATTTATAACTTTATCTTTTATAGTAATTAAATAATTATCACTTGTTATTAATCTTTCAAATAAAACTCCATCTTTATTTTTATAAGAACACAAAATATTATTATTTATTTTTTTACAATTCCAAAAAGTATTAATGTCTGGAACTTGAATATTTCCCGTAAATCCAAATTCAACAAAGTTTCCATTTTTAACTAGAATAACTTTTTTTTCTGATTTTTTTGACTCTTCATAATCTTTTAAAATTATATTAGATATTTGACCAGAAGAAACTTCAAAAGAAATTTTATCATTTTCAAAATAAGTTTTTTTAATAGAAGAAACTTCTATTTTTTCAGAACCATTAAAACTTTCACTTTTATTAGTTTTATGAGGAAAAATATAACTAAATACTATCCAAGATATTATGAATATTAAAAAATAAATAAAAAAACTAAATTTAGATTCTTTTTTTTCTGAACTACTATCTAAATATCTAACCATCTAAAACCTACTTTTTTCTATTAATTATTAAATTTAAAATATATAAAAATATACCAAAAGATATACATATATCTGCAAAATTAAATGCTGGCCAATGTAATCCTCCAAAATGAAAATCGAGAAAATCTACAACTGCACCAAAACGAATTCTATCTATTAAATTACCAAGTGCTCCTCCTATTATAAACATAAGGGGAACTCTTTCATAAGACTTTGCTTTGAAAAAGAAGTAATGAAACATAAAACCAATAATAAGTCCAGTTATAAAAATAATTATAAACTGATATGATTCTCCTAAACTTCTAAAAAAAGAAAAAGATGTTCCAAAATTCCAAGTAAAAACTATATTAAAAAAATTAGTCACTTGATTCATCATATAAGGTACAGGTATCAAATCCCAAGCATTTAAAAAAAGAGGAACTTGGTTTGATATCATATAAATCAAAATCCCTTTTGATACTTGATCTAAAACTATTAATAAAAATATAATAGAAAAAAACTTAAATATATTTTTCATACAAAAACCTTTCTAGCAAAATACAACTTATAAAGTTAAAAGCAAGTTTTATAGCTATTTCATATCAGATAAACTATCTAACTTTGCATAATTATTTTTACGAAGTTCCATTACTAAATCATCTATTTTACCTGATTTTACACCTATACTTTCAAGTAAACCTGAACCCAATAAAAAAGATGACTCAACAGTTTCTGGATATATATCCTTTACCCCTTCTGCTATTAAAACTTTGGATTCTTCCATATTTTTAGCTCTTGCAAAAATTTTAACTTTTTTAGCTATGCTTTTTACTGCTCTTATTGTACTTTTCGAAACCCAAACATTATCAAGGGCTATGATAAGAGCTTTTGTTTTCTTATTAGAAAGTCCAATCTCTTGTAATACATCAACATTAGTAGAATCACCATAACAAGTATTAAATCCATTTTCACGACCACGAATAACCATATCAACATTCATATCAATAGCAACATATGAAATATTTTCGATACTCAACATCTTTGCAACAATTTGACCAACTCTACCAAAACCACAAATTATAACAGATGGAGATTCAGTCATTTTCTCAGATTTATCTAATATTTTCTTCTTAGATTTTCCTAATATTTGTTTTCTTTGTAAGCAATCATAAATGGTTATTAGAATTGGTGTCATCATTATAGATAAAACAATTATAGCTATTAAAATTTCACTATGCGCCTGTGGTATAGACTCTATACCAGAAATTTTCATTGTTTGAATTATAAGTAATCCAAATTCTCCACCTTGTGCCAACACTAAGGCTATTAAAAAAGCATCTCGAGATTTTATATCACGAACACGTGCAACAATATAAATTGCAAAAAATTTGATTGAAATTAAAGTAAAAAGTCCAATTAATACAATTTCCCAATTATTGAGTAATACTTTTACATTTAAGCCAAGTCCTAAAGATATAAAGAAAAAAGCTAGGAATAAAATAGAATATGGATTAAGTTCTGCCTTAATTTGATGTCTGTATATAGTTTCAGATAAAAGCATACCAGATAAAAAAGCACCAAGTGTTGGAGGTAATCCAATTAATTGTAAAATACTTGCTAGTAATATTATATTTAACAAAACAGCCAAAAGTAATGCTTCTTTTGATTTCAATTTAGCAACCATACGCATAAAAGGATTAATTAAAAGTTTTCCAACAATAATTACACAAATTATAAGTCCAACAGACATAACAAGTATATCTATTACATTTGCTCCTAAATTTACAGATTTACCAGCAAGTACTGGAAGCATTGCAAGAAGCGGAATCGATAATAAATCCTGAAAAAGAAGTATAGAAAAAGATTGACGACCAAGATTTGAATGAAGTTCATTTCGTTCTGCTAATATTTGTAAGTCTGATGATGTACTTGACATAGCAAATATTAAAGAAACCATTATAATACTCATTATACTCCAACTTGTTAAACCAAACAAAATTGGAAAAAACATAATTACAACCATTAATACTTGAGTTGCACCAAAACCAAAAATATTTGATTTCATCTGCCAAAGTCTTTTTATATTTATCTCAAGTCCCATATTAAACCATAAAAACATAATTCCAACTTCACCTAAGAAATTCCAAAGTTGTGATGCTTTAAAAATATCAAGAATATATGGTCCTGCCAAAACACCGGATAATAAAAATGCAAGCAATACTCCAATTTTAGTAATTTTAAAGAACAAAACTAAAAAAAATGCAATAACAAGAAATAATAATATAGACTCTGCCATTTTTTCTCTCTCTAAAGTAGAATTTATTATATCACAAACTAATAAAATTCGATAATTTTATAAAATCTTCTGGTTCCAAATTTTCTGCCCTTTCTGTTCCTTTAAAACCAATTTTTCCAAAATCAATATCTTTTAAAATAGCTCTTATCATTTTTCTTCTCTGTCCAAATAAAATAGATGTTATTTTTTCAATTTTTTCTATTGAATTTATTTTCTTTATTTTATCTAAATTTGGATAAACACTTATTACAGAACTTTGTACTTTAGGAATTGGATAAAATGCCGAATTTGGAATATTAAATAGTATTTTTGAATCGGTAAGTAAACTTGATAAGATAGATAATCTTCCATAACTTTTAGAATTGTTTTTTGAAACAATTCTTTCTGCTACTTCTGTTTGAAACATTAAAACCATAGAGTTAATTAAAGTGGGATTATTATAAACAATGTGTAAAAGTTTTATAAAAATCTCTGTTCCAATATTGTATGGTAAATTCGCACAAACAGATATACTTTCCTTAAAAAAATCTTTTTTTTCTAAAACATCCATAGCATCAGAAAAAATAATTTCTAATCTATCTCCATAAATACTTTTTATTTTTTCAAGTATTGGTTTAAGAGATGTATCTTTCTCTATTACTATTAATTTATTAACCCCCGAGAATAACAAACTTCTTGTAAGTCCACCAGGACCTGGTCCTATTTCTAAAACAGTTTGATTTTTTATATTTGGTATAAAACTTGCTATTTTATTAGTTAAATTTAAATCAAATAAAAAATTTTGTCCCATAGACTTTTTAGGAGCAAGATTATTTTCATCAATCATTTGTTTTATAGGTGGTAAAATATCAATTGGCATTTATATAACCTTACGTTCACCAAATGCAAGAGAAAGAGTTCCATCATCAATATAATCTAAATCACCACCAAGTGGCATACCAGAAGCAAGTTCAGAAAATATAAGATCTTTAAAATCACTTAAAAGTGATATTACATAATGTTGCGTTGTTTTACCTTCTATTGTATTTGGTAGAACAAAAATAATTTCTTTTATTTTTTCTTTATCTATCCTGTTTATTATCATTGAGATATTTAAGTCATTTGGAGTTATACCATTTATTCCACTAATAAGTCCCCCTAAAATATGATATCTACCTTTAAATATACCTGTTTTTTCAATAGTCCAAACATCTCCTAAATCTCTTACAACACATAAACTGCCATTATTTCTAGATTCATCTTCACAAAAACTACATAAATTACTAGTAGAATCAGTAGCTATTCCACAATTTGGACAAATATGTACACTTTTATAAGTATCTTGCAAGCAATCTGATAGTATTTGCATTTTTCCCGTTTTATCTTGTAAAAGAGATAAAACAATTCTACGTGCAGCTCTTCCTCCAACACGGGGAAGTTTAGAAAAAAGTTTGATAAGATTTTCTATTTTTGGATTCATTTAACGAAAAATATAATTATCAATTCCAATTTCTTTAGCACTTTTTTGTATTTTATCTGCTTCTTCTTTAGATAAACTACCAGTACGAACTCTAAATATTCCAACATTACTTTTATCTATATTTGTTCTAATTCCAAGTTTTTGAAATATTTTTTCCTGTAATTGTTTTGCAGAATTTACATTAGAAAAAGCACCAAACTGAATACCACCAGAGCTATTATTTGCACTTACAGTATATTCAGGCTTATTAACAACACCAGTATTATTACTAATATTTTTCTGATTAGAATTATTTTTTAATTTAGAAAAACCAATATCTAACATTTTCATAGAAATATCAGATCTGATTTTTTTATTCTGTGCCCCTAAAATAACACTTATTATATGTTTATTTCCCCTTTTAGCAGAAGAAACTAAAGAATATTTTGATTTGTTTGTAAAACCTGTTTTCATACCATCACAACCAGAATACTTTTCTAATAGATCATTAGTATTTTTATATTTTTTTCCATTATATTCCCAATTTTTTATACCAAAATATTTCCAATATTTAGGAAAATGTTTATAAACTGCCATTGACATCATAGCAATATCACGAGCTGTTGATAAATGATCATCACTTGGAAGTCCTGAAGAATTTTGAAAATTTGTCTTTGAAAGTCCTATTTCTGTTGCAACATTTGTCATAAGAGATGCAAAACTTCCTTCTTTTCCACCCTTTAAATTTTCAGCCAATACCCTTGCAACATCATTTGCACTTCGAACAGCTAAAGCTTTTATTGCGTCTTCAACTTTTATTTTACTTCCAGCTTTAAGTCCAAGCTTTACAGGTTCAGCCTTAGTTGCTATATCCGACACTATTAAATAGTCATCTAAACTAAGTCTACCATGTTCTAAAGCATCAAATGTTAAATATAATGTCATTATTTTTGTTAATGAAGCTGGATAATTCAAATCATTAGAGTTTTCTTGATATAGTATCTCCCCCGTATCCATATCGGCGACAAGTGCAGCTTTGTAATCTTTAGAAAAAGCAAGACTTACAACAAAAAAATTAACACAAAAACAACTAAATAAAATATTAATAAAGAATATTCTCATCTCAGAATTATTCTATAAAAATAGCATAAAGAGGTCAAGCAACTTAAAAACTTAAAAAGTTTTTAAGCTAACCTCTTCACCATCAACTATAACAATTTTACTATAATTTAAATTCAAGTTTTTTAATGGTTCCAATACATTCTTTTTATCAAAACTTTCTCTATCAAATATTGGAAAAACTGCTCTTGATAAACAAAGTTGGTTTGCAACTATTTCACTATCACATATTGCAATGATTGGAGTATTAGAACGTCTACAAGAAATTTCAAATACTCTATCAGTAGAATTTGCAAATATAACAATAGCATCAGCATTATTCAAAGTTGCAATTGATACAACTGATTTTGACCAACCATTTACTGTATCACAATCTATACACAAACTGTAAAAACTATTCATCTTATCCATATCTGCATAAGATAATATTTTAGACATAGTTTCTATTACAAGAGGAGGATTCTCACTTACTGTAGTTTCCTCAGATGTCATAGTTGAATCAACAGGAAGATACGCAGCATTTGCTATATCAGAAATTTCTGAACGAAGTGGAAATTCACTTTTCACCATAGAACCAAGCATTTGAGTTGCCATTATAACTGGCTTATTTTTCAATCTACACTCTTTAACTATTCTCCTTGAAATAGAAGGTACTTTTTCAAAAGAAACTTCTACAGCTAAATCTCCTCTTGCAATCATAATACCATCAGAAACATCTATAATTTCTGATATCTTATCAACTGCACTTGGTCTTTCTATTTTTGCTATGATTTTAACAGGATTATTAGTTCTTTCCTTAATAAAGTTTCTTACTTCTAATACATCCTCTGGAGTCTGAACAAAAGAAATTGCTATATAATCAGGATTTTTTGTAAGTGCATAAGTTAAATCTTCTCTATCTTTTTTTGTTAAAACAGATGTATTCACTTTAGTATCAGGAATATTAAAACCGCGTCTCGACCATATTTCGAAACCTCTGATTACTTTTGTTTTTATAAAATCTTTTAGAATTTCTTCTACTTTAAGTTCTATTTTTCCATCATCAAGTAAGACTCTATCACCAACTTTTAAAGAATGTAAGACATCTAAATCAGGCAATTGAACTCTTGTTGAATCACCAGGAATATCTAAATTATCTAAAATAAATTCTTGTCCAATTTCTATTGGATATCTTTCATCTGTTTTAAAAACTCCAATTCTGTGTTTAGGTCCTTGTAAATCAATCAAAATCGCTACTGTTTTTCCAAGCTCTCTCGCAACAGACCTTATTGTATCTATTTTATTACCTTGAACATCTCCTGTATCATGACTGAAATTTAAACGGCAAACATTCATACCATTTAATATCATATTTTTTAAAATTTCTTTGTTTTCACTTTTAGGACCAATTGATGCAGTTATCTTTGTATATTTATTCATTTATTCTTTTCCTTGATTTTTAGCTTTTCAAATATACCATATTAATCATATTTAAAACAAGGGGAAAACAATGGTTCGTAAAGCTAATCATAGTGGAATAGATAATGAAGTTTTGAGCTCATTTATAGAAAAAATAGAAAAATTAAATGAAGAATTAGAAGCAATTAATACCGATGTTCGTGAATTGTATAAACAAGCAAAAGATTCAGGATATGATCCTAAATATATCCGTCAAATGATAAGATTACGTAAAATGGATCCAGATGAATTAAGCGAAACAGACGAAACTACAAAAATGTATAGAAATGCTCTTGGACTTTAAATGAAAAAATTTACACAAAGAAAAGAAGATTTTATTTGTGAAAATTGTGGGACAAAAGTTAGAGGCAATGGTTATACAAATCATTGCCCAAATTGTTTATATTCAAAGGATGTAGATATAAATCCAGGTGATAGAAAATCCATTTGTAATGGAATTATGAAACCAATATCAATAGAAATAGATAAAGATACTTTCATAATAACACATAAGTGTTTAAAATGTGGAAAAATAAGTAAATGCAAAAATTCTGAAAATGACAATATTGAAGAAATTATAAATATTTCAAAAAATTCAAACTTTATATTTGGTAAAAAATAATGAAAGAATTTTTTTATACACAAAAACAAAACATTTTAATCTGGATTGCTTTTTTTATTACTATAGGATCTATCTCATATTTTTTATTACCCTTTGAACCTAATATAATAATATTTTCAATAATTTCTTTTTTAATAAGTTTATTTATAATCTTATTTAAAAGAAATTTTCTTATAATTTTTCTATCCTTTATATTTGGTTTTATATATCCATTGATTTTTGCAAGAACAATTAATACATTTAAAATATCCCATAACTATAAAAATATATCTGTTTATGGAGAGATTGAAGATATAAACTATGAAAAAGATAAAACAAAAATTATATTTAAAGTTATTGAATCTAAAATTTCAAATAAACCTTTCAAAGTAAAACTATCCTCAAATCAAAATCTAGATTTAAAAGTTGGAGATAGACTTATTGCAAAAATATCTTTATTTAAACCAAATTCAAAATCAGATCCTGCATCTTTTGATTATGCTCGTTTTTTATACTTTAATTCTATAACAGCAACCGGATTTTTAGATGAATATTTAAAAGAAGAAAATGTAAATTCCGATAATATAATAAAAAAATTACGATTATATATTCATAAAAAAGCAAATTCTTTTTTAACCGATAGCTTATTCTTAGGATATAAAAATACAATACCTAAAGAAGAAAAAGAAGTTTGGCTAAAATCTGGAATTGGACACATCTGGTCAATCAGTGGACTTCATATAACAATAATATCAATTATTTCTTTCTTTATATTTTTTAATATATTCAGATTAATTTCACCTATAACTAAAAGATTTCCTGCAAGATATCCAACAAGTTTTATAACTATCTTTTTTATTTTTCTGTATTTATTAATATCAGGTTCTAATGTATCTACTATAAGAGCTGTACTTTCTGCTTTTATTATTTTTGTTGCATTTGTATTAAATAGATATTCTGTAAGTATAAGAACTATGTCTATAGTATATTTAATTACCTATTTATTTAATCCACATTTTTTAATGCAAGCGTCATTTCAACTTTCTTTTTCTGCAGTAATTGGAATCATTTTCATAGTAGAAAAAATTAGAAATAATAACAGAAACTTTAAAAATAAATTAAAAGTATTTTTATCAATACCTATCATATCAAGTATATTTACATTACCTTTTTTAGGAATACATTTTCATTACTTCCCTTTATTTTCATTAATTGGAAACATAATTATTTTACCAATATTTTCTTTTATAATAATGCCACTAGTATTTTTAGGAACTATTTTTAGTCTGTTTGATTTTAAATTTATAAATAGATTCACAATAAATATATACAATTATATTTATAATAACTTAGATTTTATGTTATCTAAAATCTCATATACCGAAATTAAAATTCCATTTATATCAAATACATCTATGCTTTTTATAATTACAGGACTATTTTTTATAATCGCAATAATAAACATAGATAAAAATAAATTCACCAAAAACGCTAACTTAATTATTGGTTCCTCTTTTATAATATTAGGATTAATATTATCTTTTTTTACAAAAAAGCCATTATTTTATATAACTCTTGATCATGAACTAATAGCAGTATTAGATAAAAACAACTTAAAATTTAATAAAACAAAAAGTTCAAATCATTTTTTTGTATTTAATAACTGGAAATATATGAATAATGAGAAATTAAATACTCAAAATTTAAAATATAATTGTAAAAAAGGATTATGTCTGTATAAAACAGATAAATGGACAATTGCATATACAAAAAGATTCAAAATACTAGAAAAAAATTTAATAAAATTATGCAAAGATAAAAATATAACTTATATAGCAAGTTATTTTGATATAGAGGCAAAAGAGTGTAATAAAAAGATTTTAAAAGATGCCTTTGTTATATATGAAAGTGGAAAAGTAGAATACATAAAACAAAACAGAATCTGGAATTAATATTTTGCACTTACAAAATAAAGTCCTGCAGCAGGTGCAGTTGCACCAGCAAACTTTCTGTTTTTTAATTCAAAAATTTCATCTATATCCATTTTTTTACCAAGTCCAATTTCTACCAAAGTTCCAACCATATTTCTAACTTGATGATGTAAAAATGATCTTGCAGAAACATCAAAATAAATATATTTATTATAATTTTCTTCTTTTAAATTAATATCAAAAGTGTCTATTGTCTTAATCGGACTTTTTGCCTGACATTCTACTGCTCTAAAACTTGTAAAATCATGTTTTCCCAAAAACTTCACTGATTGCTTTTTCATAATATCTAAATCTAAATCTCTAGCTATCCACCAAACAAAACCTTTATCTAAAATAGTTGGACTTTTTCTATTTAAAACAATATATCTATAACTTCTTTGTAAACATGAAAATCTTGCACTAAAATTATCATC
Organism: uncultured Alphaproteobacteria bacterium; assembly: GCA_963540515.1. Lineage (GTDB taxonomy): Bacteria > Pseudomonadota > Alphaproteobacteria > Rs-D84 > Rs-D84 > JAFGMC01. The sequence continues at coordinate 35,638 of CAUTNA010000004.1, forward strand.
AACTTTTTTACAATCTAAAACAGATATATCTTTATTTTTTAAATAAAAATTCAAAGCACTTTTTATTGTATTTTCTGAATACTCTTTATTTAAATCAAAATGACATGGCATTGCAATTGCATGAACGCCAGAATCTGTTCTGCCTGCTGCAACAAAATTTGTATTTTCTTGTGATAATTTATAAACAGCTTCTTCTAATGTACTTTGAACAGAGGCACCTTGACAATTTTTTTGCCAACCAATAAAATCTTTACCATTATATTCAATGATTATTTTATATCTCATAAAAGTATTTTTTTATTAATAATTTTTGTTCTTTGTCCATTTAAAAAACTTTTAAAATCCATTTGTTTTTTTCCACTTGGCTGGATATACAAAATTCTCAATTTATCATCTACCAATTCTGTTTTAATTATTTTTAATTCAAAATCATTTTTCAAAATTTCTATTAATTCGCTTGCTAGACATTTACCTCCAATACTTCTAATTTGATTATGAATTTCAAAAGCTGATTTATTCCAATCTATTTTTGTATCTTTTTCAAAAAATTTTTTAGTAAAAATTATATCACCTTCTTGTTTTCTTGATTCATAAAGATTTGGATCTTTTAAATACTTATCTAAAATATCAATTGATGTGTTTATTATTTTATTTTCTAAATCTTTGCAAGTGTCATTTATACTGATATCTATTTTTTTTATTAGATAAATATTACCAGAATCCACTTCTTTATTTATATCAATCAGACAAACACCTGTTTCTTTATCTCCATTTAAAATAGCTGTTTGTATTGGAGAAGCGCCTCTATATTTTGGTAATAAACTTGGATGAATATTTAAACATTTTACAGAATTTATGACATTTTCTTTAAGAATTACTCCATAAGATATAATTATACAAAAATCAATATTTGTTATATCTATTTTATTAAAATCAGATATATCTGTATAAACTTGTAAACCATTTTTCTCCGCCCAAATATGCACTAAGGACTTTTGTAGGATCATTTTACGTCCTCTCATACTTGGAGCCTTTGTAAAAACTGCAACTATATTATGTTGTTTTAATAAAGATTCAAATATAGGAACAGTCCAATCATTTGTTCCCATTAAAATCAAATTCATTTTGCTTTTTTTACCTTTTTCATAAGCATAGTTCTTCTTATTCCAGATAAATAATCAATAAATAAAATTCCATCTAAATGATCTATTTCATGTTGAGCAATTCGAGCTAAAATTCCATTAAAATTATCTTCTTTTTTTTCTCCATTTTCATTTAGATAAGAAACAGATATAAATTCTGGTCTTGAAACATAAGAATAAACAGGCAAACCATCATTTCCAAGTATAGATAAACACCCCTCTTCCATTGAACAAAATTTATCAGATTTATAAGTTATTTTTGGGTTTATCATTTTATAAATCTCTCTTGTATCAGGATTCATAATTATTATAAACCTTTTAGTAATTCCAACCTGAGGAGCAGCAAGACCAACACCATTTTGATTATTCATAATAATAACCATTTCATCCAAAGATGATTTTATATCCTCTGTAATTTCTTTTACTTCTTCACATTTTTCACGTAAAACTAAATCACCACAAAGTTTTATTTGCATCATATACTTCCATCATTATAATAATTAATATCAAAGGATGTATTAAATGACAACCTATATTTTAATAATGCTTGCCGTTATTATAATATTACTTATCATAATATTAACAAAAAAAACTAACCTAGATTTATCCAGTCTTCATGAAGATAACTACAGACTCCGAGAAAAATTAGCAGAAAGAATTGGAGTACTAATTCAAAATGCAATGGAACTTAAAAACATAAGTTCTGATATTTCAAGTTTTAAGGATTTATTACTTGGTTCAAAACAGGCAAGAGGACTTTTTGGAGAAAAACAATTAGAAGATCTAATACAAGATATAATGCCTCCTAAATCTTATAGTTTTCAATATATGTTAGAAAATGGAACAAGACCAGATTGTGTTTTACACCTTCCTTATCCACCAGGGGATTTAATAATAGATAGTAAATTTCCACTGGAAGGATATTTAAGATATACAGAAAATAAAACTGATGAAAATCTTAGAAATTTTGAATTAGATATAAAAAGACACATAATAAATATATCTGAAAAGTATATAATAACAGGCAGAACTGCTGATAGTGCTATGCTTTTTATTGCATCAGAATCTATATTTGAAAGTCTTCATACAGAACTTCCTAATATCATAGATTTTGCTGCAAGAAAAAAAGTTTTTCTGGTTTCTCCTGCAACTCTTTGGGCAACTCTTAACACAATAAGAAGTGTTTTATCTGATATAAAAATAAAAAAAGTCGCAAATAGTATAAAGAAAGAATTAGATTTATTGCTGATGGATTTGTCTAGACTATCTGAAAGAACATCAAAAATAGTAAATCATTTTCAAATTACTCAAAAAGCTATTGAAGAACTTCAAACATCAATCAGGAAAATCGAACCTAGAGCTGAGAAAATAAAAGAATTAGATTTTGGAGATAATTAAACTATTTTTACAATATCTCCAGTTTTTGGATTTATCCAAATCTGTTGTTTTGCCAAAGACATAATTGGTAAATCAGTTATGCTATCAGAATAAGATCTAACAAGATTAGGTAAGTATTTATTTTTTTTAGCCCAAAGATTAAAAGCAACAACTTTATTATTTGCAAAACAAAAAAATTTATATTTCCATGGACTTATTTTATTCGAAACAGAAGTTATAACTGCATCAAAATTTATATCTTTAACTAACTCTTTTATCAAAAAGTCAGGACCTGCTGAGATTAAAATTACAATATTACCTTTCTTTTTTTCTTCTTTTATTTTTGATTCAACCCAATCAAATCTTTCTTTTTTATAAATTTTTACAAAATCTTTTCTAAATCTTTTAACCATATTTTGACTTATAAAACTTCGCATTACCTCACGCCAAAATACAGTTTTAGGATTTATTTTTTTGAAAACTAAAGATAACCATATAACTGGTAAAAAAAACCAAGGACGAATTGAATTAGAAAAACAATATTTTGCAAAGGCTAAACTTGAATCATTTGCAGAAATTGTTCCATCAAAATCAAAAACAACTACATTTATTTTTTTCATATCTATCTCTTACTTTTATTTTTAATTCTTTCAAAAGCAAAGAATATAGCAGGTGTTAAGAAAAAAGTAAGCGATAAACTTGCAATCATTCCACCTATCATTACAGCAGCCATTGATTGTTTTGAACCATCAGAATTAAATAACTGAGGTAACATTCCAGCAATGATAGCAATAGAAGTCATCAAAATCATATTCTTTTTATCTTTAAATTCATTTGATAATGCACTATAAGTATCTTCACCATTTCTAATTCTTTGAATTGTTGGTTCTAAAACTATAATATTATTATTTACAACAAGTCCAACCAACATAACAACAGCTAAAAGCGCAGCAATATTTATAGATGAACCTGATAAAAACAACATAGCAAAAACACCTATAAAACTTGTAATAATAGAAGAAGCTATTGTAAATGGATGAAGTAAAGAATTCATAATAGCGGCGAGCAACATAAATGTTAAAACAGTTGCTAATAAGAATGCTGTACCCATTTCAGAATTTGTTTCTGATTGAATTTCTGACATACCTGCAAATTTATAACCATAACCTTCTTCAAATTTAATTTTTGATAACCTTCTTTCTATCTTTTTCTGTACAGGTCCTATTGTAGATTTACCTAAATTTATATCAATTTCTGTAATTCTACTTTTATTTAATCTGTAAATATTTGGAGTTGCTTTTTCTATTTTAATTTCTCCAAGAGAAGAAAGTGCAACTAAACCTTTATAAGAATTAACATAAACATCATCAAACATATTATAAGATATAAAAGGTTTAGAAAATTCAAAAATTATAGGATATTCTTTTCCACCCTCTTTATATTTATAAGAGTCATTACCAAAAATAGCAGTCCTTAATGTCATACCAGCATAAGAATTTTTAACTCCCCAAAAACTCATTTTTTTATCATCAGATATAAACTTTATCTCATTATTTGCTTCTTGTGCTGCAAAAACAGAACTTTGGATCTCTGAAATAGAATTAATTATATCTAAAATTTCTTTTGCATATTTTTCCCTTTTTTCATTATTATCTCCAAAAACATTAAGAACTAAATCAGATGAAATTGCACCACCTTGCATACCCTCCCCTGCTTTACCTCTTATTTCTACATCTGGAATAGAACTCAAAGATGGAAGAATTTTTTGAACTAATCTTTTATCAGATATACTTCTTTTACTTCTATCTTCAAGCTCAACTTTTATTGAAATATTTTGTACCCCTCTTTCCCCAATTTTAACAGATGTTGCTTTTACTTCTTTAAAGTTTGATAATTTCTCCTCAATTATTTTTACAACCTTTTCAGACTTTTCAAATGTACTTCCTTGTGGGGTTCTGACATTAATAGAAATTTGATTATTATCAATACTTGGAGAAAATTCATTACCAACAAAACCTAATAATCCAAAAGATAAAACTAAACAAATTACCCAGAAAATTATAGTTTTTTTAGGATTATCATATTGATATTTAAGTGCTTTAAAAGATTCTTTTTTGTCAGCTTTTTCTTTTATTTTTTTATTTTTATTTGGTTTTAGAAGTAATGCAATCATCATAGGAGTTAAACTAAATGAAAACATCAAAGAAAGTATTGTTAAGTAAACAACAGTTAAACCAAATTGCAACATAAACTGACCTGCAATTCCACCCATAAATGCAAGAGGCAAGAAAACTACTATATTTGTTCCAACACCTGCTAAAATTGGAACGATGACTTTTTTTGTACCATCTATTGAAGCATCTATAGAATTTTTTCCTTTATTCAATTCTTGAAGAGCTGATTCTATTAAAATAATTGCATTTGAAACTAAAGTTCCAAGAGCAGAAGAATAAGCAAGTAAGGTCATTGAATTTATTGTAAAACCATTATTATTCATAAAGAAAAAACCAGAAATCAAAGAAACTGGAATAACAACCCCAGCAATAATTGTAGATTGTTTGTTTCTTGTAAAGAATAATAAAACTATAACTGTAAATATAACACCTAAGATAATTCCATTAATAGTACCCCTTGTATCATTAGAAATTGAAATAGATGAATCTGCTATTATTTTCATGGATGCATCTGGAAATTTTGATTTTAAAATTTCTTCAAAGCTTGAAATTTTCTTTCTTAAAGCTTTTGATATTTTAACAGCATTTCCATCAGATGCTTTTATAATAGATAGTATTATAACATCTTTTGAATTGTATCTTGCACCAGTTTCTATATCTCTTATATCATCTTTTACTTCTGCTATTTCATCTAAAGTAAAATTTTGCCCTTCTGCATTTACTATTCTTAAATGTTTAATATCATCAATTGATTGAAATTCTCCTATAAATCTTACATTTGATGAACTTATACCTAATTCTATTTTGCCTCCAGGTACATTTAAATTCTTTGTTCCAAGCGCTGAAACTACATCCATAATTCCAACACCTTTAGAAGTCATTAATTCAGGATTAACATATATTCTTACGGCTCTTTTTTTACCACCAAATATATTCACATTTGCAATTCCATCAATTGCAGTTATCTTATTTGATAAGTCATCTTTTATATATTCTTCTAAATCTCTTTGGTTTTTACCATCAATAACAATATCTATAACAGATTGTTGTAAAGGGTTAACTTTTTCAACGATAGGCTTTTTTAAATCTGTAGGAAATTCAGAAGAAATTGAATCTAATTTCGCTTTTATTTCTGATGCCTTCTCATTTACATCAACACCAAGTTTGAACTCTGATAAAATAAAACCTCCATTTTCAAAAATTTGGGAAGTTATATTTTTTATTCCAGAAGTCTCAGATATTACATCCTCTGCTTTTTTTATTACTTGAGACTCTATTTCTTCTGGAGATGCACCAGGATAAACAAAAGTAGAAGTAACATAAGGAAATTCAATTGATGGAGTTCTTTCTATTTTCATCTTAGGATAAGAAACAACTCCTAAAACAACCCAGAATAAAACAAACATCAATGTAGTTATTGGTCTTCTTACAAAAAAATTAATCATTTGAATTCTCCATTAAATTTCTGAAATTTTTACTTTTTGATTATTTTCTACTTTAGAAAGAATGACAATATCACCATCATCCAATCCTTTTACAAGAGCATTTGAAGAATCTTTATCTATAATATCAACTTTTGTTTCTATTGCCCTGCCATTTTTTAATAAGAATACTTTATTTTTATAAAGTGCATATATTGGGATAAAAAAACCTTTTCTTTCCATCTCAACATAATTTATACCATCTTCTACATTTTTAGTTTTTATGATACACATTCCTGTATCAAGATTTATATTTCTTGATACAAAAATAATTTCACCATTACCTATTTTTTGACCTACTTTAAATTTATATATTCTTTTAATTGATATAAATGTTTTATTATTTTTTATAAATAAAGGTTCCTTCAAATAATTAATTTCTTCTTTTATAGCATAAACATTTACAGGAATACCATATTCAATATTATTTCTAGATATATTGAAAACACTTCTAGCTTTTTCTATACTAAAAACAATTATTCTAAATAAACTTAGCAAAGATATAAAAATAATAACTCCAAGAATTATATTTTTTTTAGTCAGCTTAACATTTAGAATTTTTTCAATTATTTCTAATAGTTTATTCTTTAATTTGTTCATTTTGTTCATTATAACCACCAATTTTATTAATAGATTCTTTTGACATTAAAATATTATATTTAGAGACCAAAAGTGCCAAATCTAATTTTGCAAGCCCAGCCTGAACTTCCGCTAATTCTATCGCAGAAGTTTGACCAGAGATAAATCTATCTCTTGAAATATTATAAGCTTTCCTTGCTAAATTTCTCGCATTCTCTAAATTAGAAAGATTTTTTCTTAAATGATTATATTTTCTTATTGCTGTTCTATATTCTTCTATTTTCATTTTTTTGGATTTATCAAAATTTTGTCTTGCAACCTCTGCATTCATAGATTCGATAGTTGCATTTGCACGTGACAGTCCACCATCAAAAATAGGTACTTGCAGAGACAAACCAACATAAGCAGATTGACTTTTATTACCTTCAAATACATTTATATCTGAGTGTGTTGCTGTATAGCTGTATGATCCAATTGCAGCAAGTAGTGGATAATGGTTTGACCTTTTAGAAGAAGCATTTGATTCATACATTTGAATTTTTTTATCCATAATTTCTAATTCAGGATTAGATTCCAACTCTTTTTCTTCTATTTCTTCAAAAGAATTTGGAAAATTATCAACTAAATTAATTTTTTCATCCTTATCTAGTCCAGCAAAAATTTTTAAAGTTCTGTATGCTATATCTCTATTAAATATAGCATCAGAAAGTTCTATTTCTTTGCCAGCAATATCAGATTCTATTTTTACTAAGTTTGCCCTACTAACACGTCCTGCAGAAAGTAATTGTCTTTTTGCAGAAACAGTATCAGATAATAATTTTTCAGATATCTTAACTTGTTCATCAACCATCTTTGCTGTCCAATAAATATTATTAGCAGCATACTTTACCTCTCTCATAGTAATATCATAACCAAGTTTGGACATTTCAACCGCTTGTCTCAGAGAATCTACAGCATTTCCTATTCTACCAAAAGTATAAATAGGCTGCTTTAATTTAACACTTGCAGATAAAATATTATCAGGAAGTTCTTTACCTTTTAAAATTTGATTAAATGGAGGTCTTAACATTCCTAGAACCATATCAGGAATTACCATTCCCTTCCCTTCTAATGGTCTTTCTACATCTATCAAATTCATATAATTTACACTTCCATCTATAGAAAACCATCTATTAGCATTTACACTGTCGAGCATAGCAGAAGATTTTTTTAAATTAGCCTCTGCACTTTTTAAATCTTGAGATTCAGTTACAATTTTATCTATTGTATCATTTAGAGTTAAGTCTAACCCAAAAGATTTAAATAAAGGAATAAAAAACAAACTAAATAAAAACAATAATTTTAATTTATACATTTAAATTCTCCGTCTTTTTCAAAACATCTCTGATTAATATTAATGAATCTGTAAGAGATTTTTCATCTTTCTTATCTAAAGAAGAAAATAAATTTTCAATACGAATTCTTGTTTTATTAATTACATATCTTGCAAACCTGCTTCCAAGTTCAGTTACGCAATACCAAGTATTTCTTCTATCATTTTCATCAACATATCTTGAAACTAAATTTTCACTTTCTAGTTTTCTGAAAGTCGCACACAGATTAGGAGTTGTAACATACTCACGAAAAGCAATATCTTTTAATTTTGCCTTACCACCAATATGAAGACGACATAAAACAGTTAATTGTTGTCTTGAATATTTAGAAGAGCTTATAGAACCAGATAGATTTAATTTGCTAGTTATTCTATCCAAACTTAATAAACATTCTTCTATTAAAAAAACAAATTCTTTTTTTGACATATAATTATTAAGAGATTTAATAATTATATATTTTAACAAATTAATATCAAGTAATATTTAATATAATCTACTTTAATGGTTATCTAACATTTTTTGCATAAAAGTATTATGTTGCTCTAGTTCTTCATCAGATGCATAAAAATGTCTTTCTGGAAAATTATATGTTCCTTTTGGTATATTTAACAGTGCATTATGTTGCTCTTCTCTATATTCATCCACTGTTTTTAATGGTTTTATTTTTTTTAATTCTAAAAATACTTTTGCTAAAATTTCAGAGTCAATCAAAGCACCATGGGCATAAGAACGAGATTCCAAAGATATATTAAACCATTTTGCTAAAGCATCTAAACTATACTTTGTTTCATATAGCTTCTCTTTTGCTAAAATCAGAGAATCTATTTGTTGTTCTTTTTCTATTATTGGTAAATTAACATTTTTTAATTCATGATTTATAAAAGGAAAATCAAAATATTTTCCATTGTGTGCAATAATTTTGGAATCTCCAACAAACTTTAAAAAATTGGGAGCAACATCTTTAAATAAAGGTTTATCTTCAAGAAATTTATTTGATATTTTATGAACTTGATATGAACTGTCAGGAATTTCCTTTCCTTCTGGATTTACAAAACTGTGAAAAGAATTTTCTGTTATTTCATCGTTTAATATCTCAACTGCTCCAATTTCAATAATTCTATGTCCTTCTAAATAATCAAAACTGGTAGTTTCTATATCAAAACAAACTAATCTTTCAATTTTCATACTTTTTATATATCATATTAAAAGACATGAATCAATTGCTAGAAAATCTTAATAATCAACAAATCAAAGCAGTTAAGCAAACAGAAGGATCTTTACTTGTATTATCTGGTGCAGGAACAGGTAAAACAAGAGTTTTAATCGCAAGAACAAAATATATACTTGATAATAATCTTGCAAAACCATGGCAAATAATGCTTCTTACTTTTACCAATAAAGCAGCAAATGAAATAAAAAATAGATTAATAAAAAATATCGATTCAATTATTAATATTTCAGATCTTTGGGTTGGAACATTTCATTCAATTTGTCTTAAAATTTTAAGAGCCAACTTTGAAAAAGCAGGACTTAATCAAAACTTTATAATTTTAGGAGAGGATGAACAAAAAACAGTAATAAAATCAGCTATATCTAATATGAATTTAGATCCAAAAGGATACGATATTTCAGGGTTAATAGATAGTTTTTCTCTAATAAAAGACAAAGGTCTAAACTCTTCTAATAATGAAAAAGATAAAATATTTCAAGAATACAACAAAGAACTTAAAAGACTAAACGCTATTGATTTTGGTGATATTATTATAAAAGTTATAGATTTATTTAATTTAAATCCAACTATAGCAGAAAAATATCAGAAACAGTTTAAATATATAATGGTTGATGAGTTTCAAGATACAAATGTATCTCAATATGAATTTCTAAAAAAAATATCTTCTCTAAATAAAAATATTTGTTGCGTTGGAGATGATGATCAATCTATTTATTCTTGGAGAGGTGCTGAAATAAAAAACATGCTAGATTTTGGCAAACATTTTGAAAGTACAGAAATAATAAGATTGGAAACTAATTACAGAAGTACTAAAAATATATTAGGAGTTGCAAATTCTTTAATATCAAATAATAAATCAAGACTTGGAAAAACATTAAATACTTCAAACGATGATAATAATGAAAAAGTTTATATTTTTAATATTCCAACTGATAAAGATGAAGCAAAGTTTATATCTAAAACTATTTTAGATAATAAATTTAAATTATCTGATACTGCTATACTTATCAGAAATGGATCTTTATCAAGAGTTTTTGAAGAAGAATTCACAAGATTAAATATTCCGTATAGATTAATTGGAACTATAAAATTTTATGAAAGAGCAGAAATTCGTGATGTAATTGCGTACATTCGTCTTCTAGTATATCCATTTGATGATATATCTTTTACAAGAATAATATCGAAACCATCACGTGGATTTGGAGAATCTACTATTTCAAAATTAAGAGAACTTAATTGTAATTACATGCAAGGATTATCAAAACTTAAATTATCAAAAAAACAAATAGATTCTAAAGATTCTTTTTTTAAAACTTTTGATTTTGATTGGAAAAGATTAACACCAAAAGAATCAGTTAAAACTTTACTAGAAAGATCTGGATATTTAAAATTTTGGGAAAAAAATCCTGATTTATCAGAAAGGCTTAACAATATTAATGATTTAGTTGAAAATGTAATTCCACAATATGAAACTTTAGAATCGTTTCTTGAAAATGCATCTCTTATGATGATTGAAGAGAGCAACTCTAATAATAAAACAAAAGATTGTTTATCTATAATGTCAATTCACGCTTCAAAGGGACTTGAATTTGATAATATTTTTTTGCCTGCTTTTGAAGAGGGTATTATTCCAAACGACAAATCTGTAAGAGAAGGAAGTATTGAAGAAGAACGAAGACTTGCCTATGTTGCTATAACAAGAGCTAAAAAAAGATTAATAATAACAAATTGTTTTTCCAGATTTATGTTTGGAAAAACTCAATATAATAATCAAAGTAGATTTTTAAATGAAATAGATTATAGCTTTACAAATTTATCTGAAAAAAAATTAAATTCTAATTATCAAAATAATAATATTGTTGGAAGATATATTTTACATAAAGAGATGGGAAAAGGACTTGTATTAGAAAATAACTCAACTGTTTTAACAGTCTATTTTTCAAAACATGGAATAAAAAAAGTATTGGAAGATTTTGTAAAACTCATAGATTAATAATTATTTATTTTTTTAAAGCATCTTTTGTAGATTTATAAATTTTTTGTATATCTGAAATTAATTTCTTAACATCACTAACAATTTTATTACCACTTGAAGTATCTACACTTCCACCAATACTTTTAGCAAAAAATTCTGTTTTAGTTAATAGGTATCCAATAAGTAATCCAGAGATTAAAAGTGTTATAGAGTCATAATTTTCTGCATTTGAAACTGATTTAAAATCTATACCAACACCAGCAAAAATAGCAAAACATAGTGATATAATAATAGATAAAGATATAAAATATATTATTGCATTTACAAACCTTTGAATTGCTGAATCTAAAGAATTTCCATTAAATATCCCCATAAATTTATTGAAAACAACTCCTGCATACCCATCATAACTTGTTCTCATACTACCACCAGATACAATAGTATTTGTTACACTTGTAAAAATATTTGAATTTGAATCTTCTTTTCCAGAAAAACAATGTGATATTGCAGTGAAAGGCAACATTAATATTACTAAAAACAAATCAACAATAACTGAAAAAGACATTAAAGCAAATTTCCATATATTTATTAAAAATATAAAAACTAAAGAAACTCCTAAAATAAAAGTAAAAGCACTTGTTCCAATACCTAAAAACATTAACTTAAAACCAGAAACTATTGCAGAATAAAAAAAACCAGAAAATCTTGTCGATAAACACAGTAGAGAAGATATATCTTCTGATTGAAGAATACTAGTTGTTGAATTACCAACAAAATTTTGTACAGCCGTACAAGTATCTGGTAAATTAGTTCCTATAGAACTTGCAACAGAACCCAAAATTGTATCCGAAATTAAAGTACCTAACATAAGTAAAGGTTTTATTATCCACATAAATAATTGTTCTGGGGACTGCTGTATTATAAATATCCATATAAAGATAAGTATTGCCTTCTTTACAGCACTTTCAAATAATATACTTGGTTTTGATGACTTCTTTATCATTTGATAAATTTCTAAGGTTAACCAAAAAATTAAAGCAATTGTCATAAATATAGATACAAAATCAACAAATGAATTTTTCAGAATATAACTAATATTTGACATAGCTTTTATAAGAGCAAATCCAAGCCTTGCTTCAATTGGTACAAAAGTTTTATCTGAAAAGCTTGTCTGAAATGTTCCTTGGAAATTTTCTAAATCTGTTTTTATTGTTGAATTTATTGATTCTCTATTGTTTTCCGTTGTCCAAGAACCAAAATTTCCGATATCCCCACTATCACCAAAACAATTAGATGAAAATATTAAAGCAATTAAAAGAATTATTTTTTTTATCATTTACTTTTATTTACCATTTTTAATATTCTCTCGGGAATACTTTTTACCGTTTTACCAAGAGTTTTTAAATATCCTCCATAATCAAATTCTTCTTTTCCAATACTACCTAATATTTCATCTATTTTTGGAGAAACTAAATAAAAATATATAAAAAATATTCCTATCATAAGAATTATAAATTCAAAACCATTATCCATAAAATCAAAAGCCCCAGGATATTTTCTTTCTACTTCTGCTTTTTTTGCTGTAAAACAATTCTTAAATTTATCTTTATCTAACTTTCCATCTTCAATAGATATTTTTTCACAATTTGAAAAGACAGAAATTATACTATCAGTCTTTGCATCTATATTTTGTTTATTTTCTAATATTGGAGGTAATATTGCATTATAACCATCTTGCGGTGCTGGAAAATATTCATCTGCACAAAATGATATAATAGAATATAAAACTAACGTTTTTAAAGTTACAGATACTATTTTTACAGAAGAATCTATAATCATATTAAATGCGTTTGGAACAACATTTTTTGCAATAGTCCAAGTTTTTTCAAATGTATAAAAAAATATAATAATAGGAAAAAAAATAATAATAAATATTAATTTAAATAAAACAGATAATATTTGAAAAAATAGATTAAAACCAATTAACATAAACATAATAATAAGCCCAAAACCAGCTAACCAAGTGAGTGTTCCGCCACCAAGTCCAAGCCAAGAATAATTCATCAATGCAAAGCCACCAGATACACCTGCAAGACTTATGAAATTTATATTTGAAATTGTGCACATAAAAGGGCGCATAATTGGATTCAACAAATCATTTGATTCTTTTATCTCCATATTACAACTTGATGAGTATGCAGTTTTTGTTGCAATCATAGATATTTCACTACCTATCAACATAACAGGTGATATTACTATACTTGATAAAGACTTTAAGAAAGAAATATTTGAATTATTAGTGTTTGCAAATACTAAAAAACTTCCAACTATAATTACTCTGATACCTTGGTTTAGTATTTTATCAAATAAAGGTTTAAATTCTAATTTCTTATCCCCTGCATCCAAAACAGCATTTTTTTTCGATGCTTCATATAAGTGCTCTGCTATTGATACAATTAGAAATATTCCAAACCCTAAGAAAACTAATAAAGATAAAGTTCCAACTATTTTTATCCAGAAATTTTCTGCAACATTCCCAATCATTGCAAAAAGTCTTTCTATATAACTACACAAAAAACAACTGTTTGATGAAGCTATATCACCATCTTTTACACCAATAGCAGATAAAAAATTATCTATACTTGAAAAAGATATTGAAGATCCACCAATTGCAACCGAAACATACCAAACACCTAATCCTATCAATATAAGATTAATACCAAATTTTATACATAAAGAAACAATTTTTGCTTTTAACATTTATTATTTTTTCTTTATTAAATATCCTTCTATTTTATTAACAATAATATCTTTTAATTTTTTTACATTACTAAATAATTCTTCACCTAAAGTCTTTTCTTCTCCTATTTCAAAAGCTTTTAATACCATAGTCTTTATGGTATCAACTTGGGTTGATATAAAATTTACCATATACAAGATTACAAGAATAGAAATAAGACTAATACTTACTATACTTTCATCTGAAATTATATCTTCAGATACATTATTACTTGTAATCATATACATAAGTTCTTGGACAGATATACCATGATTTCCAAAAAATCTCGATATTATCATTATAGCTATCAAATATGTCAAAGTCGCTGTTGCAAGAGTCACTATAGAATTTATAACAGATTTAAATTTAGATGTTCCAAGAGACGCTCCTATTCCTTTAACCAAACTTGGAACATCAGAGTTTTTTAAAATAAAAACAGTCATAGATACTGGGAAAAAAAACGCAAAATAAGTCATAGAAATAATAACATCAATAAAGTAAAAACAATATTTTATAAATAATTTAAAAAATCTATAAATAAAAAATAATCCTATATAAAGCAAAATTAAATTTTTTATAAAACTTCCTATTCCTAGAAATGATTTCCAAGAAAAAGCTTTATCAACAATTGCAAAACCAAGTGATATATATGACTGAAATTGAGTAATTGTTGTTTTTATTATAGATATTATTTTATCTCTTAAAACAGGTCTATAAAACCCATCATCTTCTATTATTCTTGGAGTATAACTTACTTTATTTTCTACAAAATTATTATCAATTTTTAAAATACTTTGAGTATAAAAAAGTGTCATATCTGCAACAGGTTCAAAAGTTATTGTTGTTAAAAATCGGGGAAAAGAAACACCTAAACCAAGCAAAGAAAATATAATTAAAGAATTTATAATCACAGGTTTTAAAGATTTCTGATACAAAGGATCTTTAAAACCTGACTTTATATTATTCCAAACCGAAGATAAAACATAAAAACCAATAAATAATAAAAATGAAAAGATACATATTTTTGAAAGATAATCATAAGCTAAAGAAGAGGCTTTTGAAATTACTTCAAAAAGTCTATCAAAAACTGGACAACCCCAACATTGAATAAGATTTCTAAAAATAAAATCTTTAAAAGTATCCACTATTTTTTCAAAGCTCCTCTAACTAAATTTATTTTACTTTTAACTATATTATATAAAGATTTGGAATCACTCTTAACCGAATCAAATAAATCGTTTCTTTCTTTTGAATACCTAAGTAATAATTCTTTAGTTTTATCAAACAAACTGTACATTAAATAAAAAGTTAAAATAGAAGATAACCAAATAATAGAATGCTCACCAAAACTAATATCTGATCCAGGTAGGTTAGTTTCAACATTAACCCCAGTTGTTACATTAAAAACTGATGAATTCCAGCTGAATAATGCTTTTACTATTGCAACATTCAAAACAAGTATAAAACTTGATGTAATCATAGTTATAACAAGAGTTTGAAGAGATTTTATTAAATTTTCAAAAGGCGGAAGCAAATCAATCCACCTATCTGGATTATTCGGTTTTATTACCCAAAGTAATACATTAAAAGGATATAATATTAAAGCACTTCCAAGCTTAAATATTCCCTGAATGATAAGTAACCCCATAAAAAAATTACTTGAAACAAATGTAAATATTAAAAGTATTCCTGTAATTAAATTTAAAAAATCTTCACCACCATGAGGTATTAACATCATAAGACCTGATAGACCACTTACAACAAACTCAAAACCTTTTTTTATAATTTTTGAATTTTCATAAGCTATTTTCTCAACAGGTTTTACTAAAAAATTACAACTTTCTTTTGTTATCCAATTTTTTGTAAAATTAACTTTATCACAACCTAAATTTTCATTAGGATTAACAATAGAAATATTATTCAAAATTTCGGAACTATAAATATATCCAAATCTTAAAAAAGGATCTAATAACCAATCAGTCACATAAATAGGTTTTATTGGAAGCAGTATTACAACTGCTACCATTGCACGAAACGCAGGTTTTATGATATTTTCCCCAATTTTCCAAGCACTTATTTTATTTGCCCACATTTCTCCACCACCAGAAAAACCAAATAATGATAACCAATTAGATGGAAAATACATTTTTACTAAATAAAGGATAATAGTAGAAGCAAGTATTGCCCAGATCAGTATATATATTATTCCATCTCCATTTCCTATAAAAAAATCATATGTTCCTTGTGCAACAGTCATCAAAACATCTAGGACTAGAGGAATAAATCCAGATATATCTAAAGCATCAACAATTGAAAAATTAGCAATTGCGGGATTTATTAGACAAAACAAACAAAAAACTAAACTAAGTAAATATTTCATACTATCATTATAACATAATATAACAGTCTACATTATGCTATAATAGTTAAACCAATGAAAAACTTTGTAAGAAAATTATTTTTTATATTTTTATTAATTTTTCCAAATGTTGCGAATGCAGTTGCACCAATTGTTATAAAACTAATTGCTGGTGGAGTTGCAACTGCAGGGTTTTCAATTTATCGTTCAAGCATTCCAATGAATTTTAGAGATTCTGTTGACTTTTTTTCATCTTGTTGGAGTTGCGGAATATTTTCAGATATTATTCGTGAATTATCTTCAATATTACCAAAGATTTATTCGAATATTGGAGAAATTTTTATACCTTTATCTATTTCTCTTACCTGTATCTGGTTTTCATGGAATTTATTATCAGGATATATTTCAAACGATCCTCAAAAAAAATGGTCTAAAGAACCTTGGACTATGGTTGGAGATTTTGGAACCCACTTTGTAAAGCTTGGTTTTGTAATAATATTGTTATCATTTCCTCTTCCTAGACTTATAACAGAAACGATAATAGAACCTATTATCAATATGGGATTTTCAATAAACAATATACCATCATCGAATCAAAGTTTTTCAGAATGTATTATTTCAAGCGCAATAGAAGATCCATCTTCTTCAAGTATATCAACTTCACTAAAACAAGTATTTTCCCCGAAATTAAGACATAGTTTAAACTGTGAAATATCAAAAATACACCAAATTACAGGAGTTGGTATAGCATCAGGTTGGGCAATGATGAATATGGCTTTTGATAGTAAATACATGTATAAAATTATGTGGGGAATTCCTATTTTCCCAAACATACTAGTTTTTTTTAGTGGTCTTTTAATATTTGCCATATTTATATATGCTTTAATACCGATTCCTTTTTACATATTACAGGTGTTTATTACTTTATCACTTGATTTAATAATGCTTCCAATAACACTTCTTTCTTGGCTTTTTAAAGGATGGAATATTGTTGATTGGGGTGGAAAATCAATTTCTGACATGATAAATGATACCATAAAAAACATTTTAGGCATTCTATTTGTATGTTTATCCATATTTTTTGGATTAATATTTATCGATTCTATGTTTTCGAATTTTACAGGGCTTAACACATTACAAAAAGCCATTGATAATAATGATGTTTCGATTCTTATGGATGGATTATTTATGAACAATGATAGCTTTATAACAATAATAATGCTTGGAATATTTTTTACTATGTTTATGACACTTATCCCAGAAATTATAAAAATGTTGTTTAAAAACCTTGCAATTCCTAAAGAATTTTATGATAAAACACGTCAAACTCTTAAAATTTTTTACGGAAAAGCGCAAAAATATTTTGAATTACTAAAAAAATAATAGAATTTTAAAAAATCAAGCTGTTTTATTAACTTCAATATCTTTTTTATATATATCAAATTTGATATAATTTGAAGCATGGTTAAGTTTCCGATTCTATATTGGTCGTATAATTCTGATAGAGATTCAGACTATAAACTTATTAAAAGTTTTATAAATTCCAGACATGAACTACCACCAAGAGTATTAGGAGATGATTTTGAACTTAAAGAAATTCTAGAGGATAATACCGATAGTGTTTTATATTACCCAATATTTAAAGATACAATTGGATGGTGGGGAGAATTACTTGGACAAGATTTGTTTGTAACAGAAAGAATTTTAGTATCAAACACTTGTCAATTAATGATGATTGAATATGGAAAAAGAGAAAATTCAAAAAATAGAGATAATTTGCTTGCCGCTGAAATAAATCCAAACAGCGGTTTTTTTAATAAAATAAATTCATCAATAGCAACTATTTCTGATATGCTTGCTACAGATGCAGGCACAGTTCTTGCATTATTTTCAGGTAAAGATAAAGATAGATTTATAAATGTGGTAAAATCAACAGGAAACTCATATTTGGGTTGTATTGGCTATTTTTAGCTTTTTCTTGATTTGTTAAATAATCGTGCTTATAATCTCAACTGGCTAATTATTAAGGGTTTTAGAATGAAAAAAGGTATTCATCCACAGTATCATGAGATAAATGTAACTACTACAGATGGTAAGACTGTTAAAATGTATTCTTCAGTAAAGAAGGATCTTATATTGTCAACAGATAATTTAAATCATGTTGCTTGGACAGGACAAAGAACTAATGTATCAGACAAAGGTCAAAGAGCTGTTGATTTTAAGAAAAAATTTGATGGATTCAAATTTTAATAAAATTTATGGAAGTTTTACTGAAGGGTTCTTTAGAATTAAATAAGATGTTTTTGGCTGTCCAAAAGACAGCAGAGTGGATTCGTCGTGATTTTGGGGAAATTGAAAATTTACAACAATCTCTACCAAGCGCAAATGATTTTGTGATAAAAGCTTCAGAAAAAATAGAAGAATCAATTTGTTCTGATTTATTATTGGTTAGACCAAATGCTGGACTACTTACTCCAAATATATCTAAAACTGGTGATGGTAGGGATGAGTTTATCCTATCTTTGAGTGGATCACAAAATTTAGTTAGATCAAATGATAATTTTGCAATAAGTCTTGCTCTTCGCTGTATGGATGAAATCAAAATAGCTTTAATTTATTCACCAATAAAAGATAAACTATATTATTGCGAAAAGGGAAATGGTGCTTTTGTTTTCTCAAGTCATCACTCAACAAAAATACATACATCTAATATAAAAAATTTTGAAGATGCAACAATTGCATATAATATTTTTGAAAAAATTAATATTACAAAAAATTTCAGAATCTCTGGATGTACCGCTTTAGATTTAGCACATATTGCTTGTGGAAAAATTGATATTTTTATATCTGAACAAGTAGATTATGCAGAAATTGCAGCTGGTGAATTATTAGTACAAGAATCTGGAGGAAAAATAATTTTTTCAGATAAAATCATTGCATATAATGGAATTGCAAATATAAATATTTAGTTTAAGCTGTATTTGATAATTTATTTTTTTATAATAAAGTCAAGAATATGAGTATAAAAAGAATTTTTCATGCAATTATAGGCTTTTTGTTTTTTATATTTACTATATCTATGGCTGTTCTGGCTGTTCTTATTTTGATATATGGTAATGATTTACCTGATTATAAAAAGTTAGCAAGTTATGCTCCTCCAATTGCAACAAGACTTTATGCATCAGATGGAAGTTTACTTATAGAGTATGCTCAAGAACGAAGAGTTTTTATTGATTTTGTTGATATACCCAAACAGCTTGTTAATGCATTTGTTGCGACAGAAGATCAGAATTTTTGGTCTCACCCAGGTATAGATATACAAGGAATAATTCGTGCATCTGCTAATAATTTTATGAGGATACTTGGATTTGATAAAAAATTTACTGGAGCATCAACTATAACGCAACAAGTTGCAAAGAATTTCTTTTTGTCATCGGACAGAACTATATCTAGAAAAATAAAAGAAGCAATACTTGCTTTAAAATTAGAGAGATCTTTTTCAAAAGAGCATATTATGACTCTTTACTTGAATCAAATATTTTTAGGTGCAAGAGCATTTGGAGTAGGATCTGCATCTTTGATGTATTTTAATAAACCAGTAAGTGAATTAACACTTTCTGAATGTGCTTTTTTAGCAGCTCTTCCAAAGGCACCAAATGCTAAAACTAAGGCAACAAGTCGAAGAGATTATGTTTTACAAAGAATGGTTGAAGAAAGATATATTTCTCAAGCAGAGGCTGATGAAGCAAAAAAAGAACCTTTAGTAATAACAGACGGATTTTCATCTCAAATGGAGGAAACTTTTCAATATTTTGCTGAAGATGTAAGAAGACAACTTTTAAATACAGTTGGAAAAGATACTTTATATAATGATGGACTTTATATAAAAACAACAATTAATCCATTTTATCAAAGAGTTGCTAGTGATGTTTTAAATACAGCTTTAGACAAATACAATAAAGCAAGAGGTGAAGAATTACAAGGCGCAATAATTGTTATGAATCCTCATACTGGTCGTATTTTAGCTATGAGAGGAGGACGAAATTTTTCAGAAAGTTCTTTTAATAGAGCAACTCAAGCATACAGACAAATAGGAAGTACAATTAAACCTTTTATATACTTAGCCGCTTTAGAAAAAGGTTTTTCTCCTGTATCTATTTTATCAGATTCACCTGTAGTTAGTTTAAAGGAAGATGATACCTTATGGAAACCTGAAAATTATGATAAAAAATTTTTTGGAGATGTTACTTTAAGATTTTCTTTAGAAACATCGAGAAATATTCCAACTGTAAAACTGGTCCAACAAATTGGAATAAATAATGCTATCGAGGTAGCAAAAAGATTTGGGGTTTATCCCGATAATTTAAAAAACATTAATTTATCTCTCGCTCTTGGTTCTGGGGAAACAACTCTTGAAAAATTAGTACTTGGATATTCTGCATTTGTTAATGGTGGACATTTAATAAAACCTAAATTAGTAGATTATATTGAAGATAGATATGGAAATCTTATTAATAAGAAACATATTTCTCAAAATATACAATGGAATGAAGATTTATTACCAAATGAAAAACAAATTGATGATAATCCTTTATCGGATAAACAAAGTCTTTATCAACTAATATCCATGCTTCAAGGTGTTGTTGAGATGGGCAGTGGAAGACAAGCAATGGTCAAAGGTTATGACATAGCAGGTAAAACAGGAACAACAAATGATATAAAAGATCTTTGGTTTGTTGGTTTTTCAAAAAATTTAATAGTTGGTGTATATCTAGGATTTGATACCCCAAGAACTTTAGGTAATGGAACAGGTAGTTATATGGCTGCCCAGATATTTTCTGATTTTATGAAAAGAACCATTGTACAAGAGTCAAATCAACCATTTTCAGTACCAGATGGATTAACATTTATAAGAGTTAATCGAAAAAATGGAGTAATTGCATCAGATGATCCAGATGGTGCAATCATAAATGAAGTATTTAAGGAAGGACAAACTCCTAATAAGAAAAAATCAAACTCAAATGAGAGTGAAAATCCAACAATTGGAAATATATTTTAGTAATTAAATTGTTTTTATTTTAGTTTATTGATAAAATCTCAAAAGATATTTAAGAGGTTATTATCTTGTTTACTAGGTTGTTTTTAAACGATTGGGTTATTTTTGCATCAGCTTTTGCAGTTGCATTTTTAATAATGTTGACTTTTGGTAAATTATTTATATCTACCATGATAAAATGGCAAAAAAAAGGACAACCAATAAGTGAAAATGTACCAGAATCTCATATATCAAAGGCAGGCACTCCTACTATGGGTGGGCTTCTGTTAATTATAGCGATATTAACATCAAGTCTTATCTTTATGGATTTTTATAATCCTACAGCTTGGATTGCTTTATCATCACTTATTATTTTTGGTTTAATTGGTTTTTTAGATGATTATAAAAAAGTTACAAAACAATCAAAGAAAGCATCAAATGGATTAACTCGTCACTCAAGGCTTATTTTTGAGGGATTGGCATCTATATTGATTGCATATTTTGTAAATAAAACAATTCCTTATTATGTTCCTGAATATTCAATATATTTACCATTTGGTATTATTATATCATCATGGTTTTGGTATTTTGTGTTTGCATACTTTGTTATAACAGGTACAGCTAATGCAACAAATATATCTGATGGACTTGATGGTATGCTATCAAAGCTGTATATACCAGTTCTTCTTGTATTACTTTTAGTTTTATATTATTCAACAGGATCAGGAGTTGGCACAGGACTATTTTTACCAACAACATCTGGATTATATCCAATAATAGGTGCAACATTTGGTGCAATTATTGGCTTTTTATGGTTTAATTCAACACCTGCTGATATTTTTATGGGAGATACTGGTTCTCTTGCACTTGGTGGTTTTTTAGGAACTATATCAATGCTTTTAAAATCAGAAGTAATTATGGGGATTGCATCTATGATGATGGTAATTATTCTACTATCATCTTTTATTCAAATATTCTTCTTTAAAATTACAAGAAAAATCACAGGAGAAGGAAAAAGAATTTTTTTGATGGCTCCTCTTCATCATCATTTTGAGATGAAAGGATATAAGGAAACAAAAATATCTGAAAGATTTTTTATTATATCTATACTTTTTTCAATTTTAGCCTTTGTTTTAATAAGATTTATATAAGATGAGCATTTCTGAAATTCTTAATATAAGTAGAACTGAAGAAACTAAAATATCAGATTGGTATTTCGGAATAGACAGAAAAATTATAGTTTCTATTTTATTACTTGTTTGTATAAGTATCATTACAATATATTCAACAGGCAGTCTTAAAGCTATAAATTTAGGACTTCCATCTTATTCATTATTATTAAAAATGATACCTTGGTATTTTATAGGACTTTCATCTTTAATAATCTTAAGTTTTGGAAATAAAAAATTTGTATTAACTATATCTTTTGTGAATTTTCTTGTTTGTTCCATACTATTACTCATAACAGTTTTTCATCCCTATGTAATAAATGGAAGTACTCGTTGGGCAGATTTAGGATTTATAAAATTGATGCCTACTGATTTGATGAAGCCTGGCTTTATAATAACTACAGCTTGGTTTTTATCAAAAATGAAGAAAACATATGGACAACAAATTTTATGGAATAAAGATGCTTGGAAATTTAAAGCTTTTTCTTGGTTAACTTATTTTTCTATAACTTTACCACTATTATTTATAATTTTTAGACACCCTGATGTTGGAAGTTTTTTATTATATTTTTCTGTTCTAATCGCAATGCTATTTGTTGCAAGTATGTCAATTTTTGAAGCAATTATCTTTTCAGTTCTTGTTTTCTTAGGTGGAGGAATTGGGGCATATTTATTAAATATGGAACATATAAAAAATAGAATTTTAAAGTTTTTTATTGAAGGTGGTACAGAACAAACAAAATGGTCAATAAAAACCATACAAAATGGAGGACTTTTTGGTAAATGGGATAAAGCATATGTTAAACAACATCTTCCAGATTCTCATACAGATTTTATATTCTCGGCAACAATTGAAGATTTTGGAGCAATACTTACTTGCTTAGTAATTTTAGGGGTATATTTATATATATTAAAAAAACTGTTAGATAATGCACGAAAAGCGAGAGATCCTTTTGTTTTTTACTCAATTGTAGGTGTTTTAGCTATGTTTGGTGGACAAGTTTGCATAAATATTATATCTGCACTAAATTTATTTGCTACGAAAGGAATGACTCTGCCTTTTATATCATACGGAGGAAGTTCTTTTATAGCATATTGTTCAATGTTTGGATTATTACTCGCTATAATAAACGAAGATAAATGGAGGCAATTATGAAAATATGGATAGCAACAGGAGGAACTGGTGGACATGTTTTTCCAGCTTTAAGTGTTGCAAACAAATTAGATAAATTAGGACATAAAGTAATTATATCAAGTGACTTACGAGTTAAAGATATGATTTCTAAAAATAAGCCTATAAATTCAAAATTATTTATTATATGGGCATCTGGTATTGGTGGAAAAAATCTTTTATTTAAATTATTTTCGTTATTTAAAATAGCAATATCTACTGTATATTTATTTTTTATATTTTTAATAAAAAAACCTAATAAAGTTGTTGCATTTGGTGGTTATTCTTCTGTACCTGCTATATTTGTTGCACATTTATTAAAAATACCTACCCTACTTCATGAACAAAACGCAGCAATTGGAAGAGCAAATAAATTTGCATTAAAATGGGTAAAAGTGCTTATGACTAGTTTTAAAAATGTAGAAGGAGTTAATGATAAGTCTGTAAAAATTGTTTATACAGGTTTACCAGTTAGAGATGAAATATTAAAATTATCAAATAGCCCTCTTAAAATGAAATCTGAAATTCTAATTACAGGAGGTTCTTTAGGAGCAAAAATTCTTGATGATATAGTACCAATTGCAATAGAAAATATAAAAAATAAAAAAGTTTTTATAACCCATCAAACAAGACCAGAAAACACTGATAAATTAAGAAAGTTTTATTCAAAAGCAAAGATAAAAGCAAATGTTGTATCTTTCATAAATGATATAGCAACAGTGATAGAAAAATCTGATCTTATTATAAGTAGAGGTGGTGCAAGTACTGTTGTAGAATTACAAACAATAGGAAGACCTGCTATAATAGTGCCATTATCAATAAACCCTGATCAAATGGCAAATGCAAAAAGTTTTGAAAAAACAGGTGGAGCTATCGCAATAGAACAATCTAAATTTACTGTAAAATGGCTAAGTTCAACTATATCAGAGTTATTGAATAATCCAAACCGACTTAAAAAGATGTCTGAAAAAGCATATATAAAAAACAATGCTACGGAATTAATTATACAACAAATATTGAAATAGCTAATTTTATACTTGCTTGCGAATCGTGATTTGTTTTATGATAAGGCAAGATAAGTAGGATATTTTGAAGAAAACAATTCTTTTTTATTCGTTATTTTATTTCTCTTTTGCTTTTGCAGATGTTCATTTACCAATAGTTGATGTGTCTTCTGGACAAATATCTGCAAGAAAAGCTTTTGGGGATGAAGATGTTCTTGTAAGCAAAGTTGTAAGCTTGCCTAAGGAAGAAAAATTACAAAAAAAACAACCAACAGTTATAAAGGTTGCAAAACCGAAATCTATAAAGAAAGATAATATTCTTTCACCTCAAAAACCAAGTAGTAATTTATGGACAAAGCATTATCCTTCAAAAAAGGAAAATGATATTATTTTAAAAGATGAAACCTTGGAGATGGTAAGATCTAAAAATAATACAAAAGATAATAACGATAAAAAAATAAATGATTTAGATTTACAGATATCAAGATTGATTGAACTTCAAAAGAAAGCTGAAGAGAGTTTAAAGCAAGATTCAGTATTTGTTAAAACTAATGATGATAAAATTTATTCAAATATTGAAAATAATATTAAAAATAAAAATGATGTACAAATTCGTAAAATTTATGTTCCATCAATAGATTCTGATGAAGAAATAAAAGAAGAACCTAAAAAAAATTTATCAGAAGTAAAACAAGTTCAGAATTTTAATGAAATGTCTTCTATGTCTCCATCGGAGTTAAAGAAAGCTTTTAAAAGAACTTACCTATCTGAAAACAAACATCTATCCACTTATAAAGTTGAGGATAAATTTGATGTAGTAAGTGATTTGTCAAAAACAACTGAAGGTTTTTCTTCAACTAAAGATTTATCAGAATCCTCAGGTATAAGACCTCTTGAAATCAAAATAGGATTTTTAGGAAATGATTCTTCTCTTTCAAGAGATAATTATAACTTACTTAGTGAGTATGCAAGTATAGTTGTAAGTAATCCTAAAAGGGCTGTTCAAGTATCTATACCAGAAAAATCAACAAGAACTCTTGATGATAGGAAAATTGCAGCAAAAAGGTTAGTTATTGTTGAACAAGTATTGAAAGATATTGGTATTTCTGAACAAAAGATTGTCCCAGTACTTTCTCAAAGAAATGATGATAGTTTCATTTTGAGAGTTATTTCCTCTGATCAGTATGAAACTCTTACACAACAAAAAAGAGATATGTTTGGTGATCAGGTTGTTTCAAAGACTTATAAAAGTTTATCTTGGTAGATTTAAAATTTTATTTGATAAATTAGTAAATTTTATATTTCCTGCAACTTGTCCAATTTGTAAGAATAATGTTTTATCAAATAATGATTTATGTCCAGATTGTTGGAATAAAATTAATTGGATAAGTTCTCCTAAATGTTATAAATGTGGTTATCCTTTTCCTGCTAATCTTGATAGAGAAAAATTTATGCTATGCCCAGATTGTATAAAAAACAAATCTAATTTAGATATGATTCGATCTAGCTGTGAATATGATAGTTTTTCAAGAGAAATTATTCTGGCTTTTAAATACTCTAATACTTTCAGATATAATAAATTAATATCTGGTTCTATGATAAGAAATTTAAAAGATATAGATGATAAAATTGATTTAATAGTACCTATGCCTTTATCTTATTTAAGACTTATAAAAAGAGGTTATAATCAGGCAACACTAATTGCAAAACCAATTGCTAAATATTTAGGAGTAAAAATAGATATAAATAGTATTAAAAGAAAATATAAAGAAAGTACAAAAGGAAAAAGTTTTAAAGAAAGAAAAGAAAATGTTAAAAATGTTTTTAAAGTAGTGAACAAAAATAAGATAGAAGGAAAATCAATTTTAATTGTTGATGATGTTATGACATCTAAATCTTCTTTAGAAGAATTAGCAAAAACTTTAAAGAAGGCAGGAGCAAATAAAATATTTGCTGTAACCTTTGCAAGAACAGTGATAGATATTTAGTAAAATTTGATTTTAATTATTTTTTTTATTAGTATCTTCTTGAGGTTTTTATGAAATTTATTAAATTGAGTATAGTATCTTTTTTATTAGTATTTTCACCATTTATATCTTTTGCAAATAATGAAAAAGATAATTTTTCTGGGTTGTATCAAACAATTGATGATGAAACAAATGAACCAAAATCAATTGTATTTATATATAAATATAAAGATTCTGATAAAGAGAAATTTGCCGGAAGAATAGTTGCACTGTATGATAAAGATGGAAAAATATCTGAAACTATTAAAAAACCAATAAAAAAAGCATCAAAGTTAACAGGAAATCCATATTTAGTTGGACTTGATATAATATGGAATATGGAAGAAAAAGATAATGAACTAGTTGGTGGAAAAATTTTAAATCCAAAAAATGGTAAAATTTATAATTCTGTAATTTGGAAAGATGAAGATTATAAATTAAATGTCAGAGGAAAAATAGGACCATTTGGTAAAACTCAGATATGGAATACTAAAATTTCAAATATACCTACTTGTTTAAAAAAATTAAAATCAATTGATTTTAAACCTATAATTTTAGAGTAAGGATTTATAAAAATGTCTTATAAAAAGAATCTTATTTTAGAAGAAAAATTTAATATCGAGGCAATTGAAAATAATTGTATAAAATTTTGGAAAGAAGATAATACTTATAAATTTGATAAAACAAGAGACAGGAATGATACATTTGCAATAGATACTCCACCTCCAACTGTATCTGGTTCTCTTCATATTGGACATATAATGTCATATACTCAAGCAGATATACTTGCAAGATATCAAAGAATGACAGGAAAAACTGTTTTCTTTCCAATTGGTTGGGATGATAATGGACTTCCAACAGAACGAAGGGTTCAAAATTATTTTAATATAAAATGTGATACTGATATCAAATATACAGAAGATTTTACCCCAATTCATAAAGATAAATTTGAAGAACCTCAAAAACATATTTCTAGAAAGAATTTTATAGAAGCTTGTCAAAATTTAATAGAAAAAGATGAAGTTATTTTTGAATCTATCTTTAGAAAAATGGGATTTTCTTATGATTGGAATTTAAAATATTCAACAATTTCTAAAACAGCTATTGAAGTTGCACAAAAAAACTTTATAGATTTGTACAAATCAGGAAATGTTTTTATGAAAAACTCCCCTACTATGTGGGATGTAACATTTGGAACAGCAGTTGCGCAAGCAGAGATAGAAGATAAAACAATAAATGGGTACTTTCATGATATAAAATTTACAACAGAAGAAGGTACTAGTTTTGTTATAGCAACAACAAGACCTGAATATTTACCAGCATGTATTGCAATCGTAGCAAATCCTAATGATGAAAGATATAAACATTTAATTGGTAAAACTGCAATAACACCTCTTTTTAATACAAAAGTAAAAATATTTGGAGATATTCACGCTGATAGTGAAAAAGGTACAGGTATTATGATGGTATGCACCTTTGGAGATAGTGAAGATATTAAATTTTGGAAAGCAAATAACCTACCACTTAAACAAATAATTGGAAAAAATGGAAAGATAATCGAAACTGACTTTTTAAAAGATAATAAATATTATAATGAACTTATTGGATTACCTATAAAGGTTGCTAGAAAAAAAATCATAGAACAACTTAAAGAAAATGAATATCTAGTATCCGAGCCAAGACCTATTAGCCATAGTGTTAAATTTTATGAAAAAGGTGATGAACCAATTGAAATTATTACAAGTCGACAATGGTTTATAAAACTTATGGACAAGAAAGATAAATTGAAAGAAATGGGAAACAAAGTTAATTGGTTTCCACAACATATGGGATTCAGACTTCAAAATTGGACTGATGGACTAAATCAAGATTGGGCAATATCAAGACAAAGATTTTTTGGAGTACCATTTCCTGTTTGGTATAAATTAGATAAAAATAAAAATCCTATTTATGAGGAACCTATATTATCAAATAAATTACCTTGCGATCCCTCAATTGATTGTCCAGAAGAATTCTCTGAGGATAAAAGAGGTAAAGAAAATGGTTTTATTGCTGAAAGTGATGTTATGGATACTTGGGCGATAAGTAGTTTAACCCCCTTGATTGCTGAAAAGTTAGCAAATACAGAAATTGGTACTTTTGATGCCAGACCACAGGCACATGATATTATAAGAACTTGGGCATTTTATACGATTGCACAGAGTTTACTTTCTAAAAATACTATTCCTTGGAAACAGGCTTGGATAAGTGGTTTTGTTTTAGATCCAGATCGTAAAAAAATGTCTAAATCTAAAGGAAATGTTATAACACCCGATCAGATTTTATCTAAACATGGATCTGATGCTGTAAGGCTTTGGGCGGCATCTGGGAAATTTGGAACAGATTCAACAGCAGACGAAAAATTTATGGATCAAAAAAGAAAGCTTGTAATGAAATTTTATAATGCTTCTAAATTTGTATTTAATTTTAAAGAAAACTTAGATAAACAAGAAATATCTAATAAAGTTGATTTAGCATTTATTTCTAAATTACAAAAAGCAATTTTTGATTGTAATAAATCATTTATTGAAAATGATTATACTGGAGCATTAAATTTAACAGAAAAAATCTTTTGGGATTTTTGTGATAATTATATAGAAATTGTAAAAACAAGAGCATACAGTGGCGATATTTCTGCACTTACATCTCTTCGTTTTATAATACTTGTATTTTGTGCTATGTTTGCACCATTTATTCCATTTATTACAGAAGAAATTTGGCAAACAAGCCCCTATAAATTAAACGATCAATTTATACAATTATCAAAAGAATCTGATTCAATTCACAGAAATTTATATCCATCCTATTGGAAATATTTTAAAGATAAAGAAATTATTGAAGATAATATTATAAATTATGATAATTTATCTGATTTAATCGGAGAGATAAGAAAAACAAAAACAGAAAATGAAAAATCTGTAAAATACCCAATAGAAAAATTATCAATAAAAAATAATGAATTTTTAAAGAATGCAGAAGAAGATATAAAAAATGTTTTAAATGTATCTAATATTATTTTTAATGAAGAAAATACTGCTTCAACTCTTATTTGGGGGGAATTAGATAAAAAAGATTAACCTTTTTATATTTTATAATTATTTAATAATAAAAACACTTATTTAATACTATTTTTAAGGTCTTGTTGTTTATTGTGTATAATCATAAGAGCCCG
>CAUTNA010000005.1:0-63955 GCA_963540515.1 uncultured Alphaproteobacteria bacterium
AAAAAAATAGCCCAATAAAATTAGACAAGGGGACTGACGGAAGTTATATATTAAGTGGACTTATAGAATATGGTAATATAAAAATAGAAAGAAAAAAGGAGATATCAAAAGAACAAGAACAGCACTTAGCTAAAGATAAAGATAATAAAGGACAAGAAGATATGCCTTATCATATAAATATAGACAAATATTTAGATAATGCAGACGACAGTATACCAGAGTATAAAAATAGAATAAAAATTTATTTACAAAAATTAGAAACTGAAACATCTAATATAATGAATAAATTTAGTACAGATCCTGTAATATCAAAATGTATAAATGGAAGAGATTTAAGACAAATAAAAGGAACTGCTGATTTAGAAAGAGATAAGAATGGTAATCTTGTAAAAGATGGTGATAAAGTTAAGACTGTAAGAACAAGGGGAGATAAAGCAGAAAAAAGATTTCCAAATTTATTAGATAGTGTTTCTAATACTATTATGAAAACAGCATTGAATACAGCTCGTGAAGTATACGCAAAAATATATCAAGAGAAATTTACAGAACTTATTAAATCAACTTCAAATCTTGATAAAGATAAGATTGGAAGAGCTATTTGTTATTCTATGCTCAATAGCAAAGCAAATTGGACTTGTACAAGAGTTACTCAGTTGTATAGGGGAGGAAAGAAATTCTTTTTTAATGAAGGAGAGAAAGGAAATTATTGGCCTTGTACAAGATATGAATATACAGGAAACTTAAATAATAAGAATTTTGAGTTAAAAGAAAAAAATCAAGGAAATATTGATAAATATAAAACTTATATCAGATATACAAATGATTCTTTAGAAGCTTTGTTAAAAAATACAAGTGAAAAAAAGTCTCTAGTTTTTAGTACAGAAGCTGGTGAAACAGAACTACATAAAATAGTATTAAGTATTGAAAGTTATTCTGATGGAATATGTAAAATAAAAGAGGATAATGATTGTATCCATAAAGAATATGATTGTAGTGTAAATGGAGACTATTTAAATCAAGTATTATATAAGGAATATAATTTAAAATAATACAGTATAATTTAAAATTGTATGTTATGTCGTTTTAATTATGCCACTTTAGAATTTAGTTTTCATATTAAAAAAGACGCATTTGCGTCTTTTTTCTCCCTCTTAATACTGGACTAACCAGAACTTTAAGCAACTTTTGCAACTTTTGATTCTTCATCCAAAATCTTTTTAACTTCACCAAATACAATATCTTTTACTTTTAATGCTAAATCTTTTGTTTCTAATGTTTCTGCGGGGATTTCAAAATTATTAGTTTTTATTTGAAGGGAAACGTATGCTCCTATTAAAGATTTACGAGAAAGATCTTCAATGCTTCTTGGAATATCACCTTTACCAACATGTAATTCATCACTAAGTGATATTATTTCTCTGTCTTCATTGACCCAGACGGTTGTTGATAAGACTTTGTTAAGAGCAACCATTATTTCTTTTATGTTGTTTTGCATTAAATCCCCCCATTTTTTAAGATATATGTATATACAATTATATTGTATAAACGAATCATAGAATAAAAACGATTCGACAGTCAAGAAAAAATTATCGAATCAATAAAAACTTATTAATATTTTTTTATAAATTTTTTTAATGGCGGATTTCTTATATATTTAAAGAAAATATATTTTTTAAACGAATCAATAATTTTTATAAAATATATTACATTTTTTATTATTATTTTATATCTGATAGATTTTAATAAAATATATATATAATAAATTGTATTGACTGTTATTTTGATATAATTTAAGTAAAATTATTAAGTTAATAATTTGGTGTTTATAATAAAAAAAGCTGTTTATTTAAATAAACAGCCTTAAAGTTTTCAATAAATAATAACTACCATAATTTTAATCTATTTTCTTTCTTTATATACATTTTATCTTTTTCTTTTATATTGAAAGTATCATACCAGTAATCAATGTGTGGTAATATTCCATTTACTCGGTTTTCAGGAAGAGAATGAACATCAATTTTTGTTAATGTTATTTTTTGTTCATCTCTTATATTTGTTGCCCATGTATTTGCGTATGCTATAAAGAACCTTTTTTCTGGAGAAAGATTATTTTTTAAACCTGTTTGTTCTCCAAAATTTTTAAATGCAGTGAATGAAATTAACACTCCACCAAAGTCTGCTAAATTTTCACCAAGCGTATATTTACCATTTGCTCTTATTTCTTTATTGATTTTTATCTTATCAAAGAAATCAACTAAAACTTTTGTTCTTTTTTCAAAGTTTTTAGAATCTTCTTTTGTCCACCAATCTTTTAAATTGCCTTCTTTATCAAAATGTCTTCCTTGATCATCAAATCCATGTGTCATTTCGTGTCCAATAATACTTCCAATTGCCCCATAGTTGAAAGCATCGTCAGCATTTACATCAAAAAAAGGAGGTTGTAAAATTCCTGCTGGAAAACAAATTTCATTTCGTGATGGATCATAATATGCATTTATATCAAATGCATTCATATACCAAATATTTGGATCAACTTGTTTTTCGTTTTTATCTAACCAGAATTTATCTTCAAATTCTGCAACTCTTATCATATTATCCAAAAGTGAATCTTCTTTAATCTCTAATTTTGAATAATCACGCCAAACATCTGGATAACCTATTTTTGCTTTAAAACTTTCTAATTTTAAAATAGCATTTTTCTTAGTATTTTCTGTCATCCAATCTAAATTTTCAATTCTTTCTTTGTATGCTTTTTTTAAATTTTTAACCAGTTCAGCCATTCTTTTTTTTGAACTTTCTGGAAAATATTTTTCTGTATATATTTTACCAAGTTCCTCTCCAAGAGAACCTTCTATAAATCCAATAGTTCTTTTCCATCTTGGAAGAGGTTGTTTTTTACCTGATAAAATTTTTGAATAAAAATCAAAACCTATATTAAAAGTTTTATCATCAAGTGCAGATGTACAACTATTTATAAATCTTAATTTTAGATATGCTTTTATTAAATCCAAATCTGATTTATTTATTATTTCAATAGAATTTTTTAAAGCTTTTGGTTGATTTATATTTATTTGTGTTGGTTTTATACCTCTGTTTGAATAATATAAGTCCCAATCGAAGCCAGAAAATTCTTTTTTAAAGTCGCTATAACTCATTTTATTATAGTTTTTAAAAGGATCTCTTAAATCTTCTTTCTTTGAAAAAGATTTAGCCATCTTTTCTTCTAAAGAATACAATTTTAAAGCGTCGTATTTAATATTAAAATTGTCTAAAATTTTTACTAGATATTTTTTATATTCGTCTCGAATTTTTTCAGATTTTTCATCATTATCAAAATAGTAATCTCTTGAAAGTCCAATTCCACTCTGGAAAATATTATATATATAAAAATTACTATCTTTTTCATCAGGAGAAACAGAATCTCCCCAAAATCCACCAGAAATTTTATGAAGCCATCCAAGTAAAGATGGAAGTTCTTTTTTATCTTCTAAAGAATCTATTTTATTTAATATTTTTATTGTTGGTTTTATTCCATCTTTATTTAATTTTTCTTCATTCATTGCAATTTTATAAAGAAGACCAATTTTACCAGAGTTATTTTTTATAATGCTATGTAATTGCTCTAAATTTTTATCATGTAAAACATTAAATGTTCCATAAGATGCGTGATCATCTGGTATTTTATGAGATTCTCTCCATTTCTTTGTTGAATAATCGTAAAAATTATCACCAGGATTAACTGTTAGATCCATATTTTCTAATTTTATTCCTATATTCATTTTGTGTCCTTTTATTAAAAATAATGTTAAAAATATAATTGATAAAATTGTAAAAAATATAATTTTAAATTTCATTTTTTCCTCTATTTTATAATATTTACAAGTATTGTATCTAAAATAAGAATACCATTAATATTTAAAGATAAATTATCTCCATCAAATATAAATAAATTTTTATTTTTATCAATGAAATTAAAATTAATAATTTCTTTTAAGTTTGGAATATAAATTCCTTTTTTTGTTCGAAGTCCCGTTATTATTTTTTCTATATTTCTATCTTTATCTGATATTTTTTCAAATAATTCAAAATTTCCTCTTTGTTCATACCAATTATTTTTTATTAAAATTCTCC
Source organism: uncultured Alphaproteobacteria bacterium (assembly GCA_963540515.1). GTDB lineage: Bacteria > Pseudomonadota > Alphaproteobacteria > Rs-D84 > Rs-D84 > JAFGMC01. The sequence continues at coordinate 4,132 of CAUTNA010000005.1, forward strand.
CAGATGCTCCTTTACCAAGTCCTATGTATGGAAATCCTTGCCAGATATTTTTATTATGTTTGCATTCAAATGATTTGTATGCATAATTTGAAACTTCATATCTTGGAAGATCAAGATTATCATTTATTGTTAAATACATATCTCTTAAAACTTCATCATTTGGACGCTTTAAATTCATATTGTAAAAAGGAGTATTTTCTTCAATAGATAATTCATAAATAGAACAATGTTTAATTTTAAGAGAATTTATATTCTTACACATTTCTTTTATATCACCAGTTGTTTGATTGGGAAGACCATAAATAAAATCTGCAGATATATTTAAATCAAGTTTTTTTGCAGATTCTATTAAATCTATTGCATCTTTCGATGTGTGTATTCTTCCCATAAATTTAAGTTCGTTATCGTTAAATGATTGCATACCAACAGATAATCGGTTAATACCAATTTTTTTAAAATTTTTTAGTTTTTCAAATGATAGAGTACAAGGATTTGCCTCAATTGTTATTTCAGTATTTGGATCTATTTCAAAATAATTTGAAATATTAGTCAATATATTTTCAAAAGTATTTTCTGACATAAGAGAAGGTGTACCACCACCAAAAAATATTGTTTCAATTTTTATTTTACCAAGTTTTTCATACCAATATTTTATTTCTTTTATTATATTTTTTTCAAATTCTTCAAAGTTTGGCTTTATAGATGGAATTGAATAAAAACAGCAATATTTGCATTTAGATATGCAGTAAGGAAAATGTATATATATATTATAGTTCATCTCTCTAACATACTATTTATAAGTATGAAATGTAATAAATAATAAAAAATAGCTCTTTTTTATGATAGAATGTTTTAAGTGAGAGATAGAATTTTAATTTTCTTAAGTGTTTTTTTATTTCCTCTATACACTTTTGCAGAGATTTTAGAAGGTGTGCCAATTTATTATGCAGATTTAGAAAGAACAGGAAATTATTATCAAAATAATAATTATTTAAGAGAAATGCAAAATTCTGGACAAAGACAAATAATAGGTACAAACAAAACTTCTTACAGAGTTCCAAAAAATAGAAATATATTTGACCCTTCAATGACTACTGCAAATGGTATATCTGGAGTTGAAAGTACTACATCTTTGCAAGGAAATTATACAAGAAGATTTGCTGATTTTACTTTTATAACTGGAGTAAATTCCATACTCGAATGGGATGATATGGTTTTAAATGAGATGGGGGCAACTGCAAGGCATAATTTTGATGTAAAAAATTTTGATATGTTTATTTTCGGTGAATATAAATATGGTAATGTATCAAAAGGTGGTTTCTCTATGGATTATGATTTAAAACCATATGATGAATCAGAACCAACAAAAGGTATTTTTACTATTTCAATGGGTGATCAATCTGGATACACAAATGATATAAGATTGGGACTTGGGGCAAAAAATATTTGGGATGTCTCAGGTTGGAAATTATCTCCTTCTTTTGGTTATCAAATATTTAAACATAATCTTCAAATGTCTAATCATGTATATCCAAATCCTGGTACTTACTTACCACTTATGACATCAGATGGTAAATATGTTTATGGTGATCCACAAGGAAACTACCATGCTGTAGGACAAAATGAAAAACCACCAGCAGATTGGCGTCAAATTTGTTTGTCTCCAGGAGACATAAAAGTTGTTCCAAAAGGATCGAGTAATAATTTAGGTAATACTCTCACTACTCAGGATTATGATCCTCATACAATGGGAAAACTTCCTTGGGGTGTTGGAAGTGGTGAATGTGTAATTGTTGGTGGTGATGGTGCAAGAGTTGTTCCAGGTACTACTCATATTTATAATACAACTTGGAGTGGTTTCTATGTTGGTTTAGAAATTTCTAAACAGATGACACTTATTGATAAATTGCGTTTTTATTTCCAAGCTGGTATGCCTAATTATTCATCAGAAGGTATTTGGCCAAACAGAACAGACTGGCAACAAAATCCTAGTTTTATAGATAAAGGAAATAATGGTTCTTATACTTATAGCGCAGAGATGGAGTATACTTATAAAATATCTGATAAAATTGAACTTAGCGTTGCAGTTGATACAAATGCTTTCCATGTTGGTAAAATCTCTGGAGAATTATATGTTGCTGCATACAGACAATATGAGATTGGTGAAAATGGAAAATATAAATTAGATAGTAATGGAATGCCTCTTTATACAGATATTCCTGCACATACAGAATCTATTGAAGACTCTTTAAAAAGTGCAGATTGGCAATCTTTTGGGTTAAGATTCAGTGCAAAATATTCATTTTAAAAAGTATTTTATATATGAAAAAACTTTTATTGTTATTTATTATTTTTCCAATCTCTTTAAATGCACAAGGACTTTTTGATTTAAACAGATGGTATTTTATTTTAAATGATATTCAGATGCGATCATTAGAAATGAAAATATCTCCTAAAACAATAAACAGTGTAATACAAGGGGCCGTTTTTATTCCATCAATTATAAGAAGTGATAAAACTCAATCTGAATTTAGGTTAACTTTGGATAGATATTTATCAAATATAGTAAATGACGCAAGAATCAAAGAAGGTAAGTTAATGAAAAATGAATATCCAACATTACTTTCAAAAGTTGATAAGAATTTTGGAGTTCCATCAAATGTAATTCTTGCTTTCTGGGGAATTGAATCTAATTATGGAAAGTATAAAGCAAAATATAGATTATCTGATGCTTTTTTAACTCTTATTTATGATGGAAGAAGAAGCAATTTTTTTACAAATCAATTATTTGCACTTATGAAAGCAGCAGATAAAGATAAAATCGATATATCTGATATTTTCGGAAGTTGGGCTGGTGCCATGGGACATTTTCAATTTATTCCAACTACTTTAGAAATGTATGGAATGGATGGAAATATGGATGGTAAAATTGATATAATTCATAGTATCTCAGATGCTATGTTTTCAGCAGGTAATTATTTATCAAGACTCGGTTGGGATAAACATGAAAAAATTATAAGAGAAGTGAAATTACCAGAGAATTTTGATTTGAATTTAGCAAATGGAAAATTTAAACAAAGTGTTTATGAATGGAAAAATCTGGGTGTTTTATCTTTAAATGGGAGTCCACTTCCAGATTCTGATATTATTTCAGGACTTATATATGATACTTCAGAGATTGGACATACAAGAGCTTTTTTAACTTATCCTAATTTTTATAGAATTAAAAGATGGAATAATTCAAATTGGTATGCTTTAGCAGTCGCCTTGCTTTCAGAAAAATTAAAATAGTTGAAAAGAAATTTTTATATTTGTATAGTTAATTTTAAACACAGAGATAAATATGACAATAAAAGTTCGTGATTATTCAGTGAGACTTGCCAGAAACAAAGAAGAGCGTAGAAAAGTTAGAATGCTCCGCTATGATGTATTTGTCGAAGAGGAGGGGGCTTCAGTCTCTGAAGAGCAAAAAAGTTTACGTGAAGAATATGATTCTTTTGATAAATTTGCAGATTATATGATAGTTCTACATAAAGATCAAATTGTTGGAACTTATAGAATTATTGACAGAGATTCTGCCGAAAAAATGGGCGGCTTTTATACAGAAACTGAGTATAATATTTCGAAAATAAAAAAAATGAATGGAAATATTGCAGAGATGTCCAGAGCTTGTGTTTCAAAAGAATATCGTGATAATGGGCTTGTTATGCGTATGCTTTGGGCAGGACTTGGTGAATATGTCGCAAAAAGAAAAATAATCGCACTTTTTGGTGTTGCATCTTGGGCTGGTAAAAATCCTGTTGATTCTGCTCAAGCTATTTCATACTTGTATTATAATCATTTATCTCCACTTAAGTTGAGAGCTACGGTTTTATCTAATAAATTTGTAGAAGGTGTTAATCCAAAATTATCACAAATGAATATATTACCAGAGGTATTTGTTGATAAAGACAGTGCTTTTAAACAAATGACACCTCTTATAAAAGGTTATGTCAGACTTGGGGCAAGTTTTGGTAAAGGTGTTTTCTTGGATACAGCTTTTAATAGTTATGATGTTTTTGTAATACTTCAGACTAAAAAGATAGCAGCAAATTATCAAAAACATTTTACAGGAAATGAAAATACATTTAGTAGTTTTGATGAAGATTCAGAAAATGTAATTAAAACTATTGGTAAGATAATGTTATTTCCGGTAACTGGTCCATTTAAAATGTTAATAGCATTTACAAGGTTTTTATTACGTGATTATGGTGATGTAGAATATATAGAAGATCCAAAAGAAGAGGAACAAAAATGAAAAAAATAGGTTTGTTAATTTTAGTTTTGTCAGTTTTTGCTTGCAGTATGCCAAGAACTCCAACAGACGCTGATTTATTATCTGCATCTACTCAATTTAGAGAAGAATTATTTGAAAGTGGTGCTCGTGGTCAGGTAATTTTAGGAATGTCAGATAATATATCTTCAACTGGATTTTTTTCAACAAATTATGAAGATGTAGTAGAAATAAAAAATATTAAAACTGGTGAAGTTTATTATATGCGTACAAAATTAAATAGAAATGCGTATGATACTATTATGCTTCCTGTTGGAGATTATTTAATTACTAATTTATATCTTGAATACACTTACACAACTTCAACACAAGTCGGTAATCAAAGAATAGTAGAATATCATGTTAAAAGACTTGAACATTTTGAAGGAAAAAATAAATTAACTTTTTCTGTTAAATCAAAAGAAGTTGTCTATTTAGGTAATATCAAATTAATTAAACTTGATAATAAACAAGATACAAAAGATAAATTTGCTGGAATGTATAAACTTGAGAATAATTCTACTTCTGTTCCAGAAAAGCAAAAAAAGAAATGGAAAAAAACTTTTGGTAAAGATTATTCAGTAAGATTAATAGGTGTTAAATAAAAGGCTTTAAAATGAAAAAAATATTATTATTGATTTCTATTGTTTTACTCAGTGCTTGTTCTGCTACAATTGGTAATAAAGAAATGAAGTCCAGTAGATCTGGAATAAGTTCACAGATGAAGGAAATAAAGAATAAGAGTGATCTTAAAGCAAAATTTGGAAGTCCATATTTGATTTTTTCTAAAGATTCAAATGAAGTTTATGAATATAGAAAGATTAGTGGAGAAGGAAGGTATCATTGGTTATTGCCAATTGCTGGTTGGATTATATCTGCTTTCCAAGATAACTATACTTTTAGAGAAACCAATCTTTTCGTATCTTTTGATAAGAAAGATAATATTAAAGATTATAAAATTGTTAAAACTGGTGGAACATCAGACTAAGTTTGTGGCGCTTTTGTGATTAGTTTTTTTAATTTTGTAATAACATCATTTAGATTTGTATTTGCTTGGTTTGTAATTATTTTACAACTTCCTGTTATATTCTGTTTACCAAAAGGTAAAATATCGGTTTTATATATGTCTTTTTTTATGAAACTGGTAATGTTTATTGCTGGAATAAAGGTTAAAGTTAATGGAACTATATCAAATAAAAGACCTCTTTTAGTTGTTTCTAATCATATATCTGTTTTTGAATTGCCTGCTTTTTCAGTTGCTTTTAGAGGAAGTTTTTTTGCTAAAAAAGAATTAAGTAAATTTCCTCTTGTTGGTTGGATTTCAAAGAAGTTTGGAGTTATATTTTTGGATAGGAATCCAATGCATGTAATAGAGGCATCTAAAACTTTTGAAACACAGATGAAAAAAGCAAGTTATCCTATGTTTATTTTTCCAGAGGGTACAACAACAAATGGTGCATATGTAAAACAATTTAAAAGTAGTTTATTTCATTTTATGGAAAGATCAGAAGTAAGTATTCAACCTGTTTGTATAACTTATAAATATAAAGATGGAAGTTTGATTGATAAAAATACTTTAGCTGAAGATTTTGCATATTTTGATAATGCTAAACAAGATATTGGTCCTTTTTGTACAAAAGAAAGATCTTGGGTTGCTCAAGTTTTTCATGTAATAAAATTGGGTGGTTTTTTGATAGAAATTACAGTTTTAAAAGACAGAATTTATTTTGATAGAGACAGAAAATTTATAGCAAAAGATTTGCATGAATCTGTTTCAAGTAGTTATAAAAAAATAATGAAGGGTTTTTAAAATGAAAACTGCTATAACTCCAACAAGACAAGAAGATTTTAATACTTGGTATCAGAATTTAATAGTTGAAGCTGATTTAGCTGAAAATTCACCAGTACGTGGTTGCATGACTGTAAAGCCATATGGTTGGGCAATTTGGGAATTAATGAAAAATGAAATGGATAAAAGGATAAAATCAAGAGATGTAAATAATGTTTGTTTTCCTCTACTTATTCCAATTGATTTTTTAAGTAAAGAAGCAGATCACGTTGATAAGTTTGCAAAAGAGTGTGCAGTTGTAACACATTACAGGTTAAAAAAAATAGATGGTAAAATAAAACCAGATCCAGAATCTTGTTTAACAGAACCTTATATCATAAGACCAACTTCAGAAACAATTATTGGTGAAGCCATGTCAAGATGGGTTAAATCGTACAGAGATTTACCACTTAAATTAAATCAGTGGGTCAATGTTATGCGTTGGGAGATGAGAACAAGAATTTTTTTAAGGACTTCTGAATTTTATTGGCAAGAAGGACATAATGCTTTTAAAGATCATGAATCTGCAACTAGAGATGCTAAAGAAATGCTTTTTGTATACTATAATTATATGCGTGATATTTTAGCTATTGATGGAATTATTGGAGAAAAAACTCCAGAAGAACGTTTTGGTGGAGCAGATCATACCTATACGGTTGAACAAATTATGCAAGATGGTAAAGCCTTGCAATCTGCAACCAGTCATAATTTAGGTCAACATTTTTCAAAGGCTTTTGATATTAAATTTTTAAATGAAGGTGGTGTTTTAGAAAATGCTTGGACAACAAGTTGGGGATCTACCACTCGTATGATGGGGGCATTATTTATGAGTCATTCTGATGATGATGGATTAATTTTACCTCCAAGTGTTGCTCCATATCAAATTGTTGTAATTCCTGTTGTTAAAACAGAAAATCAAGATAAAGTTTTTGAGTATGCTAAAAAAGTTGGAAATTACTTAGAAAAAAAAGGAATAAGAGTTTTGACTGATTTATCTGATAATAGAAGTTCTGATAAAATCTGGAATTGGATAAAAAAAGGTGTTCCACTTCGTATTGAAGTTGGTGAAAAAGAATTAAATGATTCTTCAATTACTTTTACTCGTAGAGATATTGGAAAAGAATCAAAGAGAACTTTAAAATTAGAAGAGTGTGATCTAGTTTCTCTTTTAGATACTATTCAAAAAGATATGTTGATTTTAAGCACAGAAAGAAATAAAAAAATGATAACAGAAGTTTCTTCTTTGAAGGAATTAGAAGTTAATTTATCAGAAGGAAAAATTGGATTCTTCAAATTAGAGTATAATAAAACATTGAATAAAGAATTTGAAGAGTTATCTGATAAATATAAAATCTCAAGAAGATGCTTAGATTATCTAAATCCTGAGTTTGTATATGTTGCAAAATCTTATTAAAAAAGGACTTTTGAAAGTCCTTTTTTAATTATTATTTTAACTTATTTTTCTTTACATTTATAATTGATGTAATAAGTATTATAATTGATGCTAAAAACATCAAAAAAGATAAAAGTTGTCCCATGGTAAGTCCCCAAGAGGTTAAGAATCCAAGTTGTTCATCTGGTTGTCTAAAGAGTTCACATAGTATTCTAAATATTGAATATAAAGTTCCAAATATACCTGATAAGATACCTTTATAATTTTTTAATTTTGTAAATTTATATAAAGAAATCATTATAATAAATAAAACAAAACCTTCTAAAAATGCTTCATAAAGAGGACTTGGATGACGTGGTTCTTTTGTAAAACCTTCAAAAATAATTCCCCAAGGTTTATTTGTAATTCTACCCATTACTTCCATATTTATAAAATTTGCTATTCTTCCAAAGAAAAGTCCAATTGGTGCAATTATCGCAAAAATATCAAATATTTTAAATGAATCTTTTAAATTTTCTAAAAGAGTATATTTTTTTTCTTTATTAAGTTTTATTATAAATAAATAAATAGAAGTTAAAATTCCAATAAGACCACCGTGAAAACTCATGCCTCCTTTCCAGACTGCAATTATGTCAATCGGATTTTCTAAAAAATAAGGTAAGTTATAAAATAAAACATATCCAAGTCTTCCACCTAGAATAACTCCAAGTATTGAATAAGTAAGAAAATCATCTAATTCTTTTTTTGTAAAATTTAAGTTTTGTTTAAAAGATATTTTTTTAAAAAGAAAATAACAAATTATAAAAGATATTATGTATGCAAGGGCATACCAACGAATATCAAAGCCCAATATTGAAACTGCAACAGGAGAGATAGGTGATATAGTTAATGACATTTTATAATCTTTTTTAATCTTGAATTTTATATTATCTATATTTATATTATAACATGTATAAAGCAAGAGGAAAAATATGGTTGTTAAAAAAATATCAAAGAAAGATAATGATATAGGCTTATATATGCAAAGAATTTTTGCTATTATGTTTGGAGCTGTTGGATTAACTGCACTTATTTGTTATTTAACTATTTATATGGGTGGACTTTCTTTATTTTTTACTCCTTCTGGTGTATCTCCTCTTTATTATATTGTTGTTTTTGGAGCTTTTGGACTTTCTATTTATGCACAAGTTCGAGCGTTCAGTTTAAAGCCAAGTACAGCGATACTTTTACTTGCAATATATTCTGGATTAATTGGTTTTGGTATGGCACCTTTTATATTTAGTGTTTTAAAAGTAAATCCAGTATCAATATTTTATGCTTTTGTAGTAGCGTCTCTTATGTTTGGTTGTATGGCGCTTTTTGGTTATAAAACTTTAAAAAATCTTTCTTTTCTTGGTGTGTTTTTACAAATGGGTATGATTGGGTTAATACTTGTTTCATTATTTTCTATTTTCTTTCCAATTGGATCTAGTTTTACAACAATTATATGTTTGTTTGGTGTTCTTATATTTGCTTTATTTACAGCATATGATATTCAAAATTTAAAACTTGCATATTCTGAGATGTCTGATGATCTTCAGAAAAATCAATTAGCAGTTTTAGGAGCATTGCATTTATATATATCTTTTATTGCAATGTTTAGATATGTTTTACAATTATTAGACAGGAGATAATATTATGGCATATAAAATAAATCCATCCGCATGTATTGGTTGTCATACTTGTATGGCAGGTTGTCCAGTTGGTGCTATCAGTGTTACAGAAGATGGTAAATGTAAAATAGATCCATCGAAATGTATTGATTGTGGAACCTGTTTTAGCGTTTGTCCAGTTGGCGCAATATCCCACGATGTATAAATTGAATTATGTGTTTAAAAAAAGGTGCGTTAATGCACCTTTTTTATTAGATAAAATAAATCTTATAACATATAATAAAATCAAAAAATATTGAGGTTTTTGTATGTCTGATATTAATGATATAGTTTCTCTTTGTAAAAGACGTGGTTTTATTTTCTCTGGATCAGAAATTTATGGTGGTATGACAGGTACTTATGATTATGGTCCTTATGGGGTTGAATTATTGCTTAATATAAAAAAACTTTGGTGGAATAGTCTTATTTATCAAAGAGATGATATAAAAGGAATAGATGCTTCTTTAATTACAAATAAACTTTTATGGAAGTATTCAGGACATGAATCTAATTTTTCTGATCCTCTTGTTGAATGTAAAAAATGTGGTGCAAGAATGCGTCAAGATAAAATGAAAGATTCAACAAAATGTGATAATTGTGGAAGTCATGAATTAATAGAACCAAGGCAATATTTATTAATGATGGGACTTTCTGTAGGTCCTGTTGCAAATAGTGAAATAAACGCATATTTAAGACCAGAGACAGCAACAACAACATATGTTAATTTTAAAAATGTTTTAGACTCTTGTTCAGCAAAATTACCATTTGGTATTGCACAAATTGGTAAAGCTTTCAGGAATGAAATATCCCCCAGAGGTTTTGTCTTTAGAATGAGGGAATTTGAACAGGCAGAAATGCAATATTTTGTAGATCCTTTAAAAGATGAAGAAAATTTTGAAATGTGGAAAAAAATTCGTATGGATTGGTGGGTAAATAAACTTGGTATTCCAAGCGATAAATTAAGATTTAAACCTCATGATAAACTTGCACACTATGCAAAAAGTGCAGTTGATATAGAATATAGCTTTCCAGATGGTTTTGATGAAGTTGAAGGTATTCATAATCGTCAGGATTTTGATTTAGGTTCACACACCAAAGATCAAGATAAGTTTGATATTTCTGCAAAAGTTATAAAAAATACTGACAGTATTTTTAAGTTATCATACACAGATGTAAATACTAACAGAACTTTTATCCCTTATGTTATTGAAACTGCAATGGGTGTTAATCGTGCAATGCTTGCTGTTTTATTAAATGCGTATTCTGAAGAAGAATTAGAAAACGGAAATAAAAGAGTTGTGTTAAAGTTAAAACCAAGTTTATCACCTGTAAAAGTTGCTGTAATACCTCTTGCAAAAAATGTTCCAGAACTCTTAGAAATATCTAATAATATAGTAAAAGATTTAAGAGAATTACAGATTGGAAAAATAGAATTGGAAAACTCTGGAAATATAGGAAAATCTTATAGAAGACATGATGAAATTGGAACTCCTGTTTGTATAACTGTGGATCACCAAGCACTAAAAGATAAAACTGTAACAATCAGGTACAGAGATACAATGAAGCAAGAAAGACTAAAAATTGAAGAAATAAAAGAAAAAGTTTTATCTATAATGAGCAATTAAATCTTTCTTGATTTTTGCTTTAAACTTAAGTAATCTAAGAAAGTCGGACAGATGGCAGAGCGGTCGAATGTGACGGTCTTGAAAACCGCTGAGGATGCAAGTCCTCCGGGGGTTCGAATCCCTCTCTGTCCGCCAGTTATTTTGGTTCCATAAATGGCTGAAATGTTCATAAAATAGTATGTTTGTATAAATAATTCTATGGATTTAGTCCTGAATTTACTGGAAATATTCAATTACTTGGATAAATATTTTTATTAGCAATTATCCTGTATTCTTGTTGTAAAAAAAATAGGGCGTGAGTCTTGGTTGTTTGTAATAAAACCTCATCACAGTCCAAATAAATATTAAGGTAGTTCATATGTAAAATGGTAAACCCTATTTTATAATTTATTGATTTTTCTGTGCTTTGAACATAAAATTTGGTACATGGACAATAAAAAACAACAAATTGAAAAATTGCTTGGGGTTGGCATTGTTTCAGCAGAACGAATTGGTGGTTTTTCTGCTGAAAATTATATTGTAAGAACAAAAGATAATCATAAATTTGTTGCAAAAATTTTACGAAACAATGCAAATGTATATGTTAAACAAATAGAAAAATTAAGCCACTTATTTAATAATAAAAGTGGAAAATTTTTTATAAAACCAATCAAAAAAGATATTCAGCATAAAATTATTATATCCAAATTTATCAAAGGCGATGTATTACATGGGGATGATATAAAAGAATATTTTTATGAACCAATCGCAAAAGTTTTAAAATATTATAAACGTATAAAGCTGGGTAATAACTTGAAAACCAGTTTTGATTTATATTTCAATATAAAGGCAAGTCAAAATAAAATTAATGATATAAAAAGTAAGTTGAAAAAGACAGATTCCTATTATGAACTGGTTAAAAACATATTGGAACTAAAAACTTCTATATTGAATAAATACAAGGAAAACGATGATTTTATTAAATGGATAAAAAATTCTAATTCTTTCGTCCACGGTGATTTTCATAATGAAAATATATTGTTTTCTAAATCTGGTGTAAAGGCGATATTAGATTTTGAATTATCTCACAGGGGAAACTCTGCAGAAGATATGGTAAATTTTGTTTGGTTTGCATTTTTAAATAATGATTTATCAGATAAATCATTGTCCAAGGCACACGATTTCTTAAAGATATGTGAAAATGTAGTAAAAGTTTCCAAAAAAGATTTAGAAAATGCTTTCAAATTAATATTTTTACGCTTTGTACAATCGTCTGTTCTAGAAAAATCTTTAATAGAATATAAAGAATCTTTTTATGAAGGTTTATTACAAAGAGATTTGAAGAAATTTAAAGAAATTGATAATAATATGCAAACCATATTAAAAAAATTACTTGTATAAAGTAAAAACTGGGATTTTTTGTATAAAATTTTCAAGGATCATCACAAGACATAAGACATAAAAATGAAATCTCTGTATTACATATTTCTCACCCAATTAACAACGTAAATTTACAACAGTTTTTCATTGCAAAAATTGTTTTAACAACACAGATGTAAACATTTTCACATAAGCAGAATGTTATTTTCTTCTGAAAAACCTATAAGCAAAGTCTATGATGTGTATGATTATACTTAGAAAACTTATAAAGTTTATGATTTCTTACATGCATATAAAATGATGATATATCAATTGTCAGATGTGATTGGCAGATTCTGTAGTGATTTGTTATATTTTCTGGTAAAAAAGTGATGAATATTCATATATAAACTGAATATTTATTATCATCAACTACTTATTGAAGTTTGATTTATACACTATCTGTTTTTTTGATTAAATTTATCTATATACATATTTGCATAAAATTTAAGTTTATCTTTATTATCTTTATTAGTTGGTTCTGTTCCACCCCTAGCATATTCCTCTTTATCAAATTCTAAAAATCCTTCAACTGCTTTTGCTGAGTCAAGTAAAGAACTAACGTTCAAAAAAATCTTGTTTTATATTAAATAGTTCAAATTTATTATTAGGAAGATCTTTAATTCCTATACCTTTTGAATTTAAAAGATGTCTTAACTTATCAGAAGTCGCCCAATCTTTAGCAATTCTTGCTATTTGTCTTTGCTCTATAATTTTATATATTTCTTCTGATAGGTTAATTTCTAATTTATTTTCGTTAATAGCTTTCTCTAATGATAAACTAAATATTTTATCTATATGTTTTAAAAAATTTAACTTTGATATAGGTGGAAATTTAGAATTTTTTATAGCTTTCCACATAACAGCTAATGCTTGAGGAGTTTTAAGATCATTAAACATAAATTTATTAAATTCCTCAATATATAATTTTTCCTGATTTATATCTAAAGATTTATCTTTTTTAGAATATTCTTTAATTTCTTTTATTTTTGATATTAAAGATTCATAAGCATTCTTTGCCATGTCAAGAGCTTCAAAACTAAAAATTGCAGCAGTTTTATAATGAGACATTAAACAAAAATATTTATAATGTTCTGGTTTATATCCTTTAGATATCAAAGTATCAAGAGTTAAAAAATTTCCTTTTGATTTTGACATTTTACCGTTTTTTAAATTTAGAAAATTTGCATGTACCCATAAATTAACCCATTTATGTCCAATAAGAGCCTCACTTTGGGCAATTTCATTTTCATGATGAACTGTAATATGATCTATTCCACCACAATGTATATCTAAATTTTCCCCTAAATATTTAAGTGCCATAGCAGAACATTCTATGTGCCATCCTGGATACCCACGACCCCAAGGAGAATTCCATTGAAGTATTTGATTTTCAAATTTTGATGTAGTAAACCATAAAACAAAATCTGAATCATTTCTTTTATTTGAATCTTGTTCTACCCTTGCACCATGTTTTAATTGTGTTCTATCTTGACCAGATAACTTTCCATAGTCTAAAAATTTTGATGTATCAAAGTAAACATTACCATTAGAAACATATGCAAAACCTTTTTCTTCTAATTTCTTTATGAAGTTAATCATATCTTCTATATGTTCTGTAGCACGAGCAACTATATCAGGACGGTTTAATCCTAAAATTGAAGTATGTTCAAAGAAAATTTTTTCATATTTTCTAGCAAGATCCAGAACTTCTATTTTTTCACGTTCAGCAGCCAATAACATTTTATCTTCACCAGTATCAGCATCACTAGTTAAATGACCAACATCTGTTATGTTCATAACATGTTTTAAATTATAACCAGCAATTCTAATTATTTTTGCTAACAAGTCTTCAAAAATATAGGTTCTTAAATTTCCAATATGGGCATAGTTATATACAGTAGGACCACAACAATACATCTTTATTTCTTTTTCATTGTTTGGTTCTAATTGTTCAATTCTTCTAGATATTGTATTACTTAAAAATATTTTTTCTGTCATTTTGTATAACCTATAACCTACTTGGATTTTATTATTCAATATATATTAAAGTCAAGTTTAATTATATTTTATTTAAATCTCTCTTTTCATTAAGGTTTATACATTCATTGTTATTACATTCAACAACATTAAAAATATATTCTTTTAATAAATATTTATACATTATTTCAAATCTATTTTTTCCTTTTGAAATTAAGTATTTAATACGTTTTATTGTATTCGCATTGAATAGAAAGATTTGAGAAACTTCTGAAGTTTGAGTTTTTGAATATTTTGTATCATAAATTTTGTTATCTTTTATAATAAAATCTACATTATCTATACCATTATCTGTCGGTAATAATGTTACACAATTAAGACCATTAAATATGTAAAAATCAACTATTTTTTTAAGTATATTTTTATGAAAAAAAGTATCACCATATATACATAAAGTAGTTTTATTGAATTTTAATATAGAAAATATATCTGCATTCTTATTAATTTTTCTTACAGAAAATATATGATTTATTTGATATGTATATAATTCTTTTAATTGTTTATAATTACATAAATAAAATTCAATTGGTATATTTGATAATTCCTTTATTTCATTAATATTATCTATTATATTATTTAACAATATTCCTTTACTAGTTTTAAAAAATATTTTACTAGATATGTTGTGCTCACTACATTTAAGTCTTGAACCTATTCCACCCATAGGAATGACAATTCTTTCTATACTATTTTTCATCTAAATCAGCAGTTCCTGTTATAATTTTTAATAAATAATAATTATTTACATCAAGAAATTTATTTAAAGAACTAGTACACATATCTGAAGCAATAGAAGTATCAATTAGATTTTCAAAATTAAGAGAAAAATAACGTAATAATGCAGTAACTCTAGGAGTTGTATTTAATTTTTTTAATATATTATATGTATATAAAAAATTTTCAGACGTTTGGTTTTCTATACCAGATATAAGATAAGATAAAACTTCTATATTGTATTTTTGTATAAGATTTATTACATTAAATACTCTTTCTTTTGAAATTTTTTTATTAATATTACTTTGTTCAACTTCAGATAATGTTTCAATACCTAAACCAATTCTTATGCAATTAATTTCCGACATTTTACTAATAATATCTTCATCTATTTGATCAACCCTTGTCACACATCTCCATTTTATTTTTAATCTTTTATTTTTATATTCGTTATAAAAATCATTAATCCATTCTTTTGAAATAGTAAAAGTTGGAGAGGCAAATTCTATAATTCCAGTATAAGATTTTTTTTCTAGTAATTCTAAATAATTACATACTTCTGTTGCTGTTTTTCTAATATCATGATTACCATGTAAAATAGCACAACTACAAAAATTACAAGCTCCATGACAACCTCTTGATACACTAATTCTTAAAACAGAAAATTTTAGAGCATCATTTAAATCCATAAAAGACCAATCTTTTGGAAGACCTAGTTCACGTGGGTATTCTATCCAATTATCATTATTATCTTTTATTATACAATTTACTTTTGGATCTTTTTTTCCTAAAAAAGATAATATACCTTTTTCAAAAAAACCAGAGTTTGAAAAACCTTGAATATCTAAATTTTTAAAGAAATTTGGTTTTAATATTGTGCTTAATCCATAAACATATATTGGTTTTTTTATATCTAATAAACGAATATATTTTAGTGTCTTTATGAAACCGTCTAAAGAATCTAGTGGAGCGTTTAAGATAAAAGCATCATAAGATTTATTTAAAATTTTTTCAAATAGTTCTGAAAATATTTTATTTTTAGTTCCATCAAATATATCTACATTAATATCATATTTTCTTATATGAGAAGCTAACTCATATACCAACATACTTCTCCAAAAATCAGAGAAATAAAATGGATTTCCTAATGGCCAAATTATTAATATATTTTTCATAGTTTTCTTTCTCTTTTTATTATTATACTAAAATTTTTTCCATCATTAATAAAAATATTTCTTTTTTTTAAAATATTTCTTATTGTGTCAGCATATTTATAATAATTTAATCTTCTTAATTTTGATCTTATAAAATATAAAATACCACAAGATATTCCTAAATTTTTAATATAATAAACAACTGATTTTTTATTTTCTAATTCTACATATTTTTCTGTAAAAACATTTATATAATCATCTAATAGTATCTTCTTAAATCCTTTATTTATATTATATTGTATTTCAAAATTAAAATTTAAGTTTAATTTTTTTATAATCAAAAAATTTTTTTTAAAAAATTTTTCACTAATTAGAACTTTTCCTTTATTTAATGATGCAAAATATAATTGTAAAAATCCTTTTTTTAATCGTATTCTTTTTTTTAACAATATTTTCTTTATATTTGTAAGTTTATTAATACATGGTAGTTTTATGTATTTATTATTTATAATATTAAAAGGTCCTTTATGAGGATTATTACAATAAGGACAACTAATAAAATCTATCTGTATTTTATTTGAGTCTAAGCTAAGTAAAAATTTTAAGAATTTTTCTTTAGAAATCTTGAAATCTATCCACCTTTTTACATATGAAATTCCTAAAATTTTATTATATTTCTTAAGTATTAAAAATAATTTTTTATCCCAAACATAATTGTTTTCATAAGATTTATTAATTTTATTTTTTGATGATAGTATTAATTTATTTTCTTTTATGTCATGAAATATATAATGATCCACAATTAATACTATTTTTTTAAATTTTGCTAAATTTGGAGCTATTTTTCTCTGAAAATAATTAGAATTTAATATTCTCGCAGAAGAACCACAAATAAATAATTTACTATTATTCACCTAGCATTTTACCTTCTAATAAATTAATTATTTTGTTTTTTTCGAATTTTAATAATTTTTCTATTTCTATTTCATCTACAAAATTTTTTCTGCAAAAATTTACCTTATTATTACAACTTATACGTAAGAAACTTTCTTTTCTGCAAATATTACAATTGTTATTACAGTATTGTTGTAGAATGTGTAAATTTATACCATTTATATTTAATGTTTTTATTAGGTAATTAGGATTTATGGATATTATTTGAACGTTTTGAAATAATCTATTTATTATATTGTTTAAATTTTTTATAATTTTATCTTCTTGTGTATCTAATATAGGGATAAATTTTATATCTTTTATATTATTTGTTTTACAAAAATTTATCAACTTGATAAAATCTAATTCACTTAATTTTTCATCATAAACAGTATTAATAGTGATAAATTGATATATTTCTGAAATAGATTTTATATTGTTTATAACTTTATAAAACATTTTTATATCTGTTTCTGTATTATATCTAAAATTTTCTGGACAAATTCTGTCCAGAGAAATGTTTATTGAATTTATAGAATTAAGTAGATTTATGTTGTCAATTAATTTATCTATTAGAGATCCATTTGTTGTTAGTTGGATTCTAAAATTATACCTTCTCAATTCAAATATTAATTCTTCAAATTTACTGTATAGTAGAGGTTCTCCACCTGTAAGTATAATTGTATCTACATAATTTTCTATTTTTTTCAAAAAAATAACCAGTTGATCAAAATCAATTTCTTTATTAGTGTTTTTTGTCAAACTACCTTCATTATAACAACAAGGACAATTAAAATTACATGTGTCTGTTAATACTATTCTTATCCTTCTTTTCATCTTAAATTCCTAAATTGATATAAATATGATAGTAATTTAAATAAATTTGTTTATCAATATTGACTGTATTTTTAATATTTGATGTATTTACAATAAACACTATCTGTTTTTTTGATTAAATTTATTTATATACATATTTGCATAAAATTTAAGTTTATCTTTATTATCTTTATTAGTTGGTTCTGTTCCACCCCTAGCATATTCCTCTTTATCAAATTCTAAAAATCCCTCAACTGCTTTTGCAGAATCAAGTAAAGAGTTTGGTTCTGTAGGATTTCCATTTTTATAATTTGCAGAATAATAATAAAATTTAAAACTATTATTAAAATATTCTGATATATCTAGTGGTTCTGTTCTTGCAAGAATAAAGTATCTTCTAAGACTATCTGCTGTCATATCAAAACTAAGTTCTTTTTTATTTAAATCTTCCTCCTTTTCTTTATTTATATCTTCTTTTTTACAAGATGATAAAATACCTATTAAAGGAATAATTGATAGTATTGCAAAATTTTTAAAATTATATTTAAATTTCTTCTTCATGTGTTTAATCCTTACTAAAGTAAGCTTAGCAAGGATTTAAAGGATGTCAAATTTATATAAATGATTTATTTTTTATATATTAAAATTCAAATCTTAAACCAAATGAAAAGTTGGTATAGAAAAGTCCTTTTATACCAAACCAATCACGGTATTTTGTTTTATTTTCATTTGATAATGAAAATTTAACCTTAGGTATATAATTCAAACGAATACCAAAATCTAAATAAGTATTTTTTGCTATACCATAAGAAAAACCACCAGTCAGTAAAGCTGATATATTTGCGTTAGATCTTTCAGATTTATTAAAACGTATTATCTTATCAGCTCCAAGTTTACCAAAATCTTGTAAATCTACTGAACCTGATAAATCTCCATATAAATCTGATAATATAAGACTTGTTCTTACATCTGCATACCCAAAACCAACTCCTAAATAAGGCAACATTGTATAAAGTGGTTTTTCAATTCCTTTATAAAAATCATAAAATCCTGTTATACCAAATATATCAGATGAAATAGAAGAAAATACACCACCACTTTCTGCTTGTATAACTTTTCCACTATCAAGTTTAAGGTTTCCTTTAAATAATGGTGAAGTATTATACTCTGTTTGAGTCATATGATCCCAGTTAAACTCCATACGCCAATTTTGCATATATGGAATTATGAAACCAACTGATGCACCACCAAAAAATGAATAATCAGAAAGATTTTTATTTACTTTTAAATCGCCTAAATTTCCTTGTCCTGCTAATTCATAATTTGATTGATCAGTGAGAGACTTGAAATAATTTTCAGAAACTATAAAATCTTCTTTTCCTTTACGTCTATAATATGTTGTCGTAAATGCATTTACTTCGTTAGAAACTTTACCAAATGCCCAAGATAAACCTCCACGCAAAGATAAAGTCAATTTTGATCCATCATCTTGAAACCAACCATCTCCAATATAAGTTCCAGGATATTGCCAATTAGCAAAGGTTGAACCAAAAGTAAAAAAAGACAGTAATGCAAATAATATATTTCTTCTCATGAGATGAATAATATCATATTTTAAAAAATATTTATATAAAAATTTATTTTGTCTTTACTATTTCTTGAAATATTTTCGCAGGAATGGTTCCACCAGTTATTTTACTATCCATACTTGAAAAATCATCATTACCTATCCATATTCCAACATTTATTGAATTTGTTGCTCCTATAAACCAAGCATCTCTATTGTTATTACTTGTCCCAGTTTTTCCTCCTATAACCCCAATTGTTGCAGCTTTATATCCAGTGCCATCTGATTTAACCACATCTGATAACATTTTTGTCATATTTTTTATAGTTGTTTCATTGAGAAGTCTGATTTTATCTGATGGATTTCTCTGAAATAATATTTTTCCTTTAGAGTCTGTAATTTTTGTTATTGAATAAGGCTTAACAGAATTTCCATTGTTCCATATAACCGAATATATAGTTGTTAAATCTAATAGATTCATTTCGGATGCGCCAAGTATAGTTGAATATTCTTTTCTTAAATTTTCTCCAACACCTAAGCGGGATGCCATATCTATAACAGTATCTATTCCAAATTCTTTTGCTAATTTTAAAGGTACAGAATTTACACTTTTAGCAAATGCAACAGAAAGAGGAATATTTCCGTAATAACGTTTATTATAATTTTTTGGGTTATAATCTCCAATCGTAATAGGTGAATCATTTACAATATCTGTTGATTTCATACCATTTTCTAAGGCAACCAAATATACGACAGGTTTAAAAATACTTCCTGGTTGTCTTTTAGATAGACATCTATTAAATTGGCTTTTTTGGTAATTAACACCGCCAACCATAGATAAAATTGCTCCATCTTTTGCTAATATTATTCCTGCTCCTTGATATTTTCCTGCATTATTTGATATAGCAATATTAGCTTTTTTCTGTAAATTTGGATCTAAGGTTGTATAAATATATATGTCTGTATTTATATTATCTATTCTTGAATTTAATTCTTCATTAACAAAATCTGTCCAATATCTATAGTTATTTATTTCTGTATTTTTTTTAGCTGGTTTTAATTCTTTATTTGCTTTTCTGGCATCTGTTAGTGTTATATATTGCTGTTTTACCATTTCTTTTAAAATCAATTTGGCACGCGATATGTTTTTTTCTGGATTTTTTAAAGGACTGTAGGTTGTTGGAGCTTTCAGCATTGCTGCAATTTGTGCACTTTCTGCAATTGATAATTGTGATACACTTTTTTGAAACAAAACTTTTGATGCAGCGTCTAATCCTCGCATACCACCAACAAGAGAAACTCTATTTATGTATAAATCAAGAATTTGTTCTTTCTCAAATCTATTTTCAAGCCAATAAGATAAAATCAATTCTTGAACTTTTCTAGAGATTGTTTTTTCTCTGGATAAAAATATATTTTTTGCAGTTTGTTGGGTTATAGATGATCCTCCAAAAGCAACTCTTCCTTTAAATAAATTAAATATAACTGCTCTTAAAAGTCCTTTTGGATCAATTGCTCCGTGACTGAAAAATCTTTTATCTTCTATTGCAATAATAGCTTGCCAAACATGTTTAGGTATATTATTTATTGATACAGGAGTTCCCATAATTCTATTATTACTTCGTATTTCATTTCCTTTTGAATCTAAAAAAATAATAGCTGGTTCTCTAGTCTCTTTAAGATAATTATCAAGAGATGGCATTTTTAAAAATATAACAAGAATATAGATAGCTATAATAGCAAAACAAAGTAAAAAACAATTAATAAAGAAGATAATTAATTTTGATTTAAAAGATCTTTGTTTTTTATTTTCTTCTATCTCTTTTTTCATATTAATTAACCTTTAATTTTTCTATAAATTCTTGTTCTGTTAGTATTTTGATATTTAATTTTTTTGCATTATTTAATTTAGAACCTGCATTTTCACCTGCTATTAAAAAGTCTGTTTTTATTGAAATTGATGATGAAATAATTCCTCCCATACTTTCAATTAATTCTTTTGCCTCATCCCTTGAATAATTTGATAGAGTTCCAGTTAAAACAAATTTTTTATTTTTAAAAAACTCATTTTCAAGAATTTCTTTATTGTTATATTTTAAATTTATAACAGTTAACAGTTTATTTAAAGTATCAATATTGTCTTTAAAAAATTCTACTATTTCTTTTGCTATTGTTTCTCCAATTCCATCTATTTTTATTAAATCTTCTATAGTTGCAGATTTTAAATCTTCAAAAGTTTTAAACCTTTTTGCTAAAATTTTTGCATTTGCAAAACCGATTTCTGGAATACCTATTGCATAAATAAATTTATGAAATTCAATATTTTTTGATTTTTCAATATTATCTCTTAATTTTGAAACAGATTTTTCTGCAAAACCATCTAATTTAATAATTTCATTTTTATATTTATCTATAAAATTAAATATATCAAAAGCTGAATTTATAAAACCTAAAGAATTAAATAAACTTAATTGTTTTTCTCCAATCCCTTCAATATCAAAACCTTTTTTAGATACAAAATGCTCTAGCGAAGAAACTAACTGAGCAGGGCAGTTGAGAGAATTTATACATTTTCTTGCGACCAAATTATCAATTTTTATAACATGCGATCCGCATACAGGACAAACACTTGGAAAAATAAATTTCTGGGAATTTTCAAAATGTTTATCCACGCCAATTATTTTTGGTATGACATCACCCGCTCTTTCAACAATTACATTATCGCCTATGAATATATTTTTTCTTTCTATTTCATCAAAATTATGGAGTGTTGCTCGTGATACAATGACACCACCTATATTTATTGGTTCTAAAATTGCAACTGGTGTTAAAACTCCAGTTCTTCCAACTTGAATAATTATATCAAGAATTTTTGTTATGGCGTGTGCTGCTGGAAATTTATAAGCAATCTCCCATCTTGGAGATTGAATAGTAGATCCTAAAATATTTTGTTTTTCTATATCATTTATTTTTATAACAAGTCCATCTATATCAAATGGTATTGAAATTCTAATATTATTAATATGATTATAAATTTCTTGTATTTCTTTAAGAGTGTTTGCTTTTTTTGCATAAAATTCTGTTGTTTTAAAACCCCAAGATTTAAGTTTTTCAAAATATTCAGATTGAGTTTTCCAAAATCTATCGCTTGTCATTCCATAGGTATAAGCAAATGCAGATAATTTTCTTTGAGCTGTAATTGATGGATCAAGTTGTCTTAATGATCCTGCTGCTGCATTTCTTGGATTAGCAAATTTTTTATCACTAATTTCATTCAATTTAATAAAATCTTCTCTTGCCATATATACTTCGCCACGAACTTCAATTGAGGTTGGAAAATCACCTTTTAATACTAAAGGAATATCTTTTATTGTTTTTATGTTTTCAGTAATATCTTCGCCAATAATACCGCTTCCTCTTGTAAGTGCTCTTACAAGTTTTCCATTTTCATAAAGGGCTGAAAAAGAAAGACCATCTACTTTTAACTCTACAAAAAATTCATTGTTTTTACCTGTTCTTTCAATCCAAGCTTTTAATTCATCTTCATTAAAAACATCAGATATTGAAAGCATTGGTATTTTATGTTCAAAAGATTTAAATTCATTGGAGATTTCTGCTCCAACTTTTTTTGATATATTGCCATCTAGTTCTGGAAATTCTTCTTCTAATTCAATAGCTCTTTTTTTTGCTTTATCATAAGTTGCGTCATCAACAATTGGATTATCATCTCTGTGATATGCTTTATCCCAAAGTAAAATTTGTTTTACTAAATTTTCGTATTCAGTTTTTGTAAATAAATCAGGTGAGTTTTTCATAGAAATAATATTACATTAATAATAAGTATTAAGATACTTAAATTATATTTTATTAAAAGATAAAAGTTTATTACGATAGTATTTATATTGTTGTTGTCTTGCATTTATTTCAGCAGGAAGTCCAATAGAAATATCATTAACTAAAGATTCAAACTTATCTAATATATTTACTATTCTTTCTTGTTCTTCAAGTTGGGGAATTGGAAAATAAAACTTTCCAAGATCTTTATTATTTATTCTTATAACCTTAGTCCCTGTTACATATTTTTTTTTATGTTTAAAAAAACTTTGTGTCTGAAACAAATACGACATATATTTACTGTTTTGATTGTGTCTAAAAATACAAGCGTCACCACTTATACAAATTTCTTCATCTCCAAGCCAAGCCACAGCTTTCGCAACATCTCGTACGTTTTCACTTGTAGTCGCAATTATCAAATCTTTTGGTTTAGCTTTCTTTAATTTATTTGCAAGTTGTTTTGATACAAAAGATTTAGTTTTATCAGTAAATGTTTTATAATAAGTATAAATCTGTCCATAGTGAATACAACCAACTCCTTCACTTGTAAAATCTTTTTTCTGTAAGCCGTTTCCTCTGATAAAAATACCCAGTTCTGAAAGGGAAACCCACTTAACACGGCTGTCACCAGGGGAAAATGTCAGGAGTTTATCACGATAATACTCATATTGCTTTTTTCTTAGTACCAGCTCCGCCTCCAGCTCCGCCTCCAGCTCCGTAAAAGTATCTAATATATTAACTATCTCTTCCTGTATAGCAATAGGGGGTATAGGTATTTCGATTTTTTCAATATCTTTTTTATTTAATGCTGGAATACTTCCTCTAGCAACCATCGTATCCATTATATAATTTTCCTTATGCTTTAAATAATAAAACAAATATTTAGTTATATATAAAGATGTATCTTTAACGGTATAAGGATAACATAATCCTCCAGCCCAAAACTTATTTTTCATAAAAGAGATATAACCAGCATATTCTCCTCTTGAAGCAATAGTAATTGTATTTCCTTCATTATTATAATCAAAATAATAACCATATAATCCTTTGCCAGAATTAATAACTGGATATTTGCTATTTTCAACTAATTCTGTTTGTTTTAAAGTTCCTTTTGGTAAAGAAATACAAATCTCTCCTAATTCTTTATATTCAACTCCATCAGGACAATACTCTTTTATCAATTCTTCTATTTTGTTCATAATTTTATATTACCGTATACTTATATTTAATAAAAGTTTTTTATTATTTATGAAAAATACCAATTACTTCAAAGTGTGTTGAACCAACAAATTGATCTATTGCATATAATTTAGTTAAATTATATGAATTATTTAGTATATCCATATCTGTTTTAAAAGTTTTAGGATTACAAGAAATATAAATTATTTTTTGAACTATGCTTTTTGATAATTCTTTTATTTGTGAACTTGCTCCAATTCTTGGGGGATCTAAAATAACTGCATCATATTCATTTAATTGTGATGCTTTTAATGGATGTTTCATAAGATCACGAATTTTTCCATTTCCTTTAATATCAAATCCTGTTGCATTAAAAGAATATGTAAAAGTTCCAAGTCCACAAAATAAATCTGCAATTTTTTTTGCATTATCTATATTTTCTTTAATAATATTTCTTAAAGTATTTTCCCCTTCTTTTGATGGTTGTAAAAATGAGTTTGGAGGATAATATATTTTTTTATTCTCAAATGATATAAGTGGTTTTTCTTTTTCAAATATAATTTTATTATTCCATACAAATCTTATTATATCAGTTTTTTCTAATTCTTTTTTTATTTCTGTACTAAAAACAGGTATTATGGAATTTACTGATAAATCAACTCCATTATCAAGTTCTGTTATTAAAATAGTCCCCGATCCTGTGAATTTTAAGTTTGATATATTCTTCAAAGTTTCATTTAATTTTTGTAAAAGTATTGGACAAGTTTTAACAGGTACTATATTTTTTGATTTTTCTTCTAAAAAACCAATTTTATCATACAGAAAAGAAAGTTCGGCTCTTCTACGAGTTCCTGCATTTATCCAAATATAATTTTTGCAATTTGGTAAATCTTTTAAGAGTTTTGATTTTTCTTCCCTGTAAGTATTTTTTGTAAAATCGAACTTACAACCACCACATATACCAAATAATGGACATTTAAACATTAGAAATTAATCCTGATTCCAGCTTTGATTCCATTTGATATAGGTGAAAAGTTTTCCATATTTTTTAAATTAATTGGGAACATGTAAGTATATTTATAACCAAAATCCAGATGAATAAAATCTTCCAACTCTAAAGAAATACCAAATAAGCCAGATGCAATGAAATTACCTTTGGTGTCTCCCCAAGAAGTTCCAGCTCCAAAACCAATATAAGGCATTAAAAGTTGTCTTTTAAATATTCTGTATATACTATCCACACGACCGTCAAATAGAAAATTTAAACTTATTCCATTATTAGAAAAAGAAAATTTATCATATTTAGTATTTATTTGAGTATAATTTGCTTCTATTCTAAAAGTATCATAAACTCTGCGCCCTATAACTATATCAAAAGACTTTGATTCTTTTCCTTTTATTTGATGAATTTTATTAGATTTATCTTGCCAAAAATTTAAATTATAAAAACCTGCTATATAAAAAGGACGATTTTCTGCTAAGGTTTTTGATTTGTTTATTTTATTTTCATCTTTTAACTCAGATGTGTAAAGAACATTTGCTTTTGAAAAACTAGATATAAATAAACAAAGTATAAAAAACAAAAATTTTTTTAATTTCATAATCTAAAAACTCATTCTAAATGATAAAGATAAATTTCCATTATTTATAATTTTTTTATTATTAAGTGTTAAATAGAACTGGTGTTTATAAGCTATATCCATACTTAATAGGTTAGTTAGAACTATATTTATACCGCCGATTACTTCAGGAGATATAAAATATCCTGATAATTCTTTTTGCTCAAATGTATATGCGCCAAGGGATCCCCCTATACCAATAAAAGGTATAAAGTGGTTTCTTCTTATAACATCGCCTGTTTTAAAATATCTTTTAATCAGATCAAATTGTAAATTAGCCTCAATTTCATGAGAATAAGAATAAAGTGAATTTTTAAAATATGTTCTATTAGCTTCTAGATTAATTTCAGTTCTTACAAATGAAGATAAATTAAACCCAAGTCCTATTACCGGTACTATCGAATAGTAAAATTCATTATTATCAAGATCATCAAAATAAACAGTTTTATCAGACACTATCTTTAAATCAGTTCCAATTCCACTTTTTATATACATCGATGTTGGTATATGAATTGCAAAAGTATCAATCTTATTTTTCTCTGTATAAACTTCTGCGCCTAAATCACCATCTGGAATGTTTTCTTTCGTTATTTTGTTTTTTTTCTCTCCATATTCTGAATTATCAGAATCCTCTTTTCCATAAATAGAAGTTCCATCAGAATTATATGTGCCATACATACCTAAACCATCTCTGATTTCTTTTTTAAACATATAATCGTTATATGGAGTTGCAAACAAATCCTTTATAAATAAAAAACTTATTAAAAATAATATCTTTGTTTTTTTCATCACTCTCTAGCATTTTAATTGAAAAACTATTAGTATTCCAGTAAAATCAAACTTATAAATTAATAAAATATGAAAAATAAAATATTTAAATCAGATAAAAAAATAGCCTTAATTTGTGGAAGTCTTTTGCTTCCATTTTTATCAAGAGATGCTTTAAAAAAAGCAGGTTATGAGGTTTTTGTAGTTGGACTTAAAAATTTTTATGATAAAGATTTAAAACCTGATTTAGTGGTTCGTCTTGGTGCAGGGGGAACAGTTGCAAAAGAATGTAAAAAAAGAGGAATTAAAAAAGTTGCTTTTGTAGGTGCAATTGGACATCCTAATTTATTAGATATAAGACCAGATCTTTGGTCTGCTTCAATTTTGTTGAGTGTTTTAAAAAATCAAAAAGGTTATGATTCAATGGCTGTTGCATTAAATAAAGCAATTGAAAAAAGAGGTTTTGAGATTGTTGCTGTTCAAGATTTAGCACCAGAACTTACATTTGAAAAAAAAGGTGTTTTAACAAAAATAAAACCTAGTAAAAAAGATACAGTTGATATAGAAAGAGCAATAGAAGTATCACACCTTATAGGTAAAAGTGATATTGGGGCATCTGTTGTAGTTGATGGACAGGTGATTGCAATTGAGGCAGCAGAAGGAACTGCAAAAATGCTCGAAAGGGTTATTCAAATGAGAACTAAGAAGTCAAAAGTTTCAGGTGTTTTTGCAAAGATGACAAAACCAAATCAAGATCTTCGTATAGATATCCCTGCAATAGGTGTTGATACTATTAAAAGTTTAAAATCTGCTAAGATAAAAGGTATCATTGTAAATTCAAAAACTTGTTTTGTGATAAATAAAGAAGAAGTTTTAAATATAGCTAATAAATATAAAATGTTTATAGTTGCTGTTTAGATGAGTGTATAAAATTTTATACAACTTCTGTAACAGCGCGAAGAGATCCATCTCTTGATAATTGAACAACTCTTAATTTATTTTTCATTTCTTTAATAAGTTGTTCTCTATCATATGCAGGTTGAGTATGCAAAATTCTGTCTGCAAAAGCAGAATATGCACCTTCAGCACTTTCAGCGTGTATTGTTGTATAAAAATGATCGTGTCCTGTCCCCATCATCTCCCATAAAACACTTGCATTATCTGTTGATATTTCACCACCGATTATAATATCTGGTGTCATTCTTACAACTAAGTCGAGTAGCCTTGCATAATTAAAATTGTTTGTCTGTTCAGTTCTGGAAAGTAAAAAATGAACTCTATTTTTTTGTGGAACTATAACTTCTCTTGCATCTTCGACTGTTATAACACGACTGTTTTGATCGACTAAAGTCAGCATATAATTTAAAAAAGTTGTTTTTCCAGTAGCGGTTGCTCCTGATATTAAAATTGGACTTCCATCTTTTATAGCCTCTATCAATCTATCATAAGAATCATCAGGCTTTTCTTTTATTCTTTTTTTTATCTTCAATAGAGGACTGCCTTTTTTAAGGTGGTAATTTTCAAAACTAACTTCTTTTGCACCTCCACCTCTGATGTTTAAAGCTATACCTCCATTTAAATCATTTTCATCATATTGAACATTTGATCCAGCAATTGCACTAAATCTATGATTTCCAGGAAGAGTCGCATATATAACAGGAATTCCATTTACTGGATCAAAAGGTCGTTCATATATATTTGCAATTGTATGCATTAAATCAATTAAGTATTTTTTTGATAACTTTTCTGAAGTATATGATACCCAAGGGACTTTTGAACCGTGTAATCTCATCCATACTTCAAACTCGTGATTTATTGCAATTTCTTCTACGAATGAAGGAGTATAAAATTCTGCTAATGGTTTTAATAAAGATTCTAAAACAATATTAGACATTTTTGTAGATAATAACATAAAACAAGCCTTGAATCAAAAAGCTTTATTTGATAAAATTGAGAATGTAGGAAAGTAAAATTATGTATAAAAAGTTTCTAATTATTTTATTATCTTTTGTATTTTCTGGCTGTGTTCAAAATCAAGTACAACAAGATGACACTAATGTTTATAATGAACAAGATTTTTCTGTTGGTGGTCCTGATGCTCCTTTTTATAATGAAAGAACTCAAGAGTTTATGCAACATGATAATCCCTATGCGGAAATAGATTCTTATAAACCTAAAAACTCTATAGAAAAAGAACTTAATAATAACCGTTGGCATTCTTCAAGAATGGAAACAAGATGGCAAGAATATAAAGGAACTATGATAAGGGTCCAAATTTTGCTTGGTAATACAGACTTAAATGAAATGAGATTGAAACTTGTAAAAAATCCTGATGGAATGGATATTGATACTGATATAAAGGGAGTTCTTGCACGTGTTGCAGATTATGAAATGAAAAGAGTTTGTGGTCGTAATGTTGAAAGTATAGTTATGATTTATGATAGACCATCTTTTGATGTTATGCGTCCTACACCATTTTTTGATTATCGTATAGAATCTGATGGGACTGTTATGCGTGAGTATGGTTTCCGTTGTGTTTACAGTAAATAAAAAAAAGAGGAAAATATGAGAAAATTTTTATTTGTACTTTTTGGACTTTCTTTGGTTGCTTGTGATAGTAAAGTTGCACAAGAAAATGATACTGTTATTATTGATTTTTCAGGTTTTTTAAATGGTAATCAATTTGAAGGTGGTACAGCTGAAAATTTCAAGTTAAAACTAGGTAGTGGTAAGTTTGTACCAGGTTTTGAAGAACAATTAATTGGTGTAAAAAAAGGTGAAGAAAGATCTATAAATATAACTTTCCCAGAACAATATTTACCAAATCTTGCTGGAAAAGAAGTTGTATTTAAAGTAAAAATAAAAGATATTATAAAAGAATAATTTTATATTATTCATATTAAAGGTAAAAATTAAAAGGGTGAGTTTTTCTTGCCTTTTTTATTGTTCTTCTTGAAGATTTAAAGTTTTATATTTATACTCACTTAGTTTATTAAGGATTTTTATGTTATTAAAAAGAATTTCTTCTTTAAATTGGACACAGTATAAAAGAATATGGTCTTTTTTTGGAAGTAAGCATTTAAAATGGATGGCGCTTGGTGTTTTTTGTACAGTAATTGCTGCTTCTATGGAAGGGTACACTATAACACTTGTAAAAAATATAGTTGATAATGCTTTTATAGAAAAGAATATGCAATCTGTATATTTGGTTGGACTTCAAATAATATTGGCTTTTACTATTAAAGGTATATTTAATTATTCAAAAGATTTGTCTATGTCAAAAGCAGGTATTGCAGCAAATTCTGTAATACAAAAAAAAGTTTATGAACATT
The DNA here is from genome assembly GCA_963540515.1 of uncultured Alphaproteobacteria bacterium. Lineage (GTDB taxonomy): Bacteria > Pseudomonadota > Alphaproteobacteria > Rs-D84 > Rs-D84 > JAFGMC01. The sequence continues at coordinate 34,335 of CAUTNA010000005.1, forward strand.
CTTTGAAAATGGATATTGATAAATTTTATGGAGATGGAACTGGGAAATTTTTAAATTATTTCTTTGCTCATTCTCAATCTGTTTTAAATTTACTTACAAGTAATTTAATAAGTCTTATTCAGAATATTGTTACTTTATTTGTAGCTCTCTTTCTTATGGTATGGTATGCACCGCAAATGTGCTTAATTTTAATATTTTTAGCTCCTGCAATAATATTACCAATGCTTTTTATAATGAAAAAAATCCGTAAGTCTATTTCAAATGTTTTTGTAAAAGGTGATAGATTTGCAGAACACTTAAGTCAAAGTTTTCGAGGAATTAAAACAATACAATCTTTTAATTCACAAAAATTTGAATTAGAAAGATTTTCAAAAGTTCTAAATGATTATCTTTCAAGTAATTATAAAGTCGCTCAGGTTACTTCTATACAATCACCAATTTTAGAATTTATGATCTCTATTGGTCTTTGTCTTGCTTTAATAATGGGAGGATATTTTATAGTTGAAGGTAATTTATCAACTGGTGGTTTTACTGCATTTTTATTAGCGCTTACTTCTGCTTATAAACCTGCAAAAAATTTAACAGGGGTTGGAAACACTCTTCAGCAGGGATTAATTTCAGCAGAAATTTTATTTAAATTTTTGGATTCCAGTCCAGAGATAAAAGAAAAAAAAGATGCAAAAGTCTTAAACGAAAAAAATATTTCTATAGAATATAAAAATATAACTTTTGCCTATAGTGGTAAAGAACCAGTACTTAAAGATGTAAGTTTAACAGTACCAAGTGGAAAAATGTGTGCATTAGTTGGAACATCAGGGGGAGGAAAAACTACTTTATTTAATTTGCTTGAAAGATTTTATGACCCACAAAAAGGATCTATTTTAATAAATGGTAATGATGTAAGTGATTATACTCTTGAATCTTTAAGAAGTAATATTTCTGAAGTTTCTCAAGATATATTTTTATTTAATTCAAGTATTTATGATAATATAAAATATAATATAGAAAGTGCAACAAAAGAAGATGTTGAGAGAGCTGCTAAGGCTGCAAATGCTCATGATTTTATAATGAAATTGCCAAATGGATATGAAACATATGTTGGTGAAAATGGTGCTCTTTTATCAGGGGGACAAAAACAAAGAATTGCAATTGCTCGTGCAATACTTAAAAATTCACCAATATTATTGTTAGATGAGGCAACTTCTGCTTTAGATACAGAAAGTGAAAAATTAATACAATCTGCTATAAAAAAAATTTCAAAAGGAAAAACTACTTTTGTAATTGCTCATAGGCTTTCAACAATTTTTGATGCTGATATAATTTATGTAATAGGTGATGGTAAAATTATAGAGTCTGGATCGCATAACGAACTTATAAAATTAAATGGATATTATAAAAAACTTTTAGATTCTCAATCTAAATAGTTAATTTGATATTTCTAATATTTACAGGATGATAATACTCATGAGGAGTATATAAATATATAAGATATAAATGTTATTTATTTTGAGTTTAGTATACAAAACTTATAAAAGATTTTAGGTATAAACTGTATATACTTAAAATCTTTTATAAAAAATAAATATCTATTTTAAGAAGAATAGAGAATCTATCCTCTTTGTCTATCTTGTATTCTCTGTTTTACAAAATTATGATAACTATATTTATTTAAAATTTCTTTTAGAATTGAAGTTAATCTAATATTGTAAAGAGTCTTATTTTTTGCATCAGACAAAATTTTAAGTTTATATTTTATTATTTGTTCTTGTCTTGGTGTAAGTGGTATTTCCAATTTATATCTTTTCATATAATGAGTTAAAAGAACAAAATCCAAAGTTTTCTTTACTGTTTTATCATCTGGTATGATGTCTGTTGCAAAGAAATTATCCTTATTATATGTATATAAAATATATTCCAACATTTTATCAATTTGTTTATGAATATGTTTTGTTGAATATAAACCTTTAGTATAAGAGAATGTTTCAATTTCTTCTTCTGTAAGCACTCTGTGAAAAGATGTTTTACATACTTCCATTATAAACTTATCTTGAATTTCTAACATTTTGAAAAGATTTAAAGCCATTTAATTTACCTTTCTTTAGTATTGATATTAATTTATTAAAAACAAGAGTTTTATGACGTGATACTGCTTTTTCTAATTCTTCTTTATCACGTATTACTTTTTTGTAAGATATTGGTAAAATATTTGTAGTTTTACAAATACTACTAAAAGTATTTATACTTGTTTCTAAATGTTTAATTTCTTTTTGTATTATATTTAATTGTTCTACAGTTAAAGTGGATGTAGTTTTTGAACCAGCTAATATACCTCTTATTATCTGGCGACTTTTTATTATTTCATCAATATCAAAAATCATACTATACCCCATCTAAGTCTTATTCTATAATAATACTTTTATCATCTGAGTCCAATTTTATTTTATTGCTGATATCTCCTTTTATAATTTTATCTGCAATTTTATCTTCAATACTTGTTGTAATAAGTCTCTTTAAAGGTCTTGCACCATAATCTGGATCAAATCCATTTTTAGCAAGCCAGTCTATTGCAGAATCTTTTATTTCTAATTCAATATTTTTTTCTTTTAACTTTTCTTTAAGTCTTTTTAACTGAATATCAACAATTTTTTTCATAGAGTTTTGATCAATATGATTAAATGTGATAATTTCATCTATTCTGTTTATAAATTCAGGTCTAAAGAATTTTTTAACAGCTGTAATATTTTCTAAATTACTTGTCATAATTATTATTGTATTAGAAAAATTTACAAGATTTCCTTGCCCATCAGTAAGCCTTCCATCATCAAGTATCTGCAAAAATACATTGAATACTTCTTGGTTCGCTTTTTCGATTTCATCAAAAAGTATTACTTGATATGGTCGTCTTCTTACGCTTTCTGTTAGTATTCCTCCTTGTTCATATCCAACATATCCTGGAGGACTTCCTATTAATCTTGCAACAGAGTGTTGTTCCATATATTCACTCATGTCTATCCTTGTCATTGCATTACTATCATGAAATAAATATTCAGCTAAAGCTTTTACAACTTCTGTTTTACCAACACCAGTAGGTCCCATAAATATAAAACTTCCAATTGGTTTATTTGGATCAGAGAGTCCAGCACGACTTCTCCTTATAGATCTTGCTATTGCATTTAATGCATTATCTTGTCCAATCACTCTTTTTCTTAATTCATCTTCTATATTTATAAGTTTTGATTGATCTTCTGTATTTAATTTATCAACAGGTATTCCGGTCCACTTACTTATAACCCCTGCAATATGAATTGGTAAAACAGTTTTATACTCTTTTGAAGACATATTCATAGTTTTTATATCTTCTTCTAATTTTGGAATTTTCCCGTATTGTAATGCAGATGCTTTTTCAAAATCGCCATTTCTGAGTGCAATTGCTACTTCAGATTTTGCAGAATCAAGAGCTGATATTGCATCAGACAAAGTTTTCATTTTTCTTTGTTCTTGTTCCCAAGCATCTGTTAATGATTTGGATTTTTCTTCAGTCTCTAAAATTAATTTATCCAAATCTTTTAATCTTTTTTTTGACTCTTCATCATTTTCTTTTTTTAGTGCCTGTTGTTCGATTTTAAGTTGCATTAAATATCTGTCTGTCTCATCTAATTCCTCAGGTTTTGATGATATTTCAATACGCAAATGAGCAGCAGCTTCATCAATTAAATCAATTGCTTTATCTGGTAAAAATCTGTCATTTATATACCTTGCTGATAATTTTGCAGCACTACAAATTGCAGAATCTGATATTCTAACTCCGTGATGACTTTCATATTTTTCTTTAAGTCCACGAAGAATTGATATTGTATCATCAATACTTGGTTCATCAATGTATACTGGTTGAAAACGTCTTGCAAGAGCAGGGTCTTTTTCTATGTATTGTCTGTATTCATCTATTGTTGTAGCACCTAAACAGTGTAATTCACCACGAGCAAGCATTGGTTTTAAAAGATTTCCTGCATCCATAGAACCTTCACCTTTTCCAGCTCCAACCATTGTATGTAATTCATCTATAAATAAAATAACCTTTCCATCTTTTTCTTTTATATATTTTAAAATTGCTTTTAATCTTGCTTCAAATTGTCCACGGAACATAGCGCCAGCCATAAGTGCACCGATATCCAAGGATAAAAGAGATACCTTTGATAGATTTTCAGGTACATCTCCTGATATAATTCTGTTCGCAAGTCCTTCAACAATTGCAGTTTTACCCACACCGGGTTTACCAATGAGTACAGGATTATTTTTTGTTCTTCTTGATAGTACTTCTTCAACTCTACGAACTTCTTCATCTCTTCCAATAACCGGATCTAATTTACCACTGCGAGCAAGTTCAGTAAAATCAGTAGTATATTTTTTTATTGCCTCTTCTGGTGTTTCATTTATTTCTTCTGGGTTCATTTTATGCCTTTTTTATTTTGTTAAAACTTATATAGTTAAAAAAAATCACCATTCAAGATTTTGTTTAAATTCTTGACTTAATAAATTTTTTGATATAATTTAAGTGTTGATTAAATTCTAGGGGTGTATAAATGCCACGTATGTGTGAAGTTACAGGAAAAAAAACTCAGGTCGGTATGAATGTTTCTCATTCACATCGCAGAACTAAACGTACTTTTTTACCAAATTTACAAAATATGAAATTTCATAGTGATATTTTATCTCGTGATTTTTCTTTAAGAATATCTATGGCGGGGCTTAGAACACTTACAAAACATGGTGGTTTAGATTCCTACCTCATAAATAAGCCAATATCAAGATTAACAGAAGATATGGCAAAGATAAAAAGGTTAATTACAAAAAAAATAACTTTGGAAAAACCAGAACCAAAAAAGACATTACATAAACCAGTAAGAAGTGCAAGGCTTGTAAAGAAAGTTGAATCTAAAAAGCAAGTTGCGTAAATTTAGGCTCTGTGGCGGAATTGGTAGACGCGCTTGACTCAAAATCAAGTTCTGAAAGGAGTGTCGGTTCGATTCCGACCAGAGCCACCATTTTGTAAAAAAATTTATAAGTGGTATTTTTACCACTTTCTTATATTTAAAATTTAGGAAAAGCTAAAATTTATTTTTGAATTTTTTCTTTAATAGCTCTTATTTTTGATAAAATTTCTTTTAATTCAATTTCTGTTATATTTTGTTTAGAAGTAAGTTCATCAGCCAAAACTATACATAAAGTTGCAAGCAGAGATGAATCAGAAAGTTCTCCTATCTTAGATAAAATATCTTTTGCTTTTGAATCTACATATTTACCAAGAGCTATTAGTCTTTCCTCTTGACCATCTTCACACCCCATAGAATATTTTTTATTTGCTATAAAAATAGAAACTACACTCATTTTATATTCTTTAATACTGAAATTGATTTATCTATAAGATCCATTGCTTTTGAATTTTTATCTTTTAAAACTTGAATTTGTTTATTTAAAATATTTATTTCTAAGTCTTGACCATTATTAGAATTTAAAAAAGTTTCATTTACTAATTCTTCCAGATTTGAGAGTTCGGTAAAAATTAAATCTTTTGTGTTCATGATTTGAAATGGTAAAATATTTTTTTTATATCTTCAATATAATTTATGATATAGTGTAAATATTAAGGATAATTCAAGTGAAAACAAAGATTATTTATATTTGTGGTGGAGAAAGTTGTGATATAGCAGATATTAGAAGTGCTTTTAATCAAGTAAAATCTACTCTTGGGTTAGATAAAGAAACCATTTTATTTGGAGTTCCAATAGAGACAGGATTGGAAGAAATAAATTTAGATAAAACAGCAGAAAAAGAAGGTAATTTTTTTGAAGAGTCTTCAGAAGATATAAATAATGTTTTTTATGAAGATAAAGAAATTATAGAAGAACAAACTGATAAGGAAGAAGAAAAAGTAATTCCTATACTTTCTGTATTATCACCTAAAGAACGGGAATATGATAAAGATGAAGATTTGCAAGAAGCTATAGAAATTAAAGATACTGATGAAGAAGAAATAGAAACTGAAGAAATTACAGAAGAAATAGAATTAGATGAAATTAGTTCACAAGAAGAGCTTGTTGTTGAAGAAGAAAGTGTTCCTACATCTTTAAAAGAATTATTTAAAACAGTTCCAAGTTTGGATGAATTTTCAGATAATGATACTATTGATGTTGTTAAAGAAGATTCAGAAATTTTAGAAGAAGATAATATTACAACTGATAAAGTTATTGAACTTTTGACTAAAGAATATATGGAAAAACAAAAAGAAATTGAAAATTCCATAGAACCTGTAAATAAAAAAAGCTTATTAAATGGTTTTAGAAAACCAAGAAAAAAACAACCAAGTTTTGATCTATTTAGATGGGCTGGATTTCCTGCAAATGAAGAAGATTACAACAGACCATCGCTAGATGATAAATAGTTATTATGAATGATGAAATTATCTTAGGATTGCTAAATAATTCAGGTATAAAAGTTATTTCTATAACAGATTCTGTGTTAAAAATAGAAGATCCAGGATGTATAATTAGAAGTTTTGAAAAACTTATTAATTATGGTTGGGGTTTAATAAGTCTTATTACAGCAGTTTTAATATTTGGTTGGGCAATTGCATATATTCGTGGATCAAAAATATCATCAATTTTAAATAATTTTAAAAATATAGTCTTAATTTTAAGTATAGTTTCTGTAATAAAGCCAATTATAAGTATTTTTTATGGAGATGATATTTTTGCTAAAGGATGTAGAGAAATAGAAATTTCAAAAGAAAAAGTTAATAATCTATTAGAACTTAGAAAATCAAAATTATCATCTTCTAAAGAGGGGTTTGAAACTTTATATATAATTGATTCTTTTGAACTAACAGAAAAAGCAAATTTTTCTAGTACTTCATTATCAACATCCAATTTAAAAAGAACTTTAATATTTATAAATGATAGAGGACAGAAAATTAAAAGAGTTGGAGGAACTATATCTTGGCGTAATAATAATCCTGGAAATATAAGAACTTCTTCTTTTACAAAGAAAAATGGAGAAATAGGACAGGCTGGTGGTTTTGCTGTTTTCCCAAGTTTAGAGATTGGTATGAATGCAATAAAAAAATTATTAAGATCAAAAAGTTATAATAATTTAACTATTGAAAAAGCTATATCAAGGTATGCTCCTAATGGTGATGGAAATAACAATGAAAAAGTCTATCAAAAAAGATTGGGACAGTTAACAGGACTAAATATAAATTTAGTTCTAAACAGTTTATCAAATGAACAATTAGATAAAGTTGCTAATGCAATAAAGATTATTGAAGGATATAATATAGGAAAAGAGTATATCTTTACAGATTAAAATTGGAGATAAATATGAAAAAAGTAAATATATTTTTTATAATTTTAATTCTTATAATAATAACATCTGTTGGGGTAAGTTTATACTTACTGTATAAAAAAACTAAAGATGTGTTTGAACCAAATAATACCACTAATATAACTCATAATGTAAATAAAAGTATTGAAGATGATAATATTATAATTGAGGGCTTTGATGATGGTCTTTCAGATCCTAGTTTTTCAAAAGATTATGAATTAGATGAATTTGGGGCAGGTATATCAAAATCAGAAGTTTTTTTTATTGATATAAATTCAGATGGGTTGCCTGACAGAATAACAAAAAGTTTGATAGAAACAGGAAACTCTCATAATTTTATAGAGTATAAAATAGAACTTAATAAATATGAGTCTTATGTTGATTTAAGTTTAGAGAATTTCAGAACAATTCAAGGTGCAGATTGTGATTTACAAAGGTTTAAATTTTCTTTTGATCCTTTCAGAATTACAAAAATATCAAGACCTTTTAAAGACACTTGGAACACAGAAACTATGGCAACAAAGATAGTTTATATAATTCAAAATAATGAACTTGTTGAATATTCTAAAACTGATTTAAAATATATTTGTGATGTTAGAGAATTATTTTAGTTTAAAGATTTGTTGAATATTTTCCTCTATTAATTGGTCTATATGATATTGCTTCGGCAACATGATCTTTTGTTATTTCATTTAGATCTTCAAGATCTGCAATAGTTCTAGCCAGTCTTTTAACTCTGTTATATCCCCTTGCTGAAAGTCCCATATTTTTTGCGATATCATTTAAAAATTCAGTTAGTTCCTTAGAAAAATTTACTACTTTGTCAAGTTCATTTCCATCAAGTTCAGCATTAACTTTTCCCTGTCTTTTAATTTGTTTATTTCTTGCTTTAACAACTCTTGCTTTTACTTCACTACTTGTTTCTATTTTTTCATCCTCTTTTGCTAAATCCCAAGGGTTAACAGCATCAACTTCAACATGTAAATCTATCCTATCTAATAAAGGACCAGATATTTTATTTTGATATGCTTCAGCACATCTTGGTGCTTTTGTACAAGATCTTTTTGCATCTCCTAAATATCCACAAGGACAAGGATTCATAGCTGCAATTAATTGAAATTTTGCAGGATATACGGATGTATTTTTAGCTCTTGAAATCATAATTTTACCAGATTCCATAGGTTGACGCAGTATCTCAAGTGTGGCTCTACTAAATTCAGGAAGTTCATCTAAAAATAATATTCCATTATGTGCTAATGAAATTTCTCCAGGTTTTGCATATGTGCCTCCTCCTGAAAGTGAAATTTGACTTGCTGTATGATGAACACTTCTAAAAGGTCTTTTTGTTATAAGACTTTTTGAATCTAGTTGACCCGCTATAGAATAAATTGTTGAAGATTCTAAAATTTCTTCTGATGTCATTTCTGGCATAATAGTTATTATTCTGCTTGCCAGCATTGTTTTACCAGATCCTGGAGGTCCTATCATAAGCATTCCATGTCCACCAGCTGCAGCAATTTCTAAAGCTCTTTTTGCAGAATTTTGTCCTTTTACTTCAGATAAATCAAATTTAAAATTTTCTTCATCTTTTTGTTCTATAATAGTTGGAATAGATAGAAATTGTTTATTTTTAAAATGGTTAATTAATTCAATTATGTGTCTTGGGGCAAGTATATTTTCGTGTCCTGCAAGCCGTGCTTCACTTCCTTGTTCAAATGGACAGATTATTCCTAATTTATTATTTTTTGCCCAAACACTTATTGGTAAAACTCCATTTATTTTAGATATTGTTCCATCCAATCCAATTTCTCCAGTGATTACATAATTTGATAATTCTTTTTCTGGTAGTATACCAATTGCTGTTAATATTCCACATAAAATAGGTAAATCAAAATGAGAACCAGATTTTTCAATATCTGAAGGTGATAAATTTACAGTTAATCTTTTATTTGGAAGTGTTAGATTTAAAGAGGATAAAGCGTTTCTGACCCTTTCTGCTGATTCCTTAACAGCTCTGTCAGCAAGTCCTATTATGTTAAATTCTGGTCTTGCAAGTCCATTTGATATTTGAATCTGAACATCAATTGGAATTATATCCATTCCACTAAATATTATTGATTTTAATGTTATCATTTGATTTAAATATTAGAGCTTGCTATCAATCTTTTCAAGTTATAATATTGTTTTAGGTTATAGAAAAAAGAGAGTTGTTTATGGTTGAAAAATCTAAAAATAGTATAGCAAAAGAATGGTTTAATACTATTTTTTATGGTGGACTTATTGCAATACTCTTTAGAAGTTTTTTATTTGAACCATTTAATATTCCATCAGGCTCTATGATACCAACTTTAGAAGTTGGTGATCATATTTTTGTTCAAAAATGGGCTTACGGTTATTCAAGATATTCTTTTCCATTTGGTTCTTGGCGTGTTTGGAATGGAAGATTTTTTAATAGCAAAAAACCTAAAGTTGGTGATGTTATAGTTTTCAGGAATCCAAAAGATGAATCTCTTGATTTTGTTAAAAGGTTGGTTGCTGTTGGTGGTGATACTGTTCAAATGATAGGAGGTAGATTATACATTAATGGTAAGCAGATTGTAAGAGAAAATCCAAGACCTTATATTATGGCAACTTTAAGAAAATCAATAAGAAGTGTTGGTTATTATAAAGATAATATATCTATAAAAGGAAATAAAATCTGGATGGATAACAAACCTTTTGATTTTAATTATACTATCGAATATAAAGATGATAGTTTTTGCAATATGTATACAGGTGCTTGCTCTGTTATTATGGCAACAGAGTATGATGAGATTTTACCAAATGGAGTAAAACACAGTATAATAGAAATTTCTGATAGTGATATTTATGATAATACTCCTCTTATAACAGTTCCAGAAAATCATTACTTTTTTATGGGAGATGACAGAGATAATAGCAGTGATAGTCGTGCAAATTTAGGAACTGTTCCATATGATAATATACTTGGAAAAGTTTGGTTTGTTTGGTATTCACATAATTATTATGCACCACTTTTAGCAGTTTGGACTTATCTTGATAAAATTCGTTTTGAAAGATTTGGACTTGGTATAAAATAGTTTTTATGAATTTCAAATATAAGTTTAAAGATAAAAGTTTATTTGAATTAGCGTTAACTCAAAGTGGGGTTAATCATATAAATAATAATGAAAAATTAGAGTTCTTAGGTGATAGAGTTTTAGGACTTTGTATTGCTAAACTTTTGTATGATTTATTTAAAAATGAATCTGAGGGAGAGCTTGCAAGAAGACACTCTAATTTAGTATCAACTGAAACTCTTGCAAAAATTGCTCGTACTTATGGCTTAGATAAATTACTTCACCATGGACATATTACAAGTGGTAAAATAGATCATATTTTAGCAAATGCTTTTGAAGCAATTCTTGGTGCTATGTTCATAGATGGTGGTTTTGATGAGGTTTTTAAAGAAGTTATTATTATTTATAAAGATATTATAAAGAGTGATCTAGTACCTCCAAAAGATGCTAAGACTTGTTTACAGGAACTTGTTCAAAGTAAAAACAAGGATAAATTACCTGAATATAAGTTTTTAGAACAAACAGGGCTCACTCATAACCCTATATTTAAGGTATCGGTATCTGCTTTTGGAAAAACAGCTTTTGGAGAAGGTGGTTCAAAAAAAACAGCATCAATAGAAGCTGCCAAGAATTTATTAAAAATTCTTGATTTTGATGATAATAATAATTAGTCTTATTAGACTTATTTTAAGGGGATTTTGATGTTTTCAGTATTACTAGTATTGCTTATAATAGTATCTATTCTTATGATAGGACTTATTTTGTTACAGAAATCTGAAGGATCTGGTATGTCTGGTTCTTCTGCTGCATCAATGTTAGGAGGTGTCTTTACAGGAGCCTCTGCTGGAAATTTTTTAACAAAATTAACTTCTATTTTAGCAACTTGTTTTTTTATTTTATGTGCACTTCTTGCAATAGTTGCATCAAATATGACAAATACTTCAAATCAAAGTCAATTACATAAAGAACTTTCAACAATTGAACAAACCGAAAAATAATAATTTATAATGAATATAAGAAGATTTTTTATAAACTTAATACCAATAAGAAGTGTAAGATATAGATTAAGGGATAGATATTATCCTGTTAATTTTACCATATCAAAACATAGTAAATGTTTATTTGTAGCACCTCATCCTGATGATGAAATGATAGGAGGAGGAGGTCTTATGATAATGAATCCTAAAAATTTTGATTGTATTGTTATTGGATCTTCTGGGATAGCTTATAAAGGATTATCTGAAAAAGAAAGATCCGATATGAGAATGCATGAGTTTAATAATGTTATGAATGCTGTTGGTATTAGACATAGATGGATTTTTGAAACTTTAGGTCCTCTTGCTATGAAACAGATGAATAACAATATAAAAGAATATTTAAAAGTTTTAGATACAAAAAAATATGATTTGATTTTTTTGCCTGTTCCGCATGACAGACATCCTGAACATAATTATATAACAAATAAACTATTTAAAAAAATTATTAGAAAAAATGGTTATAAAAAAGATTTAAAGATTGTTTTTTATGAAGTTTGGTCTTTAATAGCTAATCCTAATGTGTTTATTGATATCACAAAAGTCATAGATAAAAAAAGAGAAATTTTAAATTTATATAAATCTGCACATGTTCGTTTTCAATATTCTGAAAATGCTTGCAGTCTAAATAAGTATAGAGGAATGCAGAACAATACATTAGGTTATGCAGAAGCTTTTTATGTTGATAGTGTTCATAATTATATTAAAAATGGGTATAAAATAAATGGATGATAAAATTCTCCAAAAAAATTGTATGGGATGTTCTGCTTGTAAAGAAAGGTGTCCAGTTGGGGCAATATCTATGCAAAGGAACAAAGAGGGTTTTTTAGAACCTGTAATAGATAAATCTATTTGTATAGATTGTCATTTATGTGAGAGGGTTTGCCCTGTTATAAATCCTAGGTTTAATAATATAATTAATCCTCAAGCTTATGTTGGAATTGGAGAGGATGAGTTTCGTAAGAATTCATCTTCTGGTGGTATTTTTGGAACAATTGCAGATTATATATTAAGTATCAAAGGGTATGTTGTTGGAGCCAGTTTTGATACTGAAAATAAATTAGTAAATCACATAATAATAAACTCAAAAGATGATTTAAAAAAACTTCAAGGTAGCAAATATTTACAAAGTGATATTAAAGGTGTTTACAAAGATATAAAAGAACTATTATCTCTTGGAAAAATTGTTTTATTTAGTGGAACTCCATGTGAGAATGCTGGTCTTTTATCGTATTTGGATTATAAAGAATATGATAATCTTTACATGCTTGATATAGTTTGTCATGGAACTCCTTCGCCTAAAGTTTTTCAAAAATATTTATCAGAATTAAATTTATCAGGTGACTTTATAGAGACTAATTTCAGAGATAAAATTTGTGGATGGAGACCTGAATTAACCTCTACTACTACTACTACTACTACTAGTTATACTTGTAGTGCAAAAGATGATGATTTTATGAAAGCATTTTTAAATAATTTCTGTCTCAGAAAATCTTGTACGAAATGTTTTTTTAATAGATTACCAAGAAGTGGAGATTTAACTCTAGGTGATTTCTGGGGAGTTAATAAAAAATATGATGATGAGTTTGGTACATCTGTTATTTTATCAAATAATAAAAAAGGTGATATACTTTTAAGAAAAATAAAGAAAAATTTAAAATTATTGAAGAAAGTTGATATATCCACAGCTATTCCTGGAAATCCTTGTTTAATAAAATCAACTATTGAAAATCCATTAAGAGATGAGTTTTTTGAAAATTTAGATAAGAAAACTTTAAAAGAAAATGTCGATGGTTTGATAAATAAAAGATATGATTATTTATGTTTGAATTTTTGGACATCTATTAATTATGGTGCTGTTTTGACAGCTTATGCTTTACAGGAATTGTTAAAAAAAATTGGTTATTCCTCAGCACACATTGATTATAGATATCCTCATATAACACAAGATAAATTTAATGATAGTTTTACAGATGTTTTTGCAAGAAAATATCTGAATAGAACAGTAAATGTTTTAGGTAAACATCATTTTAATAAATTAAATGAAATAGTAAATCGTGGTTTTATAGTTGGTTCCGATCAAGTATTTAGGGATGATTATATTCAAGATACTTACTATTATTATTTATTAGGTTTTACAGATCCTTCAAAACAAAGAATTGCAGTATCTGCAAGTTTTGGAAAAGATTCTTTTGAACTAAAAGAGGCAAAACAGTTTTTTGATTGTTTTGATAGTGTTTCTGTAAGGGAAAAAAGTGGACTTAATTTTGTTAAAGGTGCTGAACATATTTTAGATCCTGTTTTTTTAGTTGATAGATCTATTTTTGATGATTTAACAAAAGATATTTATGTAAGTGGTGACTATATTGGTTATATTTTAGATGAAAATGAAGATACAAAAAAAATAACAGATAAGTATAATAGTTTTAAAAATATAGCGAATAAAAATATATCTGTTGAAGAATTTTTAGCATATATTAAATCTTCAAAATTATTTATTACAGATTCTTTTCATGGAGTTTGTTTTGCTATTTTATACAATATTCCTTTTATTTGTTTGGGTAATGTAAATAGAGGAAGCTCAAGATTTGAATCTTTATTTGAATCACTATCAATAGATAATTTTGAAACATTTGATTGGAATAAAATCAATAAAGCTATAGAAGAAAAAAGAAAAGAAGGAATTTCTTGGATTAAAAATGCATTAAGCAATAAAAGTATTAAAAATATTGAACTTAGAAAACAATTATTAAATTATGATTTTGAAAGTACAAAGATAAAACTCAGTTTTATCCAAAAAGTATTTTCTATTAATAGATTTGGTAATAAACATATTTTAAGATTATTTGGGTTAAAGATTAAATTTTAATCAGGTTATTTATGATAAAAATATCAAAGATAGAGAATAATAAAGATGAAATTTTAAAGAAAAATATAGCTCCAAATGTTTATTGGAATAGATTTGATATAAGATATAAAGATTATGATTTATGGAAAATAGAAAATAATAAAAATACTATTTTTATATCTTCATCTTTAGAAAATAATATTATAAATGTTTCAACTTATTTAAGAGAAATATCTGAAGAAATTTTTATAGAGTTTATAAAATATTTATTTGATTTTTATAAAAAAGCGGAGAAAATTTATTTTTTACATACATACATACATATAGATGAAGATTGCCCTTATAATCCAGAAACCTTTAATGATATAATAAAATATGAACATGCTCATATAGAATTGCCAAATACGATTGAGGAATTTAGAAAAAATTTATCATATAGAACAAGATATGATACAAATCATTATCCTAAAAAAATAATTAAAGATTTTGGTAATTATGAGATAAAACATTGGAGTATGAAAGATACACCTCAGTTTATTATAGATAAATATAAAAAATTGAAGTTAGAAACTCATAAGAATATAGATAATTTTGCTATGTCTATTTCAACAGAGGTTTGGGCTTTATTTATAAACAATGAAATTGCTTCTATATTAAGTTATAGTGATACAGAAGAAACACCAAATTATATATTTTTAGTAAATATAACTTATAATCAAAAATTTTCAAAATATTCTCCTGCAAATGTTTTGTTATATGCTAGTATATGTAATAAAATAGAAATTGGTTATAAAGTTATACCATTATTTAAAATGATGGAGTATAAACGTCATTTTGGTGCAATAGGTACAACTACATATGAAGGTTATATTAATAGATATGAAATTATTCCATATAGGTGGTTAGTATATTTGTCACATCTTCCGAAAATATTTTATCCAATAGTAAAATTTTTTGTAAGAAAACGTTATAGATCGGTATTTAATAGAATTATGAATATTAAAAAATAGAATTTAAAACTAAATTAATATTTTTTAAAAATTAAAACTCTATCTATATTTGATAAATCTTTTTTTGATTCTATGAATTTCCATCTAAAAGATTCAAATATTTTTATAACACTTCTTTTTTGTCCTTTCCCTATTTCTAAGTAAATTTTACCAAAATCTTTTAGATATTGTTTTGATTTTTCTGCAATTATTCTATATGCGTTTAATCCATCATTTCCAGCATATAAAGCAATCTTTGGATCAAATTTTGCGCCTAAATTTACTCTTTTATCACCTTTTGGAATATAAGGGGGATTTGATACAATAAGATCAAATTTTTTATTAAATCTTAAAGAAGAAAAATTTTTCCATTTTATTTTTATATTATTGTTTAAATTAAATCTTTTTATATTTATTCTTGATGTAAGAACCGCAAATAGAGATTTATCAATTCCAACACCTGATGCTTTTTTTAAATTTTTGATTATTGATATAATAAGACATCCACTGCCACAACCTAAATCTAAGATGTTAATTTTATTTGTTTCTTTTTTTAAATCAAACAAAACAGATTCAATAAGTATTTCACTATCAGGTCTTGGATCTAAAACAAATCTATTAGTAAAAAATTTTAATCCATAAAACCATTTTTCAAAAATAAGTTTTGAAACAGGAAAACCTCTTTTTAAAAAATATTTAAAATAAATTAATTTAAAATAAGATATTTTTTTATATTTATCTGTAATAATTCTTGCAATATGTGGATTTGAAATAGATGATAATTCGTCAAATACTTGCTTAATTTTCATATATATATTATACTTTTAAAGTTAAAAAAAACAAAAATAATATGAACACAAATAGACTTGCCCAAATTGTATTATTGTTTGCTTTATTACTCGCAACAATCGCTATTGCTTTAATGTTTTCTAAGAAAAAACATTTTAATATTACCCATTTTATAAGAGAAGAAATAGTTGTAAAACAAGGGGATACTTTAACAAAATTATTATCTGAAAATGGATTATCGACTATTGAAATTGATGAAATTTCTAAAGTATTAAAAAAAGATGCAGATATATCAATTTTGCGTGCAGACTCAGATAAAATTATTTTAAAAAAAGATAAATTAAATAATATAAAAAAAATACTCTTAATTCCATCTAACTGGAAACATATAGAACTAAAAAAAGAAAATGGTATTTGGTGTTCAAATGTAATAAACATAGATAAAAACATAAGATTTGTTTATAAAACTGGTGAGATACAAGAAGGAGACAGTTTTTATTTAGCAGGTCTTCGTGCTGAAATTCCAGCAGGAATACTTGCTGAAGTTTATGATTTACTTGCCTTTGAAATGGATTTTGAACGTGACGTTCGAGCTGGTCAAGATTTTTCAGTTTTATATGAAGAAAACTATTCAGGTGATAATAAAGTTGAAAATGGAAGGGTTATCGCAGTTTCATTTCAGGCACTTCGTGGTAAAATAAAAATGTACAGATTTAAAAGAAGTGATGAAAAGATTGGTTATTATGACGCGGATGGAACCTCAGCTATTAAAACTCTTAAAAGAACACCTATTAATAATGCAAGAGTAAGTAGTAGTTTTAATTTAAATAGAAAACATCCTATACTTGGTTTTACTCGTGCTCATAAAGGTGTTGATTTCAGGGCTCCTATGGGAACACCAATTCCAAGCGCAGGAAGTGGAAGGGTTATTGCACGTGGATTTAATAAGGGACATGGTAATTTTATACGAGTTCGACATAATGGATCTTTTGATACATTATATGCACACCTTTCTAGATTTGTTAGAAATGTAGGTATTGGCACTCCTGTAAAACAAGGACAAATAATAGGTTATGTTGGAATGACTGGACTTGCAACAGGACCGCATCTACATTATGAGATTATAAGAGATGGAAGACATGTAAATCCAATGACTGTAAAATTACCAACAATAAGTAGTCTAAAGTCAGAGGATAAAGAAAAATTTGAAGAAATAAGAAAACAAATAGATACTGTAATAAGAATCTTAGAATCTAAGAAATGTATTTTAGAGTTGTAATTCTTCTTATCAAATTATAATTTTATATATTAAAAATAAAAAGATATTTAATTTTTTTAAACAAGATAAAACAAGGGGTGATTTATGACAGAAAGACCAAAATTTAAAGGAGTTGCTAATTTAATAATAAAACAAGATAATAAAATATTGTTATTATTCCGAAATGATGGATTTTTCAGTTATGGTGGTGGATGGTGGGTTATCCCAGCTGGACATATTGAACATGGTGAAACTGCAAAACAGGCTGTAATTCGTGAGGCAAAAGAAGAATTAAATATAGATATAGAAGAAAAAGATATAGAATTTGCTCATGTTATGAGTAATCTTGCAAGTAAAGAAGAGAGTTTTGATTTCTTTTTTATAGTTAATAAATTTTCAGGAACAATAAAAAATTGTGAAGAAGATAAATGTGTAGAAATGCGTTATATGTCAATAGAAGAAATAAAAAGTACTAAAAATATTGTTACAACTACAAATATTGCACTTAATGCAATATTTGAAGGTAAAACTTATTCTGAATGTTTAAAATATGAATCAGATAAATAATAAATTTCTTTAATAAAAAAAATACCTGTTAAAAACAGGTATTTTTAATTTCTTATGTTTGGAATTATTACAGTGTCATTATAGTGAGATAAAAATCTTTTACCTGTTCCGCAATATATTTTCTGTAACGAATCTTTATATTGTTGAACCTCTGAAGCCCAACGATCTTCGATTGCATTTTTTGCGCCTTGATATCCAGAAAGTGCTCCAAGTCCTGCACCAACTCCTGATCCTATTAAAGTTTCTTTAAGTCTTGCTTTATTACTTATATCAACAACATTTCCTTCATCAGCATTAACACTTACAGGATAAAATCTATCCATAAGGTTATTACCTTCTTTTTTGCTTCCTGCATTTCCATCTATTTTACGTTCATAAATATTTATTTCTTTCTTATTATAAAGATACCAATCAGAAAGTTTAGTGCCAAAATTCTTTTCCTTAAAATCAGGTATTAATACTGGGTGTGGAGTTCCTCCTGATATATCATACTTTTCTATTTTAACCCAAGTTCCAAGATCTTTATTTCCTTCTTTACTTAAAATTCTGTTTCCATTTTTATCGTTAGTGATAAAATACTTTGTTGCTTTTTCTCTTACCTCTAAAAAAGCTTGTTTTCTATCTTCATCAAAATTTTCTTTACCATTCTTTAATTTATAAATAATTAACCGTTTTTCGTTTAATTCATTAAAATTTCCTGTGGAATCTAACTTAGCAGTCATAGTTCTACCATTATCTAAATCATAAAATCCATTTATTTCATTTTGTTTTGCTTTAGAGTCAATATTTTCTAATATCCCCCATAAACATCTTGTTTTTCTTCCATCAATTGTGCAGTCTTCAACTTTCAGTATAGATTCTCCATTTGCTAAAACATTACCAATAACACCACCTGCTGCTGCATTTATTCCAGTTGACATTATAACATCTCCTGCAACTTTTCCTGTGTATGCATTTCCAGCCATAACAGCAGCACCAGAAAGTGCTCCAATTGCAGAGGTTTTCATTTTTTCATTATTTGTCCCAAACATGGAACCATCTTTACTTTTTCCTGCCATATTTCCAGTAACACCGCCAACTATTGCTCCTGTTACTATTTTGAAAACTGCATTTTGTTTTTGTTCTTCATCCATTACTTTTTCAACATCTTCAATTGTTGGAGGATTATCTGCTGGAAATTCAATATTTGTTGCATTTTGTGTATATCCTGACTCTGGAAATTTATCAATATTACATACAACAGAATCACCTGCTGCAACATGTGCTTTTGCAAGAACTATATCTTCAGTTCCCTTTATTGCCCGCATTTCTACAATAGAAACACAAGTTTGCTCTATTTTTTTATTAACTCCGGCATCAGGCACAGTCCATGCAAATTTTCCTTCTGGATATATTTCACTACAGGCGGTAAGTTTTGTCATATCAATAACAGATTTATCACCAGATTCAATTTTTTTTGCAAGCTTTGCATCTATCTCAACAGGAAGATTAGAAAGAGAGGTTGTTTTATTTTCTAGTAATCCAGATTTTTTTAATTGATCATATTTGCTGACACGGATCGCTCCATGACTTTCATAGATAAGAAAAAAAATATTAAAAAAAATAAATATTTTATTTTTCATATTTTTTTAGAATTGTAATCTCATTCGTACACCAATTTCAACAGTTCCAAGTTTTCCACTTTCTTGCCAATTTGTCCAATGAAACACTCCAGGAACAGGAGATTCAACTTCTTTTCCTGTACCATCTGCTATCCATTCAGTTTGTTTTACAACTATACTTCCTGATGTACTTACAACCCCCAAATCAATATAACGTAAAAAGAAGTCTACTTTCATTCCACCTTTCATTTCACTGGATACACCAGTTTCTAACATATAAGATAATTGTTCTGATGTACCACCATTATGATATGCTTCTACATTTGATATACCTGTGATTACTCCTTGTGCAACTTTTTCGGGATCATTTTCAGAGTAAAAAGTTGGATCTCTTACAATATAATCGGCAATTGTGTTTAAAGAAAGCCCAAGTCCAAGTCCAATATATGGACGGAGAGAACCTCCAGCAAGATTTCCGGTATATGAATCTATATTATAATAAACATTTACATTCGTCACATTTGATGTAATTCCACCACCTGTAGCAGATGCGTTTGCATATCCACCATTTCCTGTTGAAGTTGATACATTCTTTGCATAATTGATTCCACTATATCTCGTATATGAAAAATCAATTCTTAAATCATTATTAATTGATGCACCAACTGATAACTGTAAAGGTATTATTGAATTTGCAATATAATTTGCTTGTTTAAATGCTCCCGGTGCTGAAAATCCCTTTTCTTGATTTTTATAATCTGCATTCATACCACCTATTATTGCAGTATTATAACCTGCTGATACTCCAATATAAAGACCACTATCTGCAAGTCTGTCATACTGTTCAGGTTCATAATATTGTCTGCCAGCGATTGCATTTGATCCAATATTTGGGAGTTTTCCTGTTATTCTTGTTGGAAGTGTCGCAGACATTTGCCTTGCAATTGTTTGATTTCTTTGAAACCCTGAATAATTCCTATTTTGACTGTACATCGGATACATAGAATAAGAAGAATATGGTGATAACACCATTAATAAAAATGCTATAACAGATAACTGATATAATCTCATCCTATCCCTTGATGGGATATTATATCATAAAAAAGACTCTAAAAAAACCTGTATATTAAAGTATTTTTTAAAATAAAAAAGCACCCGAAGGTGCTTTTGTTTTTAGAATTTTACATTTAAGCGAAGTCCGCCCTCTGCTTTTAATTTACTTCCATTTTGAGAATTTTCTTTTGCTGTATCAAATGTGTATTCTCCATAAACAGTTGTTTGGATATTATCGGATATATTATAAGATGTTTGCAGAGAAATTACATATTCGTCAAAACCATCTTTCATATCTTTTAATTTATCTAAGAAAGCATTAACATATGGTTTTAATCCAGTTGGAACTTCAGTATCAATACCTTCAACTCCATTACTTGCATGGTGTTTATATGTAAATTTTGCATTTAAAGACCAGTCTTTATCTATTTCATAGAAAGTATTTATTCCCGTATTTAATTCTGTTGTAGATTTTAATTTTACAGAAACTTTAGAAAGACCAGGGAGTGAAAGTTCTGATATATCTACTTCATTATTAGAATTTCCAAATGTTGGAAGTACTTCTGCAAATGCACTTAATGTGAATTTATCCCAGGTTTTTCCAACTCTTGTACCAACATGAAATCCCCATCTTCCGTTTGAATAGTTTGCATATTTAAAAGCATTATTTGTAAGTTTACCACGCATTTTACCAAGACCACCAAGATGTGCATCTGAATAAATATCTAATGTTAGTCCATCATTCATTTCTTCCAATAAACGGTATGTAAGACCGATACGTCCAAGATGTAATCCTTTACGATCTGTATCAATATTATTTGTATAACCAAAAGAACCGTGAATTGCTAATTTATCTGTGATACCAAATCCAATGTCTTCTCCAAAGCGATAAATAGGAAATTCATTTTTATTTGCGCGACCAAGTAATTGTAAAGCATTTGTATTGTCAGCTTTTCTTACCATGGCACCAATTGATGTTTTAGAAAAAACTTCTCCTTTCTTTGGTAAGAATAAAGGATTTTCCATATTTGTTGATGCAACAGCATGCAAAGATACAACAGATAAAGCTGTTGCGAGTTTTAAAGATTTCTTCATCATAAGTCTCCTTTTTTTTGATGAAAATCAACCCCCATTATTGGCAAGATCGATTGCTAATCTGATAATAAATTATCAAATTTTGCGAAACCAATATTAAAATATTAAAAATAAAAAATCAAAAAAATTATTTATGTTTATTTTTAATAATTATTTCTTTTAATGAATATTATTTTTCACAAAATTCCAGTTAATACAGTTTGATAGAAATGAATCTATGTAGTCTGATCTTCTGTTTTGGTAATCTAAATAATAAGAATGTTCCCAAACATCTAAATTTAAAACAGGTTGTAAATTTTTTGTTAGAGGATTTTCTGCATTTTCTGTTTTTAATATTTCAAAAGATTTATCTTCTTTTTGAATCAGCCATACCCAACCACTTCCAAAAAGATCTGTTGCATTTTGTTTAAATTCAGATAAGAAATTTTCTTTTGATTTAAAAAAATTAATTATCTCAATAGGTATATCTTGTTTAGAATCTTTTGAAAGACAATTAAAAAAGAAATTATGATTATAAACTTGAGCTGCATTATTAAAAATTTTTTTAGTATTTGAATTATTTTTTGATTTTATAATTATTTCTTCGAGAGATAGATTTTCAAATTCAGTATTTTGTATTAAGGAATTTAAAGTATTTATATAATTATTAAAGTGTTTATCATAATGAAAATCTATTGATTCTTTTGAAATGTATGGAGATAGTGAATCTCTTTGAAAATTTAATGGAAAATTATGAATTGAAAACATTTTTATATTCCTTTTTTGTTATATTTAAATTACATTAAATAAAGTTTATCTCAAGATAAAATACTTGCTTGAAATAATATTTTTATATAAAATTCATCGAATTTAAGATTTTTAACAAAAGGTAGAATACATGAAAAAGATAGTTTTATTTTTATCATCTTTATTTATTTCAAATTTTGCATTTGCATCAAAACTTACATTGTATTTTTCTCCAACTTGCCCTCATTGTCATCATGCTATGGAATATATCGATGGAACACTTGCAAAAAAATATAAAGATTTAAAAATTGAAAAAATAGATTTGTCAGATAAGAAAAACATAGATTTATTTAAAAAAGTATTAGAAAAATGTAAATATACATCTGGTGGTGTTCCTGTTATGACTGTAAACGGAAAATGTTTTCAAGGATATGCTGAGTTTATGAATAAAGATATAATTAAAGCTTTATCAGAAAAAGAAGTACAAAAAGAAGAATCTAAAGAGATTGAAGGTTTATCAGTTTCAGAAGATGTTGTAAGACAAGATGGGGGTATTATATTAAAAAAATCTAATATATTCTATATTTCGATTGCTCTTATTTTATCAATTCTTGCCAGCTTTTATATGTTTAAAAGAAATAAAAAATAGATTTTATGCTTGATTTGTCTGTTCTTGATTATATCTATATTGGTATTGTTTTATCTTCTACCATTTGGGCAACAATAAGAGGTGGAGTGTATGAAACTGTTGCAACACTTTCTTGGATTGTTGCAGGTGTAACAGCAAGATTTATATCTCCAATTTTAGATACTACCTTTCAAGGATGGTTTAAATTACAAGAATCTACAATTGGAACATTAGTATCTGCGTATTTTATTGTTTTCTTTGTAATTCTTTTGGTTTTTGGATTATTTAATCAAAAAATAAGAGATAGAATTCAAGAGAGTATGATTAAAGTAACAGATCATACTCTTGGGGTTATTTTTGGAGTAGTACGTGGTATATTTTTGATGGGTCTTATATACTGGGGAATTTTATGGTATTACTCTGATGTGTTAAATCTACCAAGTTATGTTGCAGAGGCAAGAACAAGACCAGTTATGCAACTTACAGCTATTAAAATTCAAAATTGGTTCACTCCTGGTAAAAATAACAAGTTGCTTGAGAGAGATATGACAGGATTAAAAGAATCTATTAAGATTTATAATAACTTGATAAATCCTAGTGTAAAATCTTCAGATGATTCTGATGAAAATATCAATTTGGAAGAAGAAAAAAAAGATAGTTTTGATAAAAAAGAAACAAAAGAGTTAAAAACAGAAGAACATAAGAAAGAAACTAAAAAGAAACAAAATTCAAAAACGGATAAATCATTAAATGTTGGTTATAAAACATCTGAAAGGGTTGCTCTTGAAAATCAATTACTTCAAATAGATAGGGCAACTAAGGCAGACTCAGTTATTAATAAATCTAGAAAATAAATTTTATTTTTTTGCAAATTGATATTTTATTTATTAAAATTTTGATATTCATATTATTAAAAAGGAGATAAATATTATGAAAAAATTAATTTGTTTATTAGCTTTTGGTTTTATCTTTGGTTGTGATAACTCTAATGTAAATTTTATTGGAGAATACACAGGAAAACTTCCTTGTGCGGATTGTGAAGGAATCGATACTCGTATTGTTTTAGAAGATAATGGTATGTATAAAATCAGTCAAGTTTATCTTGGAAAAGATTTTAAATCTGATGCAAGTGGTAAATATGAATTTGATAAGAAAAAATCAATAATAAAATTAGATAATATGAATGGTTTTTATATTGTTAATAAAGATTCATTAGAAATGGTTAATGATGAAGGTGAAAGAGCAACTGGTGAAATTGCATCTATGTATATTTTAAGAAAAACGATTAAATAATATATCTTGGTACACTTTTGGTGTACCTTTTCCTCTTTAATCTATTTATAAAAGGTCTTAATTTTGTTTAATAATATTTACGAAATGTTTCAAACTATTTGTGAATCAAATAAAGATAGTATTTTCTTTTTGAGACAAAAAGAAACATATTTTGATTTACTAAATGCTGTTAAAAGAAGAGCTGTTAAACTTGTTAAAAAATTTAATATTAAAAAAGGTGATGTTGTTGCTATACTTTCGAATAATACACCAGATTTTATTAAATCTTATTTTGCAATTTTATCTCAAGGTGCAAAAGTTTTAATGCTTGATACAGGTCTTTCAGAGATAGAAAGATTAAATATGATGAAAAAAACTAACTGTAAATTAGCACTTTCTCAAAAATCTTATTTTATAGATAGTGATATTGAAATGTTTGATATAGAATCTATTGATACAGAATCTGAAAAAGATTTTACTCCTGCAGATGTTGATATAAGAGATCTTGCGATGTTATCTTTTACTTCTGGTTCAACTGGAACACCAAAAATTGTTGGACTTACCCATAGTAATATTGTATCTCTTGGACAAGGTGTTCTTTTTTATAGTGATGTCATAAAACCAGGTTTTATATTTTATGGTTTTTTACCACTTTATCATATTTATGGTGTTGTTATTAACATAATTGCTCCACTTGTATTAAAGTGTTCACTTCTTCTTCAACCAGTACTAAATCCTCGTGAATTTTTAGAAGATTTTAAACAATATCGTCCACATGTTATTCCTGCAGTACCGCGAGTATGGGAAACCTTTTATAAGAAAATAATAAATTCTGTAAAAGAAAAAAGGAAATATTTTTTATTAAAAACAATTATATCTCTAAAAGGATTTTTAAAATTTATAGGTTTGGGTTTTATAGTTGATAAAGCTTTAAAACCTATTCATGAAATTTTTGGTGGCAGAACGAAAGTATTGGTATCTGCAGGTGCTACTTTAAAACCAAGAATAAGAAAATTTTTTGAAAATCTAGGATTTAATGTAGGGGATTGTTATGGTTTAACTGAAACAACAGGACCTGCTAATTTTAATTTTAAATTTACTTTATCTAATGGTAAAACTCATTTTGCAGGACCACTTCCAGGTAATGAAATAAAAATTGTAAATAAAGATAAAAATGGGATTGGTGATATTCTGGTTCGTGGTAATCTTGTTATGGAAGGATATATTGATAATGATAAAGCAAATGAAGAATCTTTTATAGATGGATGGTTCAAAACAGGAGATATTGGTTATATTGATTCAAAGAATAGACTTATTGTAAAAGCCAGAAAGAAACAAGTGATTGTACTGGATTCTGGTAAAAATGTTTATCCTGATGAATTGGAAGATTTATATTTGCAAAATGATGATATTTTATCTTGTGCTGTTGTTGAAAGAGTACTTGATGGTAAAACAGTTGCATACGCTGTTTTTCAAGTAAAAGAAGGTGTTAGTATTTCAAAAGTAAATTTACTTATAAAAGCATCTAATTTATCAATTGCACCATATAAATGGGTAAAACATTTTGCAATAACAGAAGATGAACTACCTCAAACATCTGCTAAAAAAGTTAAACATCATGAAATAAAAGCAATGCTTGATAGAGGTGAATTTAAAAACCGCCAAGAATAATTTAATTACAAATAAGTATTAAGGGATAAATGGACTTTTCTTCATTTATTCCTTTTTCACATTTCTTACAGTTAAATTTTCTATTTTTTGAATATTCTGAATTAATTGGTATTTTATAATTATATACTTCCTTTACATTTTTTACATATTCTTGGTTTGGAAAACCAAAGTAAAAACTTTTATTATTTCCAGTACATTCTTGTGCATTTTTATAACAGTTTTGATTTTTTAGTTTTGTTTTATCAGGAATACAAAAACTTTCACAAGTATCTTCATTAATAATTTGTTTTTCACATTCATTACATTTGGTTGATATTTTTTGAATTTGAAGAGTTGAACCAAGTTTTCCATATACTAAATTAGTTTTTTCAAAAGTACATTTTTTTATATCTATTTGTTTATTTGGATCTTCTGTACAAATGTATTTTTGTGAGTATTTATTATAAGTTTTTATTTGATTTTCTGCGCATTGTATTTCTGTATTTTGCTCTATAGAATCCAAACATTCCCATACATTATTTTTTAGTATTGCAACCATATTTTCACCACATATTGGTCTATTAAAATAATTTGGAACACATTTTTCTTTTTTCTTATCCCAAATTGTATCTCCAATACAAGCAAATTGTTTATTTTTTTCTAAACATATATATCTTCCAAATTTATAAGTCATGATAGTCCCTTTTGGACAATTGCTAGGAGTATCAATATTGATTGGTTTTAAATATTTTATTTGAGATTGATTTTTATATTTCGTGAAATATATCAAACTTCCATTTTTAATATATTGTGTAATAATTTTATCTAACTTATATGTTCTTAATCCCGTTATTAAATTATTATTTATCAAGATTCCAAAGTCTGTAATATCCTTATAATATTTTTCAAAAACTTCTGCTGTTAAATTATAGTTCTTTTCATCAACAAACTCAGAATAAGTAATAAAAAATTTATATGCTTCTTTTCCATTACAGCTAACTTTTATGTTGTTTTGATTAACACAAAAATTAAGATTTTTTATGTTGTATTTATCTTTGCATAAATCTTCAAAATCTAAATCTTTCAAATTAAATATATGTGCATTTTTTACACATTCAGTTTGTTTTCTTAATTCTGATTTTGATATATATTCATCTATATTTTGATTTTGTACTTTTTGGTTAGGACTGTCCATTAAGTAAAAACCTGCCATAAAAATAAAAACTAAAAACATTATAAAAATATTCATTATTCTTATTGCTCTTTTGTTAAAGTCTGGCTAATATCAGATATTATATAAAATTATGAATTTAAAAAAAATACTTATTTTCTTATTTTTATTTTCTTGTGGTTTTAGACCAATGTATCAAGATATGAGTTTTGATATATTTGTTGAACCAATAAAAAGCGGTGTATCTGGTATAGATTTAAGAAATGCATTAAATGCAAAATTTGGAGGTTCTTCAAATAATAATGCTGAGTATAGATTACTTGTTAAATTGGATGAACCTATAAAAGAATATAAAGCAATAGAAGAAACAGGGGAGGCAACTTGGCAAGAGATAAAAATGATTGCAACTTATACTTTATTTAAAAATGATAAAGAAATTGCAAAGGGAAGGGAAGTCGCTTCAGATTCTTATTCTATTGTAAGATATTTAATAGCAGCAAATGCTGTCTATAATAATTCAATTAAAAACGCTATAACTATATTATCTGAAAAAATTGCAACTTCTGTATCTGCAGAGATATACTCTAGTCAAAAATGAAATTTAAAGAACAAGATCTTTATAATAATATTAAGAATCTTAAAGCTGCTTTAATTTATGGTAGTGATAATGGACAGGTTAGTGAGGTTTGTGATAAATCTCTTTTAAAGCTTGGGATAGAAAAATCAGATATATTTAAAATAGATTCATCTGAATTGACAAGTAAGATGGATGAACTTTATATGGTATTACACAGTTATAATATGTTTGGAGGAAAAAAGGCTATTGTAATATCAAATTGTTCTGATAGTAGTTTTAAAACTATTTCTGAAATAGTTAAAGATAATTCATCAAATGCTTTTATTATAGTAAATTCTGATCAATTAAAATCAGATTCAAAATTAAGAGTTTTATTTGAAGATGAATCAGATTTAGGAATTGTTGCATGTTATTTTGATGATGCTAAAACACTTATTCCAGTGATAGAAAATTATTTAACATCAAATGGTATAACTGAAATTGAACCTCAGGCCATGAGATATATGCTTGATAATTTTGGTGAGGATAGAAGAGTTACAAACATTTTTTTAGAAAAAATAGTTTTATACACTTTAGGAAAAAATATTGTAAGTTTAAATGATGTTATAGATTGTTTACCTGATACATCTGCATCCAGTTTAGATAATTGGTTATTTGCAATAACAGATGGTGATATAAATAAAGAGATTTTGGAACTTAATAGATTATTTTATAAAAATTATGAACCAGAAATGTTAGTAAGAATGCTGACTATGCATTTCAAAAGATTAATTACAAGTTATATGGATGGACAATTGCCAAAAAATTTATATAAAAGATCATCAATTGATAGTTTTAGGTTTGCACTTAAGGTTTGGACAGAAGAAGAATTAAATAGTGTACTTTTAAAATTGTATGATTTGGAAAGAAGAATGCGTTATAACTCACAAATAACAAATATTCTAATCAGTGATTTTGCTTTTAAATTATCAGTTAAAGCTTTTAAATTTAAAAAGAAATATGAAAAAAATATAAAAGGATAAATGATGCTATCATCTGTTTACGCACCAAAAGATTTCAAAAGATTACGAGTTATAGGGGATATAGTTGCAAGTTGTTTTGATTACATAACACCTTTTATTAAAGAAGGTATATCAACAGAAGAGATAGATAATTTAGTTGTAGATTTTTTGAAATCAAAAGGAGCGGTATCTTCTGACTATGGTTATATGGGATTTCCAAAACACATTTGTACATCTATAAATGATGTTATAGTACATGGTATTCCAAGCAGAGAAGATATACTTAAAGATGGGGATATAATAAATGTTGATTTGACTGCAAATTTTAAAGGTTTTCACGGTGATGCTTCTAGAATGTTTTTAATCGGAAATGTTTCTAATGAGGCAAGGAAACTTGTTCAAGTTTGCAGAGATGCACTAAATACAGCTATTTCAATTTGTAAACCTGGTGTTCCATTGTCAGAAATTGGAAAGACAATAGAAGAGGTTGTAAATCCTTTTGGTTATTCAATATCTCGTGATTTTGTAGGACATGGAATTGGTAAAGTTATGCATGATGATCCACAAATTTACCATTTTTATGATAGAAGATGGGATAAAGTAAAAATGGTACCAGGTTTTGTATTTACTATTGAACCTATGATAAATGCGGGATCTAGAGAATGTAAAATTGATAAAGATGGTTGGACCGCAAGAACTGTTGATGGCAGTCTTTCTGCTCAATGGGAACACACTCTTGGGATAACAGAAGATGGTGTTGAGATCTTTACTCAGCATAATTATTAAAAATATAATTATATTAAAGATTCATATATACGGTTTGGGACCGTAATGGAAATCGAGAATGAATTGAAATAGGTTTCGGAATGGCCCTAATATTGCCCGCCGCCCCCCCCCCCACCCCAAAA
>CAUTNA010000006.1:0-53585 GCA_963540515.1 uncultured Alphaproteobacteria bacterium
ATTAAAAATAGTTTAAGATATTTTTGTTCTTTTTCAAAACTTTTTATTAATAATAAGTTTTATCTTTCTAAGAATATATTTAAATATATATTTTGTAATATTAGTATATTACTAATTGTAATTACTAAATCTCCAGGAGATTCTAGTTTTAGCTGTAACAACAAACATGGAACAAATGACAAAGGATATCTTTTTGGTGGTGGTATACAAGAATATAATGTTAAAAATGATGAAGGTGGTATTATTGTTGTAGTACGTACAGGTAGTACTTTTAATACTTATTGTCCAGTACAAGTCGTATGTTGGAACTCAAAAGGTGATAAGGATAAGGCAAAATTGTATTGGCTTTACAGAGATCAAGGAAATTGTAAAGACTTCCCAAATACTTCAAGTAATTTTGAACAAGATACAAAAAATTTTACAACAATGAAAGACTGGTATGATATGTTTAAAAGTTATGAAAAAGGAAATATTTGGGAGATTATTAATGATAATAATATTGAATATTGTGGTAATAGACCAGTTGAATCTGCGAATGTTTATGCTGTAAGAAAATATATAAAACATGGTATCGTAGTTGGTCAAATTGGAATATGGTGTAATTACCAAACTAATACATTTGATGATTCATCTTATGTAAATAAAGTTGCTAGTACAAACGACAATAAAACTTTTTTAAATTGTGCAAAAGGTTATAAACCATACTATGGTTCAGATGATAATAACTATGAAGATGACGATTGTGTACGATATTGTTCTTCTGGTTATTATAATAACACTGGAGATAATTGTGCAATATGTCCTAAGGGATATTATTGTAAAGGCGAAATAAATGAAGATGATATAATATCTTGTCATTCTGGTTATACAACCAGAGGAACAGGTGCAACATCAGAATCTGATTGTGTAAAATCCTGTAATGAGGGAGAATACCATATTAATAAAGACAATTGTAAAAAGTGTGAATCAGGGTATTATTGTCCTGATAAAGAACAAAGAAAACGATGTGAAAATGGTGAAAAATCTCCAGAAGGTGCGACTTCGGAGGGGCAGTGTTATACAGAATGCAAACCTAAAGAATATCTTCCAAAAAATGAAATAACTTGTCAAATATGTAAAAAAGGATATTTATGTAAAGGTGGAAAATTCTATAAAAAAGATTCCAATCAAGGAATAGAATTTTGTAAAAATAAAGAATATCTTCATAATGACGGTAGCTGTCATTCTTGTAAAGAATTATATACAGAAGGTGAATATAATAAAGATAATAATCTTAATGGATATATAAGTCATGATGGTTTAACATTTGAATCTAAAGAAGTTAAAACTAAAAAAAGCTCTAAAGAAGAACTAAATAAAGATAATGAAGACACTAATAACAATTATTGTATTCCAAATTACGACTATACAAAGTGTAACATTGATGCAAAGAAGAGTTGTTATATAAAATTAAATAGTACTGTAAATAAAAAATTTATAGATAGTGAAGAAACTTTAGAGATAATTGAAAATTGTTTTTATCAACCATAAATATAAATTCAAATAATATAAATGTACAATATATTATATATTGCTTCAGATTGTAGTCTTATTAGAATTATTATTTTTAATTTAAAAAACTGTTTAAGAATTTAAATTTATGTAAATTAGAAGATTAAAAACTAAGTATATTTAAACATTTTTTTGAAAATAAGTATTTGAAGTTCTGAAAAAAGAATTATAGTCAAAATTTTCTAAAAGAAAATTATAGAATTTGATATCTTCATTATCTTTTTCGGTTTTTTCTTTCTTTGTATTTAACCTTTTAAGTTCGTATCTTAACACTTGTTTTTCCCTTGGTGTAAGAAAGATAAAAACTTTTTTTAGATCTATTTTTTTATATACTTCTAACAAGTATAATGTAACTTTAATATCTACACTTGTTAAATTAGTTTTTATTGAAAAATTTTTTGGATTATATGTATGAAGGAAATATTCTAAAAGTTTTAAAAAATTAATTTTATTAATATTATTTCCATTTTTCTTATTTAAATAAGATGATACTTTATAAATTCTTTTAATTGTTTCTAATTCATCTATTGATAATGGTCTATAAATATGTCCTTTGATAATTTCTATCACAACATGTTGTAATTTGTTTCTTTTTTTTAAATTTCTATTTTTATTCATTGATAGTCCTTTTTCAAATTAAAACTTTATTTTAATTCCTGCTCTGATTCCCATAGATTTATAAAAAGAACTCACTTCGTTATCCATACTACATACCCATCCTTTGCAGTCATTTTCTATTTTTTTTAAGGATTTATATTCAAATTTAAGATTTTTTAACTCATTAGACAAAGCTTTAAAAGTTGGGCTTGAATAATCGCCATCAGTTAATTCTGATAATAATTTTACTTTCTTCCATTCGTTTATAATATCTTGTTCTCTATTCTTATAATATTCAGAATTTAAATATGTTCTGGCATTTGCTCCATCAACTGAATAATAATCATATGTAAAACCAACTGATAACATTATATTGTCTGAAACATTTGTATTATAATTTGATTTTAATCCGAGATGAACTGCCCCAAAAATAGGCTTTGAATCTTCTATAGACTTTGGATTTTGCCAATCTCTTCTATATGGTTGAGATCCTTGAGAATAATATGATGGTAATCCAAGCTCTAGACGTCCATCAACATTATTATTTTCATTTATTTCATAGTTCATATCTACTGCTAAATAAAGTCCATTCCAAGATGTATCATAAAGGTGAGTTATACCAGGTTGATAAAAATAATATGTATTACCTGTATCTAAATCTTTGGTATCATTAGGAAAGTTTTCTATCTTTTTCTGATAAGTGTTAATTCTTTTTAAAATAGTTTTTTTCCCATGCTCGTCAATAGCAACCAGTACAACATCACATTGTTTTTCTCCATTAACTTCTTTACACTTACTTGTTCTTTCAACAGCAAGACCATAATTTTTACTTGTTTGTAGTTTATGTTTAAATATTCTGTATCCAAAAGATGGAGTAAAGTTTGCTTTACCTAATTTAAATACATCTTGAAATCCAAGACCAATATTCAGACCAAACTGACTTCCATCTGAACTTGTCCCAACAGAAAGTGCTGTTATATATGATTGATCTAGTTTATTTCCATCATCATCTTTCCATAAAGTACCTAAAAGTCCGCCTTTTGTAACATCATCATCAACCATTGAAGAACTACCTGATTGAAGACCATATTTTAAGCTTCCATCAATTTTAAGTTTAACATCCCCTGCATCAAAACTATAAGTTCCATTTGCACTGAAAACATTCCAAGAAAGATTATTATAAGTCAGTATACTTCCTGCTTCTTTCATCTCTACATTCCAAGTTCCCATTTCTCTTGAAAGTCCAGCATTTAAAATAAATTTTTTATTATCGTTCGTATTCTTTGAATTATTAGTACTTCTACTTGAATTTTGATTTTGATACCCAAATCTTCCAGCTTGTCCACTATTTAAATAATTGTTTGTTCTTTGATAACCGTTTGAATATTGACGCATACCAAAAGAGTTATAACCTGTGTTTGATATGTTCATAGGTCGTCCTTGCCCAGGTTGATAGCTACTTGCTTGAAATCCTGCACTTTGTCTGTACCTGTTTTGTAGACCAGTATAATTTCCATTATAATAAGTACCGGCTGCCAGTAAAAAATTTGGAAAAACTGAACTACAAACAATAAATAATATTTTTTTTATAAATTCTCTCTGCATATAAAATAATACCTTTTAATCATATCAATTATATCACAAATATTTAAATTTTAAAAACCTAGTTTAAATTTTTATTGTCTATATTTTGTTATTTTTGCTATAATTTTCACAAATTATGAAAAAAATCATTCTGATTTTACTGGTAATTATTTCCAGTTCTGTTTTTGCAGACAGAAATTCAGGTACTGTGGTTAATCGTAATTCAGATAATATTGTTGAAAATCAAAGAGTTATTTCAAGTCGTGCAGGTGTTATAAATACATCAAGACAATTAAATAATTCTGATAATCTACATAATTCAAGACAAAAATCTTATAGAAGTGTTGAAAGGCAGGCTAATAAATCTGCCGTCAGCAGGAGTGCTAAAAATCAAGTAGTAAGATCTTTAGAAGTTCCACAAAATAAAGTTAAATATATAAACAGACAAATTAAAGAACAAAGATCTGTAAAGCAAAATATAAAAAATCTATCAACACGTGTTGCTGTAAATAATTTGAATAAATCACCTGTAAACAATGTTGTTTCATCAAAGCAAAGTTATTCTGTTTGTAAAGATACATTTTTTAAATGTATGGATGAGTTTTGTACAAACAAAGATAAACAGTTGCGCAGATGTTCTTGTTCTTCTCGTTCACATGATTTTGATGAGGCGAGATCTCGTATAACTGATGTTGAACAAAAAATGCTTTCTTTTAATGAAAGATTATTAAGTGTAAATATGGAAAAGGGGGATGCTAAAGCTTTATCAAAAGCAACCGAAGGAGAAACGGCTTTCCAGAAAGAAGATACATCAAAATCTAAAAAAATATTAGATGAAATTTCTTCCAAATTGAAAAATGCTGGTTCAAAATCTTCGTTTGAAAAAGATATGTCTTCTCTATCTTTATCTATGGATTCAGCTAATTCTTTTGATGATTTAGATTCTGCTTTAGGGCAAGAAACAACTTTAAAAGAAGGTGTTGAATTGTATAATTCTGCTCTTCCTGTATGCCTTGATATTGCATCCGAAGTATGTAAACCTGAAGATGCTACACTTGCTGAAGAAACTTATCAAATGGCAATAGAGAAAGATTGTAACACAATAGAAAAGACTTATGAACTGTTGAATGAAAAGACAATCAGTAAAATTCATGAAGGAAATGCTTTACTTGATATGTCCAGACTTGATTTATATAAAAAATCTAATTCAGAAAGTGCTCTTCTTTGTATGAAGAAAATTCAAGATGCTATGTATAACAAATCAGTCTGCGGTACTAACCTAGAATTATGTTTAGATTCCTCTGGGCAATATATTGATAGTAAAACAGGCAAATTTAACCTAACTGTTGGTGAAAGAATCGTTGAATTTTCAACACTTATAACAAAACCAGATAGTGATGACAAAAAACAATCTTGGTCTAATTTTAGTGAAAAAAATCAAAAATTTTATGAGTATATTCACCGCAAATACGATCGAGTAAAATCCGCTACTAAAGTATGTAAAAATATGGCAGAAACTGCGAAAAAAGAATTTATAGAAGATGCTTTAAAGAAAATAAAAGCTAAGCAAGATGAAAAAATAGAAGAGTTAAAACAAAGTTGTACAGCACTTTTATCTGAATGTATGACAAAAAGTTATAAACAGATTGCTGATTTTGATAAAAGAGCAGTTTCTATATTCGGAGTTAAAGTATTTAGAACTGCTTATGAAATGTGTCAAAATGCCAGAGAAACATGTAATGCTTTATTGAATAAAGATGGTAAAGTTTCTCCTCAAAAAGAAGATGAATGGGGTGCTGGAACAGAGAATTTAAATCTTGAAATTGCTTATCAAAAAATCAGATCTAATTGTATGGAAGTTGGAAAACAATGTATTATTAATCAATGTAAAACAGATACAGGAAACTTCGAATTATGTAAAGATCCATTATATTCTTTAAACAGAAGAAAAATTTTATCAAGAAGTGTTTGTTTTAAAGATGTTAATGATTGTATAAAAGAAATTGAATCAAAAGAAGGTAATCAAACAAAATATTTTATAGAAAAAATTCTTAAATATAAAAATATGGATGGTGAATTAGGAGTACTTAGTAGTTTTCATAAAGTTTTATATGATAATACTAATCTGAAAGAATAATAATAATAAGAATAATAAGTTTTATACTAATTGTGATTCTATTGGTACAAAACCTTCTGATAATTATAATAGAATACTTAATGATGATTGTATTTTTTTATATAAAGATGGTAATAGGTTTACTGAAAGTCTTTGGGGACATTGTGAAAAACAGAATAATTTAATTTATAATAATATGATACGTATAATAAGTGATGAGAATAAGGATAAAGAAACTTTACTTTCTTGGTTTGCCAGACAAACAAATACAGATAAAAATTTTAATAGTTGTTACGATAATTCTTGTCCTTTAAATCAAACTTTATTAAGTTCATTATCAAATATTCAAGTTCAACGATGTTATGATAAAGAACATACATATGAAAGTTCCCTAGAAAATTATGGTTATAATGATAGAGAAGATATTACTAAAGAAAAAAAAGATTCTTTAAAATCTTTAGTTGATCTTGTATTGTCTTATGCTGATATAGAAATTTATTGTGAAGAAAATAGTTTTGGAAAATTAGATAATAATGAAAAATTATCTTGTAAAAAATGGATTATTATAAAATATAAAGATAAAAATAATAAGGATAAAAATAATATAGAACTAATAGATCGTATTGTTACGTATAGTAGTAATGGTAAATTAGATAAAGATTTTCAAACTTTTTATATTGATGATACTAATAAGAAAATCTGTTTTTGGCATCCTGCAAAAAATGCCAATACAAATGGTGATAACTTAGTAGATGATAAAACATCTTGTGATAATATTAGTTTACCTAGTCAGTGTACTGATACTAACAAATGTTACATAAAAAAATTTTAAACAATAATAGTACTTGTTTATTTTTGATAAAATTTTTAATATTAAATGAATGTTATTTAAGATATTTTTTTTATTATTCTTTTTTATATCTTCGGTATATGCTGAAGTAAGACCTTATAATTTTATGGATACTAATTTATATAATAATTTATATCCATATATGAATAATAAAATGAGAGAATCTTTAAATCCTGTACCTGTAAATAATAACAGAAGGGTTGTTAGTCGTGCCAGTGTTAGAAGTGCAACATTAAATCAAAATTATAATTATATACCTTCTATAAATCAGACCAGAAGAGTTATAAACAGACCAATGTCCTTTAATCAAGCAAGATCTTCATCTGTTAGAAACAATAATAATTCTAATGTTGATAATGGTAAAAATTTTTCATTTAATGGAAAATATATACCATCTTCAAAATGTATAGCTGATTATACACAGTGTATGAATCAATATTGTGAAAGAAAAAATTTTGAATATAATAAGTGTTATTGTAGTGCAAAACTTTCTTTAATAGAGTCTGAATATAAAGATAAAATTACATCACTTGTAGATAAAATAGTATCTCTTAGAAATGGAAATATAAATCAAAATAATCAAGAGTTAGATAATTATTTAAAAAATACTTTTGGATCTAATTCTTACGAGAAGATAGATAAAAATTTAGCAGATATAAACCAATCTATACAAAAATATTGGACTGATAAAGAAACAAGACTTAGAGGACAAGAAAGTTTTAACATAGGTAATAGTTATTGTATGCAACATTTACAAGGATGTTTTTATATGTCTGAAAATATTCGCGATTCATATCGATCAGAGATTGCAAGAGATTGTGTAAATTATGAGAATAATTTAAAGAAAATTAAAATAATGGCAGAAAGTATTGTAAAAAAATATTCAAAATAATCTAATAATGAACTAAAGAATATCACAACCTGTTTCTATTAAACTTGTGTATTAGAGCAAAAATAAAAAATGATAAATATATAATCTAATGTTTTTAAATCTGGTCGGGGCGAAAGGATTCGAACCTTCGACACCTTGCTCCCAAAGCAAGTACTCTACCAGACTGAGCTACACCCCGACAAATATAATTGTAATAAATTTTATTTTAAAATCAATTTAAAAAATGCGGATAAATTTATATGAATTTTTTTATTTTTATCTTTAAATTATGATTATAAATGGCGGAAATCTGATATTTTAATCTGCGGGTATGATGCTTATTTTATTAAAGATATACCGCACAAATTTTTTTAGCTATTCTTAATTTATTTATATTAAAATAAAAAGGACAGATTTTTCTGTCCTTAAATTTCAAATTATAATTTATACTAAAATGGTATATCATCGTCTATATCTTCAACAGATATTTCTGGTGAAGTTTGATTGTTTATAGATGCAGAATTATCCCCACTTATTGGTTTAGCTCCACTTAATATAACCATTTGACCACCAAATTGATTAATAATAACTTCGGTTGTATACATTTCTATATTCTGTTGATTTTGATATTTTCTTGTACGAAGAGCTCCCTCAATATATAACTTTGTGCCTTTTTGTAACATTCTTTCTGCAACATCTGCAAGTCCACTGCCAAATATAACAATTCTGTGCCATTCGGTTGTTTCTTTTTGTTCGCCTGTTTGTTTATCTTTCCATCTGTCGCTTGTAGCAAGTGAAAAACTGACAATTTTTTGTCCAGACGATGAGGATCTTATTTGTGGTTCTCCACCTATATTTCCAACTAATATTACTTTATTTATACTTCCTGCCATTTTCTACCTTTTTTATAAAATTATTTTTTAATACTATAAATCAAAGCAAATAAATAACCAATAATTGTCCAACCAAATATAATGCTTGAACATCTAACAATCACAACATCTGTTCTTGATAGTTCGTTTTTATAAGCTATATAACTGGGAGTTATTAAAATCAAAAGGACTAAGACAACTTTTAAAATTGTCTGAATTGCTTTAGTAATTAAAATTAAATTTACAGTACTAAATATCATTTTTGTGAAATTATACTTAAAAATTACTATATTTTGCAAGGTTTTTAATTTTTTTATCAACTTACTAAAATTTATATTTATCCAAATTAGAATTTTTTAATATTTTGTGTTATAATGTTAATCAAGGTGTTCTAATTAATATGAAACAATTAAAGAAATATTTGTTTTTATGTTTAATTTTGTTTAATTTACCAGCTTTTGGTTCGGCAGAAAATCCAGATCAAGATTTTGTTGGAATTTTAAATACATTGAATTATCCAGATAGTGTTACAATTGATGGAGGAACTTGGTTTTCAGCAGATGGAATTAATGTTGAAAATAGTCTTTTTGTTGGATCTCAATATAATTCTGGTGATCCGATTAGATCTTTATATATAAATACTCCAGGTAAAACTTTTTCTCTTAAATCTAGAAATAAGAAAGATATAACTGTAAAAGGTAAATTAGATTTACAGTTAGGTTATAATTTTACTCTTGGTGGTGAAAATAATACAAAAAGATCTAATTTAACTATTGGTGCCATAAATAATTTAGGAAATTTAAAACTTGTTAATATTGATATACTGACAATGAATAAAATTGACAGTACTATTAATGGAACAATATTCAATAAAAGAGGTGCAAGTTTTAGTGCGGATGTTAATAGTGCAATTTTGAAGAGCATAGATAATAAAGGTGATTTTAATTTAGAATCATCTGGAAAAGTTGAGTTGGTAAGTTTTAGTAATGAGGGTAAAGTAAATATAAAAGGATCTGAAGTTAAGTTTAGTGAAAATATTAGTAATAAAGGTGATTTTACTTGGAACACTCCTAAAGTTATTGCTTCCTCATCTGGCTCTGGTATTGTAAATAGTGGAGATATGACTTTCAAGGGATCGAATGTAGAAATTGATTCTAAAATTGATCATAGAGCTGGGTTATTAAAATTTGAAAATCTTGCAAATTTGACTTTGAAAAAATCTTTATTCAGTCAGTCAAATATAGAAGGAAAAGTATTAGGTGCTAGTACTTTTGAAGATGATTTTAATTTAGAAAATATGGGTGAAAATAAAATATTTAAGTGGGAGACAGGTACTATTAATTTTACAAAAGAAAAAGCTCCAAGTTTTTATAATCTGGTTAATAAACTTAGGTCTTTTAGTTTAAAGGTAAATAATGGAGGAGTTGTTTTTGGTAAAATTGTTAATGAGAGTGGAAAAACTGAGATAATTGCAAAGACTATAATGGTAGAAGGTGATGTTGAAAATCGTAGCAAAGATGGTAATGAGCTTTTATTAACTTCAACTGGTGGTGATACTCTTATAAAAGGTGATTTAACTCTTCATTATAGAAATAAAATTCTCTCTAGTGGAGATATTATTTTAGGAAAGTATGATGGTAGTGGTAATTATATCAATGGTGGAAATATAAAAAATAATGGTGAAACTATACTTTCTGGGAAAAATATAACAATAAATAATATACTTGGTTTAAGTTCTTATAATAATCCTGATCATCCATCTCTTACTATTAGAGCTGATAATAATTCTGGTAAAGTATCAATAAATAATCTTACAAATGATAGAGGTTTTACACAAGTTGAAGGACATAATATTGATATAAAAGGTGATATTGAGTCTCGTGCATATAAAGATTCTGATATACAACAATTAAGGACTCTTATAAAAGGTAATTTACTTAGTAATAGTAGTAAAATAAAAATAGGTTCTGTAATTGTAAAAAATGGTAGGGTTGATATAGAGGGAAATAAAGATTTAGATATATCTAAAAATGTATTTGTAGAAAAAGGAAAAGGTGTTTTAAATATTGGTGGTGCAATAAGTAATATAAATATAAAAGGTAATTTAAAAGCAAATTCGCTTACTGCTAATTCTTCTCAACTTGGTGTAAATGATTCTTTAGGAAGATTGAATTTAACAACAAATGGCTTAGTTAGTTTAAAAGCAAAAACAATAGAGTTAGGAGATATTAAATTAAATGAAGAAGTTGGAAAGAATATAAGTTTAGAATCTACTGATTTAAATGCTTCTATAAAAGTTAAAAATGATGTTATGGTTAAAAATAATACATTAACTTTTACTGGAACTGATAAAACAAAATTAGTAGTTGGTGGAAGATTATATTTAGATGATGGAGCGATAGTAAATTTAAAAAAAATTATAAGTGCTGAACTTGATCATCTTAAAATGCATATAAATAGTTTGCTTAAAACAGAAAAAACTAAATCAATTATAACCAAAAACGGTATAGATATTGGTGGAGATTTAACATTTGATACTTCTGCTGTAAAAGGTTTAGTTATTGGAAGAGATTCGTTTGAATTAAATTCTGGTAGTTTTATACAGATAGCGGGTAATTTAAATGTTTCTTCTGGTAAAAAATTAGTTATAAATGCTAAAGGAAATATATCTGTTTTCAAAAATTCTAATATAGATGGAATATCAGAAATTACTTCAGATGAGGGTTCTATTAATTTAAAAAAAGGTATAAATTATTTAGTTGTTGGAAATAATGGTTCTTTAAAAACAAAATCAAAAGATTTTATTGCTGGTAAAATTCAAAATAATAACAGGATAAATATAGAATCAGATGGTGGTGTTAATATTGATGAATATGTAAGTGGTGGTATAAACAGTCGTTTTAAATCAAAGTCAAAAAATTTTGTGGCGAGCATTATTGAAAACTCTAATGAAATGGATATTGTATCTAATAAACTTAGTAAATTTGGTACATATAAAGGAAAAAATAATAGTAATTTAAATCTTTTATCAGATAAGTTTGTAATTGATAGTTTATTTGAAATTATGCAAGGTAAAGCAAAAATAGAGGCTGATTCTATTGTTAATTCTGGTAATTTTGAGATCAATGGAAATGTTTATCAAGGCAAAGATGATACTTTTGATACTGGTTCTAAGCTTGTTTTAATGAAGAAGACAGATAAAGGT
Organism: uncultured Alphaproteobacteria bacterium; assembly: GCA_963540515.1. Classification (GTDB taxonomy): domain Bacteria; phylum Pseudomonadota; class Alphaproteobacteria; order Rs-D84; family Rs-D84; genus JAFGMC01. Next base: position 11,647 of record CAUTNA010000006.1, read on the forward strand.
GTAAATTATGCAAATGCATTGGATATTAAAGCAAATGAATTTAATATAACTGGTAATTTAATTGCAAAAACAGATTTTAATAATCGTTATAGAAATAAAGCAAATTATACTTTTAATAAAGCAACTCTTAAAGATATTAATGTTGAGAGTGGATCTGGCGTTAATATGAAATCAAACTCTATTGATATGCAAGATATTGAAAATTATGGGGATTTAAAAATATCTGGGGAAAATTCTAAATTTGAAAATATAACCAATGATAATGACGCTGACTTAAATATAAATTATACAAATATTAAAACAAATAATATTGATAATTCAGGTAATCTAAATTTTGCTGGAGAAGAAGGAATATTTAATCAAATTATAAATAGAGAAAATGGAAAATTTAATTTTGATGTTAAAAAAATAACTGTAAAAGATGAGATTGAAAATTCCGGTCAGATGAATTTGAAAGGAAAGACTGCTAAGTTTTTAAAGAAAATTACTAATAATAAAAATTTATCTTTGGATTTTGAAGATGTTGAAGGTGATAATATTCTTAATTCTGGTAATTTAACCATATCTGGAGAAAGTTCTAAATTTAAAGATGTAGTAAATAATAAACTTTTAAATTTATATTCAAAAATAACAAAACTTAAAAGCCTTACTGTTTCTGATAATTCTGATACTATTTTAACTGGTAATAAATTAGATATAGAAGAAAATCTTGTTTTAAAGGGTTCAATATCAAATAACTCAAATAAAGCAAAAGGTGGATTAAAAATTGATTCTGATGATTTAGAATTATCAGCATCTTCAATTAAAACAGAAAGTATAGAAGACTTGATTGGAAAGTTAAAAATTAAAACAAATAATTTAGAGGTTTCTGGTGATATTAATTCTGATGTATCTATTTATTCTTTAAGAGATAATAACTTTTTGAACTTAACAGTAGGTGGTTCTATTTTTGATGGAGCAAAGCTTTATAATATTGTTTCAATGAAAATTGAAAATGATTATCATTTTGGTAGTAATAGTATTTTAAATTTATTTATTAAGAAGAAATCAGAATCTCCAAAATATTGGTCAAGAGTGGAAACAAATCCTTTAAATTTTGGTTCTATTACAAATTATCATACGAATCCAGAACCTTTAGTTAGTATTGGTGGAAAGTTAATTGGTGGTATAAATGCACCTGGTAGTGGAACTAATAATATATTAAATAATGGTCAATTTGGTGCTCATTTTACAGAAATTGTTGATAGTGGAACTGCGATTTGGTTATTGAAAGCAGGAAAAGGTATAGAAAATATTGGAAAATTAAATTTAGCAAATGCTATTGTAAAATTCTGTAATGCAGATGGTACACACTGTTTTAATTATCTTGATTCTTCTCAAGTTGCAGACGCAGAGAAAAATAAAAGAATGTATTTAACTCTTAGGGACACTGATGGAGATGGAAAGCCTGATAGTGTTTATTTAGTTTTTGATCCTCGTTTTGGTGGACCTTTACAATTGTTAAAAATTCAACCTTTGGTTGCACCAGTTGAAGATTTACGAGTTGGTGAATATAAAACAGCAGGTGCAATTGATAATTTAATCGCTTCTAAATTAACTCAAGATAAATTTTATAACAAAACACCTGTTCAAGTTTTAAAAACTTTGTTTACAGGTACTGAATTTGAGCCATTATCTAATGAAATTTATGAAAGACTTAAACAATATTCTGTTGATAGAAATGGTAAACCTCTGGCAAGACTATCGGGACTTTTACAACCAAGGGAAACTGAATTAATTCAAGGTATGATAGCTCTTAATAATCACTTAGATTCAAGAGATTTTGAAGAAAGAATATTTGACGAGTTTTTATGGAATAGAAATCGTAATTTAAATAAAATTTGGGGTGAAGCAAAATACGGATTTATTAAACAAGACTTAAAAGATGGAGATTTAACTTCTGTTGGTAATAGATTTGCTTTATCAGGAGGAATAGATTTTAAACTTGGTGATACAACAATATTTGGACTTACTGGTAGGTTTTCAAGATCTTCTAATGGATATATGGATGATATTGATTTAAGGTATGCAGGAAATACTAAAGGAATAAAAGAAGGTAAAGTTAAAACAGATGTGGTTGATACAAATGTATCTGGTGGACTTTATTTATTGCAAATCTTAGATCAAGATGTTCGTCTTTATATAAATGGTTTAATTGGACTTGATTTGATAGATGTTGAAAGAGAACAAAATTATTTATCAAAGATAAAAGGAAACGGTTCTTCATTATCTGTCTCATCTGAATGGGGATTAATGCATAATATTGCTTATCAATATGTAGTTGGTAATTTCTTTTTGAGAGGTGGTTATAACTTTGGGCTTAGTGTAAATGAAAGGTTTAAATCAGGAAATACTTACTCTGATATTGAAGGTGATGGTTATCTTATGTTAACCCCTGGATATTCTTTAATGTTTGATAAAAGAATTTATACATCTTACTGGTTCCAAGTAAAGCCTCATTTATCCCTTGGTGTTGAATATGATATTCTTGGACAACCAAAAACAACAGATTTTAAATTTGCTAATGCTGTTGATTATACACAATATGATACTTTTATAGATAAGTTCTGGGCAAATGGTATTGCAGGAATTGAATTATTATCAGCAAATGGATGGCAAGCAGGAATTGATTATAGGTACTATTATAATCATAGTATTCAAGCACATAATATAAGGTTATCTGGTTCATATAGATTCTAGGTAATATATATTTATTCTTGAAAGTATTTGTTTTTTTAGCTAAATTTTAACCTAAAAAAGAGTTTATTAAATAAATATTTAGGAAAATAAAAATGAAAAAATTGTTAGTTCTAATTGTACTTTTAACTCCAATTTCTGTTTTTTCAAAAGAACTAAAGAAAGAACCTGTAAAACATTTAACAGATGAGCAAATATATGAACAATTAAAAAAATTTGCTTTAGTTTTTCAGATGGCAAGAAATTCTTTTGTTGAAGAAGTTGATGAAAAGAAAATGTTAGAAGGTGCAATGAATGGAATGTTAGAGGCATTGGATCCACATTCTTCTTATTTATCAAAAGATGATTTCAAAGATTTTACAGATAGATCTCGTGGTGAATTTGGAGGACTTGGTATTCAAGTTACATCAGATAAAGGTGCGATAAGGGTTATTTCTCCAATAGATGATACACCAGCATATAAAGCTGGTATTAAAGCAGGGGACTATGTTACTCATATTGATGGAGAGCAAGTTTTTGAGATGACTTTAAATCAAGCTGTTAAAAAAATGAAAGGAAAGCCTGGAACAAAGGTTAAATTAACTATCGTTTCTGAAAATTTACCAGAACCAAAAGTTGTTGTTTTAAAACGTGCTATTATAAAAGTTAAGTCTGTAAAATTTGAAGAAAAAGGTGATGATAAAAAAATAGGCTATATTCGTATATCTGATTTTGGCGCAACTACAACCAAAGAATTAAAAGATGCAATTTCTAAATTAGAAAAGAAAAAAGTTTTAGGTTATGTTTTAGATTTACGTAACAATCCTGGTGGATATTTATCTACTGCTATAGAAGTATCTGATGTATTTTTAGATTCTGGAGAAATTGTTTCAACAAGAGGTAAAGATAAAAAAGATATAGCCAGAAGTATGGCAACAAAAGGTGATTTAATAAATGGAAAGCCAATTGTTGTTTTAATAAATCATGGATCTGCTTCAGCATCTGAAATTGTAGCAGGGGCATTACAAGATAACAAACGAGGACTTGTTATGGGCTCTCAAAGTTTTGGAAAAGGAAGTGTTCAACAACAAAAACCTCTTGGTGATGGTACAGCAATACATATAACTATTGCTCGTTATTATACTCCAAGTGGACGATCCATCCAGACAGAAGGTATAACACCAGATATAGAGGTATTACAAGGAAAACTTGAAATTCTAGAGAAGAAACAAAGTGTTTATTCAGAAGCCTCTTTTAAAAATGCACTTAAAAATGAAGAAAGTAAGAAAAATAAGGATAGTGATAAAAAAGAGACAGAAGAAGAAAAATTAAAAGAAGATTATCAATTAGAACGTGGTTTGGATATGGTACGCGCTATGTCTAAAATGATTAAAATTGAAAAAACAGATTCAAAGAAATAAAAGTATTTTTAGAAAAGGATGTTAAATATGTCAAGTTTAATAGTAGATGGTAATTGGGCTGCAGCAGATGTTGCGTATAGAGTTAGTGAGTTTGCTGCAATTTATCCGATAACTCCAAGTAGTACAATGGGAGAACTTGCGGATGAATGGGCAAATCAAAAGAAAAAAAATATTTGGGGAACCGTACCAAGTATTATAGAAATGCAATCTGAAGCGGGAGCATCTGGTGCTATGCATGGTGCTTTACAGATGGGTGTTATGGCAACTACATTTACAGCTTCCCAAGGTCTTCTTTTAATGATACCAAATATGTATAAAATTGCAGGTGAACAAACACCTTTTGTAATGCATGTTGCTGCACGCGCACTTGCTACCCATGCTCTTTCTATTTTTGGTGATCATAGTGATGTTATGGCGGTTCGTTCAACTGGTTTTGCTTTGCTTTCAAGTCATAGTGTTCAACAAGCTCATGATATGGCTGCAATAGCACATGCTTCAACTCTTATATCACGAGTTCCATTTTTACACTTTTTCGATGGTTTTAGAACAAGTCATGAAGAATCAAAATTAGAAAGACTTCAGGATGATACTTTAAAAGAGTTAGTCCCACAAAATTATATGTTAAAGTCAAGAAATAAAGGACTTTCTCCAGAGAATCCAAAAATTAGAGGAACTGCACAAAATCCTGATGTTTTCTTTCAATCTCGTGAAGCATCAAACTCTCTTTATATGGAACTTCCAGATATTGTTCAATCTGTTATGGATAAGTTTTATAAATTAACAGGAAGAAAATATGGTTTAGTTGAATATGTTGGTGATAAAGATGCAGAAAATATAATTGTTTCTATGGGTAGTAGTTGTGAGACAATCGATGAAACTATTTCTTTCTTAAAATCAAAAACAGCACTTATAAAAATACATTTATTTAACCCATTCCCTGTAAAAATGTTTTTAAATGCTCTTCCAAAAACAGTAAAAAGAATTGCTGTTTTAGATAGAGTTAAAGAATCTGGTTCAATTGGTGAACCATTATACCAAAATATTCGTTCAATAGTAGATTCTTCTGTTAAAGTTTTTGGTGGAAGATATGGACTTGGATCAAAAGAATTTAATCCTCGTGATGTAAAAGCAATAATTGATAATTTAGAAAATGATACTCTTCATCATAATTTTACAGTTGGTATAGAAGATGATTTGACAAATTTATCTCTTAAAACTGATAAAAGTTTTTCTATAGAAGATGATTCAATAAAAACCTCTATTTTATATGGTATAGGAAGTGATGGTACGGTTGGAGCTGTAAAAAATATTGTTAAAATAGTTGGTGATAATTCTGATCTTTATCCACAATCTTATGCAGTATATGATTCTAAAAAATCTGGCGGACTTACTGCATCTCATATTCGTTTTTCAAACTCTCCTATAAAAAGTCAATATTTGGTTGAATCTGCTGATTTCATAAGTGTTTCTAATTTTGTGATTGCACAAAGATTTGATACTTTTAAATCGTTGAGATGTGGTGGAACTGTTATGATAAATACAGGTCTTGATCCAAAAATTGCATTTGAATCTCTGCCAATACCATCTCAAGAAAGACTTATAGAAGCAAAAGCAAAAGTTTATTTCTTAGATGCTAATAAGGCAGCACGAGAACTTGGACTTGGAAATAGAATCAATACTTTTATAATGCTTAACTTTTTTAATTTAACAAAAGTGATAGATCCAAAAATTGCGAAAGATTCTGCAAAAAGTGCAATAGAGAAAACCTATAAGAAAAAAGGTATGGATATTGTAAAAGCAAACTGGATGGCTGTTGATAAAGCAATAGAATATTTACAAGAATTTATATTACCAGAAAAAGCGTCAGGTAATATTCTTGATTTTATACCATCTATGACAGAAAACACTCCTTCTAATATTGCAAATACTTTAGGTAAAATTGCAGGTGGAAGAGGGGATGAACTTCCTGTATCTGTATTTAAAATTGATGGACAGTTTGGTGGTGGCGAATATCCAGTTGGTACATCTAAGTATGAAAAAAGAGCAATATCTAATCAAGTTGCGAAATGTGATTTAGATAAATGTATTCAGTGTGGTAAATGTTCAATGTTGTGTCCTCATGCTGCAATTCGTTTTAAAGTTTTAAATTCTTCACAAATAGAAGAGGCAAGAAAAGAAGGATTAAAAGTAGTTCCAATGAAAACCCCAGAACTTGGACAAGATTTATTCTTTTCTTTAACAATCTCTCCAGCTGATTGTACAGGATGTTCTGTATGTGTCGTTAATTGTCCTGTAAAAGCATTAGATATGGTTGATATTATGGATGTAAAAGAAGAAGGACAAAAACAATTTGATTATGCTGTTAAATTACCAGATTTCGATAGAGAAAAATTAAATTTAAATATTCCAAAACATATTGAATTATTACCTCATTATTTTGAGTTTTCTGGCGCATGTGCAGGATGTGGTGAAACACCTTATATAAAAATGTTAACTCATTTATTTGGTGATCATATGGTAGTTGCAAATGCAACAGGTTGTTCATCAATTTATGGTGGAAACTTACCAACAACTCCTTGGACTTGTGATTTAAATGGAAGAGGTCCAGTTTGGTCAAACTCATTATTTGAAGATAATGCAGAGTATGGACTTGGAATGAAAATTGCTTTAAAGCAAAAAAGAGACTCTTTAAAGACTTTACTTACAGATTTAGGTATAGAAAATCTTGATAAAATTATGGAAGAAAAAGATATAGAAAAACAAAGATTAAATAAAAAATCTTTGACAGAAAAGTTATCTTCTATCCAAGGTGATAAGGCAAGACTTGCAGAAACTTTATTAGATTCACTTATTGATAAATCTGTATGGATAATTGGTGGAGATGGTTGGGCATACGATATTGGTTATGGTGGACTTGATCATGTCTTGCATAGTGGTGAGAATATAAATATTCTTGTTTTAGATACAGAAGGATATTCTAATACTGGAGGACAGCAATCTAAATCAACTCCGTTTGGTGCAAGTATGAAATTTGCAATGGGTGGTAAGGAACATGCAAAGAAAGATTTAGGTATGATTGCTATGATGTCTGGAGCATATGTTGCACAAATTTCTTTAGGTGCTAATCCATCTCAAGCAATAAAAGCATTTAGAGAGGCTGAAAGTTTTAATGGACCTTCTATAATACTTGCTTATAGTCCTTGTATTGCACATGGTTTTGCTTTGAAAGATGGAGTTCAACATCAAAATCAGATGGTTTCCTCTGGTGCTTGGTCTCTTTATAGATTTAATCCAGATTTAATAAAAGAAGGATCCTCTCCTTTGATGCTTGATTCTAAAAATTCTTCAGATAATTTAGAAGATGTTTTAAAGACAGAAGCCAGATTTATGGCGGCAAAAGCTATAAACTCTAATTTTGATGATTTAGTTGAAAGTGCTAAATTTAGTAATAAATATAGAGAAAAATTTAGAGATCATATAGCAAACTTTAAATTTTCATCAGAGGACAAATAGGTTTGTAGTGAAGAAAATAATTTATCTTTTATGTTTTGTTGTTTTATTTGCTTGTACTTTTCAAGTTAAGCATAGGGGTTATATTTTTCCTAAAGATTTCGAAAATTCTATTAATTCTATAAAAACAACAAAACAGTTAAAAGATGTTTTTGGAAGTCCACTAGTTAAAACTATTTATGGTCAAAATGTTTGGGTTTATGCAGGAACAGATGAAAACTATAGAGGACCATTTAAAGAAAAGTATACAAATACTACTGTTTTATTTGCTTTGGTAAATGGAAATAATATTATTGAAATAAAGATACTTAAAGATAAAGATTTACCTAAAATTGAAATTAATGATGATGAAACGCAAGTTCCAAATGCAATTGATTTAAATGCATTTGAAGAATTGTTTAATAATATTGGTAGATTTAAGCCTGCTGGTACTTAAATTAAGGAGTTTTTATGAAAAACTATTTATTTATATTCTTAGCTTTATTTTCTCTTTCTGCTTTTGCTGATAAAGGTTGTGATGAAGGGTATGCTTTAAAAAAATCAAGTGAAAAAAAATATGGTATTGATGTTTATCTTTGTGAAAAAGTTTGGTGTATGGATTTAGAAACTGGAGAGTCCATGGGAAAAGGAAATAGCGCCTCTAGTGGGTATTTAGATACAACCGTACAAGATTTTAATATGTATTCAAGAAGTATTAAATGCTTTGGAAAAAGAGATTGGTGTGGCAATAGTTCTGAAGGTGAGTTTAATCCAGAAAAAGGGATATATGTTCATCCAGAAGATTTAGATGGTAATAAGTATATTTCTTATAAAGATGGTAATTGTTTTGCGTGGAAAGATAAAGAGTAATAGGTTTTTGAAAAGTTGAATTTGTCAATTTTTATATTATATTTAACTTAAAAAGAGTTTTATTATGGCAGTAAAAAAGATTGATTTTAAAAATGGACAGTATGTAGTTTATCCAACTCAGGGTGTTGGAAAGTTGGTTGCTACAGAAGATCAAATCATTGCTGGTGAAAAAGTAAAAATGTTAGTTATAGATTTTGAAAAAAATCATATGACTTTGAGAGTGCCAATTGACAGAACTGAGATTTCAGGGTTAAGACCTCTTAGTACAATAAAAAAAATGGATGAGGCAATTGCACTTGCTAAAAGTAAAGCGGGGGCAAAAAGATCTATTTGGACAAGACGTGCTGCTCAATATGAAGAAAATATAAATTCAGGTGATCCTATGAAGTTGGCAGAAGTTGTAAGAGACTTACAGCGCAGAACTTCTACAGATACAATGACTTTTTCAAGTCGTCGTCTTTATTTAAGGGCATTAGAGCGTATGGCACAAGAATTTGCTGTGTTGCATAAAATGGAAATTGATGAGGCGATGGAAAAAATAGAAGATATTTTAGAAATTCCAAAAGAAATAAATTTAGATGAAATAGAAGAAACAGAAGAAGATGAGATAGAAGAATAATTCTTTATTTTATTATGAATTTAACTTAATTAAAATAATTAATTGTTTATTTAGTATAGATGGTATAATCTGGATTCAAATAGTTTATTTTAAAATTTAAAATGAATCAAATTGAAAAAAGTATTATTTATAGAAATAGAGAATGGTCTAAAATTTCAATTATTCCAAAATGGGTTGATATTGATAATATTGATTTAGATCAATTTTTTACAAAAGTTGAAATTGCTGAATATTGTTATAATAAGTTAATAGAATATTTAAAACTAAAAAATATAAAAACTTCAGATTGTTTATTTATTGAACCATCTGCAGGATGTGGATCTTTTTTTAATTTATTACCTGAAAAAAATCGTATTGGTTTGGATATATATCCCCTAGATAAAAATATACAAAATCAAGAATTTTTATCTTGGATTCCACCTAAGACAGATAAAAAAATTGTTGTTATAGGAAATCCACCTTTTGGATATAGAGCTTGGCTTTCTTTATTATTTATGCAAAAAGCAAGTGAATTTGCAGATTATGTAGCTTTTATTTTACCTATGTCATTTCAAAGTGAAGGTAAGGGATGTCCTAAAAATAGAATTAAAAATATAAAAATAGTATCATCCGAAATATTACCAAGGAATAGTTTTATTACTCCTGATTATAAAGAGTATAAAATAAATTCTCTTTTTCAAATATGGGAAAAGGGAGAAAAAGAAATAAAAAAAGAGGATTCTTTTAAAGAGTTTTTTGATATTTTTACTGTAGATAATCGTAAAGAAAGACTATGTGGGCAAAATAAGATGAAACAAGCAGATTTTTTCTTACAAAGAACTTTTTTTAATAAACCACCTAAAATTGTTGAAAATTTCAATCAGGTAAAATATGTATGTGGATATGGTTTTATAATAAAGAAGAATAAAAAACAAATTAGAGATATTCTTGATAATGCAGATTGGAACAAATATAGCAACCTTGCTGCGCATGGTTGTAGACATATCAGTATGTGTCATATAAGAAGTGCATTACATGGAGGAGGACTTGAATCAACAAATTGATTATAAGAAATTGTTTATAGAATCATTAAAAAAATTTCCAAACAATAAAAAATGGTCAACAGGTGATTTTATTGGTATAAAAACTGTATCAAATACAAACGTTGGTAATGTTGGTGAGGATTTTATGCTAAATTACTGTGATGCGTTAGGATTAGAAGTTAAAAATCTCCTATTAGAACCTCTTGGGATATTAAAATAGACGGAATTACTTATGAATTAAAAACAGCAACAGAAGATGTTCATGGAAAATTTCAATTTAATCATTTTAGAACACATAGAAAATATGAAGCTGTGATTTGTTTAGGTGTTTCGCCAAATGAGATATATTTTGATATTTTAACAAAGACAGAACTTTTACAAAAAAATTTAGTAAGTATGGAAAAAGGTGCTAACGCTTCTTATAAATGGACAAGAGCAAAAAAAGACTTATGTGATATAAAAAAATTTATTGATATGATAAATGAATTTAAGGATGAATTTGAAGAGAACAAGAAAATATAGAAAAAAGAAAGAATATTAGAAAAAGTTAAAAAATAAAATTTTTTATATTAATTGTTTTGAATTTTTCTTTTAAGAGATTATTTAATATTGATTTACTTGAAAATATACCAGATTTAATTATATCATCATTATATGAAAGAATATATTTTACCTTTTCGTGATTTAGTTGTTCATCCCATAACACCTGTACCTGCATTAATAGAGAATACTATGTCTATTAAATGTATTCAGAATGCCATGGAAACCAATAAGAGAATCATTTTAGCTCCTCAACATACTTGGAATTATCCAACAGACATAAAAGATATTTTCGAATATGGAACTCTTTCAGAAGTTTCTCAAGTTTTAGAAATGCCTGATGGTTGTTTGCATGTAATTTTTTCAACAATTTCTGCTGTTAAACTTACAGAATTAGAAGTAGAGAATGGAATATTTACAGGAAATATAGAAGAAATTAAATTTGAAGATGACTCTAAAGATATTCAAACAATTGCTCTTAGAGATAGAATTGTAGAAAATCTTCAAGATTTATCTATAACAAAAAAGATAAAATTAGAAAGACTTCGTCAAGTTATACAAAAATTTGACACTCCTGCTTTTATTGATTCTGTGGTTCAATTGATTTCTTTGAATACTGAAGAGGCGATTGAAATATTAAAAACAACTTCTTGGCGTCAAAAAATGATGATCTTATTAAAGCATGTTAATATATTGCTAGAAACATCAAAAATAGAAGATTCAATTAATAGAAATATTTCTATTCAAATGGAGTCAGGAAGACGTGAGGCTATTCTTCAGGAAAAATTAAAAGCTATACAAAAAGAAATGGGTGATGATAGCGAACTTAATGATATTTCTAATATGAAAGAAAAGATTAAAAAGTTATCTCTTCCAGAAGATGCAAAAAATAAAGCTTTATCTGAGATAAAAAGACTTCAGCATGTTTCCAGTATGTCGGCAGAAGGTGGAATTATAAAAAATTACTTGGATGAACTTTTGGGACTTCCGTGGGGAAAAATTGATATAAGTAATATAGACTTAGAGAAAGCAAGACAAATACTTGATAATAATCATTCTGGAATGTTGCCTGTAAAGGAAAGGATACTTGAGCATATTGCTGTTATGAAAAAAGTTGGTAAAACTGCAGGTACCAGTATTTGTTTATTAGGAGCACCAGGTGTTGGTAAAACATCTCTGTGTAAATCTATTGCAGAGGCTTTGGGACGAAAATATTATAGAATATCACTTGGTGGAATTTCTGATGAGTCTTTACTCCGAGGACATCGCAGGACTTATATTGGATCTCAATCTGGACGAATAATAGACGCTATCAAAAGAACAGGGACTATGAATCCTGTAATTGTTTTAGATGAAATTGATAAAATTGGAAGAGATAACCGAGGAGATCCAGAAAGTGCATTGTTAGAAATTTTAGATCCTGAACAAAATAAAACTTTTCATGATCATTACTTAGATGTTGATTTTGATTTATCTAATGTTTTATTTATTGCAACTACAAATAGTTTAAATATTTCTCCAGCTCTTAAAGATAGAATGGAAATTATAGAAGTTAAAGGCTATAGTGATGATGAAAAAGTTAAAATTGCAAAAGATCATTTAATAGCTCGCGCTGCAATTGATACTGGTTGGAAAATGGATAATATTTCAATCACAGATGATGCTATAAGGCATTTAATTCATGGTTATACTGCAGAACAGGGTGTTAGAGAATTACAACGTGGTATTAAAGCAGTTTTAAGAAGAAGCTTGCTTGAAAACAATTGTGAAGATATAAAAACAGAATTTGATATTTCAAAAATAGATAGTTTATTATCTCTTTATAAATCTGCAAATTTATCTAAAAAAATTGGGTTTGGTCTTGGAATCTAAAGAATATATTTTATTGATTGATACTTCTTCTAATGTAATATCGGTTATACTTGCAAAGTCTGATAGTAAATATATAGGAGAAAAAAGTATAGATTCTGATAAAGTAGCGGTTGATTTACCTGTTTTAGTTGAAAGTATCTTAAAAGATATAGGTTTTAATAAATTACAAGCAATAGGGGTTATTGTAGGACCTGGTAGTTTTACAGGTATAAGAATAGGTATTGCATATTCAAAAGGATTATCTTTGGGACTTAATATTCCTCTTTATTCTGTAAATGCTTTTGAGGTTTATTTAAATGAATTTAAAAATGCTTTTGTTGCAATTGATACAGGAAGAGGAGATTTTTTTGTAGGAAGCACTGATATTCAGCCTTGTGTTATGAATATGGAGGAAGTGGAAGTTCAAAAATCAAAATATAAAATAGTATTAGGAGATAAGTCATATAATTTAAAGAATGGAATAAATGTTTTGTTAGAAAAAAAGATAAAATCTCCTGATATTGTAATACCTTTATATTTACGTCCAAGTTATGCGGAAAAATGATAGATAAATTAGTAGAACTTCATAAAAATTGTTTTCCTGATAAAAATTGGAATAGAAAAGATTTTTTAGATTTAAAAAAATCAGGTTGTGAAATAATAGCATCTGAAAATTCTTTTATAATTTATAAAGTAATATTTGATGAAGCAGAAATAATTACAATTGGAGTCAATGTTGATAAAAGAAATCAGGGATTGGCAACAAGTTTAATCACACTTATGATAAAAGACTTACAAGAAAAGAAAGTTAAAAATATTTTTTTAGAGGTATCAATTAATAATTTACAAGCTTTAAGATTGTATGAAAAATTTGGCTTTCAAAAGATTTCAATCAGAAAAAAATATTATGATGGTATTGATGCTATAGTTATGAAAAAAAATATATAAAATATTCTATTTGATATTTTTTATTATATTTGTTAATTAAGAAATAAAGAGAGGTATACTATGGCATGTGATACAGGAAAAATAGAAGCAAAAGAAAATATATCAAAATCAAATGAGAATATTAAGCAAATAGAGGAGAAAGTTAATATGAATAGTTCATTAGTTTTAAAAAAAGTACCAGATTTTAAAGTTGATGCATACGATGCATCTACTGGACATTTTATAACTGTTGATAATTCTAAATATCTTGGTAAGTGGTTTGTTGTTTGTTTTTATCCAGCAGATTTTACTTTTGTTTGTCCAACTGAAATTGCAGCAATGAATGCAAAATATGACGAGTTTAAAGAATTAGGTGTTGAAATATTAGCTGTATCTACGGATTCTAAATTTTCACATAAAATTTTTGCTGAGACAGAACCATTATTAAAAGGATTAAAATTAACAATTGGTGCTGATCCAACCAGAGAAATGACAAGAAGTTTTGGAGTATTATTAGAAGATGAAGGAATGGCACTTAGAGGAAGATTCTTATTTAATCCAGAAGGTGTTTGTGTTGCACAAGAAGTTCAAGCTCCTATGGTTGGACGCAATGTAAATGAATTTTTACGTCAAGTAAAAGCATGGCAATATGCAACTAAAACAGGAGACGTTTGTCCAGCAGGATGGATGCCAGGTAAAAAAGTATTACCTACATCAAAAGAAACTGAAAAAATGACAGGACATGTCGGTGATTATATTACAATTGATGAAATATTATCATAGTTTATAATTTATACTAGATTCTAAAAAGAGGTATGTTTCATACCTCTTTTTTATTTCTATAAAATATTTCCTAGAAAATATAATCTTTTATTTAGTCTTTATCATATATATAATATGATTTGATTTGTTTGAGGTTTTAGTATGGAATTAATAGATTTATTAGAGAAACGTGGTTTTTTATATCAATCATCAAATTTAAACTCTTTAAAAGAATTAGTTAATTCAAAAAAAATTACTTTTTATTTAGGAAGTGATCCAACTGGAGATTCTTTACATGTTGGACATCTTGTTCCAATAATGATGGCAAGATGGTTCCAAAAGTATGGACATAGACCAATTATGTTAGTCGGAGGGGCAACTGGTAGAATAGGGGATCCATCAGGAAGAGATACAGGACGTCCTATGATGGATGAAGAGACAATTAAAAAAAATTCTGATGGATTGAAGAAATCATATTCATCTTTTATAAAATTTGGAGAAAATTCTCCAGATGCTATTATGTTGGATAATTTTTCTTGGATGTCAAACTATAGTCATATTGAATTTTTAAAAGAGTTTGGAACTGATTTTACAGTGCCAAAGATGCTTTCTATGGAAAGTGTTAAACGAAGACTTGAGACAGGTATGACATTTTTGGAATTTAATTATATGACATTTCAAGCTGTGGATTTTTATACTTTATATAAAAAATATGATTGTATTTTACAATTATGTGGCGCAGATCAATGGGGTAATGCAGTTGTCGGAATAGATTTAATAAGAAAGAAGTTAGGAATAGAATCGTATGTTCTTTCAACTCCACTTATAATGGATAGTTTGGGAAGAAAAATAGGAAAATCGGTAGGTAATGCAGTATATGTTAATGAAGATAAAACATCTGTCTTTGATTATTATCAATATTTCAGAAATATAACAGATGATTTAGTTGAGAAATTTTTAAAAATTTTCACAGAAATAGATTTAGAAAAAATTGATATTTTAATTAAAGGGGATATAAATAAAGCAAAAGAAGTTTTAGCTTTTAGTGCAACTGAAATTGCACATGGTAGTGAAAAAGCAAAAATTGCTGAGAAGACAGCAAAAGATTTATTTATGGGAAAAGGTACCGAAAATGCTCCTAGTATAAATTATAAATCTTCAGGAGAAGTTAATATTATAGATTTGGTCGTATCAGTTGGTTTGTTTGATTCAAAATCAGAAGTTAGACGAATGATAGAACAAGGAGGGCTTACCGTTAATGACCAAAAAATAACTTCTATAGATTATAAAATTGATACAAATCAAAAAGATATTTTAATTAGAAAAGGTAAAAAAACTTTTTTAAGAGTAAATTTCATAAAATGAAGAATTGTATAAAAGTTTTTTTACTAATTTTATTAATTTGTCAGAAATCTTTATATTCTGAATCTCTATTTCAAATAAATAAGAGAATAAAACAAACAGAGAAACAAAATATTTTTGTATCAGAAAAAATAAAAGTATCCAGTAGAGATATTAAGAGAACAAAAGAAAGTTTAATAAATACAGCAGATAGATTAAATATTTTAGAAATAAAACAAGAAGAAATTAAAGATACATTATTAAAAATAGAAACAAGAAAAATTCAATTATTACAAGAATTAGTTAAAAATAGAGATTCTTTATCTGAAACAATTTCTAATTTAATTTTTATATCATCTATTCCAACTTTTAATTCTGAAAATGTTCATGATAATATTATAACTTCAAGTATTTTTTCAGGACTTTCTGAAAAATTTAATGAACAAATAAATATATCTATAAAAAAAATAAATGAATTAGAGCAGTTAAAAAGAGAACAAGAAGAAGAAAATCAAAAATTAAAAAAAATAGCAAAGAAATATACTGTTAAAAAAGAAGAGTTAGATTACCTTTTACAAAAACGTTATGTTCAAAATGAACAATTAAAAAATCAACAATTAGAAATACAGGAAAAATTAAAAATATTATCAAAACAAGCAAAGAATATATCTGAATTATCAAAAGGTGCAGGAAGCTCTAAAATGAGAACTGATTCTAAATTTTCTGAAGTTAAATTAAATTCCCCAGTCAGAGGAAAAGTATCTGTAGAATTTGCAGAAAAAACATCTCTTGGTTTAATATCTGATGGTTGGCATATAAAATCAAAAGCTAAAGCATTAATTCTTGCACCTTTTGATGGAATAATAAAATTTGCAGATAATTTTAGGGGTTTTGGTAAAGTCGCTATAATATCTCATACAAATGGGTATAATACGGTTCTTACAAATTTTGAAGATTTAGATGTAATTGTTGGACAAGAAGTTCTAACAGGAGAGCCAATCGGAAAAGTAAGTTCTTCAAAACCTGAAATATATTTTGAAGTAAGACGAGGAGATAAACCAATTAATCCAAGTTTATTTTTTAATAAACCATCATAAGTATTTATTTTTTTATTTATTTTATTTGACGATCAATTTATAATAAAAACAATGAGAATATTTTTAGTTTTTTTACTAGCTATTTTTCACTTACAAAGTTCTTTTGGATATTTATTGGTTTCATCAAAAGAATTAGGAACAATGGATGCTAAAAATCAAACAGTTGTTGTTAAATGTACTACAGATGTTGGAAGTATCTCCGATGAAACTTGTACTGTTAGAAGATATGTACAGTGTGAAAATGATAATTGTGATTCTTGGCAACCTTGGTATGAGTTATATGATTCTTCAAATGAATATTCAGATTGGCGTGAGGCAGTTATTGAATGTTGTGAGGCAAAAGGTTTAAGATAAAATCTTTTGGGTATATGGCGGAATTGGTAGACGCGCTGGTTTCAGGTATCAGTGGAGAAATCCTTGGAAGTTCAACTCTTCTTATACCCACCATTTAAATCAAATGTAAATTCATTGTTTTAAAAAAATTAGAGGTTCAAGGTCAGAGGAGAGAGAATGTAGGAGGGAGTCTGAATCCTTGAACCAGTTTGATGTTTAGAAGAACATCTAAGTCAAAATTTATCTTTTGACACTTGAAATATAATACATTTTTATAATTTGTCAACTATTAAATATAGAATTTATTAAAAATAATTTTTGTCTATAATTTTTTTATCATAGATATTTATATTATTAAATCTTATTATTGTAAAACTTGTTTTTGAAGTTCTATAAGCTTTGAGCAACCAAATTTTGATAACTCAAGAAGTTTGTTTAACTCAATTGCTGTAAAAGGTCGTTTTTCTCCAGTCATTTGTATTTCTATAAATTCACCTTTTTCTGAAATAACAAAATTGGCATCAATATCAGAGTTTGAATCTTCTATAAAGTCTAGGTCCAGTACAACTTCATCTTCAAATATTCCTGCGCTTATTGCAGATACATAAGAAGATATTGGATCTTCTTTCAATTTATTTTCATCTAGTAATTTTTTTATAGCGAGTTTTAATGCAACAAAGCCTCCAGTTATGCTTGCACATCTCGTTCCTCCATCTGCTTGAATTACATCACAATCAATTGTTATAGTCCTTTTTCCTAATTTTTCCATATCTATAACACTTCGGAGAGATCTTCCAATAAGTCTTGATATTTCGGAACTTCTGTGATCTTTAGCAAGATTTTCTCTTGTTTTGCGAATAGATACTGCCCGTGGTAACATTGAATATTCAGCACTAACCCAACCACCCGTTTTATTTTGCTGCCTTTTCCAAATTGGTTGCTGTTCTTCAATGGATGCAGTACATAAAACTTTAGTAGACCCTACTGTAATTAGGCATGATCCTTCTGCCCATTTATTTACACCTGTTTCAATTGATGTTTTTCTTATTTGATTGAATTCACGAAGTGATGGTCTTTTCATAATTTTAAATCCTATAAACTTTTTATATTTTCAATTTAAATCTATACCTAACTCTATTTTAAATCAATACTTTTGATGTTGATTTTTATCTTTTATAAGATACCATTTAAAAATTATAAATTTGAAGGGGCTGATTTTGAATATCAAAATTAAAAAATTCTTTAAGAAAGCTGTTTCTTGGTCAGGATTGTTATTTTTTATTTTGGCTGTTGGAATGTTATACTGGCAACTTCGTAATTATTCGATTTTAGACATAGCAAGAAGTTTGTATAGAATTCCATTTAAAAATCTTGTTTTTGCATCGTTTGCATGTTTATTTGGTTATATAGTACTTTCTTGTTATGATTTCTTGGCTTTAAAGTATGTAGGTAATAAAGTTTCTTGGTGGAAATGGATGCTTGCTGGTATGATTGGTTTTGCTATCAGTAATAATGCAGGTCATGCTGTTGTAAGTGGTGGAGCTATAAGATATCGTTTATATACTCGTTGGCGGGTTCCAGCAGGTAATATCTTGAAAATGATCATATTTTCTGGGTTTACATATTTCTTAGGGGCGACTTCAATAGTTGTTTTTGGTTATTTTCTTGTTCCCCATTCTATGTTTGGTGGTATAAAAAGTATAAGTTTTGGACTCACGGGATTATTTTTATTTTGTTTAATTGGTCTTTTTACTTATTTCTTTATAACTATTTTGTTTAAAGGTAAATCAATTAAAATTGGAAAAACTAATTTTTCTGTTCCTAAAACAAAGGTTGCATTTTTTCAAACACTTTTAGGTATGACTGATAGTGTACTTGCTGGACTTGTTTTATATTTTTGTTTAATTCCTTTTGTAGATATCTCCTTTACTACATTTATCGGATTATTTGTAATAGCACAGACAGCAGGGGTTTTTTCACAAATTCCTGGTGGTATAGGTGTTTTTGAAAGTGTATTTTTATTTGCTCTTCCTATGGATATAAGCAGGGCAAATATTTTTGGAGCACTTCTTGCATTTAGAATAATTTATTACGTTTTACCACTTGTTGGTGTTGGTGGGCTATTTTTCATTTATGAAAGATGGGTTCGTTCAAAGATGAAAGCTTGGTTCTCAACTCTTAAAAAATAAAAATATAAAAACCTTGCCTTATATGCTATCAGTTGCTAATGTATTTGTAGTGTATAAAGGTTAGAGTTTGTTTATTTCATTTATACTAATTCGATTAGTGTTGTCTTGTATCATAATACTATCTCTTGGCATGGGCGGGGTTGCCCCAAGGAGACGGGTTAGTTTTTGTTTATACGCATATAAGATAAAAGGATTGTACAATGTCAAAAAAAATTTATATAGATTCAGCCCACCAGGAAGAAATAAGGGTTGTTGTTTCAGAAACTGACACAAATAGAGTTTCTGATTTTGATGTAGAAACAACAACAAAACCACAAATTAAAGGTAATATTTACTTAGCAAAAGTTATAAGAGTTGAACCATCTTTGCAGGCTGCATTTGTGGATTATGGAGCTGGAAAAAATGGATTCTTACCATTTTCAGAAATTCATCCTGATTATTATCAAGTATCTCCTGAGCAAAAGAAAAAATTAATGGAGCTTGCCCACGCAAATATTATACAAGATGATGATGATCCAAGTGATGATGATGAAGTTGCAGAATTTGATGATCATAGTGCTGGTGAAGATAATATTGAATTTATAAAAAGATCTAAAGAATTTAAAATTCAAGATGTTATAAAACCAAAACAAATATTATTAATTCAAAGTGTTAAAGAAGAAAGAGGTCAAAAAGGTGCCTCTATGACAACATATTTATCATTAGCTGGACGTTTTGCAGTACTGATGCCAAATTCTCGTAAAAGAAATTCTTATGGTATATCAAAAAAAATATCAGATAGAGATGAAAGAACAAGGCTTAGAGAAATATTACATAATTTAAATATTCCTGTTGGAATGACTGTTGTTCTGCGTACTGCTTCTCTTAATGCTTCAAGTCAAGATATATCAAAAGATTATGATTACTTAGTTGAACTTTGGAATAATATTCGTAAAACAACACTTGAGTCTGTTGCACCGGTCATAATTCATGCAGAAGATTCATTATTGCGCAGAGTTATAAGAGATTTTATTACTGATAAATCAGATTCTTTGATTATTCAAGGTGAAGAGGCTTTTGATATTGCAAAATCTACTTTTCAACAAATGTATGGAAAGGCACCAAGAAAGCAAATTGAGTTATATAAAGATACGACAGTTCCACTTTTTGTTAAATATGGAATAGAAAAGCAGCTTGAAGGTTTGCATGGTCCTTATGTTAATTTACCATCTGGTGGATCAATTGTTATAAATCAAACTGAGGCTATGGTTACAATTGATGTTAATTCATCGCGTGCTATAAAAGAAAAAGATATTGAATTAACAGCGTTAAATACTAATTTAGAGGCTGCAGAAGAAATAGCACTTCAATTAAAATTAAGAGATTTGGCAGGTATTATTGCAATTGATTTTATTGATATGGAAGATGAAAGAAATAATCGAAAGCTTGAATTAAAAATGCGTGAAGTTATGCGCCATGATCGCGCAAGAACACAAGTTACAAAAATTAATGCTTTTGGAGTACTTATGCTTTCAAGGCAAAGATTAAGAAGTAGTTTTATAGAATCTTCTTATCTGCCTTGTCCTCATTGTATGGGATCTGGTGTTGTTCCAAGTATTCAAACATCATCTATTATTTTATTTAGACATCTTCAAGAAAAATTACTTGCTAAGAATGCAGAAAAAATAATAATGACAGTACCAACTGACATAGCTATTTATATTTTAAATCATAAAAAATTAGAACTATCTCAAATGGAACAAGATTTTAATACAGAAATTGTAATAGTTGGAGATGATAGTCTTCTTAATATTGAACAATACTCAATTCAAAGAGTTTCTCCTGATACTAAGACAGATGAAGTACTAAATGCTTATCAACCTTCAAGTGATATCAAGAAGAAAAATCTTGTACATATAGATGCTAAGAAAACTACAATTTCAACATCAAGGACAAAAAAGTCAAAGAAAAGTAAACAAAAAAGTTTATGGAAAAGGATAGTTGGATAACTTGTGAAAAAAGATTTATATAATTTTTTAAACAAGGATATAAGTTTTGTAAAAGGTGTTGGAAATATTCTAGGTGCAAAACTTGCAAATTTGTTTGGTGGGGCAAGGGTATTAGACTTTTTGCTACATTGTCCCACAAATGTATATAAAAGAAATTTTGTAAATGATTTATTTTGTGTAAAAGAAGGAGAACTGATAACTATTGAACTTTCTGTGATATCTCATAATATTCCAGAGAATAAATTTTACTTATATTCTAAAAAAAAAATACCCATAAAATTTATCTGTCAAGATATACAAAAAAATAAAATAGAAATAATATTTTATAATTCTAAATTTCTCGATTACTTTCAAAAAAAAATGCCAATAGGTGGAAGTGTTATCATTAGTGGTAAAATTAGTACATCTGGTAAGCAATTATCAATAGTACATCCTGATTTTATTGAAACTATAAGTTCTGCTGTGAAAATTCCAGAATATCAGATTGTTTATCCGTCATCTGCTGGAATATCTCAAAAAAGTTTAATTAGTCTGCGAAATCAGATTTTTGAAAGTCTTGATACTTTAGAAATAGATGAGGAGTTAAAAGATTTTTTTTATTGTTTAAAGAAAATTCATTTTGCAGAGGATTTGCAGGATTTATCTCCAAACTCTGAATGTATGGAAAAATTAGCATATTTTGAACTATTATCAAATCAAATAGCAATAAATATGACAAGAAAAAAAAGACAATCAACAAAAGCAATAGAAAGAATTAAGAAATATAATTTACTTGAAAAATTATATTCTTTATTACCATTTGAATTAACAGAGAAACAAAAAAATGCTGTTTCTGATATTATACAAGATATGAATAAAAATATTCCTATGTCAAGACTTATTCAAGGAGATGTAGGTAGTGGTAAAACAGTAATTGCTTTAATTGCTACTGTTTATAATACTGAATTTAATGGTCAAAGTGTTTTAATGGCTCCAACTGACGCATTAGCTCTTCAACATTATGAAAAAATAAAACCTTTATTTGATAAGTTAGGAATTGTTTGTGATTTATTAACAGGTAGAGATAAAGGAAAGAAAAGATACGAAAAATTAATTTCTATAAAATCTGGTAGAACAAAATTAATTATTGGTACTCATAGTGTTTTTTCAACAGATGTTATATATAAAGATCTAAGTTTAGTAATTGTAGATGAACAACATAGATTTGGTGTAAGTCAAAGACAAGATATTTTAAATAAAGGAACTTCTTGTCACTTTTTATCTCTTTCTGCAACTCCAATTCCAAGAACCTTGTCTATGACATTTTACGGAGATATGGATATTTCTATTATAAATGAAAAACCAAAAGGAAGGCTTCCAATAATTACAACTAAGTTATCAATTACTAAATTAGATAACTTAATAATAAAACTTAAAAAACAGATAGAAAATAAAGAAAAAGTTTTTTGGATTTGTCCACTTGTTGAAGAATCAGAAATTTATGATTTTACAGATGTTCAAACAAGATTTAATTATTTAAAAAGATATTTTAAAAATATTGGTATAATTCATGGTAAGCTGGATTCTAATTCTAAAGATAAAATAATTACAGATTTTAGAGATTCTAAATTAGATATTTTAGTTGCAACTTCTGTTATAGAAGTTGGTATAGATGTTCCAGATGCATCAATCATAATAATAGAAAATGCTGAGAGATTTGGGTTATCTGCTCTTCATCAATTACGTGGAAGAGTTGGAAGAGGAGATAAACAATCTTTTTGTATTTTACTTTATGGAAAAAATATATCGGATAATGGACAAAAAAGATTAGATATTTTATGTGATACAAATGATGGTTTTGCCATAGCTGAAAAAGATTTAATGATGCGAGGAGTTGGAAATTTGCTTGGAACAAGACAGAGTGGTTGGTTAAAATATCATTTTGTTGATTATCGTGAGCATCACAATATTTTTAAAAAAGCAATTGAAGATTCAAAACAAGTAAAAGAAGTTTCAGAAAGGGATAGAGATTTAAGGTTTTTATTTGGAAATAATTTAGGATTTGGATTGTAGAAATATGAAATTTATACTTAGAATTTTGTTTGTTTTTTTTATCTGTATTTCAAATTCTTTTGCTTTAACACTTATAAATGATACAGAGATAGAAAATTTTTTATATGAAATAGTAAAACCTTTATCAGATAGTGCAAATATAAAAAATTTAAAAATAAATATAGTAAATGATGATTCTTTTAATGCTTTTGTATCTGGTGGAAATATTGTTTTCATAAATTCTGGATTATTAGTTGATATAGATGATATTAATTCTTTACAAGCTGTAATTGCTCACGAGTTAGGACATTATTTAGGAGGACACTTAATTCAACTATCAGAGAAAATGAAAAAAGAAATGTATAAATCTATAATTATACAATCTCTTGGAATTGGATTACTTGCAACAGGAAATGGTAATTTGGGGACTGGTCTTATTGCAGGAGGTGGAGGAGTTGGTAAACAGGGACTGCTTTCTTTTTCAAGAGATGAAGAAAGGTTAGCAGATGATTTAGGTGTTGATTTAATGCAAAAATCAAATTTAAATCCAAAAGGTTTTGTTAAAGTTTTTACATCAATGCAAAATAAGTCTTTTGTTATTGAATCTAAAATAAGTCCGGTAAATATAAACCATCCATTAACTTCAGAAAGATTAAAAAATATAAAAGATAAAATATCTAAGTTGTCTTCTAAGAAATATAAAAAATTTGATGATAGAAAACTGAAATTTGTTAAGGCTAAATTAATTGGTTATTTGAAAGATTCTAAATCTGTTAAAATTTTATATCCTGAAAACAAAAAAGATCTTTATTCTCTTTACGCAAATTCAATAAGTAATATGAAATCAGGAAATTTAAAAATTGCAAAGAAACAAATTGATACTTTAATAGAAAAAGATAAAAATAATCCATTTTTTTATGAAATTTTAGGAGAGATAGAATACAAAAGGGGACATTTTGATAAAAGTATAGAGGCTTATGAAAAAACTTTATTAAAGGTTTCTAATCCTTCACAAATTCAAACTGCACTTGCTATTGTTTTATCAGAATATAATAGAAAAGGGGATAAAGATTATGCTATTTCTCTTTGTAAAAAATCTTTATTAAAAGAACCTTTTGCTCTTACTTATTTTATTTTAGCTAAGTTATATAATGATGAAAGATCTAATTGGGCATTTGCAGAGTATTATAATTTGTTGCATGATAAAGAAAAAACTAAATTTTATGCAAAAAAAGCAATAGATAAACTTCCAAAAAAAACTCCTGAATACATAAAATCAAAAGATTTACTAGATAACAATTAATATAAAAAAACTGGTGCCGGTTGTCGGACTTGAACCAACGACCCTCTGATTACAAATCAGATGCTCTACCAGCTGAGCTAAACCGGCCGAATGAAAGTAAAGTGATTATAATTATAAAAAAATAAAATTTCAAGTTTATTTAAATTAATTCTTGAATTTTTTTTTAGTTTTATAAGAATAGGTTTATAAAAGGTAAAAGAATTGATAAAAAAGCCAGAATTATTATGTCCAGGTGGTACATTAGAGAGTATAGAGGAGGGGTTAATATATGGAGCGGATTCGGTATATATAGGTTTACCATCATATTCTATGCGTTCTCGTAGTAAGATAAGCATTGAAGAAATAGCAGAAGGAATAACTATTGCACATTCAAAGAACAAAAAAGTCTACATCGCTTTCAACATCTTCGCTAAAGATCAAGACTTCATCAATTTCGACTCCGTCGCTAAAACTATCAATTCCCTTAACCCAGATGCCTTAATCATTGCAGACCCAGGAGTCTTTACTTTCTTCAAAAATAAACTCCCTAATATCCCTCTGCATATCTCTACTCAAGCTAATATCTGCTCTTCTCATTCCGTTAAATTCTGGCAAAATCTCGGTGCTTCCCTTTGTGTTCTATCTAGAGAAACTTCTCATAAAGATTTTATTCAAATCCGTAAAAATTGCCCAGATATTAAACTAGAAATCTTTATTCACGGCTCTATGTGTATGGCTTATTCAGGTAGATGTCTTATCTCTAACTTCATCTCAGCCAGATCCCCTAACCGTGGCGCTTGCTCTCAACCTTGCCGTTTTAACTACCTCTCTTCCTCAATAACTTCTGATAACGGTAATCAACTCTTCTTAGAACAAGATAATCTCGGATCTTATATCCTTAACTCTAAAGACCTTTGCCTTATGCCCGTTCTCGACCAAGTACTCGCCGCAAATCCTGATTCCCTCAAAATCGAAGGTAGAAATCGCTCAGAATATTATGTCGGTTCTGTAGTCCGTGCTTACCGCCTTGCTATAGATGCTTATTTCTCTAACCCAGATACCTTTAACCCAGAACCTTTCCAACAAGAACTTAATGTCCTAGAATCCCGCGGTTATACTACCGCTTTCTTCAATGGTGTCCTAGATCATAATGCTCATAATTTTGATTCTTCTAGATCAAAATCTTCTCATCAAGTCGCAGGTCTAATCAGAAATATTAACTCTCATTCTGTCATCTTTGAACTTAGAAACGAAATTATACAAGGTGATACGCTTTTCTTCATCCTACCTAATAGACTCGAAAAAGTCCAAGTCAAACTAGATAAAATAATCAATGCTAAAAATAACCAAGTCGTTCCTAAACTCTCAGCAGGGCAATCTAATTCTATTTCTATCCCACTCGAGCGCTTCGATAAAAAAGTTTTACCTCTTCTATCAAACCTTATCCTAGCATATAAAAAAATCTCTTAACTCTTTCTCCTTAGATGTTGACTCTTTTAAAGAAAATTTAGAAATACTACATTTGCATTTTTTAAAGAGTTATTAAATAACTTTATTTAAAGTTTTATCTTACAGTCAATTCTAAGTTAAGCGCTTTTAAAATCTTTAATATACTTACAAACTCAGGGTTGCCGTTTTCAGAAAGCATTTTATAAAGCCCAGTGCGAGATATTCCAGTTTCTTTTGAAAGTGCAGTCATATTACGAGATTTTAAAACATCTTTTAAACATGCTTTTATAAGTTTAGGGTCTCCATCTTTAAAAGCTTCTTGTAGATAAAGACTTATATCTTCTTCGGTTTTAAGTTCTTCAGATATGTCCCAAAATCTAAATTTAGGTTTCATCTTGCCACTCCTTTAATAATTCTATTGCCCTTTTTATATCTTTCTTTTGTGTACTTTTATCTCCACCATTTAATAACAACACTATCACATCACCAAAAATAGAGTAATAAATTCCGATGCCTCCTCCAAAATGTATACGAGACTCGAAAACTTTTTCTCCAACTGATTTGTAATCAGATGTATGTCCATAAACAGTTATCTTCTTAACCCTTGTATCAATAATAACCTTATAAAACAATAATATAGAATAGTTGCAAAGATATTTCAAATATGATTAAGTACGAGACTTAGTTTATTAAACTTCAATTTATTTTTACCGCAGTTGAAAGATAAGTCAAGGAGAGTACTAGAAAAGAAAAATAAAAAGAAAGATTGATTGGGAGGCCGACCAGTTTCCCTCCATCGTATGATTTTCAAATCAAACGGCAGGCGAGGCCGAAAATTTCTGCCATTCAATCAATCTTTTACCTAAATTCTAACAATTTAAATATAAAATTCAATCAGATTTAACAAATATAATTGAAAACGGAAATCTAATAATAAAAGAGGATAAATTCCATATTTGGAAAAATAAAAAGAAAGTTATAGTTTATACAGATTTTAATAGAAAATCTGTTTACTTTTTCAATGATTTTAAATAAAAAAAAGGGTAAGTTCTATTAAGTTAAAATTGTTACAGATTTAATAGCAAAGGGGCAGAAATATTGCTAACTTACTCGTATAATAATCTTAAAAATTCTTTTATAAAAAGATGGTAAAAATTCAGTAGTCCTTTTAGATATATAGTTTTTTTAAATATACGAGTTTTCCATCGCCTAAGATAATGTAATTTTTACATTTCTCTTTTTTGTTTGAAAATAAAATAAATAGAGATTAAAATAATCGTACAAAGTAAGACGACCATAAAGCTAAATTAGGCAACTGCCCCGAATGGCGTCAGTAATGATAATGGTGGGAACGGCAGTCCACCCTTACTTTTTAGATTCTTCTTTTGATTTAATCAAAAATAAATTATTTAATTTGTCCATTTCCTAGCTTTGTTTCCTCACAAAATTAGAGTTTCAGGAAAAGGTATAAAAGAGTTTGTTTCTCATACAAAAAATATAGAAAAACTTTATCTTGCTTATCACCTAAAAGATATTTTAGAAAAAGGCAAAGAACAAGAAAAACAAGAATTAAAACATGACCGCAAAGACGGTATTAAATATTTTATTCCTATCAAAACACAAACTAAGATAGATAAAAAACTAAAAATAGTTCGTAGTTTTATAGCAGTAGATAAAAATGGTAACATGTTTTATGATCTATTTATAGATAAAACAACCGTTGAATTGAGTAACCCGAAGAAAGAGTCCGGGAGCAACTCAACAGTTGATAACAATAATATACAACAAACAAATAATTCTGTCAATCAAGATATTTTAAATCTTTTTATTGAAGATGAAACAGAATCTAAAAATAATAACTCAAAACTCCCTCTCACTTATTACGATTATTTCCACTTAGTCTATCTTAAATCTCACGATTATAAAGAGTTCTTAAGACAGGTTGATTTATACGAAGTTAAAGTAAAAAATCAAGATTTTAAAGAATCCGATCATCCCAGAGACGAAGACGGCAGGTTTTCTGAAAAGAGCAAGGTGGATGATAAAGTAGAACAAAAGAAAATAGACACTAACAAAAAATCAAAAATAACACATAGTTTACTTGGTGAAAACTTTGAAGGATACAAAGGACAAAACGCCATCTCTAAGCTTCTTATTGAAAAAAGAGGTCATATAAAAGATGCTTTTTATCGTGATGAGATAGGTAGTATATCTCTTCTTTGGGGAGATGATACTCTCGGTTTACAACATATAATTAAAGAAAGAGAGAAACAAGGTATAAATATAGATGATTTTTTATCGGATATAACAGATGTAATTGAAAAGGGTAATTTTCTTAAAATCAATACTAAAGGAAGACATGAGTTTAAACTTGGTAATAAGGTTGTAATAATTGAGACAAGAGAAATAAATAAAAATATTACATTCTTACTTACTGCATATAAACAAAGTTAACTTGTTTAGGGTAGGCGCGGATTCTACCATTAATTAACAGCTGGCCGCGATTTTCTGTTGTCTAAACAAGTATAATTATATTGTATTGATTAATTTTAAATTCTCAAGTTGTTTGTTTCTTTTTGATTTTTTTATTATAATTATTTATTATTTTCTTTAAAAGAAAGTTGATAGTGGAGACTGACTATAATAAATCTTAAACAGGAGCAAAACCTTTAAGAACTTTATTTTATTTTCCCTAATAAAATATTACTTTTACCTGTTTTTGTAATTACTGCTTTTAAACAAAGAAAAGAGTGGGCTCTGTTAAGTTAAAATTGCCCTATAACAGATTTAAAAGCAAAAGGGCAGAACTATTGCTAACTCACTCTTACAGTAAGATAATAATCTTAAACAAAACTTTTGTCAAAAAAATCAATCGTTTTCTTAGATGTAGATCTATCAAAAGACAACATTGAAATAGTGTATT
Source organism: uncultured Alphaproteobacteria bacterium (assembly GCA_963540515.1). GTDB lineage: Bacteria > Pseudomonadota > Alphaproteobacteria > Rs-D84 > Rs-D84 > JAFGMC01. Next base: position 40,496 of record CAUTNA010000006.1, read on the forward strand.
TTCATTTTCTAAGAGATAAAGCTAGAAAAACTTTAGAATCTAAAAAACTTGAAACTTAGTTTGATTTGTTTTAAACTAAACTTAGTTTTAAGTTAGTAGAACTGCAGAAAGTCGGCCTCGCCTGCCGTTTGATTTAAAAATCATACGATGGAGGGTACCAGTATGAATTCTGGCTTTGGGCCGTCCTCCCTACTAACTTAAAAATTTTTATTTTTTTCAATATATTTTTTCTGCAAATCCAAAAAAAACTAATTATTTTCATTTTATAGGAAAACTAGGTTCTTCTAAATATAATTCAGGGGTAATTTTAGAAATTGAAAATACAAAAAACTATTTTGAAATAGTTCATGTTATAAAACTCAGAGATAAAAGTGTAAGAAATATAATTAAAAGAGATAAAAAAGATTAGTCAACCCAGAGGACGACCCCCCCTCTATCATTCAATACAAGTTTTCACTTGGTGGCAGTCGGTCGATTATTTCTGCACTTGAGTTTTCTAATCTTTTCTCAAATTTTAACAATTTAAATATAAAATTCAATAATTCTTTTCATTTACAGATTTTATATTTGTTTTTTATTTTTATTCAATTCAATTAAATTAAATTAAATTAAATACTTTATCTTTTGATATAGCTTAAAAAAACAAAGATGAATATAGCCAGTTTTGTCCAAAACTATATCTACGCACCTTATAGCCTACGTTTCAGTTGTCTATAGGTGGGAGCTTTGCTTTGTACAATTTTAATCTCTGTTTATTTTATTTTCAAATAAATATTAATTTATATATTGCTGAAGAATTTTCTAGAATTGTTATGAAACAATAAACGTAAAAGAGAAAGAGATTAAATAAAAAAGGAAGTTTTTACTTCCTTTTTTATTTAGCAACAACAACCATAGCACTGCGCAGAACCGTATCACCAAACATATACCCCGATTGCATTTCAGATATAATTGTATTTGTTTTCTTATCTTTTTCTTCAACTATTTGTATTGCATTATGAAAAGATGGGTTTAAAACTTCTCCAACTGTTTCAATTTTTGTTATTCCAATTTTTACAAGTGTTGATTCCAAAGTTTTAACTAAAGATTTTATTCCCTCATCATCAGGACTATGAACAGAGGCTGCAAAAATTGCATCAATCAGTGGTAAAAAATTTTTTGTTATATTAATACTGCGATTTCTCGCAATAGATTCACTATCTAAAATAGATCTTCTTTTTATATTCTCCGTCTCTGCGACCGCTCTTAAATATTTATCATTAAGCTCTGCAATTTTATTATTTAATACTTCAATTTCTGAATTTTTATTATCTTCAGTTTTTTTATCATCTCTTTCATCTTTATTATCATCAAGATTTAATTCTTTTTGTTCTTCTTGATTTTTAATATCTTGATTTAAATCTTTTTCTGTCATTTTTTTACCTCGTACTTTTAAATTAATATAAGAATAAACTTAAACTTTTTCAACTCTTTAAATATTTAATTGATTTTAGTTCTTTGGTTTTGTAGTCTTGCCATAAGTTTTAGAGGGTTCTTTATGATTGGATATTTAAGAGATATGTCTGAAAAGCCTTTTGCAAAGGTTTTGATTGCGCTTTTACTTTTTTCTTTTGTAGGTTGGGGGGTTGCAGAATGGATTTTAGGTGCCTCAAACAGATCTGATCTTATAAAAGTTGGCTCTTTAGGTATTTCTATGGATAAATTTCAAACAGATAGAAACAGACAAATATCACTTTTATCTTCTGCAAATCAAAAACTGCTTTATACAGATAAAAAATATTCTTCTGTTTTTCATTCAGAATTGATTAAAAATACAATTAATGATTTATTATTAGAAAATAGAGTAAGAGATTTAAAGTTAGTAGTTTCTGATAAAAAAGTAGCAGATCAAATTAAATTGTTTCCAGAATTTCAAGAAAAAGGAAAATATTCAAGTTTTAAATTTTATAACATATTAGCAAATAATAATTATACTGAAGAAAAGTTTGCTGATTTTGTTCGCAGTCAGATTTTAAAATCTTATTTATTAACTCCATTTTCATTAAAACCAAATATTCCTGATTTTATAGTCAAAACTGCTTATAAATCTCGTTTTGGAAAAAAGAATATTGATTATTTAGTTGTTAATTTTGATGAATTTAAAGTCCCATCAGCTGATGATGAAAAATTAAAAGAATTTTATTTAAAAAATCCAATTATGACTCAAGAATCTCGTGATATATCTTATATTTTGATTAAAACAGATATGAATAAACCTGATTCTTTTGAAAATGGATATAAAAAAGCACAAGCCTTAGAAGATTATATTTTCTCAGGTGATAGTTTTGATACCGCTTCTAAGAAACTTGGAAGTTTTGCAAAATTAATATCTGTTAAATCGGTTGTTCCTAATAAATCATATGATAATATTTTAACATCTGATTTAATTTCAAAATTATTCAATACAGATGAAAATGTTGAAACTGAAATTTTGGAAACAAAATTTGGTTTTGTTATAGCAAAAGTTGATAAAATCAACGAAAGAAAAAAAGTTGATTTTAAAAATGTTAAATCAGATGTAATAAAAGCTTGGAAATTAGAAGAACAAAAAAAGCAGGCTTATTTAAAAGTAAATTCATTTTTAACTCAGTTGAATGATAAAAAGTCGTTACCAAATCTTAAAAATATAACAGTTTCAAGAACAGAAGGTTTACCATTAGAAGTTTTGTATAATATTTATAATAATAAAGTTGGATCAAGTTTTATAGTTCCAAATAAAAATAGCTTTTATTTAGTATCAATAAAAAAAGATATTTTTGAAGATATAGATAAAAAGAAAATAGAAAATTTAAAACATGAACTTATATCAAGTTATTCTTCAATGTTGCTTGCAGATTATAATTCATTTTTACTCAGAACTTATAAAATTAAGATGAATGATAAAATGATAAACAGACTTGTAAATAATGGTGAAAATGAATAATTATATAAAATATAATTTTTATAGGGTATTATTATTTTTCTTTCATATTTTAGTAAATAAAAATTATAGATTGTTTGAAATATAAAGTTTGTTTATATAAATATTTAAAAAAACTAGTTATATATAAACATAAAATACGAGTAAATAAAGAAAAGTTTTTAAGCTGCTTTTCTTATACCTGTTTTTATACTACGAATATATTTTCGAAGTTCATCAATTTGTATAAGTTTTCCATCTCTTCTTTCTGCACTCCAGTAATCCCAGCCATTAAAACTGACACTGCCCTGAATTTTAGCAGCCATAACATGTATTGATGCCTTACCATAAAGACTGTGAACAAGTTGGGCATCTTTTGAAATCATTACTCTTTCACCTTTTGGGCTTAAAAGAGTTTGACCAACATAAAGAAGTCCACTTTCTATTAATTCAGAAAATGATACTTTTATTTCTTCACGTTTTGGTACACTTACCTCTATATTTGATAAGTCAATAATTTTTGCCTGTTCAATTCTTTTTTTAGCAGCTTTTACATACTCTTCTTCTTTTTCAAATCCGATAAAATGCCGTCCAAGTTCTTTTGCAACAACTGCTGTTGTTCCGCTTCCTAAAAACGGATCTAAAATAATATCTCCTTGCTTTGTTGAAGATAAAATAACACGTTTTAGTAATTCGGTTGGTTTTTGAGTGCTGTGAAGAGTTTTTCCTTCATCATCTTTTAAACGTTCTTCACCTAAACAAATATTTATATCCCAGTTAGAACGCATTTGCTTACCACCGTTGAAATTTTTCATAGTTTCGTAATTAAATGTATATTTTCCTGTTTTTTCAGGTGTTGCCCAAATAAGTGTTTCGTGTGCATTTGTAAAACGGGTACCTCTAAAATTTGGCATAGGGTTAGTTTTTACCCAAACTATATCATTCAAAATCCAAAAACCTAAATCTTGTAATATAGAACCAAGCTTAAAAATATTATGATAACTACCAATTACCCACATAGATCCTGTTGGTTTTAAAACTCTTTTGCATTCTTTAATCCAATTTCTGCTGAAATTCTCGTATTCTTGCGAATTGTCAAAGCTGTCCCATAAATCTCTAACTCCTTTTGTTGGAGTTTGATCCTCTGGACGATACAAAGTTTTATTACCAAGTTGAAGATTATAAGGAGAATCCGCAAAAACTGCGTCTATACTTTTATCTGGAATTTTTTTTATCAATTCCAAAGAGTCTCCTAAAAAAACTTTATTTAAAAGCTTATCAATCATAACTTACAGACATTTTAACATAAAAAGGCTGTTTAATTTTTCCATGCAAGGACTATTTTTTAAATAAATTGCTTGATTTTAATGATTTTTAAAATTTTTTAAGTGTTTTTATACTTTACTGCAATTTTATATACTGCTAGAATCCAAAAAAATTATGAGATGTCCATATTGTAATTCTATAGACAGTCAGGTAAAAGATTCCCGACCTGACATAGATAATGCACTTATTCGCAGAAGACGCGTTTGTAGTGCTTGTGGCGCCAAATTTACAACGGTTGAAAGGGTTCAGATGAGAGATATAACTGTTATTAAAACAAGTGGTAAGATTGAGCCTTTTGACAGAGATAAATTAAAAAGAAGTATTACTCTTGCTTGTTCTAATAGAGATATAAAAGAAGAACAAATAGAAAAATTAGTAACCTCAATTCATCGAAGAATTGAAACAGAAAGTTTAGATGATTCGGTATCAAGTGAATTAATTGGACAAATGGTATCGGATTCATTATTAAACTTAGATCCTATTTCTTTTATTCGTTTTGTATCTGTTTATAAAAAGTTTTCTAAAGTATCAGACTTTAAAAAACTGATAGAACAAATTCCTGTAGAACAAGGAGATAGGGAACTCTCACAAACTTCTATTAAACCAAAATCAACACTATTTTAAATATTATGAAAAAATTAATTTTATTATTTTCTTTAATAATACTACTACCTTGTTTTGCTTCTAGTAAAATAAATATTCTATCTTTTGAAAATGCAGAACTTTACAAATAAATATTTGCTCTTAAATCAAAAGAAAAAATTGAAGATGCACAGAAGAAAGAAAAAGATCTCTCTGATGATACTTTACTAAATGAAGTTTTATTTCAAAGATATACTTCAAAGACTTACAGAACAAAAGGCAAAGAAGTCTCAAATTGGCTTTATAAATATTTTAATATGCCTGGGGCGGATAGAATGTATAAATTATCTAAAATAAAAAAAGTATCCGCAAAAAGTCCAAAAATTCCACCAATAATAGCAGGTAAATTTTCAGAAAGCCCTCAATCAGAAGTATTGATTGAAAAGAAGTATTCAAAAGATATAGAAAAAAGAATTAATTTATTTAAAAAGCATTTAAAAAAAGGAAATACTAAAAATGCAAGAAGTATACTTGAAGAGAATTACTTTAGAAAAAAAATGAATGATAGTGATTTTGGTAGACTTGCGGGAAGACTTTCATTTGTTTATTATACGAATGCAGAATTTGAGTTATCAAAAAAATGGGGATTTATTGCATCAGATGCAAAATCTGAGTATGGACTTTGGACTATGGGGCTTTTGTATTATAAGGAAGAAAAATATAACGAAAGCCAAAAATATTTTTCAGATATTTTAAATTTAAAACATATAAATAATGCCAGAAAATTAGAAGCGGCTTTTTGGGCAGGTAAAGCTGCTGAGATGGCAGGAAATCACAGGACAGCTAAAAAGTTTTGGAAGATTTCAGCAAAGAAACCTATGACTTTTTATGGCGCGCTTTCTATTGCAATGCTTGGAGATATACCAAGTTATGATTTTTTTGAACAGGATTTAAAAGACAGTGATATTGAGTTAATACAATCTTTTAAATATGGAAAAAAAGGACTTGCTCTTTTACAGATTGGAGAGAATGGAAAAGCAGAGGGGTATTTAAAATTATTAATTACAGAAAATGCTTCGGATAAGCTTTTACACGCAATTCACGCAGTTGCAACAAATTATAAATTATCAAATCTCGCATTGCATGTTGCAGGAGTAATTAAAGAAAGAGGAATTTTAGAAATAGATAATGATATTGTTTTTTCTGCACAGTATCCTCTTCCATATTGGGAGCCGATAGGTGGTTGGTCAATAGATAGGGCGCTTTTATTTGCAATAATAAAACAAGAAAGTTCTTTTAAAAGAAATGCAAAATCTATAGCTGGTGCAAATGGTTTAATGCAATTAATGCCAAAGACTGCAAAATTGGTTGCAAAACAAAATAATATAAAATTTTCAAAACTTGATATTTTAAAGCCAGAACATAATGTTTATTTAGGGCAACAACATATTGTAGATTTATTATCTCATCAATATATAAAAAATAATATTATAAAAATGTTAGTCTCATATAATGCTGGTATGGGTATGTTAATTAAGTTTGATAAAATCTTTAAATTAAATGATCCACTTTTATTTATTGAAAGTTTTCCAGCATATGAGACCAGAAAATATATAAAATATGTTATGTCAAATTTATGGCTTTATCGTGCAAGACTTGATCAACCATTAAATACAATTGAAGAGCTTGCAAAAGGTGATTGGCCAATGTATAGCAGTGAAGATGAGTATGTCCAAAAGACTGTTGATTTTAATAGTTTAGAAATTTAATTTTTTAAAATGAAATTTATACCAAGTTTTGAGTTTGAAGAAAATACAGGATTTAATTTAGTTGCGGGAGTTGATGAAGTGGGTAGGGGACCACTTTGTGGACCAGTTATTGCGTCGGCAGTTATTTTTACGGATAGAAAAATTGAAATTCCTGTAAAAATAACAGATTCAAAACAATTAAGTGAAAAGGATAGAGAAAAAGCATATAATTGGATAATACAAAATACTGTTTGGGCAATTGGGGAGGCAAGTGTTCAAGAAATAGATGATTTAAATATTTTAAATGCTTCTTTTTTAGCAATGAAAAGAGCGATAGATTCTTTAAAAATAAAACCAGAATTTTCTTTAGTTGATGGTAATAAAATTCCAAAAGATATACAAGGTTGTGCAATAGTTAAGGGAGATAGTAAATCAATTTCTATTGCATCAGCATCAATTATTGCAAAGTGTACACGGGATAAAATAATGAAAGATTTAAGTATTTATTATCCAAAATATGGTTGGAATAAAAATATGGGATATCCAACAAAATTTCATTTAGATTCAATTTCTAAATATGGAATAAATGAACATTACAGAAAAACATTTAAACCAGTCAGAGATTTATTAAATAAAAACTATAAAATATAAATAAAATTGTATCTTGTATTTTTAATACAAAGATTTAATAAACTTTGTTTCAAGACATAATTTTGAGATAGAACTTTATATAATATAAAAAAAGCTGTTTAAAAAATTAAACAGCTTTTTTCTTTAGTATTTCGATATAATCTTTTTTTCCTAAAACAACATCTGAGTCTATTACTATTTCGTTTAAATCTTTCTTATCTGGCGCTTCAAACATTGGACTTAATAAAATGTTTTCTAAAATACTGCGCAGACCTCTTGCACCTGTATTTCTGACTTTTGCAAGATGAGCGATTTCTTTTAAACCATCTTCTGTAATAGTTAATTTAACATTATCAAATTTCATCATAGCTTGAAATTGTTTTAAAATTGCATTTTTAGGTTCTGTTAATATTTTTATTAAATCTTCTTCAGAAAGTGATTTCAAAACAGTTATAACTGGAAGTCTTCCAACTAACTCTGGAATTAATCCAAATTTTACTAAATCTTCACTTCTGACATCTTTTATATTTTCTTCTGTCTCTTTTTTATCTGAAATTTCTGATCCAAATCCAATTCTATTTTTTTTCTGAAGTCTGTTATCTATTATTTTTGATAGTCCAACAAAAGCTCCTCCACAAATAAATAAAATTTTACTTGTATCTATTTGAACAGTAGATTCATTTGGGTGTTTACGTCCACTGCCACTGACTGGAACATTTGCATTTGTTCCTTCTATTAATTTTAAAAGTGCCTGTTGAACTCCTTCTCCAGATACATCGCGGGTAAGGGATGGGTTTTCAGATTTCCTTGAAATCTTATCTATTTCATCAATATAAATTATTCCTTTTTCAGCTTTCTGTACATCAAAATTTGCATTTTGTAAAAGACGAGTTAAAACACTTTCTACATCATCACCAACATAACCAGCTTCGGTTAAAGTTGTTGCATCTGCAATTGCAAAAGGAACATCAAGAAGTTTAGCTAATATTCTTGCAAATAAAGTTTTACCAGTACCAGTTGAACCAATCATCAAAACATTAGATTTTTGAATTTCAACATCTGAATCTTCACCTGCTTTTTGTCTTTTATAATGATTATAAACAGCAACAGAAAGAGCTTTTTTTGCATCATCTTGTCCAATTATATAATCATCTAAAAACTTAAAAATTTTAGATGGAGTTGGTAATTGAACAGAATCTGAAGTTGTTTTTTTCTTAGAATCAGAATTTATAATATCGCTACATAAACCTATACACTCATCACAAATACAAACATTTTTTCCACTGATTAGCTTTTTTACTTCATTTACAGACTTTCCACAAAAACTGCAAACTTGAACTTGACTTTTAGATGTTTTTTTATCGTCCATTTTATTCACCTGAATTAAAAATTAATTTCTTTTCTCTAAAATATTATCAATTAAGCCAAAGTCTTTAGCCTGCATGGCACTCATCCAATTATCTCGCTCCATAGCATCAAAGACTTCTTTTTCTTTCTTTCCAGTGAATTCAGCCATTAATTTTGTCATAATGGATTTTGTTTTTTGTATTTGGTTAAATGTTATTTCCATATCTGTTACTTTTCCTCTTGCACCACCTGATGGTTGGTGAATCATTATCTCTGTATTTGGAAGTGCAAATCTTTTTCCTTTCTCTCCTCCTGCAAGTATTACTGCACCTGCTGATGCAACAAGACCAATTCCAATAGTAGAAACTGGTGATTTTATATATCTCATGGTGTCAAGTATTGCAAAGCATGCAGATACATCACCACCAGGACTGTTAATATATAAAGAAATATCTGCATTGGAGTTTTCTGATTCCAAAAATAAAAGTTGAGCGACGATTGTATTTGCCATACCTGGTTCAAATTCACCTTGCAGAATAATTATTCTGTCTCGGAGTAATCTTGAATAAATATCAAAAGAACGTTCGCCCCGTGTTGTGTTTTCTATCACCATAGGAATTAAAGACATAAAACCTCCAAATTTTTCCTAAATTATAACATAGAAAACCTCGATTCGACATTTTTTATATCTTTTAAAAACATAAGTATAAATTTATTAAGTGTACTGTATAATAATACCGTATATATTTTTATTGACTTTTGGAGTATAAATCTATACTATTTCTTTCAGAATTTAATAAAGGTTTAACGAATGTTGTTAACAAAATCATTAAAAAAAAGTGAGTTGCAATCAGATTGGTTTTTGATTGATGCAACTGATTGTACATTGGGTCGTTTGGCTGCATATACTGCTAATATTTTACGTGGAAAAAATAAACCAACATATACTCCACATATGGATTGTGGTGATAATGTTATTATTATAAATGCTGATAAAATTGCGCTTTCTGGCACAAAGGCAGATAAAACAAAATTCTTTTGGCATACTGGTTTTCCAGGCGGAATAAAAAGTCGTACACTTGGACAAATGCGTGAAGAAAAGCCAGAAAAATTAATTTTTAATGCTGTAAAAAGAATGATGGGAAGACGCACTGCGGTTGCTCTTGCAGACAAAAGATTAACAAAACTTCATATTTATGCAGGTGCTGAACATAAGCATAGTGCTCAAAAACCTGTTTTAATAGATTTTGCAAGTATTAATACAAAAAATAAAAGGGGTGAATAAAAATGGTTGAAGTAAAGAAAACTAATTCTGTTAAAAAGACAGTTCCCCAGAAAAATAAAAATGTAACAAAATCAAAATCTGTTGTTTATTCAACAGGTAAAAGAAAAGATTCAATAGCACGTGTTTATCTTGCACCAGGTAAAGGTGATATTATTGTAAATGATCTTAATTATTCTGATTATTTTAAACGTTCAGTATTACAGATGATTTTACGTCAGCCTTTTGCTCTTACAAAACGTGATAATAGTTATGATGTTTATGCAGTTGTAAAAGGTGGTGGACTTTCTGGTCAAGCAGGCGCTGTAAAACATGGTATTTCAAAAGCACTTGAAAAAATAGAACCAGATTTACGTAAAGTATTAAAACAAGCTGGATTTTTGACAAGAGACAGTCGTGTTGTAGAACGTAAACACTTTGGATTCCATAAAGCTCGTCGTTCTACTCAATTTAGTAAACGTTAATTTTTTCGGGAAATTTATTTTCCCGAAATTCATATATTTTTTTTAAGGTTTATATATGTTTAAAAAAGAAAAAGTTAAGGATTTACATTATTCTGTTATTGGTTTTTTATCAGCAGATGAAATTCAAGCTTCTGCAGATGAAATTTTATTAAAGCATGGCGCAGATGCAAAAATGCCTGGTTTTCGTCCAGGTCATGTTCCATTGGAAGTACTTCGCCAAAAATTTAATACAAGTGCTTTAGGTGAAGCTGTTGATAAATTAATGAATAAAGATTTATCAGATTTTACATTAAGTAAAAAAATAAGATTAGCTTCTTCTCCAAAGGCGGATGTTTCAAAATGGGTAATTGGAAAAGATTTAGAATATACTTTAGAGTTTGATATTTTACCAACACTTCCACAAATTGATTTATCAAAATATACTGTTATTAAGAAGATAACAGATATGGATGAATCTGAAGTTGAAAAGGCAATTGATAATTTAAGAAAGGCAAACAGTGCACCAGAAAAGCAAAAAGAAGATTATAAAGCATCAAATGGAGATACTGCGGTTATAGATTTTAAAGGGTTTGTAAATGATGTTGCTTTTGAAGGTGGTGAATCAAAAAATTATCATTTAATACTTGGATCAAATTCTTTTATACCAGGGTTTGAAGAACAAATTATTGGACATAAAGCAGGGGACACTTTTGATATTAATGTTAGTTTCCCGAAAGATTATCATTCTTGTGAATTAGCAGATAAAAAAGCAAAGTTTGAAATTAAAATACACGAAATTCATAAAAATCTATTACCAGAATTTAATGATGATTTTGCTAAAAAAATTGGAAAAGAATCTGTTAAAGATTTAAGAGAACATATTGAAAATATAATAAAAGAACAATATGACTTAGCTTCTAAACACTTTATGCGTGATGAATTATTAGAAATATTGGCTGATAAAGTAAAATTGGATTTACCAGAATCTTTAGTTCAACAAGAATTTGATATGGCAAAGAAAGAATTTGATTCTCATGCAGGGCATGCTCATGCAAAAAATGATAAATTTGAAGAAAAGAAAGAAAGAAAAGAAGCAGAAAAACGTGTAAAACTTGGTTTGATATTGGCAGAATGGGGAGCAATGAACAATATTGTAGTAAATAATAATGAATTACAACAAGCTATTTGGAATGAAGGAGCAAAATATCCAGATCCAAAGCAGGTTTATGAATACTATAATAAAAATCCAAATGCTTTATCAATGCTGAGAGGAATTTTATTTGAAAGAAAAACAATTGATGCAATGCTTGAAAAAGTAAAATTAAAAGAGAAGAAAGTAAAACCAGAGGAACTATTTAAACAACGTTCCATTTAAGATAAAAGCCTGCAAACGCAGGCTTTTTTATTAGATTATTAAATAATATTTATATATTAGTTATTTTATTAATCTTGAAGTATTTATTAAAAATAAATTTCATCACTCAGGATTTTTATTGTATTAATTTCATCTTTTAAGATTAAAGAACCATCTTTATCAATACCGATTAATTTATAAGTTTTATTTTTATAAATTATATCTTTATTTTTTATTGCAAATTCCATCCATTTATCATAAATGTAATCAAATTCTTTCTTTAAAACTTCATCTATATTTTTAATTAACAAATTTAAAACTTCTTCAACAGATGTTTCTTTATTTAAATATTTATTTAAATAAGTTGTTTCATATTTTGTAATATTTGGTGATGATTTAATATTAATACCAATTCCTATAATAAGAAAATTATTAATATATTCTATTAAAACTCCACAGACTTTTTTATTATCAATTAATATATCATTTGGCCATTTTATTTTAGATTCAATTTTTAACTCTTTTAAAGAATTTGCAATTGCAACCGCTATATAATAAGAAAGTTTTGGATCTTTTTTATCTGTTTTATAAATAAAACTTACATATAAATTACCAACAGGAGATTTCCATTGTCTATCATATCTTCCGTGTCCAGAACTTTGTGATTTTGCAAGAATTATAGTTTTATTAAGTTCAGTTTTATTTTCATTACATAATTTAATTGCATAATCTTGAGTACTTTTAATTTTATCAAATAAAATGATTTTATATTCCATTTATAAAATATTCTCCATTTTTATTTTTTATTATATCAATATTTAAATTTTTTTTGATTTGTCTTATTGCATTTTCAATGCATTTTGTTTTTGCATTCTCAGCAATTCCTAAAATATCTTTTAATTCTATAATAGAAATTTTCTTATTTTTGAATAAAATTGTTATTATTTTTTTTTGAACCTCAGATAATTTTGAATTTTTATCAATATTTAATTGTTGAAGAATTTTATCATTATTTAAAGAAATTGAACTTAATATAAGAGATTTTAAATCTTGTATTAAAATTGGCTTTTTTATGTTTAACAAATCAAGATTTATATCAGCTTTTTCAGAATCATCTTTTACAACTTTTGCGTTTAGAGATGTTAGAATATATTCCCAACTAGTATCTTTAGTAAAAATTATTATTCTATTAAACATATACTCATTCAAGTATAAAAAATAAAAAATCTTTTTTCTAGATTTAAATATATTTATAATTTTTTTAAAAACTTTTAAATTTAAAATACAGTTTATTAATTTTTTATTTATTTTCATTTAAAAACAAATAATTAAAGTTAATAATTAATATTAATTATTATAAATAACTTATATTTAAAAAATTTTTAAAAATCTATGTTGTTTATTAATTAAATTTTTATTATTTGGAAAAAAATATTGATT
>CAUTNA010000007.1:0-38650 GCA_963540515.1 uncultured Alphaproteobacteria bacterium
TAGAAAAAAAGACTATTATTAAAGTAAACAGACAATCCGTAACAAGAACTATGACGATATCAGTATTAGACGCCCTTCGTACATCGCTTACAAGATGTTGGGTTATAGATTTAGAAAAATTTGATTTATCAAATATTCGTATTGTTGCACATCTTAAAATGGATAAGAATAAATATATTAGTGATATTTGGTTTGAATCTGAATCTCTTTCAAATACAGATTCTGCATTTGCTTATGCACTTGAAACTGTAAAATCAGCATTAAAAACTTGTCAACCTTTTAGTATATTACCAAGTTCAGAATATGATACGTGGAAAAGTATAGTTCTTAATTTTTATCCGTTGTCTGGAAAAATTTTATAAATTATACTTATACGCATTGCCATAATTGTAATATTTTAAGAATTTTAAATTACAATTTAAAAAGTTTTGTTATTATATGTTTTATAGGTCTTGGTTTTATAAAAGTCTTTTTTTGATTTTATTTCAGATAAAAGAATATTATTTTGAAGAATCTTTTCTAAGAAACTGTATGAAAAGCAGTGTTGAATAGCAGATTTTTTTATAAATGGAATTCCTTGCTTTATTAAAATCCATGGTTTAGACCAGACAGTGTTACAAATATTATTATTTTGTTCAAATAAAACAAATGTTTTATCTGTTATATTTCTAATTATATTTGATAAACCAATTTTATACTTATTAACAATATCTAACTTACTACTCTCTTTTTTTATAGATTGCATAAAATTATCAAATTGTTTATTTTTTACTATTTCTTTTTTTATACCTATAAACCAAGATTGTATATGCTTAGGGCACCATACATCTTGATTACTTACCATACCTATAAAATCTGCACCAGAATTTTCTAATTTAATCAAAGCTTTTTCAAAATTAATTGTTGATAATGGTCCATAAACAGAATCATTTAACATATAAATATAATCATATTTATTTAATAAATTATTATCTTTAGCATATAAATACGAACGTTTATATGAGCCAAAATCATATTCACCATGAGGTTGTATTATTTGATGTATCGTATATTTTATTATCTTTTTTAGTTGTTGTTTCTTACAACTGTTATCCATACATAATATGTATATCACTATATTAGATAAATAATAAACTAAACTATTATCAATAATACCATTTGGATTATAACCTGCAAATAAAAAAGCCGGTTATTATATTTCATATATTAATCTATATACTTTTTAATAATTCTTATACCAAATAGATAAATTTTTTCTTCTCTAGTTAATTTACAACGTTTTAAAATATTTTTTTTAAATATTGTGTAATTATCTATATGATAAGGATATTCAGGAGTACTTAATAATTCTTCTGCATTATGTTCTTTTACAAATTTACTCCATTTATTCCAAATATCTATTTGTTCTTTTGTTGGGATATTATTTGTTTTATTAATTTTTCCTAAAGCAGTAGGAGTATCAATAACATTATAAATTGCTTTTGGAACAGTAGCAACTTTGTCTGCTAATATAATGGATTTCTTAGAAAAAATAACATCTTGATCTCCCCTAAGACATGGTTCAAATAAGATATTATTCTTCTTTAAAAAATCAGTTTTATATACATAACGCCAAACAGGATTAAATAAGTTTGTACGTGTTTTTAGAATTTTATCTGATAAAGATATTAAAATCTCTATTGAATCAAATACAGGAAAATTAAATCTTGGTTGATTAACTTCACCACATAACACATCTGCATCAGTAAGTTCTGCAACATTAGCCATTTTTTCAAAATAATCAAGATTTACGAAATCGTCATGATCATGTATATGAATATATTTTCCTTTTGCTGCTAAAATTCCAACATTTGATGCAACAGATACTCCAGAATTTTTTTGAGTAATTAATTTTATTCTTTTATCTTTTTTTATATATTCCTTGATTATCTTACCACAACCATCAGAACTACCATCATCCACTACAATTATTTCCAAGTTTTTATAAGTTTGGTGTATCAAATGTTCAATACATTTTCTTATAAATGCTGAAGCGTTATACATTGGAACTACAACAGATATAAGTATAGATTGGTTATTCATATTTTCCTCATATTTGATAAATGTATATTACAAAAATAGATATTATCATTCAATTAATATATATATTGATTATTTATGATTTTATATAAATAAGTTCTAAACTCTGTTTATATTATTATTTTCAATATTCGTTTTTTTTCTTCTTCCCCAATTGGAAAGAAACTATCTACTTCAGGTTCCTCTGTATCTTTCGAAATAATATTTTTTTCTTTTAAAAAATTTATTATTACCCATTCTGGATATAAACTTGGTTTATCTATCCAAATATTAAATTTGTAAGTATCTATTATTCTAAGAATTTCATTTGATATATCTATCGTTTTTCTTATTGAAAATTGATTTGAGTTAAAAATGTTAGCAAGATTGTTAATAAATACTTTAATAAATTCTAAATTTTTTTCATAATAATAATTAAAAGGGTTAATTCTTGGTGGTAAATTATCTTTATTAATTATTCTATCTATTATAAACATATAATCATCTATTGTTGTTGGGTTTAGAATTTTCTTTGATTGAATAAATTTTTGAATATACCCTTCTCCCATAAATGTATCGCATTGTGGATGACCATAGTATGCCTCAAATATATTATTTAAGAAATCAATTTTTGTATTTAATATAATTAATAAACCATCTATATCAAAAAAATGTTTAATTATTTCTAAAGTTTTTACAGCATAATCTGGTTTACACCTATCTAATTCATCTACTATTAATACAACTTTTCCTATATCTTTAATAGATTCTTGTAATAGATATTTAAATTCTTTTAAAGAATCTTTTCTGTTATTTAAACTAATAAATAATTCATTAATATCATCATCTATATTAATATTTATTTGTTTTAACAAGAATTTAATACTACCTTTAAAAATCTTTAATAGAATTTGTTTAATTTCTTCTTTATTTTTTAAATTTAATTCATTTAAAATTTTATTTGTTATAATTATGAAAGGATCTTGAATATAGTCTGATTCCCATAAATTTATATATACTGAGTTTATTTTTTCATCTTTTTCATAATTAATCTTTTTAAGATATTCACAGAATCTAGTTGTAAAATAAGTTTTTCCTGTACCATATCCACCTTCTAAAGCTATTACATTTGGTGTTGAAAAATTAATTATTTCCTTTTTAAATTTTTCTGCAAAATTTATTAAGCCTGGACGAATCTCATCATCTGGAAACGGTATTTCTTTATATTTTTCAAGTTCTATATCTGGTAAATTATATATATTAGATCTATCCATAGAATTTAACTTTTATTAAGTATACTAAATATATAAAAAGTTAATTTATAAAAATTAATTAACTGGCGGAGACGAAGGGATTCGAACCCTTGATACCTTGCGGTATACTACATTTCCAATGTAGCGCACTAGACCAACTATGCGACATCTCCAAAATAGAAAAAATTATTTTTTTTCAGAATTATCTTCTAAAAGAACATCATCTAATTCCGCATCAACATCTTTTAAAGAACAATCTGCGGCTTCATTAGTATTATTAACATCAACATTTTCTAAACTTGCAGTTCCTTTATATGATTGTATTATTTCACGTTCAATCATATCAATATACAATTTACCAGTTGCAATTTCACGGAGTGCTGTTACTGTCAGTTTATCATGTTTTCTATCAACAACAGGTTCTTCACCGCCGTGCAAATCACGAACTCGTTGAGTTGCAATAATACCAAGTTTATATCTATTGTTTATAATTCTTAGACAATCTGAATTAGTAGTTCTTGCCATCAAAATACCTCTATTAAATTTTCGTTTTGATAATATTAATATTAATATCCTTACTTTTCAAGACTTTTAAGCTTTTTCTTTAAGTATAGGAAAAGCAATTATATCACGAATAGATTCTTTGTTTAATATCATCATAACAAGTCTGTCTATTCCTATTCCTATTCCACCAGTTGGTGGCATACCATATTCAAGTGCTGTCAAAAAGTCTTCATCTTTCATATCTGCTTCATCATCACCAGCATTGCGTTTTTTTTCTTGTTCTTCAAATCTTTCTCTTTGATCTCTTGGATCAGTTAATTCAGAATATGCATTACATAATTCAACACCAAAAATTCGTGTTTCAAATCTTTCAACTAATCTTGAATTTGTTCTATGTGTTTTTGTAAGTGGAGAAATTTCAATAGGATAATCGATAACGTGTGTCGGTTCTATCAAAGATTCTTCAACCTTCTCATTAAATATTTCTTCAACAACTTCGCCCCAAAGCATATTTTCTTTTAATTCTATATTTAACTTTTTAGCAATATCTATTGCAGAATTTAAATCAGTATTTGATAAATCAAAACCAGTTTTTTCTTTTATTAAATCCATCATAGAAGCCCTTTTCCATGGTCTTTTTACATTTACAGATTTATCCCCAAAAGTCATAATTGTAGAACCATTAAATTTAATACACAATCTTTCAACAAGTTCTTCTACTAAATTCATCATGTCATTATAATCTGCAAAAACTTGATATGCTTCCATCATTGTAAATTCAGGATTATGCTTTGTATCTGTTCCTTCATTTCTAAAGTTTTTACCTATTTCAAATACTCGTGGAATACCTCCAATTATTAATCTTTTTAAAAATAATTCAGGTGCTACACGCATAAAAAGATCTCTATCTAAAGAATTATGATGAGTTGTAAAAGGTTTTGCTGATGCACCTGATTTTATTTCTTGTAAAATAGGTGTCTCAACTTCTAAAAACTTTTTTTCTGTCATAAAATCTCTGATTTCTTTTTCTATCAAAAATCTGTTTACTAAAGTTTCTCTTGATTCATCAGACATAATCATATCTAGATATCTCTGTCTGTATCTTGTCTCAACATCTTTTAAACCATGAAATTTTTCAGGAAGAGGTAATAAAGTTTTTGCAAGAACAGTAATTTCTTCTACTTTAACAGTTAATTCTCCTGCTGATGTTCTGCAAATTGTACCTTTTGCTCCGATCCAATCCCCAGGTCGAAGTAATTTTAAAACGGATTGCATTTTTTCAGAAAAATCATTTTTATTACACATCAATTGTATGGAACCTTGTTCATCTTTTAGTACTATAAACATACCACCATTTCTGTATGCCATAATTCTACCTGCAACATCAACCAAGTCTTGAGTAGTTGCATCATTTTCAAGTTTTTTATATTTTTCTTGTAATTCTTTAGAAAAGTGTTTTGGTTTATAAATATGTGGGTACGCTAAAACACCTAATTCTTCTAATTTATTTAATCTTTCAATGTATGCAACTTTCTGTGGGTTTTCTGATGACATAATAAAATCCTATAATTTAATCTCTAGTGATTATTATAAATATTTGAAAATAAATCAATAAGTTATCTAGATTGCCAAGGAATATCATTCATTATTAAATAATAAAGTTCAGGATTATTATTTGGATTTTTTATAATAGGTTTTACAACAAATATATCTAAATTACAGTTTTTATGTTTTTCTTCTTCTGTTTCAATCAAATCTTGATGAAATTTATTTGCAAAATCAAGTGCTTGCAAATATGCTGCATCATCAATATTAATATCAGTATTATTCCCCATCCAAAGCAACCACATACCATAATTTACAACATTTTCTTGACCTTTTAAGTCATCTGCTGATAAAAGACAAAATGGACTAAATTCAACACCACTAGTAAACTCTCCAGTTGCTGTATTTGTCCAATCATACATATCACCAGCAATTTTAATTATTTCTCTAGCTGCTCCTAATTGACCACCAGCTTTAGCAGTCATATTTACAGTTTTGAGAGTACTTCTAAATATAAAATCTCTTAATTTGTTTGATATAGTACTTGTTCTTCCTGCTTTATATGCTTTAGTTCCTTTTGATAAAACTTTTTCTGCTGAATTAAAAGCCTTAATACCTTTTATAGTTCTAGCAATAATATTACCTCTTTGTGGTACTTTCCAAAAATTTAGTTCCTTTCTGAGTTTGTTAACTTCATTTAAATTTTTATAAACATTTTTATATTTTTCTACGTCTTTTACCTTTTCTAATTCTTTCATTTCTTTAGCTAATTTTTCTAATTCTATTTTTTTTAATTTCAACAAATCTTTTTTTGTGTCAGTTAACTTTTTAAGTTTTTTTAAATCTTTTATAACCTTTGAAGAATCTTTAAAAGCTCTTTCTAATTTTATCCAATCTTGTACTTTATCAATTTTTTCTAAAGTTTTGGCAGTAGTTATTAGGTTACGTGTCAACCTTACTGCCCTTGCCCCTTTTGTTATTCCCATAACAACAGCTCCACCTCCAACAGTTAAAACTGTTATAACAACATCTAATGCAATTTCACTGATTGAAATCCATTGTAAATTGGCATCTCCTGCAACATAATAATCATTAGTATCATCTTTTAAAGATACAGTTTTATGAGCTGTTATATTTATAATTTCATTATCATCTGCAAGAGCAGTTTTACTTGTACATTGTTTTGGATATATATTATCTATATTATTATAAATATATTTAAGTGATACAACGGTATTACCACCTTCTAAAACTTTTTTAAGACTATCTTTTTGTACAACCATTATTCCATACCAAGCAGGGTTTGTACTTATCCAATTTTCTCCAGAATTTAAAATATTTTCACTGGTCAAAACATCTGTTTTTTTATTTGAAAGTAATAATCTATTTTTTAGTAGTTTCAATTGACTTGTATATTCAACTGTAATTTTTCTTCCAGTTTTAAAAACAAAATCAAATGGTTTAAATTTTACAATTTCATCATCTTTAAGGTTTGATATATTATCACAATCTAAAACTTTTGATAAAACTTCTTTTTTTTGAAAATTATTAAAAATCCAGTACTTTATAACATTTTCTGGATCATTTTCATTTATATTTGATATATCTTTATTAAGTGCATTTAGGAATATATCAGATGCACAATTCGAAACATCCATAAAAGCAAAAGAATTAAAACTAAAAAATAAAAATAAAAAGAAAGAAAAAAAGTTTTTCATTTTCAATTTTTTTCTTCATATATATAAGGACCAGATATAATTTTTATATTTTTTATATTGTGTGGTCTTGGATTTAAAGATTCTGATTCAAATTCAAGATTAACCAAATAGATCTTCATATTACTACAAGAACCAGTTAATATTTGTTTTAACTCTTCTACAAGTTGTTTTGCTAATTTTAAATTATCTAATAAGATAATTTTTCCTTTTACAATTGAATTCCATATTTCATCTGACATTAAAATTCCCTTAGGACCTCTATAAACGCTTAGATAATATTCTCGAAAATAATTATGATCTGTAATTCTTTTATATTTTTCATCTTTATCAAATATTTTTCTTACATTTATATTTATTCTTGTATCATCATCAATGTATTTTTCTGCTGAAAGATCAGAACAACCTTTATCCCATGATATTTGATTAAGTAACTCTAAATCAACATCTTTATTTTTTAAAATATCATTATAAAATAAGAATGCTATATTTTTATAACTATCATCATCCTGAATATCTGAATTTTCAGAAACTGGAATCTCAGGAGTTGATGTTTCATTAGAAGGTGTTTCGGTTTGAGTTTCAGGTGACTTTTCTATTTCTTTATCAGATTTATCCTCGGATGATTCCTTTTCTTCTTGTTTATTTACTTTTATTTCAGGTTTTAAAAAATTTGGTATCGTATACGGACAATTTTTTATGCAGTTACCTTCATTGTCATATACTGGACGCCATTGTTCATAACCTTTTTTCTTATTATTCAATCTTTGTGCAAAAGATAAATCATTTATAGTTTTAGGCATATCTGTTTTTGTAAGTTTGTTAGAATTATAATTTTGGGATTTATAACTAAAATCTGTTAAATTGGAATCATTTTTAACTGCTTTAGGAAAACTTACTCCACCCTTTTGACTCAAAAGATAATTGTTAAATTCACTGTCTATAAAACCATTACAAGCTGATATAAAATTTCCACTTGGTATTTTAGAAAGCCTGACCATAACAGTTGGTTTGATATCCTTTAGACTCATGTCTTTACAGTTGTTTCTAATATTGCACTCTGATATTATAATACCACTTACAACAGATTTACACTTTTCTGTATTAATATTCATTTTATCAATTACAACAGGTGTAAGTTTACCATGAATATAGTTTATCTGTTCACTAGATGTATTCTTTATGAGATTGTTATGATTATATGTATATGCATCTAGTTTTGCAGAAAATAAAATTGAAAAAAATATAGACAGAATTCTAAACATCTTTTTTACATTATTATAACAAAAATAAATAACTAATTAAATATGAAATAATAGAACCTGAAAAGAAAAATGGAGCGTAAGGAATATACTTTTGTTTTTTTACTATTCCCCAAATAATTGCAAACATACTCGAGATAACTATTGCAATTGCAAGTCCATTTATTCCTAACCAAATTCCACCACATGCTAATAATTTTATATCACCCATACCAATTGGTGTATCTTCAGAATTCTTTTTAAAAATAAAACCTATTAAAATACCAAGTCCATAACCTATAATTGATGCAATAGAACTTTGATAATAATCTGTTATTAAAGAATACTGAATAAATAATAATCCTATTAATGTCAATGGATATAAATATATATCAGGTATAATTCTTCTTTTAAAGTCTGTAATTGATATTTTATAGATACAAAAGAAAGAAACTAGTAATAAAGTTATTTTTATTAATAAAACCAATATTTTCTCCTTGCTCCTCGATTCGTAAATATGATACAATTAAAGAAGTAGTATTAACAAGGAATTATTAAATATGGCTAGTTCTTGGGATAGTTCAACTTTGAAGAAATTAAAGGCTTTGGTTGCTAAGGGTTTATCGACTTCTGAAATAGGAAAAAAAATAGGTGTATCAAAGAATGCAGTAGTTGGAAAATTAAATAGACTTGGTTGGAATTCAAAGGCTGGTGGTATTACATCAGATGAGCCAGTAAAAAAAGCAAAAGATAAAGAAATACTAAAAAAGAAATCCATCAAGATAAAAGAAGTTAAAACAAAAGTAAAAAAAATTGAGATCTCAGAAAAACCTAAAATAAAGCCGATTAAAAGGACAAAAGAAATATCTGCATCTCAAAAAATTATAAAAACAGCTTTAGAAATGGCAAGTTTAAAAAAAGATCAATGTAGATGGCCAATTGGTGATACAGACTCAGATGATTTTCATTTTTGCGGTAAAAAAGTATTTCCAGGAAAACCATATTGTTATGAACATTGTAAATGTGCTTATAAATTAAATGCACCTAAAAAGCAACAAGATGAAGAAGAATAAATCTATAGATAATCTTTATATGACTTTCAAAGAAGAACCAGAGGTTAATGGTTTACTTAAATCTATTGACTTTAAAATAGAAGACAATCTTTTGTCTGCTTTTTATAAAGATGATGAATTAATTTTTGTCTTAGATAAAACAATTAATGAGACTAAACCAAATGTTTTATTAATTATTGAACAGATAGATGGACGTAAATGGGATGATATTCTAGCAAATGATTATAATGTTACATTGGAGTTAATCAGACCAAAAATTAGAAATAAATATAGAAAATTAGATATTGATTATGATGGACTTAATATTTATAAAAATTTAATTGAAGATTATAAAAATGGTACTGATTTAACAAATTCTTTAAATGAACTTTCTAATTTTAGAAATTCATCTATTAAAATGGCAGCAAGTCAAAGACTTGTTTCTTCTCAAAATAAAATAAGAAAATCTAGTATTACAGTTGATAAAACAGATAAAACTTTATCTAAATTACAAGAAGATTTTAAGAAACTGCGTTTAAAATTGCAAAAGCAAAGAAAGAAAAATATAGATCCAGAAAAAATAAAAAGAACGGAAGATAGAATACAAAATTTAATTTTAAAAATGCGTCGTTCTAAAAAACGTTTAAAAAGAGCAGAAAAAAGATTAGAAACAGCAAAAAAAGATTCTGATATTTCTGAGGAAATTTTAAAACAAAAGTATATAATGAAAACAACTAAGGCGATTGATGTTATGAGTGAAGATGTAAAACCTTTATTTGATAAAGATCCTGAAGTTATGGATGAGAAAATAGCATTCAAACCAATCAATTTTGATTCAGATAAATTTGATGAAACAGAAGTTGTTCCAAATATGTCTAGTATTATCTCTGATGAAGATAAAAATGATATTGATATAGAATATAACAATTCTTCTGAGAACTCTGTAATTGATAGTATTAAAGCCATTGAAGAAGATACTGTTGAGGAAAATAAGGAAGAAAAAATTGAGGATAAAAAAGAAGAACCTGAAAAATTTGTTGAACCACTAAAAAGACCTGTATCACCAATAAGTGGTCAAACTATAAAGAGTAATCTAGAACAACCTTATAATAACAATAATAGTATTCTTAGTTCTTCTCAAATTGTATCAAATAGACCATCTCAAATTTATTATTTAGTGTTAGTTTTACTTATTATAACATCTATATTTACCTTATTTTTATATCAAAAAAGAAACTGTAATAATGGAACCCCTAATATAACAACAGAAAAAATAGAGACAGTATTTGTTGAAGAAAAACCTGATGAGAAAACACAAGAAGTAAATTTGAACCAAGAACTAATTGAACCAGATGAGTCAAATCTTAATAATGAAAATAAAACAGAAGAAAAAGAACATGAAATTTTAGAAAATTCAATTATTTCTAGTGATGTTAATGAAGAATCACAAGAATCTTCTAAAGAAGAAAATAATGAAACTCTTGAAAATCAAGATACAACTCCAATTAATCAAGAAGAAATACAAGAACAACAAGATGCAGCAGATTTAACAGAATCTATTGAAAATAAAGAAACAATTGTAAATGAACAACCTGAAATAAAATCTGATGAAATAGTAGAACCTGTAATTAACGAAGATGAAGAAAAAGTTTTATTAGATAAACCTGAATATAATGTATCAAGTGATAGAGAATTTACAGAAGATCAAAATTTTGATTCAAATAATTCTATTCCATCAGAAGAACAAGTTCCAGATACAACTATTTCTGAATAAAATTCATTAAATTGTTTTATTAGAGTTAAAACTTAATATTTAATAAGTTATAATTTATCTGCTGTTAACAGTTTTTGAATAAGCGGAATTATTAAAGTTATTAGTTTTATTCAATTTATTTATAATATATTCTAATTTCAAAAACTCTTTTGATGCTTCGTTATTTGATTCAAAACTTTTCTTATCAACAATAGTATGTACACCAATTTTAAAAGAATATTGTATAAAATTAGAATCTAGTTTTAATTCTATAATCATAGAGTGTTTTACAGAATTAAAAATTCCTGTTTCGGTATAACCTTTTTTAATCCAATTAATAATATCTTTATAATTAAAAAATGGAACTTTCAAAATTAACTTATTATTTTCTGATTCAAAAGGTTCTTTAAGTAAATTAATAAATAATATTTTATTTTCCATATCTCCAACCTTAAATAAATAAAATAAGAGATTGTTCTTCTAAAAATCAAAGGTGGCGCGCCCAGAAGGATTCGAACCCTCAGTCTCCTGATCCGTAGTCAGGTGCTTTATCCAGTTGAGCTATAGGCGCACACTTACATGATACAACTGATAAATTATATTTGCAAGATAGTTTTTATTATTTTAAAGTTCGTTTATGCGACAATTATCAAATGAAGATATTTTAAATATGATAAATGAAAATTTTATTAAGGATAATAAAGTCCCAAAATATATTTATATAAAATTAAATGAATATATAAATGAAGAAGAATCAAAAAGAAAAATTAAAACCATTGTTGATTTTCATGAAAAAACAGAAGAACAGGCATATAAAGAAATATTAAATTTACTTGAAAATAAAATAAAGAAAGCAACAATTATAACTGGCAAAAGTGGTATTCTTAAGCCAAAATTTTTAAATTGGGCAGAAACTGGTAAATTATCAGAAAACATAAAGAAAATTAAACAAATAAATATAGGATCATATGAAGTAGAATTTAAGTATTTTGATTAATACTTGTTTTAATATAAAAAAAATTCTATATTTTCCAATAAATATTAAATAAGAGATTTTTAGATATGAATAAAAAAGAAAAAAGAAAGAGAAGACTAAAAAAATTTAAAGAACAACATAAATTAGGTAATAAACAAAATAATAAACACTCAATTTCTTTTTTACATAATGATATTAGAACAGAAAATTTATTTAAAGAAAGATATTACAGATTAATGGCTACTATACTTTCTAGTATAAGACATTGTAGAAAAATATAAAGGATATAATTTATGTTATATTTTATTTTAAGTATAGTTTTAGTATTTTTATATTTTATAGCTGTTTACAATTCTTTCATATCCAAGAAAAATCAAGTAAAAGAGGCATTTGCCACTATAGATACTCAATTAAAAAGAAGATATGAACTTATTCCAAATTTAGTAAATGCAGTCAAAGGTGCTACTAAACATGAGCAAGAGACACTAGAGAAAGTTATAAAAGCAAGAAATGTTGCTATTTCAAGTGATATAAATACAAGAGAAAAAGCAGAAAATAACTTAAGTAAAACACTTAAAAGTATTTTTGCATTATCTGAAAATTATCCAAATTTAAAAGCAAATCAGAACTTTTTGGAACTACAGCAAGAATTATCAGATACTGAGAATAAATTACAAGCTGCAAGAAGTTTCTATAATACTGTTGTACTTGATTTTAATACTAGAGTTTCAAGTTTTCCAAGTAATATAATTGCAAAAATATTTAATTTTAAAGAAGAAAAGTTTTTTGAATTAGATGATTCAATTGAAAAAACAGCTCCAAAAGTAAATTTTTAAACATTTAAAAGAAGCTTTGAGGGTTTACATCAAATTTAACTTTTAGGTTTGTTGGCTTTTTTACTCTATCGACCCAATCTTTTATAATTGGTTGAAGGTTTGAATTGACCCCACCTATAACTAAAAACCTCATTCTGTAAAAAGTTCTGATTTTATAGATTTGTGCTTTAACTGGTCCCAAGATTTTTGCATTTGTAAGATTTGGTTTAATGTTTTTTAATTTAGAACAATAATCAATTAGTGAACTTTCTTTTTTCGCCTCTATTATAATTGATATTAATTGAGAAAATGGTGGCATCTTTGCAATTTTTCGAATTGCAATATCGGAGTCAATAAATCTGTCTCTATCATAATTACAGATTGCTTGAATTACAGGATTTTCAGGTTGATAAGTTTGTAAAAATACTTTTCCTGCTTTTTCACCTCTTCCAGCCCTGCCTGATACTTGCATTATTTGAGAAAAAGTATGTTCTGCTGCTCTAAAATCAGTTCCATAAAGCCCCATATCTGTATCAACTACACCAATTAAAGTAAGATCAGGAAAATGATGACCTTTTGCTAGTATTTGAGTTCCTATAATTATATCTATTTCTTTTTTTTCTATTTTTGAAATAAGTCTCTCTGCCTCTTTTGCAGAAAAAGCTGTATCACTTGATATAATTTGAACTTTTGAATTTGGAAACCTTACCTTTACTTCTTCTTGTATTTTCTCTATACCAAAACCACGAAGTACTAATTTATTATCACATTTTGGACATTTTTTAGGTATAGGTAAATTTTTTCCACAAATATGACATACAAGATTATTATCATTTTTATGATAAGTCATACTTAATTCACAATCAGGGCATTTTATAATTTCTCCACAACTATCACACGCAACAATTGGTGCAAAACCACGTCTGTTAATAAATAATAAAACCTGCTCTTTATTTTTTAGTTTTTCTTCTATTTCATTTACTAAAATAGGAGATAAATTACCATTTAACTCTTTATTATTTAAAATATATTTAGTTGGTTTTGATAGTTTCATATCAATAGTTTTTATCTCAGGCATCTTTGCCCCTGCAAAACGAGTTTTTAAAGTTAAATGCTTATATTTATTTAAATTAATATTATTAAAAGTTTCAACACTTGGAGTTGCACTTGCAAGAATTATTGGAATATTTAAAATCTTTGATTTAAGTATTGCCATATCTCTGGCGTGATAAATTCCATTTTCTTCTTGTTTGTAAGAAGTATCATGTTCTTCATCTATGACAATCAATCCTAAGTCTTGCCATGGTAAGAATAAAGCACTACGGGTTCCGATTACAATTTTAATTTTAGAATTTAAAACAGAAAGCCAAATATTTCTTCTTGCAGTACTTGTTAAATTACTATGCCAAACAACAGGTTTTTCTCCAAACCTTTTTTCAAACCTATCTATAAATTGAGTTGTTAAGGCAATTTCTGGCATCATTAACAAAACAGATTTACCAGAACTATAGACTTTAAATATAGAATCAAAATAAACTTGAGTTTTACCACTGCCTGTAATTCCATCTAAAACAGATACATTAAAACCATTAAATAAGTCTATGGAATCTGCACATTTTTTTTGTTCTGTATTTAAGGTTATAATTCCTGTATCAATATACTTTGGAATACTAAAAAAATCTTCTTTTTCAATATAACCACTTTCAATTAAAGTTTTATCTTTAATCATATTTAAAATAACTGAAGTATTTACTCCAGATATATTTTTTATATCCTCTTTAGTAATAGGTACATCTTTATTAATTTCAAAAACATCTATAATTTTTTGTCTTTGCTTGGTAATTTTTTTTATATTTTTTTTATCCAAAATAAAAGTTTTTTCTTTTTTTAAATCATTAAAAACACTTGGAACATTTAGAATTAATTTTAATACAATACTTGGCTCTATCATATTCCAAGAAGATAATTTGAAAATCCATTCAACAGTAGATTGAGATAGATTTGTAAGATCATATACTTTTATAATTTTCTTTATTTTAGATTTATCTAAATTTGAGTCCCCTTTTCCAATTATAACTCCATTATAAGTTTTATTCATAACTGGCACAAAAACAAAAGCCCCAACATCGGCATCTTCTTGCAAAAAATAATCATATCCAGAGTTTGGAATATTTAAGACTAATACTTTTACAATCTCGCCTGCTTTAAACATAAACCTAATAGTAATTACATAAAAGGATAATGACAAGATTTTTATTTTATAGAATGAATTTTCTGTGTTAGTATCTTCTTATAAAAAGGTTATTCATCATCTAAAGATGAAAATGGTTTTACAGAAATTTTTTATAAAAATAAATCTGTTGCATATATTTTTAAGAAGTATAATTTGTATAAATTTCTAAAATTCAGAGGAATTGATTGGAAAAATATTTTATCTAAAAATTACTTCCTGATGATTCTATTTATGTTATATCAAATAATATTTTATATATTATTGAAGTAAAGTATCAACAAGTACAAGGATCTGTTGATGAAAAATTACAAACTTGTGATTTTAAAAGAAAACAATATAAAAGATTATTATCAAAACTTAATGAATATATGTATTTATTATCAAGTTGGTTTAAAAAAGAAGAATACAAAGATGTTTTGAATTATATTATATCTGTTGGTTGTTCATATTATTTTGATTATATTCCTCTTTCTAAACTTAATTTACCTATTCCAAAATAAAACTGATTTATAAATTAAATAAAAAAGGTGCTTAAAAGCACCTCTAAAAACTAGATTAAAAATAATTATTTTGGCATTTTTGCTTCTGTAAATATAACATGCTTGCGCAATTTTGGATCATACTTACGAAACTTCATTTTACCTTGAGTATTTTCAGACTTTGTATTTTTTGTAGTAGTATAAAAAAAGCCAGTTTCTTTATTTTCTAATTTTACAACTTCTTTACTACCTTTTTTAGATGCCATTTTAAATTACCTTTATTAATGAATGCCTCGTCAATAGTAATTTATTTTTTTATGGAAATCAAGTTTTTTATATTTATAATATATATCGCAGGTGTGGCGGAATTGGTAGACGCGCTGGTTTTAGATACCAGTAGGTAAAACTGTGTGGGTTCAAGTCCCATCATCTGCACCAGAATTTTAATATTCTATAAAATATTATTTTTTATAAATTTAAGACTGTAGATTTAAATAATATTTTACTATATTTTCATCAAAGAATTTTATTTTTCCAACTGGTAAAATTAATATTTTATCTATATCTAATTCTTTAATAAATTCTAAATCATGACTCACTATTATAAAAGTCTTATTTAATTCTTTAAAAGATTTTGCCAAACTTCTTTTACTTGTTATATCTAAGTGATTTGTTGGCTCATCAAGTAATAAAACATTTGAATTTGATAGAGATAATTTTGCAAGTTCTAATCTGGATCTTTCACCTGGTGATAAAGTTTTTATATTTTGTTTAATTTTATTTGTATCAAAATTAAATTTATTTAAAAAAGATCTTAGATTTTGATTTGATAAAGAAGAAATTTTAGATAAATTTTCAAAAACATTAGTATTTAAGTCTAAATTTTCATACTCTTGAGCATAGTATCCAATTTTTGTATTTTTACTTATATTTATTGAACCAAAATCAGGTGTTAATATTCCAGATATTAGTTTTAATAATGTAGATTTTCCTGCACCATTTTCACCAACTATTAAAATTTTTTCATTTCTATTAACCGATAGATTAATATTTTTTATAACATTATTAGAATTTTCATAAGAAAAACTAACTTTTTTTAAAGTTATTGGAACCAAATCTGATTTTTCAGAATTTTTAAAGATTATATTTATTTCTTTTTCTTGTTTTGGTAAAACAACCAAATTATTTTTTATTTTCTCTAATTGTTTTTCTCGGCTGTCTGCTTGTCTTTTAATCTTACCAGATTTTCCTTTTTGAGTGTCTATAAATTTTTGTATTCTGTTTATTTCATTCATTTGATTTTTAAATTGCTTTTCTAAACTTTTATTAGTTTCTTCCAAAGTTTTAATAAACATATCGTAAGAAAAATTATAAAGCTTTCCAGTATGAGAATTTGAATCAAGATATAAAATTTTATTTGCTATTTTTCTGATAAATTCTTCATCGTGTGAAACAAATATAATACTTGTTTCAAGAGAATTTAAATAATTAAATATCCAGTCTCTTGAATTTATATCCAAGTGATTTGTAGGTTCATCAAGTAATAAAATATCTGGTTTAGAATATAAGGTTCTTACAAAAGAAACTTTTGATTTTTGACCACCAGATAAATCATATATTTTTTTATATAAAAAATTTTTATCTATTTTCATTTGATTTATCATAGTTTCGAGCTCTGATAAATATGTATATCCTCCCCAGTATTCAAAATCTGATTGATACTTACCAAGTTCTTCTAATAGTTTAATATCAGTATTATTTTCTTCTAATTTTAAATAAATTTCATTCAGTTTTTTTGAAATTAAATCTATTGGACGACCTGATTTTAGAAAATCAATTACCGTTAAATTATTATCAATATCCATCTCAGCAATTGTTTGAGGCATTAAAGATATTCTTATATTTTTATTAAAAACTATCTCTCCAGAATTATAATTTAAATTATTTGATAGAATTTTAAGAAGAGTTGATTTACCAGCACCATTTAGACCAAGAACTGCAAGTTTATCAACCTTTTGAACATCAAAAGTTAAATTTTTAAATATTAAGTTATCATTATAATATTTTTCTAAATTTTTAACAGATAACATATAAAGTGAATTTTAATAAATAATACTTTCTAAATCTATTAAATACTTACTTGAGAATATTTTTATATATTGTTATATATAGATATATGAGACCAAAATTAATTTGTTGTATTGGAGAATCTGGAAGTGGTAAAGGTTATTTTATACAAAATAATCTTTTGAAATATGGATTTTATAAACTTATATCAGCAACTACACGAGAAAAAAGAATACATGAATTAAATGGCAGAGATTATTATTTTGTTGATGAAGATTATTTTAAAGATGCAAATCTTTTTACATATTTAGATGTTAATAAAGATATAAGAAAAGAAGGTGATAAAGCATGGCTTTATGGAGTACCTAGTTTTGAAGTTCTGGATAATCTTGGTAAAAATTTTGTCTATGATGTTATACAACCGAAATATGCAAGACAACTGATAAATAATTTTATTAAAAATAATTTAGATTATGAATTTAAAACTATATTTTTTATTCCACCAGACAATAAAAATATTATAAATTCTCGTGCAAATATGAAAGATGATTTACAAGTACGAACTAAAAATACTTGTTGCTTATTTGATTGTATGGAAGCGGATATTTTTCCTGATTTTTTTGTTAAGTCCAGTTTTGATAAAACAATTATAGATCCAAGACTAATCGAATATTTAGAATCTTTAAATAAATAATTCATAAAAAAGCCTAGAAAATCTAGGCTTTAATTTATTTTTGTTTTTTTATTTTCTTTATATTTCTAAATAAAAATAACATAAGTATCATTATAAAACCAGATAATCCAAGACTTATGTATTGTAATAAACTTATTGTTGATATTTTAACAGGTTCTTTTAAAGAATTCTCATATCTTATATTTGCATCATTAAATTTATCTATTAAATATTTATATTCATCATATTTTGGATTACGATAACTCATAAATATTCTATCAGAAATTTTAACTAAACCCTGCCTATAATCTCCATAACCATTTGCAAGAGAATCAAATTGACTGCAATATTTTTTTATATTTTTAATTGCTTCTTTATTATAAGGATTTTCATATTTAAATTTAAAATCACCACAAATAAGTTCTAAATTTCTTCTTATAAAATTTATACCATCACAAAAATAATAATTTAAATAAGTGTCACCATTGTAACTAGGTTTTTCTGACAAGCCATCATAATTATCAAAATAAACAGAATCTTTACAATCTTGTGCACAAATATAACCGTAATCTTTCATATGATAATAATCATTTCTATTTTGGTTTTGAGTTATACAGATAGATCTTTCTTCATTACAAAAAACTGTTCTACCGTCTCCTATTGGATATTCATTACTAAATATCTCGGTCATCTTACACGGTTCTGCTATTAATAAATTTGGAATTAACAGTAATGCTAAAAAATATATTTTCATCTCTCTACCTCTCGCGTTAATTATATCAATTTATTAAATTAAAAAAAGGAGAAATTTGTATAAACATAAATATATAAAATAAAAAAACCCGCATTTGCGGGTAATTTTTAGAAGCCAAAGACCATTCTTTGTTTAGATTGTCTTTTTTTCTCATTTCTGACGGCTTCTTCTTTCTTTCTTTTACGCATTGTTGTTGGTTTTTCATAACGTTGACGTTCTTTCATCTCACGATACAAACCTTCTTTTTGAGACTTTCTTTTTGCAACACGTAGTGCCTGCTCTACATTATTATCTCTTACTAAAACTCGAACCAATTTATTCACCCCCTTTAGGTATTTTATTTTTTTTAAACTTTATCCTTCAAAGAAAGGTTTTAACCTTTTTGCTCTTGTAGGATGTCTTAATTTCATTAAAGCTTTTTGTTGTATCTGTCTTATTCTTTCTCTTGTTACCTCAATTTCATCTCCAACTTCTTCCAAGGTATAAGTTTCATTACTCGACATACCAAAACGTTTTCTCAAAACAGTTTCTTCCTTTGGATCCAATTCTGATAATACTTGAGTTATAACTTTTTTCAAGTTCTTTTGAACTGCTGAATGAAATGGATTTTTTACATTTTCATCAGCTATAAATTCTATTCTTGAACTGTCTCCATCTTGTTCAATCGGTTGCTCTAAAGATACTGGTCTTACATTAACTTTTAAAGCCTCATGAATTTTACTAACCGGTAGATAAATAATCTTTGATAACTCTTCAGTTGTTGGGTTTCTTCCATGTTTATGCATAAACTGACGAGAAGCTCTCTGAATTTTATGAATATTATCAATCATATGTACAGGTATTCGTATAGTCCTTGCATGATCAGCAACAGATCTTGTAATTGCTTGATTAATCCAGTTTGTTGCATAAGTTGAAAATTTATTTCCGAGTCTATAATTAAACTTATCAACAGCTTTCATAAGTCCGATATTACCCTCTTGTATTAAATCAGATAAATCAAGACCAAGTCCCCTGCTAACATGCTTTTCAGCAAAAGTTCTAACTAAAGCTAAATTTGCTTCAATCATTTCTTTTTTTGCTTTTGTAACTTCATCTTTTCCAAATCTTACAAGTTCAACAACTTTTTTATATTCTGCAGGTGGCTGTCCTGTTTTATTAGAAATTTTTAATAATTCATCTTGAATCTTTAAAATCATATCTTTGTTCTTTTGAACAAACTTAACAAGATTAGAATTCTTAGATTTTTCTAAACATTTAACCCAATTTTTATTTAACTCATTTCCAAGATATGTTTCTAAAAAATCTTCTCTTTTTATTTTAAAACTTGTAGCAAGCCTGAAAAGTTTACCTTCCCAACCCATTAATGTATTGTCAGAAGAAATAAGAGAAGATAATATTTCTTCTATTCTATCATCATGAAGACGAATTTTACTGATATGTTCATAAATATCAATTCTGAGTTTGTCATATTTATCTTCGTCTTTTGGATCTAAATCACAACCTTGCTCTAATAAAGACAATCTTTTAATGTAAAGCTTTTCCATAGAAGAAAAAATACGTTTTACTTTTGCCATTTCATCCATAACAATAGGAGAAATAAATTCTTCCATTACATTTATAGCAATTCCTGTTCCCTTTTCTTCCTTTTTATCCTCATCATCTAAATCATCTAAATTATCAACTTCTTCTTCATCAAAATCTTCTTCTTTTTTTGATTTAGAACCAGATTTTTGATCAGATTCAGCAATATACATAGCATCTAAATTAACAACATTTCTAAGTCTGATATTGTCGTTTAATAATTCTTCATACCAACCAATCATAGCCTTTATTGTCATAGGACTTTCACAAAGAGCATATAACATAAGACGAGTCGCAACTTCTATTCTTTTTGCAATAGCAACCTCGCCCTCTGCAACCAATAATTGACCAGTTGCATTTATCTGTCTTGGATATGAATATCCAGAATACTGCATTCTTACGAAATTTGAATTATTTGTTCTTTCAAGTTGTTTTGAATAACATTCGTAATCATCATCTAGAGCATCAACTTGGTCTTCTCCAGAATCAATTTTAACTCTTGTTTTATCTTTATCATCTGGATCATCATATTCAAAATTATCCCATTTGTAAGAATTTGATTCAATAATTTCAAGAGATAAATCTTGTTGAAAGAAATTTAGTACGTCTTCATATTCAGCTTCTGGAACCTCATCAGATTCAGCAGATTCTAGAAAATCAGAATGAGAAAAATAACCTAAGTCAAATGAACTATAGGCAAGTTTTTGCAGGTTTTCAGGAAGAGAATCTACAAGAATTTTAGTAGCTTCATCTAATTGTCTAGCCATTAAAATTAATCCTTATTTTTTATATTTGATATAGCATCTTGAAGAGCAGACTCAGACACCAATCCTAGAACTATAGGGCTTTGAATTTGTATAAAAGAATATGATTTATGAGTTTTATTACGAATTGATGCAACCGTTGCATTTGTACTTCTTATAAGTCTTGCTATTTTTCCATCTGAAAGTTCTGGATAGTTTTTAACCAACCATAAAATTCCACCCATTCTATTTTGTCTGTGTAGTTTTGGAGTATATCCTGCTTTTACTTTATCTTGAGCTTTTTGAGTTGATATAATTATATCTCTAAGTTGTAATTTTGCGTCTGGATCATCTTCACATCTTTTGATTTCTTCTTTTGTAAGTTGTCCATTTAATATCGGATTTAATCCTTGTATTTTATTTACTTCTGCATCAGCAATATTTTTTACTTCTAATTCATGAAGTCCACAAAATTCAGAAATCTGTTCAAAAGAAAGAGATGTATTTTCTACAAGCCAAAGAGCCGTAGATTTCGGCATATACGGATAATTCATAAAAAAAGCCCCTTTAAGCCCTAAAAATATATAAAAAATCAAGCAATTTCAAGTAAAAAATAAAATAAGCTTAATTAACTTATGTCAATTATTCTTGATTTCTTAAATAAATTCTCCTAAATGTTGCATTTTAACTTTATAAAAAGCACTATTTTTATTTTTTATAAGTTCCTTTGGTTTAGCATCTTCAATAATTTTTCCATTTTCTATAAAAATAATTCTATCAAATTTTTCTGCAACTACTGGATCATGAGTTATTACAATAGAAGTTTTATTTTTGCTAAAATCTAAAATAGATTGAACAATCATATCTTTAGTATTTTCATCTAAGTCCGAAGTTGGTTCATCAAATATCATAACTGGAGAATTGACAAGGAAAGCTCTTGCAATTCCAATTCTGTGTCTTTGACCACCTGAAAAAGATCCTCCATTAAATCCTGTAATTGTATTTATTCCACCTTTTTCTTGGACAGACTCTAATACTTTTGCATAAGATAAAGCTTTCTCTATTTCTTCATCTGTTGCTGTTGGGTTTCCTAATAAAAGATTTTCTTTAACACTTCTATTAAGAAAGCCATCAAATTGCGGAATATATCTTATAAGTTTTCTAAGAGAGTTTAATCTTATATCTTCTATATTTGTATTATTTATTAATATTTCTCCGCTCTTCAATTTATACTCTCTTATAAGAAGTGATAGAATAGTTGTCTTACCCATTCCACTTTTTCCCATAATAGCAATTTTTTCACCAGGATTTATTACAAGGTTAAAGTTTTCTAAAACATTTTTATAAATTTTTGATTCTTCATCATTTAAATTCCTTTTTTCCTTATATCCAAATGTTACATTTTTAAACTCAATTTTTGGTAAATTTTTTTTAAAATATTCAAGATCTAAATCTTTTGCACCTTCTTTATCTGTAAGCAAAGTACAATCTTGCAATATCTCCATTGCTTCCATATACTCTGCAAGATTCTGTTTTAATTGTGATAAAATTCCTGCAAAATTTCTCAATATAGACATAATTTGCGATGAATTATCTAATATTGTAAGAACAGTACCTATTGGTTGATTTGAACTTATTGCGATAATAAAAGCAGAAATAACAATGATAATATTAAATATATTTTCAAAAATATTTTTATTTATATAAAATATGCGATCTTTCATATTAATAATAAAATTTCTTTTACTTCTTTCATTTAATTCATCAGATATAATATCTTTATATTTTTCTTTTAATCCTGTTCTTTGTATTATTGATACATTTGTTACTATATCTGATATTCTATTAGTTGTTTCTCTAGATTCTTTACGTTTTTGTTTAAATATAGGAATCATTTTTGTTTTGTGTTTAAGAGATATTATAAAAAACAAACCACTAATAAATAATAATGATAATAATAAAAGTGGATTTATAAAAAATAATATTGAGCCTGCTGTAAAACCTTTTGTTCCACTTGAAAACAAAGATATAATTCTACGAATAGAAGGTAAAATAGCATTTATTGCAGTAGATGTTGCTTGATAAAAAGAAGAAATTGGAGTATAGAGTCTAAATTCTTGATCTGTATCTAAAAATAATCTATTAGCATATTTTTCAAAATTATCCACTATTTCTTTATCCATTTTAGCAGAATTAATTTCTTTAATATCACGTAATCTATCTATAATAAAATCTGTAAAATAGTATAAACCAAAATACTTATGAACATTTGTATCAGAAAGTCCTTTAATACTTGCAATATCTATTGATTTACCTCTAAGAGATGGTCTGATTCCTCCAATTACTCCTTCTATAATAGATAAAAATATTTGTTTTAAAATTAAATATTTTATTTTTTCCTTTTTAGGCTTTCCTTTATCCATTAGATTAATTGTTTTAATCATTTCCCTTATTACAGAAAAATATCTTATTTTATCTTTATTTTTTGTAATATTCATAAACTCTCCAGTCCTAAATATTAGTTATATATAATTAAAATAAAATAAGTTTTCATAAAAATATTAAGCGTTTTTAAAAATAATTAACTTGACAAGTTCTTAAATTTGTCTTATATTACAAACATAAAATAAAAAAGTTATTTTTCTTCTTTTTCTAATAAATATTTTTTTATTTCATTTTGTGTTAGTTTCCGTACTTTTGTATTTGAAAATTCTTTAAAAGGCTTAACTGAAAATAGAGATTCTTTTGTTTTACAAATTTTATCTTTGTTTGATTCTAAATAATTATTAAGAGAATCTGTTGATTCAAATATTTTATAAAAAACTCTTTTATTTTTTCCTTCTATTTCATATATTCCACAAGATTTTTTTAAACTAAAATCTGCTGTTCGTAAATATAATTTTGCAATTTCTAAAGTTTTAAAAGGAAAATTCCAACGTTGTAATTGTCTTTTTGAATCTTTTTCAATACATATACATCTTCCACAAGTTCCACAAATATATTGAGTATGATTTAAAAGACATTCTTTTGAATTTAAAAGAGGTGTTGCCCTTGAATTTAAACTATAACATTCTTCACACATAATAAAACTTTTTTAATATTTATCTTTAATTTTAAATGACAAAACCCTTTTATCAAATCAGAAAAGTTTAAGAAATTTTTAGAAAAGGAACTATTTTAGGAAAAGTTTAAAAATTTATGAAACTTTTCTTGATTTTTATCTGTATAAAAAAAAGACCGATTATTTTTTATTCTTTAATTAATTAAAAATTAAAAGGATTGATTTAATTGAAATGATTTAGATATTTATTTAAAATAGTTCTATATATATTCTAAGTAAAAAATGGAATGTTTATATGAAACAATCAGATCAAATTGTAGAAGATTTAAAAAACGCTAAAGTTGTCAGCCTTATTGGAAAATGGGGAAGTGGAAAAACTTATAATTGGGAAAATAATATATTAAAAAAATTAAAAGAATTAAATAAAAAAACTATTTATATCTCTTTATTTGGAAAGAAATCAACAGAAGAAGTAAAAAGAGAATTATTTGATAAACTTATTTCTTTAAAAGATTTAACAATAAAAATTTTAACACTAGTAGTGACTATAATAATACTTTCAAATTTAATAATAGATGCTATAAATAAATTTTTTGGAAATTTTTTTAATTATAAATCAAATATTTTTATAAATGCTTTAATATTATTAATAATATTTCTATATTTACGATATTATTTTTATAAACCAATATTAAAATTTTCAATACTTAGGTTTATGGGAATAGATCATACAAACATAGATTGGAAACTTATAACACCTAAAAATAAACCAGTACTATGTTTTGATGACATAGAAAGAATTCAAGATAAAAGCTCGATAATCACATTTTGTGGATTTATTGAAGAATTAAAAAAATTAAGATTTCCAATATTACTAATAATAAATGACGAAAAAACAGATAAAGGCTGGAAAGAATATAAAGAGAAAATTATAGATCTACAATACAATCAAAAGATAGAATCAACTCTAGAAGAAATTTTTACTAAGTATAATTGGTTAAATGATATTGAAAAAGAATATATTTCAAAAATAAGTAGTAAACTTTCTAATGCTCAAAATGAATTAAACTTGTTTAAAGATTTAGATCATGAATATATAAAACAATTTTCAAATAATTTTAGATTTATTATAAAAGTTATAGAATCTATATATAGAGTTCGTTCTATATTATCTGAAAGATATTATAAAAAACTAGAACCTGAACAACAATTAGATATTATTTCTTATATAGCAGCCAGAACACTTATAACTGAATTGGGAATAGATGACAAGGATCTTCTAGATGAATATAGTCTTGATAAAGATGAAAAAAAACTAGAAGAATACAAAATATTTAATTTCACTGGTTTTTCTTCTCATATTTCCAAAGAAAAATCTGGAATTGGAAGCTTAATTACTTATTATAATGGATTTCCTATAACATGGGTTTCTTGTGAAATTAAAAATTTTCTTGAAACAAAAGAATGTAATTTGGATAAATTAAAATCTGATATTATCAAAAAATCAAAATTTGAATTATATGCAAAAGAATATGATTATTGGAAAACATCAACTAAACAATCAAAAATCATAGAGGAAAGATTGTATAATCTTTTTATAGAAGAAGAAAAACCTTTTACTTCATTTTTTGCTATGAAACAATCTATACGACAGTATTTATTAGCTACCAGTGCTATAAACAAAAAATTATCAGAAGAAAAACACAGACCATTTTTTGATGCATTAAAACGTAGTATAACTATAGATGATATAGATATTTCAAATATAAATATAGATTTTATAGAAATAAATAATAATTATGATGATAAGAATTCAATTTTCTTTGAAAATACAAAATTAATAAATTATGTTTTTAAACATACTTTAAAAGAAAAATATATAAATCATTATAAAGATTTAAAAGATAAAGACTTTTTTATTAAATTAAAAAATAAATTAGATAAAGAATCTTATAATTCTTATTATATTTCTCTTTTGATATTTATTTTATTTTCAAATAAGCAAAAACAAGAATATATTCTGAAATTAAAAGAAAATAATTTCTCAAATTATATTGATTTTTTATATAAAGTAATACCAATAGTAAAAGAAGTAAGAGAAATAATTATAAAATATTTTATGACAGAAAATAATTTAAAAAATTTTATCGATTTATTAGAAAAATATATAAATGAATTAAAAAATATTAAGGATAGTGGACTTATAGAAAATAAGCATGTAGAAAATTTATTAGAAAAATTAAATAAGTTAAAACAATAAAACTGGCGGAGCGTATAGGACTCGAACCTATGGACCAAATAAATCGGTCACAGATTAGCAATCTGCTGCATTACCACTCTGCCAACGCTCCAGTTTCTCAATTCTAAATATTACAAGAATAAAAAGCAAGTTGTTTATTTAATAGAAATTAAGTCAACAAATATAAATTTAAATATTTTTACATAAAAAACTTGACAAATAACGGGGGGGGGTAGAATTGTCAAAACTTTTAAAATAAAGGGGTGATTATGAAGGATTTAATTGAAGAATTAGACGAAAAAATAAAAAATAAAGAAAATATAGAAAAAGAAATAGAAAAATTAAAGAGAATAAAAATAGAAAAACAAAAAGAACTCACTATAATAGATAATAAAATTAAAAGAACTCTAATATCTGAAATAATAGATGACATAATAATATATAAATTAAAGAAAAAAGAATATAAATTACTATTAGATATAGGAATTATAGAAGATTCAATAGAATATATAGAAAAAAGAGAAGAATACGACAGATTAGATGAAGAGATAAGAAAAGAAATAATAGAAGAAAAAAGAAAAAAATTGATTGAAAAACGAGAAAATTTAGGATTAGAAATATTCTGTATAAAACAATCAATAAGAGCAGATCTAGAAGAAAAAAGAGGTCTAAAAGATATAAAAAATATAAAAAAAGAAATACAAGAATTGGAAAAAATAATAATAGAAAAAGAAGAAGAATGCAAAAAAATCCGAAGAGAAATGCATGGAGAAGAGAAGAAAAAAATAGAAGAATTACGTGAAAAAGCAAATAAGATAGAAGTAGAAAAATGGTTAATTTTTGATAAAAAACGATCAAAAGAAAGAGGAATTGAAGGAATAATAGAAAGAAGAAAAACAGAAATAAAAGAAATGAGAGAAATAGGAATCAAAATTGGAGAACAATTATTACTTTTTATATTAATGACTTCTATTTGCCTTGGTATATCTTATTTACGTGGAGATTTCGAAAATAGATTTTCTTATATTAATAATAAAGAAGTTCAAAAATCTGCAAATACCTTAGATGCAAAAGGATATAGACTAATAGCATCAAAAATTATTAATCAAAAACAAAAATAAAAAAGGAGGATTTTTCTTCCTTTTTTATTCATTATTTATTGGACAATAAATTTCAACATCACGGGTCATAGCCAAAAATTTTTCTGCTCTTTTTGTTGCTAATTCTTCAGGATCCAATTTTTCTAATTCTTTTAAATATTTTAAAACACAATTTGATATTATTTCCATTGATGTTTGCCAATCAGTGTGTGCCCCACCTGATGGTTCTGGTATAATTTCATCTATTATATTATACTCTGCCATATCCCTAGCAGTAAGCTTTAAAGCCTCAGCCGCAATTGCTTTATACTTATTATCTTTCCATAAAATACTTGCGCAAGATTCAGGAGCAATAACAGAATAAATTGAGTTTTCCATCATCAATACTTTATCTGCTGTTGCAATTGCAATCGCTCCACCACTTCCACCTTCTCCTACATTTACCGCAATATATGGAGTTTTTATTGAAAGTCCAACAGATATAGAACTTGCAACTGCTTGTGATTGCCCTCGTTCTTCTCCTTCTTTTCC
Organism: uncultured Alphaproteobacteria bacterium; assembly: GCA_963540515.1. Lineage (GTDB taxonomy): Bacteria > Pseudomonadota > Alphaproteobacteria > Rs-D84 > Rs-D84 > JAFGMC01. The sequence continues at coordinate 28,374 of CAUTNA010000007.1, forward strand.
TGCAAAAGCTCCTGCTGTATCAAATAAAGAAATCAGTGGCAATTTAAATTTTTCAGCCAATCTCATCATTCTTTGAGCTTTTCTGTACCCATCAGGATTTGGCATACCAAATCTGTGTTTTTGACGACTTTCTATACTTCTGCCTTTTTCATGTCCAATTATAACTGTTGGAACACCACGCCAAAAACCAATACCACTACAAAGAGCAGGATCTTCTGAGTATAATCTGTCTCCAGCTAAATAAGTCCAATCATCAACAATGCCATTAATATAATCTAAAAAGTGAGGTCTGTTTTCATTTCTTGCAAGAAGTACTTTATCATAAGAATCAGTTTCACCCATTCCTCTGACCTTTTTAGAAGAATCTTCTATAGGTGTTGATATGTTTATAACTTTTGGTTCTTTCTTTTGTTTTGTAAGAACTCTTAATATTTTCGCAATACTGTCTTTTAACTCTTTTCTATCTACAACCATATCAACCATACCATGATTGTATAAATATTCAGCAGTTTGAAAATCAGAAGGTAATTTTTCTCTTATGTTTTGCTCTATAATTCTTCTGCCTGCAAAACCAATACGAGATCCTTTTTCTGCAATATGAATATCTCCAAGCATTGCAAAAGACGCACTTACTCCCCCAAAAGTAGGATCAGTTAATAAAACAATATAAGGTATACCAAATTTATGTAATTTATTAACAGCAACTGTTGTACGAGCCATTTGCATTAATGATAAAATATTTTCCTGCATTCTTGCACCACCACTGCAAGTTACCATTATGAAAGGATTTTTAAGATTGATTGCATGTTCCATACTTTCTATGATGCAGTTTCCAACACTTCTGCCCATAGAACCCATCATAAATTCACCGTTTAAAACACAAACTGTTGTTTTAATTCCATCAATTTCACCATCAGCCGTTACGATTGCATCATCATAACCAGTATCCGTACGAGCTTCTTTCAATCTCTCTTTATAAGAAATCTTATCAATAAAAGTCAGTGGATCATCAGAAATTTTTTGAAAAGTCATTTTCTCCCATTTATTGGAATCAAATAACAAATCAAATCTTTGTTTTGGTGTCATTATAAAAGCATGACTACACTTTGGACAAATATAATCATTATCTTTATAATCTTTATAATAGACTAATTTTCCACAGTTTTGACATTTTATCCACATTAATCTTTTAATTTTTTCATATTTATCACGATTATTATTTTTAATTCCTGATTTTTTTCCAAATATCATATTTTATCCATTCATTTTTTTTGTTAATTCTTTGCTTGGTCTGAATAAAACAGTTCTGTTTGCCGGCAATTTAACAATTTGCTTTGTAATTGGATTAAATCCAGACTTGGTTGCATGTGTTCTTGGTAAGAAAGTACCAAAACCACGAATTTCAATTTTATTATTATTTGCGATTGATGTAATCATATCATTTATAACGGAATCTAAAATAGATATAGCATCCGTTGGTCTCATATTACCAAAGCTCACTTGTATAGAACGGGTCAAATCTGATTTTTTCATATATTATATTATTCTGTTATAAACTAAATAATTCAAGTATAAAAATTCTTTTAGACTTTTCTTTATATTCTTCTTTTTATATACTTAAATAAAAAGGAAAAAAATGATTAGAACAGCATACGATCATATAAAATCAAACAATATAAAAACAGCAATTCTTGTTTTATTATTTCCAATTATTTTAATAGGCTTAATATTTTCACTTGTTTTAATTGTATCAGATATAAACACTGCACTACAGACCGCAGTAAATGTATTTATTCCAACTTTTATTGTATCAATTATTTGGATGTTTCTATCATATTCTTTTGGCGATTCTATGATCCTAAATATGGCAAATGCTATTAAATGTGATTCCAAAAATAAAGAATATAAAACTATCTTTAATATTCTAGAAAATTTATCAATATCTTGCGGACTTCCAACCCCTAACCTTTATATTATTGAAAGTAATGCATTAAATGCTTTTGCAACAGGTAGAAGTCCCAAAGACGCAAGCGTAGTTTTAACAACAGGAATTATAAAAAAATTAGATAAACTTGAATTAGAGGGAGTAATTGCACACGAACTTGGACATATAAATAACAGAGATATAAGGCTTGATATGTTGATTGTAACTGGTATTGGTATCACTGTATTTATTGCAGATTTTTTACTCAGAGCAAATTTATATAAACGAAATAACAATAATAAAGATAATTCAGGCGCTATAATTTTGATGGTATGGCTTGCGTTTACTATATTTAATTTTATAATTACACCTCTTTTAAGAATGGCAATATCAAGAAAAAGAGAATTTACAGCTGATGCTTTTTCTGCAAAATTAACAAAAAATCCAAAAGCATTAAGCTCTGCTCTTAAAAAAATATCTGAAAATCCAGCAATTGAAACTTTAGATAAATCTTTATCTGCTATGTGTATTGCAGAACCCAAAGAACTGGTCAGTGATTTACTTGCAACACATCCACCTATTAAAGAAAGAATTAAAAGATTAAACAGAATGTAATTTATACAATAGAGACTATTTAATATAATATTTGAACTGATAGAAGTTAGAAAGAAAAAATAATTCTAGTTTAAATAAACTTTTTAGATTTCTTCTAATCAATATCAATTAGTCCATAATTATCTATATTTACAATATCTGTATTTTTTAACTTTTTTATTATAAATAGACTTTAATTTAGATATTAATTTTCTTTTATTATCCATAAAACCTCCTTTTTGTTTTATACTTGACAATTCTACCCCCCCCGAATATTTGTCAAGTTTTTTTATTAAATAAAATTAAAATAATAAAAAAATAAAAAACCGTTGATCTTAAATCAACGGTTTTAAATAACTGGCGGGATTGACGGGGATCGAACCCGCGACCTTCTGCGTGACAGGCAGACGCTCTAACCAGCTGAGCTACAACCCCAACTTTAGACAATCTATCATTACAAATGATAAAATGCAAGAAATTTAAATTAATATAATTTATTTTTTAATAAATTATATTATATCCTTGAGGAGAATATTTATATGGATCAAAATCATGTATATCAGCAATTCCTCAATTAATTATTAATATTAAAGAGTTTTCTTTTTATTATTTAAAGAAATCATTCTAGAATTATTATTTTGATAAAAATCTAATATTTTTTTTATTTTTTCTATATATATTTCAATATATTTTATATTTTCTCTAAATCTTAGTTCTCTTATAGAAGGTTCATATGGACTCATATGACCAAGATTCTTATTTATAGAAATTTCTATTATTGGTGTATATACACTTACATAATAATCAACCATAAATCCTTTTTTGACAACTCTTTCCCTAATACCGAATGGTATATGTGGTCTTACACACTCAAATGGTATATAATGACCATCTAATCCAGATTTAAGAAGTTTTATTGCCGACTCTAAAGCATTTATTTCAATTGTTGATAGAACATAATTAGGATTTAATTCTATCTTTTTAACAATCCATTCATAAATATCTTTTAAATGAGGACTTATATACATATCTTCAAAAATAGTTTCTTTTCTATAAAAAACTTGTGGTTCTATAATTGAAGATTTTAAAATTTTTGAACAAATGTCTATTTCATTTCTATTAGAATCATTATCTTCTAATTTTCCAATACTAATTAAATATTTTATATAATTTTTATATTCTCTTAACATATAAGCTTCAAAAAGATAAATTTTAAAAACAAAATTAATATCAGAATTATTATCAGATTTTTTTAAATTATTATATTTCTCTAAAGCTAATTCAAATCTATAAAAAACTTCTTCAACTTTATTACGAAAAAAAATAGGAAAATCTTCCATTTTATTACACTCTTTTTATATTTGTCAAAAAAGATACTATATATTTTTTAAAAATAATCAACTAAAATTATCTTAAAATAAAATGTACTACATAGCTTGGAGATTTATCAGAACCAAAAATTCCTCTTATTATTTTATTTGCCTTTACTTGAGCTATTTTTCTTAAATTATCTTGAGATTTTCTTTCTGCTTTTCCCATAGAGTCTATTGCTTTTGAAATTTCTATTTGTATATTTTTCATTATTCCAGTCTTATCAGTTTCAAATAGTCCAACACTTGAGACAATCGGCTTATCCTTCAAATATCCTTTTTTATCAATAATTAAACTTATGAAAATAGCACCAGATGTTGATATTTTTTTTCTGTTTCTATAAACATCATCATTTAAATTTCTTTCAACTTCACCTTCACTTACAATAAAGCCAGTTGGCACTGTCTCTACAACTTCTGGTTCTTTATCTTTTGATAGTTTAATTACATCACCATTATTTACAATCATTATATGTTTTGCACCACCTTTTTCCATTGCCATTTTTCCATTTAAAACTTCTGCAATGTATTCTCCGTGCATTGGAATAATTGTTTGAGGATGAATTATCTCATAAAATTTTTCAAATTCTGGTCTTCCTGCATGTCCACTTGCATGTAAATTATCTGTATCAAATATTGTCTTTGTATGTATTCCAAGTTTAGCTAAACTGTTATACAAAAAAGAAACATCTTTTTCCCTTCCTGGTATAATAATAGATGAAAAAACAACAGTATCTGTTGGCTGTAATTGTAATTCCTTAACCTGTTTTTTACAAAGCCTTGTAAGCATCGCAAATTTCTCACCTTGAGATCCTGTTAAATAAATAGCTTGCTTATTTGCTGGTAAATCTTTTATCTCTGAAAAAAGATATATATCTTCTTCTTTTAAATAATCAAATTTAATACCCAACTCTCTAAATTCCTGAAGTCCAACATATGGTACAGGCATAGTATTAGATCTTTCTTTAATACAGGGAATTCTGCCTGATTGTTTTGCAGCATCTGCAAACATTTTAATTCTGGCAATACTACGTGAATAACCTGTTACAAAAACTCTGCCTGGGGCTTTTTTCATAATATCCGATAGAGTTTCTTTAACTTCTATTTCAGTTATTTGTTTGTTTGCTCGTTGTGGTGATGTTGAATCACAAGCAACTGCTAATAAATTAGGATCTGAGCCAATTTCTTTTAAACGCAGGTAATCTGTTTTATTTTCAATTGGAATTTCATCATTAAATGTCCAATCTCCTGTGTGTAATATATTTCCTGCGTCAGTTTTTATATAAATCATCTGGGCTTCTGGAATAGAATGGGATACATGAAAGGTTTCAATTTCAAAATCACCAATTTTAAAATTATCTCCATTATGATCATAAATTATTAAATCTTTACCTTCTTTTAAATTTATATCCATTGCTTTAAAAGTTCTTTTTATAATTTCTGCTGGAAATCTTGTCGTATAAATAGGTTTTTTAAATTTACCCCAGATATATTTTAATGCTCCAATATGATCTTCATGACCATGTGTTATAACAAAACCAAGAACATCTTTTTTATGTTCTTCTAACCATGAAGTATCAGAATATTTAACATCCCCCGCCCCAACTGTTTCATCAATAAATCCCATTCCACAGTCAACAACTAAATACTTTCCATGAAATTTATAAACATACATATTTTGTCCAACATGTTCTAATCCACCAAGGGCAAAAAAATAAACAGAATTATCTGATTTTGATTTTAATTTTATCATTTTATACCTTTAATCTTGACCTACATTCATTGTAATTCTTCGAATACCACTACTTATTGATTTTTCTTTAATAATTGATACTTTAATCAATTCTTTAGTGTTTTTAACATGTGTTCCACCACAAAGTTCAATTGATACATCACCAATTGAAACAGTACGAACCATATTACCATATTTTTCACCAAAAAGAGCTATAGCACCAAGCTCTTTGGCTTTATCAATAGGCATTTCTTCTATTCTTACTTCTAATTTTTCATCAATCCAAGAATTTATTAAATCTTCTACCTTTTGTTTTTCTTCTTCAGTCATTGCTCTTGAAAAAGAAAAATCAAAACGAACTGAATTTGGTGATACTTTTGATCCTTTTTGTAAAACCTCATTTCCTAAAACTTTTCTAAGTGCAGCTTGTAATAAATGTGTTGCAGAATGAGCTGAGGCTGTTTTATCACGATTATTTCTATCTATAACAGTGTTAAGAATATCAGATACTTTAATATCTTTTTCCAAAATACCTTTATGAACTATAAAATTAGATACTTTAAATACATCTGATATATTAAAAATTCTTTGATTATTTTTTTCCAAATATCCCAAGTCATTAACTTGACCACCAGAGGTTGCATAAAAATTTGTTTTATCTAATACAATTTCAACTTCATCTTTTGCATTTGCTGATAGTACAAATTCATTATTTCTAAGTATTGCTAAAACTTTTGATTCTAATTTATCTTCAGGATTATATTTAAAACTATCAATTGTTGATAAAACATCTCTTTTAGATTCCCAAATCGTTTTTGTTCCTTTAGTGTCGGTTCTGGACCTTTCTTTTTGTTCTCGCATACATTTATTGAATACATTTTCATCAACACTAATTTTTTTAGAAGATAAAATACTTTCTGTTAAATCAAATGGAAAACCATAGGTATCAAACAATTTAAAAGCAATTTCACCAGAAAAAGTTTTTGAATCCCCCAATTTTGATATCTCTTGATTTAATAATTTAGTACCACTTTTAAGTAATTCTATAAAAGATTCTTCTTCATCCCGTATTATTTTAATAACAGTATCTTTTTCATCTTCAAGTTCACTATACCAATCACCCATTTCATTTAAAAGCGATGGATATAATTTATATAAAAATGGTTCATTAGATCCAAGTAATTGTCCTTGACGCATAGCCCTTCTTAAAATTCTACGAATTACATAACCTCTATCTGTATTTGATGGTCTTACACCATCTGCAAGGGCGAACGATATTGCACGCAAATGATCAACAATAATTTTAAAGGATGATTTATTATCTTCTGTCTTTTTTACTGATAATATTTCTTCTAAAGATTTCATTAAATTAACAAAAAGATCTGTATCATAATTATCTGTTTTATTTTGTAAAAGTGCTGCCCATCTTTCTAATCCTGCTCCAGTATCAACATTTTGCTTAGGTAAATTATTTAAATTTCCATTAGCATCTCTATCATACTGCATAAAAACATTATTCCAAATTTCAACCCATCTATCATCCTCATTTTTTATATCAGAGCCAAAATCATAAAATATTTCAGTACAAGGTCCACATGGACCAATATCACCCATTGACCACCAATTATCTTTATCACCAAGTCGAATAGCCTCTTTTCCTGATATTTTTTTCCATAAAATTGTTGCCTCTTCATCAGAAATATGAGTTGTTATTCTTATTTTACTGGGATCTAAATTAAGTTCTTTAGTAAGAAGATCCCAAGAAAATTTTATAGCTTGTTCTTTAAAATAATCACCAAAAGACCAATTTCCCATCATTTCAAAAAATGTATGATGTCTTCCATCAATTCCAACTTCATCTAAATCGTTATGTTTACCACCTGCACGTAGACATTTCTGAACATCTGCAACCCTTTTTGATATAGGCTTTTCTATTCCTTGGAGAATATTTTTCCAAGGAACCATACCTGCAACAGTAAATAAAATACTTTTATCTTCTGGAATAAGTTTATGACTTTTTACTATTTCGTGATTGTTTTTCTGAAAAAAATCTAAAAAAGTTTTTCTGATTTGATTATAGTTCATATTTATACCTAAAATATTCAAGGCTATAATATAACAATCTTTAATCTCTTATCAAATATTAATTTAGTAATAAAATAGATATTTTTTTTAAAGTCTATTTGATGTATATTATAAACAAAGGAATAAACATTGGATCAGAAGTTATTTTTAGTTTTATCAGTAATAGTAATTATTATTGTTGCATCAGTTTTTAATATTCATGTTCTTCCAATTGATGATATTCATAAAATTCCAATGCAGATAGTAAATGAGGTATTATATGTTTGTCCCTATAAAAATACAAATTTTGATTCAGTAGTAAAAACTTTAATGAATATAAAAAATGAATTAAGATTTGTATTTTTTGTATCAATGGTTTTATTAATTATTTCTTGGTCTTGGGCAATGTATCAAACTCTTCTTAAAGATTCTTTTAAAAAAGATCCTTTTAAAAGTCCTTGGTTTTTTACAAAAATATTTTTCTGGACAGTTGTAGTTTTAGCTATTCTCTATAAGACTCCAAATTTTTATAAAACAGTAAGAGTAGAAGGTTCAACACAAAAATGGATCTTGTGTGAAAAAAACTTAAAAGAATCAAAAGCTGTTTTATCAAAAAATGTAAAACCTGATGATTTTAATTAAATTATTGACACAAATTAGTAAAATCTCTAAAATCTGGGCGTTAGGTGATTATTTTCACTGGCTCTATTATTAAATAATAAGTAAGGAGAAACTTATGAATAAACAAGAATTAATCGAAGCAATTGCAAATGAAGCAGAAGTTTCAAAAACAGATGCTGGTAAATGTTTAGAAGCTTTTATTAATACAGTTACAAAAGTATTAAAAAACAAAGCAGAAATTCGTTTAATTGGTTTTGGTACATTTACAACAACAAAACGCAAAGCTACAACAGGACGCAATCCTCGTACAAACGAAGAGATTAAGATTCCTGCATCTATTGCTCCTAAATTTAAACCAGGAAAAGGATTAAAAGACGCTTTAAATTAAAGTCAAGTTAAATATATTTAAAATATTTATTTTTTTATTTTGGTTTTTGGTTTGTATTCGTTCATAATCAAAAACCTAATTAAATAAAAGGAAAAAATTATGAAAAATGAAAACTGTTCTTGTGGTTGTTGCTCATCAAAATCTATAATTGCTAAAGTAGTAATTTTTGGTCTTGGTTGTGCTTTAGGTTTTGCTGCATCAAGATATATGCCAAGCAAAATGTCTATAAAATTAGATTCCGCATCTTTAAAATCTGGTGAAGAAATGACTATTGTTATCGATGGTGATAAATCTGATTTAGAAAAAGCATCAAAAATTGAAGACTTAAAAATCTTTATAGATGATTGTTTATTCACAGATAAAATAAAAGATAAAAAAGAATTAGAAAAAATAAAATCTTTAGATACTAATAAAGATAATTGTATCGATAAAATGGAATTCAAAGTTGATATGAATAAAGATGATATGATTAAAGACGATACAAAAAATATGAAATAATTCTAATTAAACGGCTGACCATTCAGCCGTTTTTTTATATTAAAATATAAATAAAGAGATTACATGAATAAAAAAACAAAAGAAAATAAACTTAATTCTTTAAAAGAAAGAGTTAATATAATATTTTATAAATATAAACAAATAAAAATTACCACTCCTTTAAGTCCAACTGAATTAAAAGATTTAAATGAATTTATTGAAAAGTTTAAATACAATAAAAATTTAGAAATAATAAAAGATGTTGAATTTTGTAGGCTTATAATTGATATATATAAAAATAATAATTATAAAGCACCCAAAAATGGACACCAAATGAAACCAGAAAGAATAGATTCTATTATAAAAATTATTATAAAACAGGCTTCGAATTGTTTTTTATATAAACTTACACCATCTCAAACTCAAGCAGTTATGATAAAAAGAGAAAGTTTAAAAAAATTAATTGAAGAAAATAATTTTGCTACAGATTATGAATTTTATGAAGCACAAAAACTTAGTGATTATTTAGAAGGTATTTATAATAATTATATAAACATTAATAGTGTTTCTAAAAATAATGAAAGACAATACTAAAAAAGGGACTTTTAAGTCCCTTCTTTATTTTAATTAGTTTGTGATAGTTATAACTAACGACTTCCTTTTCCATTATTATAATTTTGTTTAGATTTAAATTTATCAAAAGATTCAATTTTAAACAATGAACTTTCATTATTTAATAACACAATGATATCTTTTATATATGATAAACAAATATCAGATAAATCTTCCTTAGAAATTAAATGTTCTATTTTTTTAGATTCTTGTATTATAGAATTATAATAAGTATCAATTATATCTATATGATTAGAAATTAAATTTAAATTAGAATTAAATTTACTTAATGTATTTTTTAATGCATAAAAGTTTGCTTCCAAATACTTAATTGGAATAACTTCTAAAATTGATTTATTCTTATCGATATTCAAAAGTTTTTTAAATTCTTCAATACTTTTTATATTAGTATTATTAAGTTTAAATAAAGCATTATAACCTTCATCATTAAGTTCTTTTTTATATATAGGGGGGACAGAATTAGTCAATATTTTT
>CAUTNA010000008.1:0-35291 GCA_963540515.1 uncultured Alphaproteobacteria bacterium
TAAAAATATCTAGACTTATCATTTTTGTATTTTGTATACTGTGGCAATGTGCGGGTGTAGTATAATGGTAGAACATCAGCTTCCCAAGCTGAGGGCGAGGGTTCGATTCCCTTCACCCGCACCAAGTGCTTTCCGATCTCGTCTTGAATATATTTCGTATGTGCAAGATAATTTTGGTGTTATGCCTCTTAAAAATACAGAAGATGTATTGCAATTAACAACAGCTCTTACTGGCTTTTCTGAAAATGTAGAACTTTTCTATCTTTTAATCTCTGCAAAAACAGATATACCTTACACCGAACTTATGGGGAAATCTGCCGAAGGTATGAACGCAACAGGGCAAGGAGATCGCAAAAAATGGTATGATAAATGTAAATCAATTCAAGATACTTATAAACCACAACTTTTAACTATGTTTGTGTTTTATTATCTCATTTTACCAGAATGTTTGGAGCGTGAACGTCGATCTCTACTATAATTTTGCATATCACTATTATATATTTGCCAATTATTACTATTTTCATTAAATTCAAATTTGATAGGACGAGATGTACTGTATTCTTTAATTTTTCTTATTGGTATATTTACATCTTTATTAAAAAGCCGTTTTATAGCCAGTTCTTTAAATCTTCTTTCAAATTCTCTGCTTGGAATTGTATTAGATTTTTCTATATTATCGATATACATAATTTTTATATCTTTCATATTTAGCAAAGTTAAGAGTTCTTTTATTGTTAAATTCATCTGTTTACGAATAAAATTATATATAAAACCTGGTATAAATACTTGAGGTTTTAAGAAATGTTCAATTATTGCTTGTTTTAATTTCTCTTTTTCTTTTATTTTTCTTTTTTTTATATTTTTTTCTTTATTATCTTCTTTTGTTCTATTCCATAAAAGCCATATTTTTCCAGTGCCAATTCTATAGGGAAATTCTGTATAAAAAACTGTAATAATTTCTAGTTTTTTATTTTTTTCCTTTTCAGTAAAGACAATATTTAAAGTTAAACCTCTATTAAAATCAAAAACGGATGTTTTATAACGAATTTCTTGACGAGCTTTTAACGTTAAAGGATGTTTTGTTGTTTTTAAAGCATCTCTTATCTGTTTTCTTGATATATTATAATATTTCATACGACCTAAAGCATGAAATCTTAAATTATGAGTATTAATATTATAAGAAAATGTTTTTCTTACCCTAATACCCCATTCATTGGAATTATCAGGATTATCAAAAACTTCTCTCATATATTTTATCATACTTTATATAATAGACAAAATTATAAACTTTGTCAATATAAGACGAAAATTCAACTAACTTTATTAAAGTTAAAATATGTATATAGATTTTGAATAAATTTTTAAATCATTGATTAGTTGCCTCTAACCTTGCAAGTTTATCAACAATTTCATTATTTTTATTTCCATCATGACCACGAACCCAATTCCAAGATATATTAAAATCTTTTACAAGCTCATCTAATCTTATCCAAAGTTCTTGATTTTTTACTTCTTTTTTATTTGATGTTTTCCAATTATTTTTTTTCCAATTATTTATCCAAATTTCTATCCCATTTTTCACATACTGACTATCTAAATTAATTTTTACATCTTTTATATTATTTTCTTTCAAGTAATTAAGTGCTTTTATAACAGCGATAAGTTCCATTTTATTATTGGTAGTAATTTTTTCACCGCCACTTGATTCAAGTGTTTCATTTTCTTTTTCAACCAAAAATGCCCAGCCACCTTTTCCAGGGTTTCCAAGGCAACTGCCATCTGTCCAAACTTCAACCATTTTAATACCTTTAAAATTTTAGTGTATTCTATATTGTATTTTTATAAAATATAACTAAATTATTTTTATGAAAAATTTTGAATTATCAAATGGAATTTTAATACCAATTATAATAAATACAAAAGCAAAGCTTAAAAATATAACTATGCGTCCTAAGTTTGTCCCTGAAAATGAACTACATATTTCAAAGCCTTATTTTATTAATGAAAGTTATATTTCTTCTTTTATAGAGAAAAAACGAGGCTGGATAGAAAAAGTTTTTCTTGAAAGCTCAAAACAAGATATAAAAAATGGTGATAAAATATTAATACTTGGAAAAGAATTTTTAATTAAAAATAATTCTTCTCAAAAAATAAATACTTATCTCGACGATACTATAATTTTTGGTGGAAGTGAAGAAATGCTGAAACACAGATTTAAGGAATTTTTAAAAAAAGAATTAATTAAAGAAACTAAAAAAATAATATTGTCTCTAAATAATAATTTTTTTATTCCTAAAAAAATAACGATAAAAGATACTTCATCAAGGTGGGGAAGTTGTTCATCAAATTCAAATATCTCACTTTCAATTAGAATTGCCTTTGCTCCATACAATGTTTTTAGATATGTTGTTATTCATGAACTTTCTCATTTAAAGTATATGAATCATTCAAAAGATTTCTGGAAAACAGTATACCATTTATATGGTGATGGTGTTGGCTCTGCTAAATTGTGGTTGATGAAAAATGGAACAAGTCTACAGAAATATAATTTATAATTAACTTTATTTTAAAAGCATAACATTTTGTTTTTACTAGATATTATTATAAATCTTAAGTTATCTAAATATTTGATATGTAAATATTATTTATATAATATGAGCTTTTTTACATTGCTGAAGTTATTTAAAAAAATAAATATACATATCGGCAATGTGTGTAAGTATATTATGTTAATCTAAAGTTTTTATTGCATAACTTAAGGATTTTAATTTTGATTCTGTTGAATCCGATCTACTAGTTAAGCAAATTGGAAATTTTGCACCAATGATTAGTCCTGCAACTAAGTATCCACAAAACTGAGTAAAAGATTTATATAAAATATTTCCTGAATCTAAATCATGACAAAGTAAAATACTTGATTCTTTATCAAAAGTTTTTCCTTTAATCTCAGCGGCTTTGTTAGAGACGGCAGTATCTAACTGATCAAAAACAAAATCAGCTTTGTCTTCTAAATTTTCCATAACAAAACTGCCATCTACTGAAGATTGAATTTTTGGATTGAATTTACCAGCAGGAGTTAATATTGATACTTTTGCTTTTTCACCTTTATGTAATTTATTAAATAAAAATATAGCATTTTCCATAATCTTAACTTTTTCTTCCTTACTTGGATTAATGTTAAGTGCTCCGTCTGTTAAGATAAATCTGTCATCAAATATACCGCAGTGTGATAAAAGTTTAGATTTATCGTAAAGTTTTCCATGTTTTAAAATAAGTCTCATAAAATCAGATGTTTCAATAAGTCCTTTCATAAAAATAGGAGTGTTTCCATTTTCAAGAATTTTATCAGTATCATTATTAAAGTTATCGATATCTGTTTTTATAACTTCATCTACCATATTTTTAGACAAGGCTTCATCTATCATATTTTGAAATTTATCTACAAAGTTGACTAGAACTAAAATTTTTTTCATATTATTACCTTTATTATATTCATTCAAATATAGCTTGAATTTGATGATTATCAATATTATTTTAATATAAAGCTAAAGTTTCTAGAAATGTTTAAACCTGTTAAACCTTTATCGGGATTTATTGAACTGTTGCCATATCAGCAAAAGTATTTTGATGAGTGCAAAATACGGATGGAAAAAGTCTTAAATACTTCAGGTTTTTCTCATCTTGATTTACCATCTATTGAAAGAGCAGAAGTATTGACAGATAAAGATAATTGGGATGAAATAGAAACTCAGATGTTTTTATTTCAAAAAGCAGATACAAAAATGGGACTTCGTTATGATGGAACTGTTGGGCTTTCTCGTTATGTAGCAGGACATATTAATGATTTAGTTTTTCCATCTCGATTTTATCAATTTGCAAAAAATTACAGAGGAGAACGTCCTCAACATGGAAGATATAGAGAATTTTATCAATTAGATATTGATATTTTAGGTATAGAAAATTTATCTGAAAATTATGATTTAGAAATTATACTAACTTTAATTGAAAGTTATAAATCTATTGAAGATTTAATAGGAAGTGTAAAAGTAAAAATTGGAAATAGAAAATTCTGGGATGCTTTCTTTAACTACTTAGAAATAGATAATAAATATATAAAAGAACTTTTAATCATAATTGATAAAAAAGATAAACTTGAAAATTATATTGATGATATTAAAAAAATAATTGGAGAAGAAAAAGCTTTTAAAATAAATCAAGTATTTGCAGAAGGTTATAAGCATTTTTTAAATATAAATGAAAACTTAGATAAAAGTATTTTTTACTTAGATAATTTAGTTGATAAATTACTTCAACTTGGTATAAAAAATGCTGAAATAGATTTAAGTATAGTTAGAGGTCATGCATATTATACTGGTGTTGTTTTTGAATTTTTTAGTAATAATTTTCCTGAGCTTGGAGCAATAGGTGGGGGAGGAAGGTACGAGAATTTAGTTTCAAAATTTTCAAAAACGAAAATAATTGGAGTAGGTGCAGCAGTTGGTTTTTCAAGATTGATAGTTGGACTTATTGATTCTAATAAAATTGATTTATCCTGTTTTAAAAATATTACAGATACTGCGCTTCTTATTATGGATGATAAATGCTTATTATACGGATTTGAAATATTATCTCTTGTTAAAAAATCAAATATTTCTATTATTCCGTATTTAGAAATAGATAAGAAATTTAAGAATAAAATAGAGTTTGCAGATAAGATAAATGCAAAATTTTCTATTATAATTGGAAGTGATGAACTGGAAAATAAAACTGTTTCATTAAAAGATATGAGAACAGGAGAACAAAAATCTTTATCTAAAGATGATTTAACCAAAGAATTAAAGAAAAGTATATAAATGGAAATAGATAATAAACTTATAGAATTGCAGAAACGTGCAAGCTTTATAGAGTCTCAGATGAATTCTGCAGATATTTCAAGTGATGAACTGTGTAAAATTTCAAAAGAATATTCGAGATTATCGGAATTACTTCCAATAATAAAAGATTATTTTGATACAAAAAAGGCAATACTTGAAGCAAAAGAAATGCAATCAGATCCTGAATTGAAAGATTTAGCTGTTGAGCAGATAAGTGAGCTTTCAAAAAAATTACCAGTGATAGAAAAGGAATTACAAATTGCACTTTTACCTCGTGATAGTGTTGATGATAACAGTGCAATTATGGAAATCAGGGCAGGGGTTGGTGGTGAAGAATCTGCACTTTTTGCTGGAGATTTGTTTAATCAATATAAATCTTATGCACTAAGGCACGGTTTTAAAATTGAAATTTTAGAAGAAAATGCAACATCATTAAATGGTTATAAAGAAATAGTTTTTAAGATTGATGGTAATGGTGTTTATGGAAGGATGAAATTTGAATCTGGTATTCACCGTGTTCAACGAGTCCCAGAAACAGAAGCAGGGGGGCGAATTCATACAAGTGCTGCATCTGTTGCGGTTATGCCAGAAGTTGAAGATATAGATGTTAAAATAGAAGATAAAGATATTCGTATTGATATTTTTAGATCAAGTGGAGCAGGTGGTCAACACGTAAATAAAACAGATAGTGCAATAAGAATTACACATTTTCCAAGTGGAATAGTAGTAACATGCCAAAATGAAAGATCTCAACTTCAAAATAAAATGAGTGCTATGGCAGTGCTTCGTTCTAAATTATATGAAAAACAAAGACTTGAACAAATGAATACTAGTAATGCCAATCGTAAAATTATGGTTGGAAGTGGGGATAGAAGCGAAAAAATCAGAACTTATAATTTTCCAGAGCAAAGAGTAACGGATCACAGAATAAAATTAACTCTATATAAACTTGATGATATTTTGGCGGGAGGTGTTGGATTAGATGAACTTATAAATGCAGTTATAAGTGCAAATCAACTTGAACAACTTGCTAGTATTGATTCATAAAGGTAAAAAAATTATGAATCAATTAAAATGGTATGGAATTTTATTTTCTTTATTTATTCTTTTTTTGTATGTAATGGGAATATATGATTTGCCTATGATGTTGTCTCATAATACTCAATATTATATAAGTAGAAATTATGGAGAAGGTGCAACTCTTTATTTTACGAATTACCCATTTTATATGATGATATTCTGGATTACTAATTTGATATGTGGACTATTAAGTCCTGTTTTATTCTTAATAAAAAATAAATATGCGTATAAGGTTGCTTTTGTTTCAGCTTTTTCTGATTTTATACTAATGATGAGTGGAATTATGTTTAGAAATAGAATTAACGCTTTAGGGATAAATATATTTTATTTTGATTTATTTATTTTAATAATTACATTTTTATTTGGAATATATTTATATATTCTTAGTAAGAAATCTGTAAGCTTATAATATATCTTCTTGTGCTTTTATATTGCGGCAGGTAAAATAAACTAAAAAGATAAACTGTTTATTAAAAAATATAATGCTAGAGTATAGTAGAGGATTTTAAATAAAGGCGTATAATATATATTATGTATAGTTTTGTATTAATAAATCTTAGTTTTGTTTAGTTTTATAAGATTTTATCTTTTTTATATTAAAATTATTTCTCTTTAATATTTTAGTCCTTTCTTTAAAGTTTCTTTCCATCATATCAAGGTAATCATTTTTAGATAAATTTGTCTTAGATAGTATTTTATCCCAAGTTTCATTTGCTTTTTCCATTCTTTCAAACTGTATTTCTTCAAATATTTCTAAGTTTTCATCTTTTAATTTTTTTGTATAGTATTTTGGTATATTTATTTTAAATACCTTAAATTGATTTATTATATTTTAGTTTTATCTTTTTGCTTTTAGATGTTTTTTATATATAAACTATATTTTAGTACCCTATTTCTTCAAAGTTAAAGTAAATTATTAAGTAATATTAAAAATATATAGTGAATTCAAATTATTAAAATAATTAATTTAACTTAAGTATCGATCAATAATATTATATAAAATTTTTGATTTATTATATAGTTTTTTATTTGATTAACTTAAGAGATAAGCAAAAAAATATCTATTTATATAGAAAATATTGTAAAAACATAATCTTATTAAAGATTTTTTATAATTTTATTTATATTATTTATTTAATTATTATCTAGATAATTAGATTTTAAATATAAAAACTAATTAAACTGTAAATACAAATTATTATAATATTTTATTAAAGTTAAATATTAATTTTAGTTGATGTTTTACTTTAATATTTTTTCTTAAAATATATTATATAAAAATGATGGAGTTTTTATGATAATATATCCTTTATTTAAAAGGAGAAATTTTTGAAAAAAATTTTTATTATTTTAAGTTTTATTTTATTATCAAATTATTCAATTGCTTCCTCTTATTATGCAGGTGGATCTCTAGGATTATCTTTTTCTAAAGAAATAAATCCTAATAACGTATATTTGTCTTATTTAAGTATTCCACCAATTGGACGTTATATTTCTGCATCTTTTGGAATAAAAGAAAAATCAGATGTAATTTTTAGAGCTGATTTAGAAATATTGCATTCTAATTTAGTTAGTTTTAATGAAACTCAACTGTTAATAACATCAAAAAAATATTCAAATACAATAACTCAAAATTATTTATCACTTTTTGCAAATGCTTATATTGATTTTTTTACTAATTATAAACTAAGACCTTTTTTAGGATTGGGTGGAGGGTATATTATTGTAAATGAAAAAATTTCTACAACACTTGTGAAAACAATTCCTCCTTTTGATGGTATTTCTGCAACCTCTAATTATAATTCATCGTCTTTTGGTTTAGCTGGTTATATTGGAATATCTCTTGCTTTCTCTGATTCAATAGAAGGAGATTTAGTTTTTAAAAGATTGTCTAGTATGGATTTTGGTTTTAGCAGTCTTGGTATAAGTTTACGTTATACATTTTAGATTATAAATATCTTGAATATACCGACTTATTCTATACAATTGTCTTCTATAAGGTTTTGTTATGTATAAAGATATAAATGAAATTATTGCAATAGAAAAAAAATGGCAAAAAAAATGGGAAATATCAAAATGTTTTGAAGTATTATCAGATTCTTCAAAGCCATTATTTTATAATTTAGTTGAGTTCCCTTTTCCATCTGGTGCAGGTTTTCACGCGGGACATATGCTTGCATACTCTGGAATGGATGTTATTGCAAGGTATAAAAGGCGTCAGGGTTTTAATGTTCTTTTTCCTATGGGTTTTGATTCTCTTGGTATATCTGCAGAAAATTATGCAACAAAATTAAATAAACATCCATCTATTGTTGTTGAAGAATTAAAAAAGAATTATATAGAAAGTGTTAAATCAATTGGTTGGTCTGTGGATCCTAATTCTCATATTGCTACATCTGATAAAGAGTTCATAAAATGGACTCAATGGATTTTTATTCAATTTTTTAAAGCTGGTCTTGCATATAAATCAAATTTAGCAATGAATTGGTGTCCTAATTGCAGGACTACTCTTACAAATGAGGAACTAGAGGAAGGTAAATGTAATCGTTGTCATGGAAAGGTAGAAAAAAAAGAAAAATTACAATGGAACCTTAAAATGACAAAGTATGCAGACAGGTTAATTGATGATTTAAAAGATTTAGATTTTCCTGAAAGAGTAAAAAGAGATCAAATAAATTGGATAGGAAAATCTATAGGCGCTGAAGTTGATTTTAAAGCAGGTGATGATATTTTAACTGTTTATACCACAAGAATTGATACAATATTTGGAGTTAGTTTTTGTGTTATGTCTCCTGAGCATAAGCTTGTAAAAAAATGGTTAGATTGCGGGCTTATTAAAAATAAAACAGATGTTGAGAATTATATAAAAAAGACTCTTGAAAAATCAGAAATAGAGAGAACTGATTTAACAAAAGAAAAGACAGGTACTTGTTTAGATGGAATAAATGTTATAAACCCATTTTCAAAAAAATCTATTCCTGTATTTATATCCGATTACGTATTGCCTGATTATGGTTGTGGTGCAGTTATGGCAGTACCTGCTCATGATTCAAGAGATTTTGCTTTTGCAAAGAAATTTAATTTAGAAATTATTCCTGTTTTAGAATCAAATGATGCTCTACCTTATGAAGGTGATGGAATTCATATAAATAGTGGCTTTTTAGATGGTTTAGATAAAGAAAATGCTATAAAAAAAGCAATAGAATATTCAAAAGAAAATGGTGATTTTGTCCGTCCCAGTGTTAGATACAGATTAAAAGATTGGGGTTTTTCAAGACAAATGTATTGGGGAGAACCTATCCCTTTAGTATACTGTGAAAAATGTGGTTGGGTACCAGTAAAAGATGAGGATCTACCTGTTATGCAACCCTATATGGAAGATTATAAACCGACTGATGAAGGTGAATCTCCTCTTGCAAGAGTTAAAGATTGGGTTAATACTACCTGCCCTGTTTGTGGAGGATATGCAAAACGAGAGACTGATACAATGCCACAATGGGCAGGTTCATCTTGGTATTATATGCGATACTTAGATCAAAAGAATGACAAAGAGTTTTGTAATTTTGAAAAAATGAAAAATTGGCTTCCTGTAAATCATTATAATGGTGGTAATGAACATAATACAAGACATCTTTTATATTCAAGATTTTGGTATAAAGCTATGTTTGATTTAGGATTAGTTCCAACATCAGAGCCATATATAAAAAGAACGACAAATGGATTACTCCTTGGTAAAGATGGCAAGAAAATGTCAAAATCTAAAGGTAATGGTTTTCTTGCACTTGATAAAGTTAAAGAAGTTGGGGCAGATGTTTCAAGACTTTCAGTTTTATCTTTAGGTCCTTGGGATAGTAATGTAATTTGGTCTGATGGAGCACAATCAGGTATTCAAAGATTTTTAAAAAGAATAGTTAAGTTTTCAGATAATTTAACAAATACCCCTTTAACAAAAGAAGAAGAAAGATTAATTAATCAGTTGATTAAAGATATTTCTGAAAGAATAGAAGTTATGCAATTTAATACTTCTATATCACTCATGATGGAGTTTATTAATAATTTTGATTCTTCTATGCCTAGAAAAGTTTTTGAGACTTTGCTTTCCGTGTTAAATCCTTTTGCACCACATATTACAGAAGAATTGTGGGAAAAATTAGGCAATACAAATATGTTATTTGAAGAATCTTGGTTAAAATTTGATGATTCAAAACTTGAAAAGCAAACTATAAAAATAGTTGTTTCTATAAATGGAAAAAGAAGGTGTGATTTTGATGCAGATATAAATTCTTCAAAAGAAGAACTTATAAATACTGCGAAAGAACTGGTTAATAAATATTTAACAGAAAATATTAAAAACACCGTGTTTATTCCAAATAAACTAATAAATTTTGTTTTATAAAAGGTTAATTTTATGAGTAAAACTAAAATATCTGTAATATTACCAGTGTATAATTCTGAAAAATATATAAAGCAGACTTTATTAAATTTAATTAAACAAACATTTAAAGAAATAGAAATAATTGTTGTTCTTGATAAACCAACAGATAACTCATCTAATATAGTTAAAGAATTATCAAAAGAAGATGTAAGAATAAAAGTTTTTGAAAATCCTAAAAATATGGGTGTTTCTTACTCCAGAAATTTTGGAATAAAAAAAGCAGCTGGAGAATATATACATTTTATGGATTCTGATGATTTAATAAATATAGACTTCTATAAAAATCTGTTTGAAGCGGTTGAAAAGACTGGTGCTGATGTTGCAGTATCAAAAGTTATCAGTGAAGAATTTGCAAATGTAAAAGATTGGTTTAATGATAGTTTTATATTAGATAATAATTCTGATAAGTTTTTCTATATAAAAGCTGATCAATATTCATTTCCTGTTAGGTATTTGATAAAAAAAACTCTTTGGTTAAATAATAATTTGAGTTTCCCAGAAAATTTTAGATACCAAGAAGAAAAATTAGTAATACCTAAGATGGTTTTACTTTCTAATTATGTAATAACAGTACCAAATTCAATATATATTTATAAAAATAGAGCTGGTTCTTTAGTAAAATTAAAAATAGATAAAAATAAAAGAAAAGAACAATTGATATTATCAGAGGAACAAAAGAAAGAATTAGAAAAGTTGAAAGATGAGTATAATGTAAATTATACAGATGATATGTTATTAAAATACGAAAGATATAAAATATTTGGAAAAATTACAATATTAAGAAAGAAAGTCTTTGCCAGTGGAAAAATAATATATTACTTTTGCGGATTACCTATATTTAAAATTCAATAATATGATAATTTCTATTATTTAATAAATATTTAAAAGTCTTTTATAAATGATTTAAATCCTTTTGTATTAAACCAGAAGGAGTTATTATTTTCTTTTAATGCAAAAAGTATATCTTTTCTTTGTTTATCAATTTTATTTTTTTCTGATATTGTATTATAGTCTTCTATATTATCTTCTGATATAGAAGATAATAATTTATTAGAATAACTTCCATCTAAGAAAGCTCCTAACATAAAATCAGTTGACATTTTGTGAGAAATTAAACTAATTAATTCTTCCATTTGTTTGTTTTGTTCTCCACCCTGCTCTTTTAAATGTTTAGCTTCTATAAAAATATATTGTTTATCATTTTTTTAAATAATATCTAACAATTTATTTTGTTTTTCGTTAGGAAGTTTTACTCCTAGATTTTTTTCAATATTGATTATATCAAATATATTTTTAGAGAAACTTGATATAGCTTTTTTATTTTTATTAAATTCTTCCCAAGAATTTACAAGTTTAAATCCTTCTTCTATTGCAATGTTAATAATTTTATTTTCTCCACACTTCCCTTTTGCTTTACTAGATATACTATCAAGTAAAGCTTGTATCCAATGAACAGGGGTATATAGTTCAAGATCTCTATTTTCTAAATATAAATCAACTACTATTTTAAAATCTTCAAAGTTATAAAATAATTTATCACGTGTTATATCACAAGCTGATAAGAAACAGTTGAATTCAGATTGTCCTGCAAATTCACCTTTCCAAATATTAAACAAATCTTTATATATTTGTTCTGTATTTTGATTTCTTACTTTTAAAGTTTTTATTGTTGCTAATAATTCTTTTAATTCTTGAGTTACTTTAACATAATTATCTATATTTAAATTTTTATTTAAAAACATATATGATGAATCGAATGTTTTTTCTTCATTTTTTATTGAAATTTTTAAATAATCTAAGTTTGTGAGTAGCATATTTATTAATTATTAAAATAATGATAGATCTGCATTTAATTTATTAAAATATAAATAATTTAATAAATTATAAGCAAAATTAAAAGATATTCTTTTTCTATCTTTATCTCTATAATTAGTCATAAATAAAGATTGATATTCTTCTCGTTTTTTTTCTAATTCTTTATTAAATAGTAATATTAGTTCTTCTTGTTCTTTTATTGAAATAAAATCTGGAAATATAAGATTTATTTGGTTTCGACTTGTTTTTATACTGATAAGCCCATGAATATTATATTTACGAATATCTTCTAAACAAATTTTTCCTTCATCACTTCCTGTATCAATTGCCTTTAATAAAACTATATTACTTTTTATTTTTTTTAAGGTATTTAAATCAACATTATATTCTTTTATGTTATTAATATGATTATATGCAAGTTTTACTTTTTCATTTCCTGTTTGAATATCAGACTCTTCTAATCGTTTTATTTTTAATTTATTATTATATTTCTTTATATCTGATAAAAAAAATCCACCTATTTGCCAATTATATTTTTTTGAAATATTAATTATTTTGTGTTTCATTTGTGGATATATTATAAAATTTATATTCTGTATATTATTAATTTTTTCTTTTAATTTATAGTAAAAAGCAATTACATTATAAGTTGTGTCTTTGAAAACTTGCTCTGTAAAATAATTCACTTTTAAAATATTAAATTTTTCAAGAAATAAACTTCTGATATATTTACTATTTTCTGCTGATAAAAAGTTAACAGGAACAATAATAATACCTTCTTTTGAATCTATTATTTTTTCAAGTGATAACTGGTATAAATCTGTATGTTTTGAATTTTTTAAAATTTTATTATTTTTCATTTTATTCTGATACAAATAAGGAGGGTTTGTTAAAACAAAATCATATTTTAATGGGTTTTCTATTGAGTTATTATAAAATATATTTTTATTATCAATTAGTTTTTTATCACAATCATAACCAATAGCAATTTTAGCATTATTATTTATTGCCCATCTTAATAAATCACCCTTACCAGCAAAAGGATCTATTACTTTTTTGTCTTTTATATATTTTTCAAAACCTTTCAATATATAGTCTGTATTTGTTGTAAAAAATTGTCCAAATTGTTTTTTATCAGACGACATTAAAAAACTTTTTCTCCATACATAATGGATAATAATTAATTGGAATACATTTTACCAGAGATTTTAATATACAAATATAAAAATAGTAATCTTTTTAAGAAATTTGATTATTATTTAAAATTATATCTATATCTTTATCTTCTGGAATATTATTTATTATAAAATTTGGATGAAATTGAGTTCTAAACCATGTTCTTTGTCTTTTAGCATATTTTATAGTATTAGTCTCCCAAAGTTTTATACATTCCTCTTTAGTTATTTTATTTAATAAATAGTCTGTTAATTCTTTTGCTCCAATCGCCCTTTTTATATCAAAGTTTGAATTTAAAATATTTTTTGCTTCTTCTATTGCTCCACTATTTAACATTTCTTTAATTCTTTTTTTTATTCTTTCTATTATCAAAGTTTTATCTGTGTTTATCAATATTTTATAAGAAGTATTATTTATATATTTTATTCTTTCTTTATTTTGCCAATAAGATATTTGTTTACCAGTCTCTAGTAGTACTTCTAATGCGCGTGAAATTCTTTGAGGATCTGTAAATTTAAATTCTGTTATTCTCTTTGCTTTTTCTATGTCCTGTTCTATCATATTTCTGGCGATTACCCTATTCTTTTCTGATATATCTGGAATTGGAGAAAGTCCATTTATAATTCCGTTTATATAAAATCCAGTTCCACCAACAAATATTGGAATTTTATTTAATTCTTTTGCTTTTATATATTCTTCTTTTGCTAAGTTTAAATAATCTATAACACTTAAGTGTTCTGAAAGGTCTAAAATAGAAAATAATTTATATGGAATATTATCAATTGAATTTGTACTATTCTTTAAACCTGAAAATGGGCTTGCAGATATGTTTTCTATACCTTTATATATTTGTACACTATCACAATTTATAATTACACCATTTATTTTTTTTGCAATATTATGAGCAAAATCGGACTTTCCTGATGCAGTAGTTCCAGTTATAATATAAGAATCAAATATCATAATATTTATTATAATAAAAAGTTAACAAATAAAATAAAAATATTATTTTAATATTTGATTATTAATATTTTTTAATTTTCTTTTTAAAATTATATAATTTTCACAAAGTTTAATAATTTTATTTATTTTAAATTGAAATTTATGATTTTTAATTCTTATTATTGCTTGATAATATTCTTCTACGCTATATTGTTGTTTATCTGGATAAACAAATAAAAACTTAGACATTTCTTCTATAAGAATATTATCATTAGAAGTTTTATCATGAATAATAAGAAGTTTAAAAAACAATTCAAAAGATTCATTAAATATTAAATTATATGAATAATAATCAGGGGATTTTTTTGTTTCTTTATTATAATTATTAATTTTGAATCTAGATATATCTATATTATCACAAGCAGGATATATAAAGATAGAAGATAGAGACAAAGCTGATATAAAAAATGCTTGTTTAAAATTATAATTAAAAAAAGTCTTCATAAGAAAACACCTTTAAATAATATATAGGAGATATTATTTTAAGAAAGAAATATATTAAGTCAACAAGACAAATTAATTTTGAGGGTATGTTCTAGGAAAATTAGGATAAGATAAAAGATCTGATTTAATACCACAAGAGGAGAGTAATAAAACAGAAAATAAAAACAAAAATATAACTTTATGCATATTTTTAAATATTAGACAATTCGATTAACTTTGGTAGTCCCAACCGGATTTGAACCGGTGTTGATGCCTTGAAAGGGCAGTGTCCTAACCACTAGACGATGGGACCAATTAAAAAAGTCAAAGTATACTAATATATATATATATTGAAATCAAGTTTAAAATATAAATTAATTAACTAAAAAATATATTATGTTTAATAATAAATATTTAAATAGAATTTTTTATATTTATTGCAACGAAACATAATTTTACTGCATCTTTAACAGACATAGAATAAGAATCTGGCATTGAAGATATTTTATCAACACAATTTAATATTTTATCTGTATTATTATCTGTTGCTGTTAATATTTTAATAGCAGTTATTCTTTGGTCTAAAGAAGATGATTTCCAATGTCTTAAAGTATCGTTTTCAAGATTGTTCGATTTGCTGTAAAAGAAAAATACAACAATCATCATGAGTATTACAGAGATTCCAATAAAAAGTTTTAGATATTTTTTTATAATTTTCATTTTATAAACACTTTTCTAACCAAACATCATAATCTGGATTTTGAAGAGGGTTTTCACCAGGTTCATTTCTGTTCATCCAATTACTGAAAATTCTTCCATCTGGATCTTTATCTATTTCAATAAACATAAAAAAATTTTCAGCATCAAATGGATCTGTTTGTTTGCAACTTTTGACTGTTAAAGTCAGTTTTTCAAATTCTATCTTTTTATTTAAAGGTATTTCAATTTTTTGAACTTTTCCAGCAGCTTTATTTAAAATTCTTACAACCGCAATATCTTTATTAACATAAGCATAAGAATTTGATAAAAAGAAAAAAGGGAATAATAAAAAAAGATATTTAAATATTTTCATAAAATTCCCTTTATAAATGTATTATTTTGAAGCTTTTTCAGAAGATGTTGCCGCCAAGTCTTCAACAATTCTTGCTTTCTTACCAGATAATTTTCTTAAGAAGAATAGTTTTGCACGGCGAACTTTTCCAATACGGACTTTTTCAATCTTTTCAATCATAGGACTGTATAGTGGAAATTTACGTTCAACCCCTACTCCATAAGATTCTCTGCGAACAGTAAAAGAACTGTTGATACTTGATTCTCCACCGTCTCTAGCAATAACTACGCCTTCAAAAATTTGAATACGGAATTTATCGCCATCTTTTATTTTAACATGAATCTTTAAAGTATCTCCAGATTTGAAATCGAGAACTTTTTTTGCCAATTTTTCAATTTGTTGTTTTTCAATTTTATTAATAATATTCATTTTATTTCCTTTGTTTTAAGGTCAGGACGTCTTGCTTGTGTAAGCTTGTCCGATTGTTCTTTCCGCCATCTTTCTATATTTTTATGATGACCTGACAGCAGGACTTCTGGGACACTTTGTCCACGCCATACTGACGGGCGAGTATATAAAGACCATTCCAACCCCCCGATTTCAAAGCTTTCATTTTTAGTAGCCTCTTCTCCGCCACCAACCACATTATCTAACAGACGGACAACAGAGTCAATAAAAACCTGTGATGCAATTTCACCACCAGAGATTATATAATCTCCAATAGAAATTTCAATCATATTATATTGATCAATTACTCTTTGATCTATTCCCTCATATCTTCCACATAATAAAGTTAGAGTATCTTCTTTAGAAAAATCTCTTACAAGTGCTTGATCTAATTTCTTTCCTCTTGGTGAAAAATATATAATTTTACCTTTATTTTCTATGGAGTCTAATGCATTTCCTAAAACATCTGCTCGCATTACTTGCCCAACTCCACCACCAAACTGATGATCATCAACTGTTCCATATTTATCAATTGCAAAATCTCTGATATTTATAGTATTAAAAGACCAAATTTTATTTTTAAGCGCTCTTCCAACAACTCCTTCAGATAAAGTTCCTGGAAATATTTGAGGAAAAAGAGTTAAGATATTGAAAAACATTTAAATAATTATTGTCTTTTTATCAAGATCTACTTTTGCACCAATAAAAGAAACCATTGTTTTAGAATCTATTTCAAGTATGTCCCCTGCCCCAAAATTATAAATAGCAGAAACTTTTCCTAAGATATTTTTATCTTTAATAACTTGCATTCCAATTAAGTCATCATAATAATATTCATTATTTGAAAGTTTTGGTAAATCTGTTTTATTTATAAAAAGTTGTTTGTTTTTTAATTTTTCTGCTTCTGTTCTGTCCTGTATAGATTTAGAACTGCAGACTATAAGACTGTTTGAAATTTTTCTGATATATTTTAAATCAAAATCTAAAATTTTTAAATTTTTAAAGTCTTCAGGTTTAGATGTATATGTTAAAACTCTGAATTCTCCTTTTAATCCCTGAGGAGCAACAATTTTACCAACTAAAATTTTATTTTTTTCTTCCATCTTATGAATACTAGCACTGTTATTTTTATCTTTCAATCTGTAATACTAAATTTAGTATTGATATTGAAATCCTTTTAGTTCTATATTTATACAAAATTCAAAGGTAAAGGAAATGTTGAAAATATACAATGTTTTATCACATAAAAAAGAAGAATTTAAACCGATAGATCCTGATTGTGTTCGTATGTATGCTTGTGGACTTACTGTTTCTTCTGATGCGCATATTGGACATGCTTATCAAGGAGTTGTTTTTGATATGATAGCAAAGTACCTTGAATACAAAGGATACAAGGTAAAATATGTTAAAAATTATACTGATGTAGATGATAAAATTATAAATAACGCATCTAAAGCAGCCAGAGATCCAATTGAATATGCAAATTATTATGTTGAAAAAACAGAAAAAGAAATGAAACAGATTGGAAACACAAAACCAATTACTCCAAGGGTTACAGAAAATATACCTCAAATAATAGATTTTATAAAAAAATTAATTGAAAAAGATGTTGCTTATTCTACAGAAAATGGAGATGTTTATTTTAAAGTAAAATCTTTTAAAGATTATGGAAAGTTATCAAGAATTAAATTAGAAGAAAATGAAGTTGGTGTTCGTAAAGAATTAGAGCCTGGTAAAATAGATTCTGCTGATTTTGCCTTATGGAAGTCTGCAAAATCTGGTGAAATTTTCTGGAATTCTCCTTGGGGAAAAGGACGACCAGGTTGGCATATAGAGTGCTCGGCTATGAATTTAAATATTTTAGGAGAACAAATTGATATTCATGGTGGTGGGAGAGATTTAATATTTCCTCATCACGAAAATGAAATTGCTCAAACAGAGTCTTTAACTGGTAAAAAGTTTGCTAATTTTTGGGTTCATTGCGGACTTGTTAAAATAAATGGTCAAAAAATGAGTAAATCACTTGGAAATGGTATAACCGCACAAGAGATTATTGAAAAATATGATATGGATACAATCAGGCTTGCTATGTTTAGAAATTTATATTCATCAGATATAAATGTAACAGATGATTTTTTTAATATGTCTGCTTTGTATGTTTATACAGTTTATTCAACTCTCATAAAATTAAAAAATCCTGAAGAAATTGATATAACAAAAACAAATAAACTTATATCAGGTATAGTTGAAGAATTTCAAAAAGAAATGGATGATAATTTTAATACACCAAATGCATTAAAGAACTTAATTAGAAGTTTAAAAGATTTAGAAAATGAAAAAAATATAGATGTTAAGAAAGTATCTAATGAAATATTGAATTTATTTAAAGTCTTTAATTTGTTTCAAAGAGATGCTTTTGACTATGTATCAAATGTAAGATCAAAAGTTTTGAAAGAAAACAATATAACAGAACTTGATATTTTAGAAAAAATTAAAGAAAGACAAAAATATAAGGAAGAAAAGAATTTTGAAAAGGCAGATTTAATAAGAAAAGAATTATTTGATAAAAATATAATTTTAAAAGACTCTAATGACGGAACATCTTGGGATATTGTATTATAAAATTATTTAGTATATTTTTTTATCATTTTATAAAAAATATTGATTTTGTTTTATTTTCTTAATAGAATGAATGGAGTGAGTAATCAGAACTGA
Source organism: uncultured Alphaproteobacteria bacterium (assembly GCA_963540515.1). Taxonomy (GTDB): domain Bacteria; phylum Pseudomonadota; class Alphaproteobacteria; order Rs-D84; family Rs-D84; genus JAFGMC01. The sequence continues at coordinate 19,019 of CAUTNA010000008.1, forward strand.
TTAATTTGTATGCTTTTGGTCATACAAAGATAAGGATTCTGTTAAATGCTTGCACAATATTAAAAACCAAAAGGATAAAGTATGGCACGTTTAGGTGCAAAAAGAAGTACTCGTAAATTAAAGATTGCCCGCAGACTTGGGGTTAATCTTTGGGGACAAGCAAAATCTCCATTCAATAAAAGAAAATATAAACCTGGTCAACATGGTCCAACAAGTCGTGGAGTTAGCCAATCTGATTATGCAAAACAGATGCGTGCAAAGCAGACTTTAAAAGGATATTATGGAAATATAGGCGAGAAAAAATTCCACGCATATTATGCAGAAGCTGCAAATATGAAAGGAGATACTCCGAATAATTTAATTGGACTTTTAGAAAGAAGGCTTGATGCAGTAGTTTATAGATCAAAATTTGCTCCAACAGTATTCAGTGCAAGACAATTGGTAAGCCATGGTCATATTTTTGTAAATGGTAAAAAAGTTAAAGTTGCATCTTACCGTGTTAAAGTCGGTGATGTTATAACTGTTGGTGAAAAAGCAAAACAGATGCCTCTTGTAGTATTAGCAGTTGAATCTGGTGAACGCAATTTCCCAGATTATATATCAGTAGACAGTAATAATTTTGTTGCAACATACAATCGTATACCTTCTTTTGAAGATGTACCTTACCCTGTTATTATGTCTCCAGAGCTGGTTGTTGAATTCTACTCAAGATAATAAAAGGGCTGCAAATGCAGCCTTTTTTTATTTGTATTTAGCGGGAAACTTTTATTTCAAATTATATATAGAGGTATCGTTATTTCTAATAAAAAACTATTAAAGATAATAAAAAAATGGTATAATCGTACACTAAAAATATTAGGGGGTAATTATTATGAATTATAAAGATATAAAGAAGCTAGAAAAATTGCGTGTAGGATTTAATAAATTATTAAATGGAGAATATGATTCTAGTAAGTTATCTAGTATACAAAAGTTTTCTATATATAAAGAATATATAAATGAAAATATTGATACTTTGTATAGAATTATGTTCGAAGATTCAATTGTTACAAATTTTAATAGAACTTATGATATAATGGAAGGTGTTCATGATACTTTAGTTTTTAGAGAAATTTCCAAATTAAAAAAAACTGATTTAGAATATGTTAAAAGGACTAATGAATTTGATTTAAATTTAGATAATATTAAATCTATGTCTCTTACACTTGATCAAGTTTTTGATTTACATAAAAAGTTGGAAAAAGTTAAAAATTTATTATCAGAATTACGAGATTGTTATTCCACTGAATTTATGGATAAAATAAATGCTTCTTGGTTTAATGATTTTTGTACACATTTACGAATAGAAGCAGGTTCAGGAATTATAAATAGTTTATTTGAAGAAATTTTAATGATAAAAAATTATGCTGAAGAACCAAATGCTGATAAAAAGATCGATATAATAAAAGGAAAAATAAAAGATTTTTTAAATAATTATAGTAAATTATATATTTATGGAGATGTTAAGAAAAATCCTGATGCGAGTGATTATAAGATGTATTATACCAAAGATGATAAGAAATTTGAATGGGCTATGTCTAATGGAAACTTTTTTGATAGTATTCATACTGAGAAATTAGTAGAATATAGTGAAGATAGGATTAAGAAATGTCAAGAATATGGTATTTCTGTAGATGATTTAAATAAGCTAATTGAAGAATTAAAGGAAACAGATAAAAATAGAATTGAAGATATTGAAAACAATAAAAAAAATACAGAAGAAAATTCTTTTTCAAGAGCAACAGATACTTTATTAAAATTAGTAAAATCAATATCAATAGATCCTAAAGATCTTAAAAAGAAAATTAATCCAAAAAATGAAACTTATAAATCCAAAGATTTTGAAAAAGATTTTTGATTAAAATAATTTATTGATTTAAATCAATAAATTATTTTAATTATTATTCTTTATAAGAGTTTTTGCAGTTTCTATTGCCTGCTGTGTTATTTTTTCTCCGCTTATGATTCTTGCAATCTCTTCGAGTCTTTCTTTATTATCTATTTCAAATACTATTGTTTTTGTATTATTCTCTTCAATTTTCTTTTCAATTTTAAAATGTTTATCTGCAAACCCAGCAACTTGGGCAGAATGAGTAATAACAATTACTTGTCCAGCTTTTGATAATCTTTCCAGTCTTTGTCCTACACTGCTTGCAACTGCCCCACTTATTCCTGTATCAACCTCATCAAAAACAAATATTTTATTTTCCGTATTAAATATAACACTTAAAATAAGCATCAGTCTTGAAAGTTCACCACCAGAAGCAGTTTTATGAAGTGGTGAAAATGGTGAGCCTGGATTCATTTTTACCATAAATATAATTTCATCGTTTCCCAAAGTACTATTTTGAGATTGTTTTATATCTATTTTAAAATCTGCTTGAGATAACTTTAAATCTGGTAATTCATTTAAAATTTTATCTCTTAATTTTTCTGATAAGGCAATACGCAACTGTGTTAATTGTTTAGATATCCCCAAATACTCTTGTTCCTTATCTTTTACTTGTTTAGATAATTTCTTTATCTCTTCATCTAAATTATTAATTTGATTAAATTCTTTAATCATATCTTGTAATTTTTGAGGTATTTCATCTGATGATATTTTATATTTTCTGGATATTGATCTTATTGTAAATAATCTCTCTTCTATTTTATCTATATCTATTTTGTCTATTGTTTTAGGTCTTATATTCTCTATAATTTCTGATAAACTGCCACCTATTTCATATAATTTATCAATTGAATTTTGATATGGGTTTGGGCTTATTTTAATTCTTTCTAAATTTCTGGCAGCTGAATAAGCAGAATCTTCAAATTTATATGATTCAAGAATTTTTAAAGTATTTTCTAAAATTTCAGTATTTTTTTCTAAATTTATATTTTGATTATGTTTATCTGTAAGATTGCTTTCTTCCCCTTTTTGTATATTTAAATTTTCTAATTCTTTTATAGAATATTCTAAGAAGTCTTTTTCTTGGCTTGATTTAAAACTTAAGTCCTCTAATTCTTTAAGTTGCTTTTGAACTGTGTGTAATTCTTTGTAAGAATTTGCAACATTTTCAAGAACATCTTTATAATTATTATTTGAATTTTTACCAAACTCATCTAAGTATTTAATATTAAGAGATGGATCTAATAAAGAATGATTTTCAAATTGTCCATGAACTTCTATTAAATTATCTCCAACAAGCTTTAAAGTTTTTAGAGATACTGGAATATCATTGATAAAAGATTTTGTTTTGCCATCTTTTGAAATTATTCTTCTTAAAATTAAAGTACTGAAATCATCAATAGCATTTTCATTTAATATATTTTTTATAAAATCTGGTACATTATCAAATTCTGCAATAACTTGTGCTGTATCATTTCCTGATCTTATAAGTGAAGTATCTGTTTTTCCACCAAGTGCTAAATTTAAAGCATCCATTAAAATACTTTTACCTGCACCTGTTTCTCCAGTTAAAATATTTAAGCCTTTTGAAAAAGAAATAGATAATTTTTCAATTAATACAATATTAGAAATATAAAGATTTGTTAACATAAAGAAATTATACAAAATGAATTTTTATTTTTAAAGTCATTATTATATTATTGCTTTTTTATTTAGAAATTAGTAGGTTTGAGAAATTACTTTAAAGGAGTATTTAATGAAAAAAACTTTATTAACTTCAGTTTTATCGGTCTTGTCTGTTGCAAGTGCTAATGCAATTGATATTAATCCATATGTTTCTGCAAAATTTGGATATTCAAGATTTTATTCTGAGAGATTTTTAACAAGACCTGCTGAAAGTGTAAATATTAATAAGGCTCAAACTTCTGAAGCTTTGTTAGGTGCTGGTGTATCTTTTGGTGTTGATCCTTTTGCTTCAATTCGCTTAGAGGCTGAATATGTTTATTCTCATACACAATTGCAACAAATATTAATAGTATCATCTAATGATATTGAACGTACAAGCTTATCAATACCTACTAATAAGTTTTTTGCTAATGCATACTTAGATTTAGGTGATAAATCTTTTGTTGTTAAACCTTATATTGGTTTTGGTGCAGGTATTGCAAATGGTTTTTTAAGAGAAGGCAATTTTGAAGAAAAGTTTAAAGGTTTTACTTGGATGGGAACACTTGGAGCAACTTACTCATTTAATGATAATATATCAGTTGATTTAGGTGTAAGATATTCTCAAATGCGTGCAAAGAATATAAAATTTGGATCACCAATTGATGATGCAGAAATTACTATACATCCATTAACTATATCTTTAGGTGCAAAATATAAATTTTAATTAATTAGTTATATAATAAAAACTAAAAAGGTGTTTTTTACACCTTTTTATTTATATTATAAAGGTAAGATATAATGAAAAATAAAATAGAAGATTCAAAATTATTGTTTACAATTGTTGTTGTAGTAATAATTTTTGATATGATTACAATCGGTTATGTAACGATGAAACCTCTTGTAGATTCATATGTTAAAAGTCTCTTTAAAAGTAAAACTGATTTAAAAAAAGATAATTATAAAGAAATATATTTACATGAATATACCAAAATTAGATAAATGGGAAATCATAAAATTGGTGCGAGCAAAGGGGCTCGAACCCTCGACCTCAACCTTGGCAAGGTTGCGCTCTAGCCAACTGAGCTACGCTCGCACTTCGACTATTCTATAAAAATTTAAATAATTATGCAAGAATATTTTTATAGTTTAAAACCAGTTGCTAAAATAAACATTTCAACGGAATCTTTACGAGATGCATTTGGTTTTATATGATGAACTGATTTAAATAACTTTTTTATTTCTTTTAAAAGTTCATTTGTAGTGCCTCCTGTGAAAGATTTAGCCAGAAAAGTTCCACCCTCTTTTAAGTTATCTTTAGCAAAATCAAAAGCATACTCTAAAAGAGTCATTTGTCTTAAGTGATCTGTTTTCTGGTGTCCTATTGTATTTGGTGCCATATCAGAAATTATTAATTCTGCTTTATCACCTTTTAATTTTCCTTCAAGCCATAAAAGAGTACTATCAGATGTAAAATCACCTTTATAAAATTCTACATTTTCTATTGGAGTAATATCCAATAAATCTATGGCAAAGATTTTAGACTTTTTAAATTTTTTTGATATATATTCTGACCAACTGCCAGGTGCCGCTCCTAAATCAATAACAGTTTGTCCATTTTTTAAAATATTAAATTTTTCATCAATTTCTATTAGTTTATATACGGCTCTCGATCTGTATCCTTCTTTTTTTGCTTGTAAAACATAAGGATCAGCAAGCTGTCTTTTTATCCAACTTGCTGATGATTTTTTTTCAGCTATTTTTTTATTTAAAATTTTCATTCTTTAAAATTTTGGTGCATTTTTTAGTTTATCTAAAACTGCTTCCATACCACCCATTTTTTGAACCATAGCCATCTGTCTTTTCATGTCTAAATATTGTTTTATGATATGTTCAACTTCTTTTACTGTTGTTCCACTTTTTTCCGCAATCCTTACTTTTGCATTTGCAAATATAGAATCTGGTTTTTGTCTTTCTTCATCTGTCATAGATTCTAAAATTTTTATTTGCTTATCTAAACTTCCATCTTTTATTTTTTCTTTCATAGCATTAACAGCACCAGATGCCCCAGGTATCATTTTTAATACCATGCTAAAATTACTCATTTTTTTAACTTGCTTTAATTGTGCAAGCATATCATTCATATCAAAATTACCTGACATCATTCTTTCGGTTAGTTCTTTCATACCTTTTTTTTCAGTTTTATCTTCTGTTTTCTTTCCAAAATTAAACATATATGAATTCTCCTTTTATCTTCTTATTCTAACATCTTATTTTAAATATTTCTTTAAATATTTTCCTGTTAAAGAGTCTTTGTTTTCTGTAATTTCTTCTGGAGTCCCAGTTGCTATTACCTTGCCCCCTTCACTTCCTCCAAAAGGTCCCATATCTATAATCCAATCTGCAACTTTTATTACTTCTAAATTATGTTCGATTATTATTACAGTATTTCCTGCATCAACTAATTCTTGTAAAACAGAAAGTAACATTTTTATATCTTCAAAATGAAGACCTGTTGTTGGTTCATCTAAAATATATATTGTCTTTCCAGTACCTCTTGCTGATAATTCTTTAGATAGTTTTATTCTTTGTGCCTCTCCTCCAGATAATTCAAGACTACTTTGTCCAAGTTGAATATAATCAAGCCCTACTTTTTTTAATAGTTCTAATTTTTTAGCAATTGAAGGAATGTTTATAAAAAATCTGTATGCTTCTTCAACTGTCATATCTAAAACATCAGCTATAGATTTTCCTTTATACTTAACAGATAAAGTTTCTTCATTGTATCTTTTACCATCACATTTATCACATTTAACATATACATCAGGTAAAAAGTTCATTTCTATTTTTATCTGTCCATCACCTTGACATGATTCACACCTTCCACCCTTTAAATTAAATGAAAATCTGGCAATTGTATAACCTTTTGCTTTAGCCTCAGGAAGAGAAGCAAAGAAATTTCTTATATCTGTAAAAACACCTGTATAGGTTGCAGGATTACTTCTTGGTGTTCTTCCAATTGGAGATTGATCAATATCTACAACTTTATCAATATTGCTTGTTCCTTCTATGGATTTATAAGCACCTGTCTCTAAATTTGAATTATAAATATATTTCATCAAAATTGGATATAAAGTGTTTATAAGAAGTGTTGATTTACCAGATCCAGATACTCCAGTTAAAACAATAAGTTTACCAAGAGGAAATTCAACATCTATATTTTTTAAATTATGGCTGGTTGCACCTTTTAAAATTATAGAATTTCCATTTCCTTTTCTTCTTTCTTGTGGTACCTCTATTTTTTTTATTCCTCTTAAATATTGACCTGTTAAAGAATCTGGGTTTTCTATAACTTCCTCTGGTGTTCCACTTGCAACTATTTTTCCTCCTCCAATTCCTGCTCCTTTTCCAATATCAACCAAAAAATCTGCATTTCTCATTGCATCTTCATCATGTTCAACCACAATAACAGTATTATCTTTATCTCTCAGCATTTTTAAAGTATTAATTAATTTATCATTATCACTTTGGTGAAGCCCAATTGATGGTTCATCCAAAACATATAAAACCCCAGACAGTCCACTTCCTATTTGAGATGCAAGTCTTATTCTTTGTGCTTCACCTCCAGATAGAGTTCCTGATGATCTTGATAATGTTAAATATCCAAGCCCAACATTTTGTAAAAATTCAAGTCTGCTTATAATTTCTTTTAAAATAACTTTAGAAATTTCTTTTTCTTTACTCGTAAGCTTTAAAGGTAGTTCTTTAAACCAAGCTAGAGAATCATTTACTGATAAATCAGTTATATCCATAATATCTTTTTTATCAATTTTTATACATAATGCCTGAACACTTAATCTTTTTCCATGACAAACAGGGCATATTTTCTGATTTTGATATCTTGATAGATCTGTGCTTGCTTCAGGAGATTCTGTCCATCTTCTTTGAAGATTATTAATAATTCCTTCAAATGGCTTAGAATATTTAAAACCATTCCAATTAATTTTTATAGATTCATCTCCTGTCCCATACAAGAGAATATTTTTATGCTCTTGAGAAAGAGTATTCCATGGTTTATTTAAAGGTATATCATATTTTGCTTTTAATCCTTTTAATAAGTGTTCATATTGAGTTAGCATTCCATTTCTTGACCAAGGGGCAATTGCTCCATCTAAAATAGATTTTGATTCATCAGGCACTATTAAATTTAAATCAAAACTAAGTTGTATACCAAGACCACCACAATTTTGACAAGCACCTGTTGGGGAATTGAAAGAAAATAATCTTGGTTCTATTTTCGGAACCGCAAAGCCACTTACTGGACAAGCATAGTTTCTTGAAAATAAAATATCTTCATTTGTATCTAATCTTTTTACTAAAACACTTTCAGGAACAAGCCTGAGTGAGGCTTCAAAAGAAGAATAAATTCTTGAAGAAAAATCTTCATCTTTTTCATCTGGTATTGATATCCTATCAATAATTATATTTATAGTATGTTTTTTATTTTTATCTAAAGATGGAGTTTCAGATAAATCATATAATTCTCCATCAATTATTGCTCTTTGATAACCTTGTTTAATTAAAAATAAAATCTCTTTTTTATACTCTCCTTTTCTTTCTTTAATAAAAGGTGCCATAATATAAATATTTGTATTTGAAGGTATTTTTAAAGTCCATTCTACCATTTCAGATATAGTTTGAGATTTTATAGGAAGACCTGTAATCGGTGAATGAGGTATACCAATTCTTGCCCATAAAAGTCTGTAATAATCATAAATCTCTGTGATTGTTCCAACGGTAGAACGTGGGTTTTTAGAAGTTGTTTTTTGTTCAATAGAAATTGCAGGAGATAGTCCTTCAATAATATCAACATCAGGCTTTTTTTGCATATCTAAAAATTGTCTAGCATAACTTGAAAGAGACTCTACATATCTTCTTTGTCCTTCTGCATATATAGTATTAAAAGCAAGTGATGATTTGCCAGATCCAGATACCCCAGTAAAAACAATTAATTTATTTTTTGGTATATCTAAATCTATATTTTTTAGATTATTCTCTCTTGCTCCGCGAATTTTAATAAAATTCATAATAAAACCTGCTTTAATTAAACTAGTTTGAATATAGAATAAATAAGGAATATTTCAAGATTAGTGTTATATACTGATATATAAAAAAAATCAGGTAAAAACTACCTGATTTTATTCTTTTGAAAGTTGTTGAGTTTCATTGATAAGATATTCTGGAGTCATAATAATTCCTGATTTTCTTGTATTAAGTGCTCCTATTTTTGGTAATAATTTTTTATTAACCCAAATATCTATTCCACCAGCATTTCCAAAAGTTCCTTTAAAATTACCATTGGGTACAAAATAAACATCTCCTGTAATAAGAACACGACTGAAAACAGTATTTCCTCTTTGATCTTCAATTTTTACCCAAGATTCATTAGTTGCTTGAAGAACTATATCAGAGTTCTGTATATTTTCTGTTCCAAATTTTGAACGAACTTCTATTTTATATTCTGGTTCTGTAATAGCTGGTACTTGAACCTCTTGTGTTGTATTAGCTGCACTTGTCTCAACTTCTTTAGGTTTTTCATATAATAAAACAAATATTACAGCAATAGATAAAATAATTAACAAAGAAATACTTATAATCCATAGCCAATATTTTGATAAGATTTTGATAAAAGAATTTATAGAATTTTTATTATTCTCTTCTGTTGATTTAGTTATATCTTTTTCTAAAACTTCTGAATCTTCTGCTTCGGTTGATTTAGAAATTTCTTGTTTAATTTTTTTTACAATTAAATCAGGATCAAGTCCAAGTTCAACAGCATAGTTTCTTGCAAATCCAAGTAAATAAACTCTTTCAGGTATTTTATCGTAATTGCCAGTTTCCAAAGCAGACAAATAATCTTCTTTTATACAAAGTATTTTTGATATTGTAAATATCTCTCGTTTGCGTCTGCCACTTGTACGCGCTTCAAACAGCATTTGCGCAGCAGTTAAATCTTTATTGTTTTTATCAATCATACTTTGCCCTCACTTGTTAATGAATAATGATAAAATCTATATATCTTCAATGCAATTGAAAAATGTTGTAATTTCTGATTTTAATTTTTTTAATTCAGTAATTTGGTTTATTTTTATTCTAAATTCTGAAGAATTTTTTAGTCCTGCAGAATACCAAGCAATATGTTTTCTAAAAAAAGGAATACCAACTCTTTCTCCATAATATTCAAGTGTGTATTCAAGATGTTCTAAAACAGTATCTAAGATATCAATCTTTATAGGTTCTTCTGAAATCTCTGCAATCAGCCAAGGTTTTCCAAGAAGAGCACGTCCTATCATAACAGAATCATATCCAAGATTTTTAACTTTTTCTATATCTTCTTTTGTTTTAATATCTCCATTTCCAACTATTGGAATCAAACCATTTGGCTTCTCTTCTAATTTTGAATTTCCTTTAAAAAGTTGAGTTTTAGTTCTCCCATGAATTGTTGCAAATGTTGCACCTTCATTTTCTGCAATTTTAATTAAGTCTTTCCAATTTTTGTTTTGTTCATCCCAGCCAAGTCTTGTTTTTATTGAAACTGGTATTTTAACACTTTTTACAACATTTGATATAATTTGACCAGCAAGTTTATGATCTTTCATTAAAAAAGCACCTGCATTTGCTTTACTTGCCACTTTCGGAACAGGACAACCCATATTTATATCAATCCATTTTGCTCCAAGATCTTCCAGAATTTTTGCAGCTACAGCCATAACAATAGGATCTGCTCCAAAAATTTGTGCTCCTAAATTTTCTTCATCAAAATATGTATCAAAATTTCTTAAACAATTTTTATTTTGTAAACTGATAGAATGACTTGAAATCATTTCGGTTAGCATATTAACATCTGGAGAAAATTTTTTTATTATTTTCCTGAATGGTTTATCCGTTATTCCTGCAAGAGGTGCTGTAAAAATTTGATTTAACTTAAACACTCATGATATAATGCCAAGTATGAAGAATAAAATCAAAGTTTTATTTAATTATATATTATCTTCTTGCAGAGATTGGTATGGCAGATTTGGATTAATATTTATAATTATATCTATTGTTCTTTTAATAAGATTACTGTTTTTTGGAAATACTAATTTTATAAAATATGTATCTAATATTTGGAAACTTAAACATTTAACAAATGATTTAGTATTAGCTGAGAAGAATTTAGAAGATATTTCAAAACATATTGAATTGATAGAAAAAAGATCTCCTGATTATATAGAGGAATTAAGTATAAAATATCTAAATATGTCAGAGCCAAAGGCAAGAATTTTGAGATTTTAATCAAATAAACTTAATTCTTTATTTGTAATTTTTCCACCAGATTCCACAAATTCTAAAACTCTTTTATCAAATATAAGATCATTTTTTGAAATATTTTTTTCAATATGAATATCTTCTGATTTTTTAGTTCTGGAAAGAGCAACATAAAGTTGTCCATGTGCAAAAGCACCATTAGATATATCTATTATTACAGAATCAAGAGTTTTACCTTGTGATTTATGAATTGTCATAGCATATCCCAGCATTAAAGGAAATTGATAATATGTTCCAACTTCTTTTTCTTGAAGTTTACCATCTTCATCTGTTTCATATTCTATTTTTTTCCATTTTTCTTTTTTTACTAAAACAGTTTTTCCACTTAGAAGTTTAACTTTTATTAAATTTCTCTCCATATTTTCAATTCTTCCCATAGAACCATTTACCCAATCATTAGAATTTTTTACAAATATTACAAGAGCACCAAGTTTTAAATCTAATTTTAATGGTGCAGGTAAAGTTTTTTCATTAAAATCTCCTTCTATCTCTCCATTGTATGTTATTATTGGTGAGTTTATGGAATCTAATTTTTTTATATTTATACTTTCTGCAACAGATTTGAAAGGTGTAATAACTACTGCATTAGATAATTTATCATAGTCTTTTATTTTACATTTATTAAAAAAATCTATAGATGATATGTCATTATTTCTAAGTTTCTGTAAATTTGAAAGAAGAATACTATCATTTTGACGATATACAGTATCAAAATTGATTAGTCTAAAATTTCCTTTTTCATAGGCAGAACTATCAAAAAAGTAAGAATTTTCAAAACCATATTTTTCTTTAAAATATTCTCCTGCCTTTTTAGTTATAACTGGTGGCAGTTGAAACATATCTCCAACAAGAATTGTTTGAATACCTCCAAAGGGAAGATTTGATTTTAATGCTTTTTTACATAAAAAATCTATTACGTCTAAAATATCTGGAGATACCATAGAAATTTCATCAATTATAAGTAAGTCAGATTTTTGAAGTATTGATTTAGTTTTTGTTTTTAGTTTTAAAATATCAAGAGGTACAAAATCATTTGGAGGAATTCTAAAAAATGAGTGAATTGTTTGTCCTTCGATATTTATTGCAGATATAGCTGTTGGAGATACTGATATAATATTTTTCTTAGAGTAAAGCTTTAAATGTTTTATAAAAGTTGATTTTCCAGTACCTGCCTGCCCTAGAATCAAAATATTTATATTTGAATTTTCAATTTTTTCAAAAGTATCTGCTTGTAAATTACTTAAAATTTCTTTAATCATAGTGTTTTATTATTTTAATTTAATATTTACATTTTTATCTTGAAAATCAATTTAAATAAATATAGTATTATATCTGTTGGGTCGGTAGCTCAGTTGGTTAGAGCGGAGCGCTCATAACGCTTTGGTCCGGGGTTCGAGTCCCTGCCGACCCACCACTCCTTTTTTGTTATTTATATAAATGCCATAGATTGGCATTTTTTTTATTTTAAATTGAATATAAGAAATAAGTTTTAAAAAATTCTTGTTTATACTTTAAAATATAGAATGTTATTTTTTTATTCTTTTATAAAGAATAAGATTAATTTTTACATTTCTTTAGGTATTTTAAGTCCCATAAGGTCGATTGATTTTGATAGAATCTCTAAAGATTTTTGAACTATTTTTATTCTTATTTGTTTTTGTTCCTCTTCAACATTTTCTGAAATAATTGGACAGTTGTGATAAAAAACATTAATAACCTGACATAAATTATATGTATAACTTGCAAGAACATCTGTTGCTCTATTTTCAAAAGCAATATTTATAATTCTTTCAAAATCTAATAAACATAATGATAAATCCCTTTCTTCCTTTGATAAAATAATATTATCTCTAAAATCAATTTCTTTATTTATTTCTAATTTATTTAAAATGCTATTTAATCTTACTGCTGTATATAAAATATATGGTCCTGTTTTTCCTTCAAAACTTGTAAGAGCATCTACATCAAAAATATAATCAGAACGTAAATCATGTATTAAATCGTTAAATTTAAGAGCAGCAAGTGATATCATATCAACAGTATCGCTATCTAAATTTTTATCTGAATCTTTTATTCTTTGTTTTACAGCACTGTTTACTATTTCCATTATATCAACAAGTCCTGCTGCATTTCCATCTCTGGTTTTAAATGGTTTGCCATCTTTTCCGTTAATTGTTCCATAACCAATATGCTCAAGTCTTTCAGATGGAAACAAATCCATTAAATCAGATACTCTAAAAAGCTGTTGAAAATGTAAATTTTGACGAGCATCAGTTAGATATATTATATAATCTGGATTATCTGTAATTTTTCTGTAGTAAAGTGCCCCAATATCTGTTGCATCATATGGTACCGCACCTCTTGAATTATAAAACATAACTGGTGGCATTGGTGCAGTATCTGTATCTTTTTTTACATTTATAATTTCCGCTCCATCACTTTTTTCAAGCAAGTTTTTACTTCTTAATATTTTTTCTACTGGTTCAATATATTCAGCTGCATTTTTTTCACCAAGATTATTATCAAATGGCAACATATCAAGTTTATTTATAATTCTTTCCATTTCTTTTAATGATACAGGAATAAAAGAATTATAAAGTGCAGTATAACCTGTATGACCTTTTTGTAACTCAGATGTAATCTTGCGCGCCTCTTCCATAAAATTTTCATCTTCTTTTGCAAGTTTTGAAGCGTTTGGATAATATGTATTTAATTCATCTATAGAAACAGTATATTCAAATTTAGTATCTTGATTAAAATCATTTTTAAAAAAGGGAAGTTCTGGATGAATTTTTTTTATCCAAGCAATGATAAGTCCCATAGATCTTCCCCAATCTCCCATATGATTATAAGAAATTGTTTTATGTCCTAAGAATCTTGCAATTCTATTAAATGTATCTCCTACAATTGAAGTACGAAGATGTCCAATATGCATTGATTTTGCAACATTATATGAACCATAATCCATATCAATTATTTTAGGATCATTCGTTTTTACATTAATTTTTTCTTGTAGAGACTTCCAAATAAAAGAATCTTTTATTTTTATATTTATAAATCCAGCTCCTGCTATATTTACATTTTCTATAAAATCAATATTTGAAATTAAGGGAACAATTTCTTTTGCAATTTCAATAGGAGACTTCTTTAATTCTTTTGCTTTAATCATTGCAATATTGGTTGAAAAATCTCCAAAACTTGAATCTCTTGGAATTTCTAAATTTATAGAAGTCTTAAGTTGTTCTGAAATAGTATTTGATACTGTTTTATAAAGATTCATATTTTTACCTCTTACAGTGGTAATATTATTCTTACCTTCAGTCCGCCAAGTCTGCTATTTTCTAAAAATATTTGACCACCATGATTTTCAAAAATTGTTTTAGCAATTGAAAGTCCAAGTCCTGTACCTTTTGATTCTCGAGACTTATCTAATCTTACAAAAGGACGCATTGCCTCATCTTTACTTTCATCTGGTATTCCAACTCCATCATCTTCAATCATAATTTCTATTCTATCTGTATAATCTTTTTCTGTTATACATACTTTTGATTTAGCATATTTTGAAGCGTTTTCTATTATATTTGTAAATCCTCGTGCAAGTGCCATAGGTCTTGCATAAAATTGCGCCGGATTATCTGGAAATACTGTTTCAATTTTTTTCTTTTTATTTACTGAGTCTCTTGCAATTCTTGTTAACATCGTTGGTAATTCGGTTGCTTGTTCAATTTCAGGCATTTCACCACGAACAAAAGATAAATAACCATTTATCATTTCTGACATAGAATCAATATCACGTAACAAATCTTCTTTTGAAGAAGAGTCTGTTTCTATACCAAGTCTCATACGAGATAGTGGGGATTTTAAATCATGACTGACTGCATTTAACATATCTGTACGTGTTTTATTATACCTGTCAATTCTTTCTTTCATTAAAATCATAGCAATAGCTGCTTCTCTTATTTCTTTTGAACCAGATGGAGTAAAATTTGGAGAATCTAAACCTCTTCCAAATCTATTAGCTGCTTTTGCAATATTTCTTATACTTCTTGTGTGTCCTATTATAAACGGAGTAATAAGAATTGAAACTATTAAAATTGAACCAATCAGCCACAAAATAAATACTTCTGTACTTGTTGAGTAAATTCTATATAGAGAAGTTGCAAATGTTATAATTTGAGAATCTTTTGATGGAATATCAATAAATAACAACCTTTTCTTTCTATCTATATAAATATTTGTTTTTTTACCAACTTTATTTAATAATTCTTGGTAAAGCAATCCTGCTTCCATAGATTTATTATCATTTCTTTTTGGACGATTTAATTTTTGATTTACAGATACATTTATTCCTGCATTTAATGATATATCTTTAAGTGCTTCTGATTCATTTTTATCTATAAATTTTAGCATTGTAGAAATTTCTGATGCGAGACTTCGAGCCATTGTTGCGTGTACTTTTTTCCAATGGTTTCCAAAGAAAGCATTAGCAATTATTACCTCTGATATAACAAGAGGCAGTAAAATCATAAGAATTGTTCTTGATAAAAATCTTTTAGGTATCAATTTCATCAGATGTGCCTTTTATTATTTTATATCCAATTCCACGAATGGTTACAATTTGTATACTTGATAATATACTTTTTAATTTTATCCGCAAGCGTTTTACAATCATTGGTGTTGCAGATACTATATTTCCAATTGGAGATATCAACTGACTTAAAATATTTTTTTCTTCTGTTGATAATTGTAAAAGTATTTTTTGATTATTTGATATAATATAAAAATCATCTTTTTCAAATATTAAGTTTTTTAAAGAAACATCTGTATCCTTTTTAGATTTTTTAATTATATTTTTAAGCCTCAAGATTAATTCTTTTAATTGAAAAGGTTTTGATAAATAGTCATCAGCCCCACTTTCAAGTCCTTCGATTATATTTTCAGATGAATCCATTGCAGTTAGCATAATAACTGGAATATTGTTTCCATGACGGCGAATTTCTTTTAAAAAAGAAAGTCCGTCTAATCCCGTCATCATTCTATCTAATATTATAGCATCTGGTATAATACGGGCTAAAATTGGTTTTGCCTTTTCGGCAGATTCAACATCAATTACATAAAAATTATTTGTCTTAAGTCCTTTTACTAAACTGCTTCTTAAAACTTTATCATCATCAATTATTAAAACTGTCCAATTCATATAATTAAATTAGCAAATAAAGGTTATATTTTTCAATTAGTTTTATTGTATATAAATAACGCCCCTATAATATCGACAATAGAAGCAGAGTTAAATAACATAGTTGGAAC
>CAUTNA010000009.1:0-33229 GCA_963540515.1 uncultured Alphaproteobacteria bacterium
GTTCCAACTATGTTATTTAACTCTGCTTCTATTGTCGATATTATAGGGGCGTTATCTTCGACACCTGAATTTTTTTGTTTTATTTGTTTTATATAATCAGAAACATCTAATTGACCAGGTTGTAAAATTGGATTACCATCTTCGTCTTCAGTTTTATTTGCATCATTTATATAACTCATACTTCCCATTTTTATAGATCCAAAAGTTATAAGTCCTGTGATGCGGTGGCGAGTATCTTTTTTAACACTACGCAAACTTCCGGTTCCAATTTTTTCATCAACAGTGAATTTATCACAATCTGTTGTACTTCCACATAACTCAATCATTTTTTCATCAACTTTCTTTTGACATACTTCTAATAAAGAATTATCTATATTCATATATAAACCACGAAGCATTTTATCTAAATCATTTATTGAAAAGTTTGGATTTGCTTTTTTACAGACAACTAACTTATCAACTGGACAAATATTTTTTACAAAATCAAAATCCATACCTGCACATTTTGCAAAACCTTCACCACATCTATCTTCACTTGTAACACAATCTTTAACTTCTTGTGTACAAGCATCAACTCTCATAGCAGCTAATTTATCAACTACATAACTCCAAATTTGTGGTTCCATTCTTTCACAAGGATCTATTTGAACCTTACAAAAAGATCTTGCCATATCTGGTCGTGCAAGACACGAATCCATTGTATCTTTTCCTTTACCAACAATGTCATCTTTACATGCTTTTTGAATACAGTTTGAAATATCTTTTAAACAACTTTGTCTTTTATTTGATTCAACTTCTGATTCAGCTAATTTTATAGTAGGTGCAGCTTCTCTTAAAAAATCATCCCAAACATATTGACGATTTGCCATACACTGATCTAAAATATTCTCACAAATATATCTTTTTGAATCTAAAATTTCATAAGTAGACTTTGATATTTCATATTTTTCAATTATTTCAACGCTTGAAAGAGAGATATCTCCAGAAACTTTATCGTTTTGCATATTTTCAGATGCAACTGTAAATACACATTTTTCCCAACCACTTCCACAAGCATCATCTTTTTGCATACACTTTTTAAATTCAACCATGCATTGACCACGATCAAATTTATTTGCTTCTTCAAAACTCTTTTTAAGTGCACCTCTAACTTCTTTTTCAGCTTCTGCAAATAATTTATCAGCTTTTTCTTGTTTTTGATTTACAGTATATTCCATCGCTTTACAATCAGATGTTATTTGTCCTGAATACATTTGAATCAAAAATTTTAAATCTTTAGAACACTTTTCCTCAACCTGTGCCTTACACATATCATTTGCAACCTTATAAAGTTCATCACCTTTTTTATTTGCAATATTTAATATTTCATCTTCTTCATCATCACCATCTTCTTCATCATCAGAAGTTTCAAACATAGCAAGCAATTTTTGTCTTCTTGCTTCTTCTTCATCCTTCTTTTTTTGTTCTGCATTTACTTGTTCGCTTTTAATTACATTGCCTTTTGCATCATATTTACGTTCACCATTAAAAATAATATCTGCTTTAGATCCTGCCTCTATTCTTTCAACTTCGACGGTTGCAAGTTTATTCGCCTCTTTTAATTTCTCATCTATTTTTGCTAGTTTTTCTTCATATTCTTTATTTTTATTACTACAAGAACATGTTCCTCCATCTACATTATCCATACTACAAAATTGATCCATACAACCATAATAAAGATTATAACATTCTTCAGAAAATAATCCCTTAGTTTCAACTTTTGCTCGTACTTTTGTACTGTGTTGAATAGCTG
Organism: uncultured Alphaproteobacteria bacterium; assembly: GCA_963540515.1. Lineage (GTDB taxonomy): Bacteria > Pseudomonadota > Alphaproteobacteria > Rs-D84 > Rs-D84 > JAFGMC01. Next base: position 1,793 of record CAUTNA010000009.1, read on the forward strand.
ATTGACCTTTTGTCTTTTTTAATTTTGCAGAAAAACTATCACTATTAAAAACTAATAAAGAAATAGTAAATACAGATAATATTTTAAATAAGTTTCTCATATTTTCCACCTACATATTTATATCTTCACAAGATTCAATTTCTTGGCAAAAACTTTTTTTACCACCAGCCATAGCACCCATTATACCACCACCAATTGCGCCAATTGCTCCACCAATTGCAGTTCCCCAACCTGCACTTACTTGAGTTCCCATAGCAGCACCTGCTGCCATACCACCGCCAGCCGCCTTTAATGCAGCTTGTGCTCTACTTTCTCCACCAATTTCACATACTCTTTGTGTTCTACATACATGACAATTTCTCAGGGACGGTTCAAAATTTACACTTTTTATTCTTGTATAAGATTTTGCTTTGTCTGGATCATTATCGTCTTCATCCTCTATTGGAGGTTCAACAGGATAAGTTTCTAAACAAAGCTCTTTTGCTTTTTCAGCATCTTGTTTTTTTGAAATTTCCGCTATCTTTATTTCAAGTTGTTTTAAATTTCTGTTTTCCATATTAACTTCAGCAATCAATTTAGCTGTATTAAATACACTATCACCAAGAGGAACTTGTCCTTTCAACCTCTTTTTAGGATCTTGTTTAGAATCCTGACAAGCAGATATTGTTTTATCTTTTTCAAACTGTTCAAAGAATTTTGCAACAGCTTGTTTTGAATTTTCAACAACTTTTTGTCTGAGTTTAATAAGTCCTCTTTCTTCTTCAGGAACTTGAGTTAAAGATAATACTTTTTCATCAATTGGAAGACATGACATATCCATTCCACAAACCTTACCAAGAGTTTCATTAAAGTGATTTAAACAACCTTGAACCATTTGATAATCCATCTGAAGAAGTGTTGATTGAACAATTATATCAAACTGATTTTCATTTTTACATGAAGGAAACATATCTTTTGGACAAAGCTTTACTATTTCTTGAGGTTTCTTACCTAAGCATTCTGGATTTGAATAAGTTTTTCCACATTTTTCTTGTAGACATTTATCTACATCATTTTGACAAAATCTTACTCTTAAAAATCCAAGTTTATCATTAACAACTGTTTTAAACCCTGGAACTAAACTATCACATTCATCAATTAAAGGACATATTCCTGATGCTACATTTACATCAGATAGACAAGCAGAGTTTGTTGAAATTGTACAACTATCTTCTAAACACATCTGAACTTTTGCAAGACAAGTTGCTCTTTTATTTTTATCAGCATATTTTGCTGCATCAGCTAAGATAATACTCGTCTCATCTTTAAAATCTTGAATAACATAATTTTTAACAGCCATACACTGATCAAGAACATTTTCGCAAGCGTTAGCTCTTCTTGTAAGAAGTCCTTCATCTATACAATTTTCAAAATTAGATCCACATCCACCTTTATCAGCAATACAAGATCTGTATGCCAAAAAACACTCTCCACGATTATATTTATTTGTGGTATCAAGCATCTCAAGTCTTGCTTTTCTTACTGCTTTCTCTGCAGTTTGTTTGTTTTGTAATGCGTTTTTCTTTTGGTCGTTTAAATATGATTGAAAAGTTTTACAATCTTGAACAACTGTTCTTGAATATAAAGTTTGCTCCATTTCAGACTTATCTTTACAGTTACTTAATTTAGTTTCACAGTATTCATTTGCAGTACTGAAGAGATTATCACCTATATCAACATCTTCACCAACATCTCCATCATCAGAACTGTCACCATCATAAACAGATAACCATTTTAAAAGATTTACTTTTTTTGCTTTATCACTTTGACCAAACTGAAAGAATTTTACTTTTGCACCTAATTTTTCTTTTTCAACACCAGTTGTATATAATTCCTCAGCCTCTTTTTGAATATCTTGAATTTCTTTTATTATATTTTTTGATTTATTTATATTTTCAGAACACGCACATCTATAACCTTCAGATTCATCTAATAGACAGAAATCATCCATACATTTTCTGTATTCTTCTCGGCAGTTTTCATTACTAGATTCTTTTTTGTTTGTTTCTGTTGTTTTAGATTCTGTTGTTTTTTGAAGTGTTTCTTGTTTAACTTCTGTATTTTGTTTTACTTGTTCAGGTTTTGTATTATTAACTGTATTTTTTGTTGCTGCCATCATAGGAGCCTGCATAGCAACCATAGAAATTCTTGCAGATTCAGATAGTAAATCATTTGAAGAAAACAAACAAAATACAGGTATACTAAGAGTAAATAAATTTAAAGTTTTTTTCATAAAACCCGCCTACTTCTATGTGATTTTATCAAAAACACAAATTTAGTGCAAGCATATAAAGCACTTGATTTTATTAAGCTTTGTATATAGTATTGACAAAAAGATATTATTTAAGGTTATTTATGGCAAAAGATGATGTTATTGTTTTATCGGGAACTGTTGAAGATAAACTTCCTAATACTATGTTTAAAGTAAAGCTTGAAAATGGTCATACCGTTTTGGCAACTGTTTGTGGAAAAATGAGAAAAGCAAGAATTTGGGTAAATGTTGGTGAAAAAGTTCGTGTTGAAATGACACCTTATGATTTGGATAAAGCAAGAATAACTTTTGTAGAAAGACCAAAATCTAACCCACAACATCCATAAGTAATTTAGTGTTAAAAAATCTTAAAATATTTAATTTGCTTTTTTTGTTCATAAAAAATTATATTTAAATCAATACAATAAAAACGGTCCACATTTCTCAACCAAAAATTGAATTTAATATAAATGACAAAAATAACATAAATAATATTGCTAAAATTGCTGATATTTTTATCGCTTTAACAAAACTATATATTCAATAGGTTGCTTTATTTCAATTTGTTTTTATCATAAATTATGAATATTCCATATGCTAAGATTAAAATAAGTATCACAATTAATATAATAATTGCTGTAATTTCGTTTTTTTCAAATGGTAATTTTAGGTTCATACCATAAAATCCAACTATTATTGTTGGAACAATTAAAATTATATTCCAAACTGTAAGTCTATTAATATATTTATTTGAATCTATGTTAATAAAACTCTCAAATGTTTCTTTAATAGATGCAAGCATTTTTCTATAGCTGGTTATAACTTCAACTGCTTGATTAAATTCTATTTTTATATCTTCTATTAATTCAATTAATTCTTCTGTCTTTTTAAATCCTCTGGTTTTTTCGAGTTTTTCAATTACAGTTTGATTTCCTTTAAGCCCCGCCATATACAAAACATAGCTATTTTCTACATTTAAAAGTTCAATCAATTCTTTTTTAGATATCTTTTTTAAGAGTTCTTTCTTTGAATCTAAAACTTTTTTATTTAATTCTTTTAAATGTTTTAAATATGATTCAGCAATATAATAAATTATATTAACAACCAATAATTCTGGGCTTTCTTTATCTTGAGTTTTGATTTTATCTAAAATATCACAATATTTTCTACAAACTGTTAGAACTTGCTTTTTTGAATAGATAATAGAAAGTGGTTCTGTATGCCAATTTATTCCTGTTTCTTTATTTACGATTGGAAATCTTACAATTATAACTTTATATTCATCTTCTGTTTCAAGTCTGGGTTGTTCATCAGGATCTAAAATATCTATGATAGTATTTTCATCTATCTTATAAGTGTTATAAAGTTTTTCAAAATCTTCATGATCCAGATTAGATATATTTATAAAATTGAAATCTTTTAATTTTTCTGTATCAAACATATATAACCTCTTATTACAAAAAAATTAAACTAATTTTAAAGTTTTTTATGTTCTTGCAACAATAACAGAAAAATAAGTATTTTCAAGTTTTATATAATATAAATATATTTTATAGTTTATTTATAATAAAAGCAAAAAAATTACATTTTTTACTTTTTTATTAGGTTTATAAATATAATAATATATTTAAGGAAATACAATGAAGAAACAAAATATTTTTATAGATTTTGATGGAACTATTTGTTTTGATTATTTTTGGAGGTCTAGTCCAGAAAAAATAAAAGAAACAATAGTAAAATTCTTATTTCAGAATAACACATATTTATTAGAAGATTGGATGAGAGGACAAAAATCTTCAGAAGATATTAATAAAATTATATCAACTGAATGTAATTTGGATTACAATATGTTGTGGGATTATTTTGTTAAAGATTGTGAAAATATGTATGTAGCAGAAGATGTTTTAAGTGCTATTTCCTCATGTAGAAAAAATAATACGGTAATTTTAATTACAGATAATATGGATTCTTTCAATAGATTTACAAAAGATAAATTAAAATTAAAAGAATATTTTGATTATATCTTTAACTCATGCGATTATGGTCTTCTTAAAGATGATCTAATACCAAAAGGTCTTTTTAAAAAAGTTATAGATATACATAATTTTGATATTAAAAGATCTATTTTATTAGATAATTCACAAAAAAATTGTGATTTATTTAATGAACTTGGAGGAGAAAGCTTTTTAGTTAAGGATAAAAGAGACGTTATTTCTATTCTTAAAATGTTAGGTTAATTAAATATTGTATATTATTTTTAATACTCGTGACCTGAGTTTCCAGAGTTTGAATTATTTCGTTTTCTTTGGAAAAGAATCAACTGTTCTATATCTAGTTTTAAAAAGTTTTTATTTTTTATAAATTCTTTTTTCTTTTTTGCTCGCTCTTCTATTGTTAAATTTTTATCAACAGAAGGTATTGTACATATTTCAAATCCATATTCTTTGATTGCTGTTATAGTATCGAATACAATTGTATTAATTATCTTAACATTATTTCTATTGATATATTCATCTCTTGTATCTAATTGAAATCCAACAGAATCAACCAAGTAAACATAAAAATGGGTATTTATATTATTTGATGGTTTATCAATTATAATTTTATTACCAGAAATCATACACAAATCTCCGTCTGTAAATATAGCTCTCAATATTCCAAAGGAAATTGCTTTTTTTAAATTAGGTGTTGCAAATACAGCGTTTACTCTGTTTTCTCTTTTACCATCATAAGTATTATGAGGTAATAAAAAATCACCTATTTTTAATTTTTTTGTTGTTCCATGATAAAGGTATTGCATTGTCATAATTTTTATAAAATACTAGTAGATAATATTTTTTTGTCAACTTTTCTATAAATACAATTTATTAATCTTGTTTTAATATGTTAAATGTCCTTTTTTTATATCTGATACTAATCCGTTTTTTATTTTTTAGTAATTATCGTAATTAATATTTTTTAATTGGTCGGGGTGACCGGATTTGAACCGATGACCCCTTGCACCCCATGCAAGTACTCTACCAGACTGAGCCACACCCCGCTCTTTCAATTTTTATATTTAAAGAAGATAAAATCAAGCCTATATTTTATTGCACGAATCGATTAAAAGTTATTAATATAAAATTTGAAATTGTAAGAGGATTTTTATGATTGTTGGAATTGGTATAGATATGGTTGACTCAAGCAGATTTTTAGATTGGTCCCTTTTTAAAAAACAAAGAATTTTTACTCAAAAAGAATTAGATTATGCAGATAACAATTCATTAAAATCTGAAAAACATCTTGCTAACTTCTGGGCGGCAAGAGAGGCTTTTTTGAAAGCACTCGGGACTGGCTTTAATGATAAAATAAGTTTTTCAGATGTTTCTGTCATTCATAATAATACAGGTAAGCCAGAATTATTAGTTTCAGGTGGTGCAGAAGAAATATTAAAAGAAATGGGATGTTCATCTGATAATATTCACTTATCTATTACTGATCAATCAGAATATTCTGTTGCCGTTGTTATAATAGAAAAATGAAAAAAACACAGGTGTGATGTAAGCTGGATTCTGTACTGTAAATTTCTTACAGCAGGCATAATTAATCTGCACAATATATTACTATAAAGTGTCAAGCCTTCTACCCGTTCTCAGACTAGGACGTATCTATTGAGAACCTATTTGAAGTTGCTGCACATAGAGATTGCCCGTTTCACCCTGAGAAATCCCAGACTCGTCTCTGTTGCTCTAATCATCAGGTCGCCCCGTGTGGTAATTAGCCACTATGTTGTCCTATGCAGTCCAGACTTTCCTCTATTCTTAAAAAAAAGAACAGCTATGCCCCACACACCTGCTTTTATATTCTATCATTTGATTTATTTTCTTGTAAACTATTTTTTTTACCTGAAATCTTAGCTATTCTTAAAGATTTTAATATTGAATCTTGAGCAATATTAAAAATTTTTTCTTTAAATATTTGCATATTTAATTCATTTGCAATCATTTCAGAAAAATTTTCTGATATTTCAGATATTTGTTTAGGAGATATTATAAAAACTTGACTTGAAATATTATTAACAGAAAGTTTTGTTGCTTCTTTACTCATTTCTCTCTCTATTTATAAGACCTGACCTATTATAACATATTGATGCTTGACCTGCCAATAGCAAAATTGCTATATCTTATAACCTAGACTATATAAACTTTTTAAGGTGAATTTATGTTAAAAACTCTTCTCAATAAATTGCTGGGTTCTGCAAATGAAAGACTAATAAAATCTTATGACAAAATAGTAAGCTTTATCAATGATTTAGAACCTAAATATCATGCTATGACAGATACTGAATTGGTTGAGGAAACTTTTAAACTAAAAGAAAGATTAAAAAATGGTGAAAAAGAAAAAGATGTTTTGCCGTATGCTTTCGCACTTGTCAGAGAGGCTTCTTATCGTGCCATAGGACTTAGACATTTTAATGTTCAATTACTTGGTGGAATAGTTTTAAATAATGGACAAATCTCAGAAATGAGAACAGGAGAAGGTAAGACTCTTGTTGCAACTCTTGCCCTCTTTTTAAAAGCTTTGTATGGAAAAGGTGCCCATCTTATAACTGTTAATGATTACTTAGCAAAGAGAGATGCTGAATGGATGGGAAAAGTTTATAAATTCTTAGGACTTTCTATTGGAATTATTCAACATGATATGAACGATGAAGAAAGAAGAGAGGCTTATAACTGTGATATAACATATGTTACAAATTCTGAACTTGGGTTTGATTATCTTAGGGATAATATGAAGTTTTCAAAAGAAGAACAGGTCCTCCGTCCCCTATTCTTTGCAATTGTTGATGAGGTTGATAGTATTTTAATTGATGAGGCAAGAACTCCTTTAATAATTTCGGGTCCTTCTGAAGATGCAAGTGAACTTTATAATACAATAGATAGTGTTGTATCAAAGTTATCAACTGATGATTTTAAAAAAGATGAAAAAGATAGACATGTAACATTAACAGATAATGGTGTAGATACAATAACTCGTGCTTTAAAAGAAACAGGAATACTTGTTGGTGATAATTTATATTCTCCTGAAAATGCATCGATTGTTATGCATATTCAACAATCTTTATTAGCTCATAATTTGTATCAGAAAAATGTAAATTATGTAGTAAGAAGTGGTCAAATTTTAATTGTTGATGAGTTTACTGGTCGTGTTATGACAGGAAGACGTTTTGGACGCGGTCTTCATCAAGCAATTGAAGCAAAGGAACATGTTCAGGTTCAGCCAGAAAATCAAACTATATCAAGTATTTCTTATCAAAATTTATTTAGATTATATCCAACTCTTTCTGGTATGACTGGTACAGCTATGACAGAAGCTGCAGAATTTGAAGAAATATATAAATTGCGTGTTGTATCAATTCCAACAAATCGCCCAGTATCAAGAATTGATCATCAAGATGAAATATACAGAAATAAGCAAGAAAAATATAATGCAATTATAAATCAAATAAAAGAATGTTTGGATAGAAAACAACCAGTTTTAGTTGGTACTGTTTCAATTGAAAAATCAGAAGAATTATTTAATTATGTAAAAGATAAACTTAAAATAACACCTGCTGTATTAAATGCAAAACATCATGAATCGGAGGCTGGTATTATATCTCAGGCGGGGGCTCCATCTGCTGTTACTATTGCAACAAATATGGCAGGAAGAGGAACTGATATTAAACTTGGTGGAAATGCTGAGACTTTAATTGATGCTTTGGATAAAGAAGATCCGAATTTTGAAGAGAAAAAGAAAGAAATATACAAACAAATAGAAGAAAATAAAAAAATAGTATTAAATGCAGGTGGGCTTTATGTAATCGGAACAGAAAGACATGAATCTCGTAGAATTGATAATCAGTTGCGTGGAAGATCAGGACGTCAAGGAGATCCTGGTGATTCAAAATTCTTTTTAGCTTTAGATGATGATTTAATGCGTATTTTTGGTGCATCTCGCTTGGATAATATGCTTACAACTTTTGGACTTAAAGAAGGAGAAGCAATTACTCATCCTTGGATAACAAAAGCATTAGAAAAAGCACAAAAACGTGTTGAAGCAAGGTATTTTGAATCTCGTAAAGAGTTATTAAAATATGATGATGTTATGAATGAACAAAGAAATATTATTTATAAACAAAGAAATGAGATTATGACTTCAGATAATTTCTCAGAACTTGTTTATGAACTTATTGGAGATACTGTTGAATCTATTTGTGAAAATAATATTCCTGAAAAAGCTCATACTTATGATTGGAATTTGGAAGGAATAAGAAAAGATATGATAAACTGTTTTGCACTTGATATAACAGATATTGATACTTGGAAAAATGATGACAGTATAACAGAACAAAAAGCTTTTGAAACTTTAGAAAAACTTGCAAAATCAAGATATAAATATCAACTAGACAGGTTTGATAAAGAGTTTATAAATAATGCAGAAAGGCAAATTTTACTTGGAACTTTAGATTCTGTTTGGAAAAAGCATCTTCAACAAATGGATTACTTACAAACAGGTATTGGACTTCGTGGTTATGCACAAAAAAATCCATTATATGAATATAAACAAGAGGCTTTAGAACTATTTAAAAATACAATAAATTCATTTAAAAGAATTTCTGTATCTTATATTTCAAGAATAGATTATCCAAAAGAAGAAAAATCACAACAAGAAATTCATAGAAATGATTTATGTCCTTGTGGATCTGGTCTTAAATATAAACATTGTTGTGGTAAATTAAAGTAGGAAAATAAAGCAAATGGTTGATTTCGTCCATCTTAGAATACATTCAAGATTTTCTATTGGTGGAAGTATACTGAATATAAGTGATATACCTGTTTTATGTAAGAAAAATAATATGAAGGCGTGTGCACTGACTGACAGAAATTTGATGTCAGGAGTTGCAGAATTTTCAGCTATTATGCCAAAAAATGGTATAAAGCCAATAATTGGTATAGATATATCTTTAAATCACCATAGTGTTGATACCAAACTTTTACGACTTGAATCATTATCTAAAATATTACTTCTTGCGAAAAATCATGAAGGTTATTTAAATTTATGTAAACTAAATCGTATAATGTATATGCGTAAGGATAATTTACATTTAGGACCATATGTTGATTTTTCGGATTTAGAAAAATATAAAAATGGATTGATATGTTTATCTGGAAGTTATAAAGGACCTATTGGTAAATCTTTTTTAGGTAATCAAGATGAAACAGCTTTTAAATTAGCAGAGAATTTATCAAACTTATATCCAAATAATTTTTATATTGAATTGCAAAGACATGGATTAGAAGAACAAATAAAAATAGAAAATAAACAACTAGATTTAGCAACTAAGTTAAACTTACCAATTGTTGCAACCAATGCTGTAAGATTCAGTGATATGGAAAGTTTTGAAGCAGCAGATGCCCTTAATTGTGTTTTATCTCAATCTCTTGTTATGTGTCCAGACAGACAAAGGCAAAATGTAGAACATTATTTTAAATCATCTCAAGAAATGATTGATTTGTTTTCAGATTTACCTGAAGCAATAGAAAATACAAATATAATTGCAACAAAATGTAATTTTTTAGTAAATGTTAATGAAAAACCTCTTCTTCCAAAATTTGGTAAAGATATAGAACATGAATCTGAAATACTCCATAAGAATACATACGATGGATTAAAAAAAAGACTAGAAGCTACAAAAGTCCCAGAAGCAGAACATAAACTTTATTATGAACAAGCAGAGTTTGAGATAAGTACAATTATTAAAATGGGATTTCCGGGATACTTTTTAATAGTCGCTGATTATATTGATTGGTGTAGAAAAAATGATATTTTAGTAGGTCCTGGACGCGGTTCTGGTGCTGGTAGTGTTGTTGCATGGGCGCTTGGAATTACAAATGTTAATCCTCTAAAATATGGACTTCTTTTTGAAAGATTCTTAAATCCAGATCGTGTTTCTATGCCAGACTTTGATGTTGATTTTGAACCTGTTGGAATTGAGAGAGTTTTAAATTATGTCAGTTCTAAGTATGGTGCAGATTCAATCTGTAGAATTATCACATTTGGTAGTCTTCAAGCACGTGGTGCTATTCGAGATATAGCAAGAGTTTATAATATTCCATACACATTATCTGATAAACTTGCAAAGTTAATTCCAATGGATGTTAAATCTTTAAAAGATGCTCTTAAGGATAATAAAGATATAGATGATTTATTGGAAAGAGAACCTGATTTAAAACATATTGTTGATATTGCTCAAAAATTAGAAGGATCACTTAGAAACTTAGGACAGCATGCTTGTGGTGTTGTTATAGGAGATAGACCAACTACTGATATTGCACCTGTTTATAGAGACCCAAACAACCCTCTTCCATCTTCTCAATTTGATGGACATTATTTAGAGGCAACAGGACTTATAAAATTTGACTTTTTAGGGTTAGAAACACTTGCAATACTTAAATATGCTCTTAAATTAATTAAAAAAGAATATGGTAGGATTCTAGATCTTGATAAAATACCAATAGATGATCCAAAAGCAATGGAATTGTTTAAAAATGGTATAACTGAAGGAATATTTCAATTTGATGCACCTCATATAAAACAGATTCTAAAAAAAATGAATCCAACAAGTTTTTTAAACATAATTGCTTTAAATGCACTAAACAGACCAGGACCTATTGCTTTTATACCAACATATATTGCAAGAATGCATGGTGAAGAAAAAATAGAATATGTACATCCACTTGCTGAACCTATCTTAAAAGAAACTTATGGTGTTATAGTTTATCAAGAACAGGTTATGCAATTGACAAGAGTCTTAGCAGGTTTTACTCGTGGGCAGTCTGATAATGTTCGTAAAGCTATGGGTAAGAAAAAAATAGATATAATTAATGAGTTAGAAGTTAAATTTGTTGAAGGTTGCTTAAAAGAAAAAACTTTATCTGAAGAAAGTGCTAGACAACTTTGGGGTTCATTCAAAGAGTTTGCAAAATATGCATTTAATAAATCTCATTCTGTTGCATATTCTGTAGTTGCAAATCAATGTGCGTATATAAAAGCATACTATCCAGCAGAATTTATAGCAGCGTCTATGTCAAGTAATATAAATGACTCAGAACAATTATATGTTTTTATTGAAGATGCTAAGAATAATTTTAATATATCAATAGAAGCTCCTTCAATAAATAAAAGTGAATCTTTATTTACTGTTAAAAATAATAAAATTATATATGGTTTGGCAGCCCTTAAAGGGGTTGGAACAAGCATTACCGATTTAATAATAGAAGAAAGAAATAAAAATGGTTTATTCAGAAATATTACAGATTTTGCAAAAAGGTGTAGTGGAATTATAAATAAAAGAGTTATGGAGTCTTTTGTAAAAGCAGGAGTGTTTGACAGTTTTAATAGAAATCGTGGTATGCTTTTTGAAAATATAGAGTTAATACTTTCATATTCATCAAAGTCAAAAGATGCTTTTCAAACTTTATCACTTTTTTCTAATGTTGTTAAAGATGATGTATCAGATGATACTTTATCAAAACAGATGTCTAAAAAACAAAATTGGAGTTTTTCTGAAATGTTAACAGCTGAGATGTCTGTTTATGGCTTTTATATGTCAGCACACCCGTTGGATGAATATAAAAAAATTATTTTAAAAGAAAAATTACATACAACAGAATCTATATTAAAATTGGATGATAAAGAACATATTGAAATGGCTGTTTATATAAATTCTTTTTCTAAAAGAAAAACAAAAACAGGAAAAGATATGTTAATGGCAAGTGCTTCAGATAGTCTTGGAAATATAGAATTAATTTCTTTCGGAGAAAATACATCTGATTTTTATAAATTGTTGTCAGAAGGAAATCTTTTTTATATAGAAGGAAAATTAAGTAAAAAAGACGATAGAATTTCTGTATTTTTAGATCGTATTTTATCATTTGATAAATGGTTAGTTTCAAACTTGAAAAAAATAACAATAGAAATAAGAGATGAAAGCTTATTAAAGAAAACAACAGATATTTTAAGTTCATTAGAAAAAGGAAATACAAAAATATTTTTAAGTTTATTTGCAAATGGTAAAAAGACAAAACTTTCATTACCAAACTATTTAAAACTTACTAGTATAACTTTAAAAGAACTAGAAGAAGCAAATCTAAAGGTTAGTATTGAATAATGGTTCATATTCCTGTTTTATTAGATAAAGTGATAGAAACAATTGGAAGTCTGGAAAATAAAAAAATTTTAGATTGCACTTTTGGAGCTGGAGGTTATTCAAAAACTTTCTTATCAAAAGGTGGAATCGTTACTGCTATTGATAGAGATGAAAATACAATACAATACGCAAACTTCTTAAAAGAAGAGTTTAAAGAAAGATTTAATTTTATACATTCTAAATTTTCAAATATTTCATCTTTTAAAGATACCTTTGATGTAATAGTTTTTGATTTTGGTGTATCATCTATGCAATTTGATAGTACCTCACGAGGTTTTTCCTTCAGATTTAACAGTCCTTTAAATATGGAAATGGGGTTAAATGAAAAATCTTTATTTGAAATACTCGATAATTTAACTATAGAAGATTTAGCAAAAGTATTATATCAATTTGGTGATATAAAAAATTCATTTTCAATTGCAAATGCTATTAAAAAAAATAAACCAAAAACAACTTTTGAACTTAAAGAATTAATTTATAATCCAAAAGATTTGGCTCCAACTTTTCAAGCACTTCGTATTATAACAAATGATGAAATTGGAGAGATTAATAAAGCTTTACAATCAATAGATAAACTTTTAAATAAAAATGGAATATCTATATGTGTTTCTTTTCATTCAATTGAGGATAGAATTGTAAAAATATTTTTTGATTCTTTAACGAAAGAAAAAGGAAATCCAAAACTTCCAAATATAGAAGAAAAAAAATATAAATTATTAAAAACTTTTAAACCAACCAAAGAAGATATAGAAAAAAATAATCGTTGTCGTTCTGCACACTTGCGTGCAGTTCAAAAACTTATTTAAAATAGTTCTTGAGTAGATAGTTATATTTTTAGTAGAATTAAATCAGGAGTTTTTGAATGAATATAATAGCATCATTTTTAACTGTAGTGTTTTGTACTTTTGCATGTTATTCTGTTTGCCCAGTTTGCACAGTTGCTGTTGGTGCAGGATTAGAAGGAGCAAGATTACTAGGGGTTGATGATGTTATCACAGGTATTTGGGCAGGCGGACTTACTCTTTCTTTATTTTTTTGGACAGTATCTTTTTTAAAGAAAAAAGGAATAAATAATTTGTTTCTTCAGATAATTTTTCCATTTTTAATTATGTATTCAATGCTTTTTCTTGTTTATTTATTACCAGATGTTAATTTTGGTCAGTTTACTTTATTTGGAATTGATAAATTTTTATTAGGTACTATTGTTGGAACTATTTCATTTTATTTTGGTGCAAGATTATACATAAAAATTAAAAGAGAAAATGGAGGACATGCAAAATTTCCATTTCAAAAAGTTGTAGTACCACTTTCTTTTTTACTTTGTTCAACAGCGGTTTTTGCTTTGATTATTTATTTATAAGGATGAATGTATGAAAAATGAAAAGTTATCCATGGAAGAAATGATTGAAAAGATTGATTCTGCTAAGAAAGTTAATCCATTAGATTTATCTTCTGATCAGGATTTATCAATTGCTCTTATGAATTTAATATCATTAGAAGAACACTTTTTTTGCAGTGGTGGTAAAACAGGTAAAACATATTTTTACGATATGATAAATACAATAAGAGATATGAGAAAAACTTTAATGGAGAGAATTGTAAAAAAATCTACTGCTGAAAATGGTGAAGTTTGGTGTATTTCAAAGCATTTACTTGCTGCAACTATGAGATTAACAGAAGTTGGTACTAAGGCTCTTTCTGCAGGTAAAAAAGAAGATGCTTATGATTTATTTAATAAAGCGTATGATTTATATTCACTGTTTTGGGGAATAAATATGGATTTAATTGATACATCTGGGGTTAAAAAATCAGTTAAAAATATAAATGAAGATTTATCAAGTATTTCATCTTTAACAGATAATAAATTATCAGAAGTAAAAAAAAATGATATAATAAGTCAAAAAGATTCAACTGTTAAAAGACTTGGTGATTTTGTAAGAAGAGCTGTTAATTGTTGTATAGAATAAATATATGAAAAAAATAATAGTATTAGTATCTTTATTATCTTTTATAACTTTTAACTCTTATTCTAATAGAGTGTCAAGAGTTGCAACAAGTAATGAAAGTCGTGTTAACTTAACAAACACAGAAAATATTACAAATAATAAAACTTCAAGAGTTGCAAGATCTTCCGTAATAGCTGATAAATCACGTTCCTCTGTTATTAGTGTTTCTGATAATAATAAAAGAATAAACTCTGTTATAAGAACATCCAGAAATGCTTCGAGTAAGTTTGTTCCAAAAGTTGCAAGAACATCAACCAAGAATACTAGTATATCTTCTCCTAGCATAACAAGAAGTATAAAAATTTCAAGATCTGGTATTACTTCTGGAAGAACTGCTAAATTGATGAATAATTCACTTGGAAGAAGTGCTAAAAAATCTGTTGATATTTCTAGATCTGGGGTAAGAGCTACTAAGGTTTTTGATGATGTATCAAAAATTGGTGGTGGATATGAAAAATGTAGAAATGCTTATAATACTTGTATGGATCAATTTTGTGCTAAATCAAATGATACTTTCAGACGCTGTTATTGCAGTGATAAAGTTCAAGAATTTAAAGAAACTGAAGCTGTATTTGATAAAGTAAAATCAATGTTACAATCGTTTCAAGATAATAATTTAAATGCAATAAATAAAACGGCTGCTGAGGTTGATGCTATGTATTCAGCAACAGCCGGTGAAAATGCTATAAAGAAAGATACAAGTGGAGCGGCAGCAATACTCGACGAAATTGGTGATTTATTATCTGGTAAGAAAAAACTTAGTTCAGAATCATCTAATAAAAAAACATCTCTTGATCTTTCTAGTGATATGGAAAATATTTGGTCTGGTGATAATGATTTCTTAAGTAATAATGGTGATTCTAGTGTAAAAGATTTGACTTCTTTAGAAGGTGAAAGTTTATATAAAGCATCTGAAAAACAATGTTATCAAGTTATTAAAGGTGAGTGTGAAAATGAAACTGTACTTTCAATGGTAAGAAGCTCTTATACTATTCTTATGGCTAATGATTGTAATTTATATGAAAAAAAGCTTTCTAGTAAAAAATTATCTGTTGCAAATACTGTAAGAGAAGCAGAAAAGAAATTAAGAGAAGCAAGATTAGAGGAATATAAAGCACATAATTCACAAGATATAAATGAGTGTGTTTCAAAAGTAAAGACTGCAATCACCTCTTCTAATGAAGCATGTGGTAAAGATTATCAAGCATGTCTTGATCCAACAGGACTTTATATAAATAAAACAAATGGAGAACCTGTATATTCACCACATTTATTTAAATTAACAGAAGTTATAAATTTGTATAGTGGTGGAAATAATGGAGTTGGTACAGTACTTTCAAATAATGAAAACTTTAGTAAGTTTTTGGATGAAAAAAAGATATTTGTTGAAAGAGCTTTAGATTCTTGTAGAGATAAAGCTGATAAAGTTTGGACCGTATTTAAAGAAAGTGCAATCATTGAGATTGCTCAAGCTCAGGATAAGAAAATAGAAGAAGTAAAAGGAAAGTGTGTTCTTACAATGAAAGAATGTTATGATACAGTTTCTGGTGGACTTGCAAAATTTGATGATACTACTGCACAACAAACAGGTGCTCTGCAAGCTTTTGCTGCGAGAAAGATGTGTCAAGATAAAGTTGCTGCGTGTGCAGCGCTTTATGCAGGACCTAATGATAAAGCCTGTGAATTTGATAACCAAGGAAAACTTACAACACCGGATTGTGGAATGAAGGCTTTACTTGCTTTTGTACAGACTGTTGATAATGTAAAAGTAGCAGAAGGTTGTGAAAAAGGATTAAGATCCTATATTGACTCAATTTGTGGTAAGAAAGTTAAAGGGGCTGATGGTATGCCAAAGATTAATTT
Source organism: uncultured Alphaproteobacteria bacterium (assembly GCA_963540515.1). Taxonomy (GTDB): domain Bacteria; phylum Pseudomonadota; class Alphaproteobacteria; order Rs-D84; family Rs-D84; genus JAFGMC01. The sequence goes on from CAUTNA010000009.1 coordinate 18,183, forward strand.
AAATGATCTTGAAGCATATCCTTATAAATGTAGAAATAAAATAAAAGGAACTCCTGAAGAAGAACCTGGTGCTGGAATGGATAAATCCTTATATGCTAATTTAAAGCAATTTGCTATTGATAATTGTTTAGATCCATCAGAAACAGATAAAAAATATGAAAAGTTAGATCAGAGAGTTATAGATGTTATTAATGAATCAATGAAAGATATTTCTGGTTATATGGATTTTGTACTAATGCAAAAATGTGAAAATAAAGCTGGAGAAGATGGGTATTGGGCACATAGTGAAGAAGGTGAAATTTTACCTAATTTTATTACAGAAGTATTTAATGGAAAAGAAAATACAAGTTGGGGAAAATGTTTAAAGAATAATACTAAATTATTATGTTTGGCTAATAATTCTACAGATGATCCAGAACGTAAAGATATAGCAGAATATAAAGCTAATTTAGATGAGTGTTCTTTTAAAGATATTTGGTTTAAAGAAAGATGTGATTTTCTTGGTGGTTATTTTGAAAATGGCACTTGTTATGGGTTATAAGGTAATATATGAAAAGACTATTAATATTTATTTTTAGCTTTTTTTATTCTTCTTCTGTTTTTTGTGATGGTGTTGGTAGATATGTTCCATCAATGGCTCCTAAATGGGGATATAATGGTGGAACAAATTTGACTGGACCAGAAGGAAATTTTGTTTTAGGGGGACTTACTGGTTTTGGTGCTTTATCTACTCAGCATGGAACTTGGTATGATGAGTGGGCTGTTATTGCTGTAATAGCAAGAAAAATTGTTGAACATGGTGGTTATTTTTGTCCATATCAAATTCAATGTATAAATTATGATAGACCAAGATCTTTTGCTAGATTTTTTAGACCAACTGCAGGTGATATTGTTGGTTGTGCTTGGTTATGTGAACAAGGATATGCTGGTGAAAACTGTCAGCCAAATCCAGAACCAATAGCATGTGATAATGATAATTATACAAAAGATAAAAAATTTGCTGCATTAGCTATGAAAACAAGTGGTTATTATAGTGATTCAAAAGATTTTGAAATAGAAGCTTTAGCAAAGTATGATTATTCAGGTATGAGAGATTTTGCAGATATATTTGTAGGAGTTACTAGTTTTATGAATCATGGCGTTATTGCTGAACCTGTTAGGGTTGATTGTTGGTGGACTCCTGGTGGACCTCATCAAAATTATGATAGTTATGTTCGTAGCGTTTTTACTCAACAAAGTGGAGAAGGTAAAAAATTATTATGTGCAATGGGATATAAAGCAAATTCCACAAATACGGATTGTGAACCTGTAAGGCAAGATGTGTGTAATGCTGAGGGTATGGCTATGTGTGATGGATTTTCTAAAGATAAATTTAATAAGGAAACACATAAATATAAGATTTCTGGAAATTGTGTTAAATTTATATGTAAGGATGAGACTAAATCATTTGTTAGTTCATCAGATTTTTCTTGTGTAGATTGTGGAGTTACATTAAAAGCAGGAACAGATACAAACACAGGTTTATGTATAGATTGTTCTACTGGAGAAAGATTTGATAAAGATCAAAATAAATGTATATCAGCAACAGCATATACAAAAACAGATATGATGTATGGTAAAGGTAAAAATAAATCGTCTCAATCAGATGTTAAAAAACAGTGTTGGACTATTCAAGAATTAGATAAATATGTTGAGTGTGTGAAGGGAAATTAATAAATTATATCTTACATATCTTTTAAACATTAGATAAGATTATTGTTTTCTGGTTATACATATTTTATATGAGATATCTTTATTTAAAATAATATTTTATTATTTATAGTCTTATTTTTTTTGATTATTTATTTAAGAAGGATAGTAATTTTTATATAAAAATATAATTATAATAATTTTGAATATAGTTAATTATAGTAATATATATTATTAATTTTAAACTAAACTATATATAAATATAAAATATTGTTAATAACTAGTTTATATTTTAAATATTTCTTATTATAATGTATCTATGCAGTCTAATCTTAAAATTATTTCAGGTAAGTATAAAGGAAGGGTTTTAGATATTCCTAAAAACTCTAGACCGACACAAAACCGAAGTCGTATTGCCGTATTTAATATTTTAGAAAAATTTTCAAAACCTTTAAAAGTATGGGATGTGTTTGCAGGAAGTGGTGCTTTTGGTATTGAATGTATATCAAGATATAACTCTTTTATTATATTTTCTGATATAGATAAATTTTCTATAAACAGTATTAAAAAAAATTTAATTAATATACCCTCTTCTTTTTATAAAATAGAAAATACAAATTCATTAAATTTAATTTCAAAATATAGAGATTCAGATTTAATTTTTATTGATGCACCATATACGGACATAAATCTTATAAATAATTTTCTAGAAAAAATATCTCAAGAATTAAAAGATAAAGTTTTAATAATATTAGAGTTAGATAAAAATAATTTAATTAATATTCCAAATAAACTAAAAACTTTAGAAGATAGAGTTTATGGTAGAGCAAGATTTATTTTCTTAACAAAATCTTGATTTTATTTATTTTTTATTAGATAATCTTACAGTCTAACACCCTTGGAGGTTAGAAATAAATAAAAGGAAATAATTATGTCAATACAATTAAATGCTGATTTGCGTAAAGTTGCTGGCAAGGGGGTCACACGCGCTATTAGAAATAAAAATAATATACCTGCTGTTATTTATGGTGGTAAAAAAGATCCTGTTGCGATTGAGTTAGATGGACGCAATTTTGAGATGCTCATTAAAAAACCTGGACTTCGTACTAAATTATTTGAAATATCTGTATCTTCAAATAAAGAAAATGCTATGCTTGTTGATATTCAATATCATCCAGTATCAGACAGAGTTGTTCATGTAGATTTTAAGAGAATAGATGTTAAATCTCCTGTATCTGTTGTTGTTCCTGTCGAAATAATAAATACAGAAATTTCAAAAGGTATTAAACTTGGTGGAGTTTTGAACTTTGCTGTAAGAAAAGTTTCTATTACAGGTTTAATCGAAAATATACCAGAAAAAATAATAATAGATGCTCTTGATTTAAATATAGGTGATTCAGTTCATGGTAGTGATCTAAAATTACCTCAAGGTATAACACTTGGATTACATCAAGCAGAACTTGCTTTTGCAACAATTGGTGGAAAGATGGCTGAAGAAGTAGATCAGAAAAAAGCATCTTCCTCGGCACCTGCTGATAAGAAAGCTCCTGCTAAAAAATAAATGACTGCCTAAGGGCAGTTTTTTTATTTAATATTTTCTTTTATTTATGTCTTGAAAATAATTTTATACTAACTATATCTTATCTTAAGAAGTTAAAAGGAGAATTGAATTATGGCAAAAGTATTAGGTATAGATTTAGGAACAACTAATTCTGCAGTTGCTTTTATGGATGGAAATGAACCAAAGATTATTGAAAATTCTGAGGGTCAAAGAACAACAGCATCTGTTGTTGCAATTACAGGAAATTCTGAACAATTAGTTGGCATAACTGCAAAAAATCAGGCAGTTACAAATCCTGCAAATACAATTTATGAAATTAAAAGACTAATGGGACTCAGATTTGATAGTCCTGAGGTTAAAGAAATAGCCAGCAGAGTACCATATAAAATTATCGCTGGTGATAATGGAGATGCTTGGGTTGAAATAGATGGTAAAAAATATGCACCATCTCAAATATCTGCTATGATTTTATCAAAATTAAAGAAAGATGCAGAAAGTTATTTAGGTGAAACTGTAAGTGATGCAGTTATCACAGTACCTGCTTACTTTAATGATTCTCAAAGACAAGCAACTAAAGATGCTGGACGCATTGCTGGATTAAATGTTTTACGTATTGTAAATGAACCAACTGCAGCTGCGCTTGCATATGGTTTAGATAAAAATAAAAATGGAACTGTTGCTGTTTATGATTTAGGTGGTGGAACATTTGATGTATCTATTCTTGAAATAGTAGATGGTGTTTTCGAAGTAAAATCAACAAATGGTGATACTGCACTTGGTGGATCTGATTTTGACGCAAGAATACTTAATTATTTGATATCTGAATTTAAATCACAAAAAGGTATTGATTTATCCGATGATAAATTAGCTCTTCAAAGATTAAAAGAATCTGCAGAAAAAGCAAAAATAGAGTTATCAAGTAAATCATCTACTGATATTAACTTACCTTATTTGACTGCTAATGCATCAGGACCTGTTCATTTTAATATTACACTTACTCGTGCAAAATTAGAGTCTCTTGTAATTGATTTAATTGAAAAAACAATTGAACCTTGTAAAAAAGCCTTAAAAGATGCTGGACTTGACAAAAGCCAAATAAACGAAGTTATTCTTGTTGGTGGTCAGACTCGTATGCCAAAAGTATATGATACTGTAAAAGAATTCTTTGGTCGTGAACCTCATAAAGGTGTTAATCCTGATGAAGTAGTAGGACTTGGTGCAGCAGTTCAAGGTGGAGTTCTTAAAGGTGATGTAAAAGATGTATTATTATTGGATGTTACACCTCTTTCTTTAGGAATTGAAACTTTGGGCGGAGTTTTCACAAGACTTATTGACAGAAATACAACAATACCAACAAAAAAGTCTCAGGTATTTAGTACTGCAGAAGATAATCAAACAGCCGTAACTATTCGTGTATTCCAAGGTGAAAGAGATATGGCAGCGGATAATAAATTACTTGGTCAATTTAATTTAGAAGGTATTGCCCCTGCTCCTCGTGGATTACCACAAATTGAAGTATCTTTTGATATTGATGCAAATGGTATAGTCCATGTTTCTGCAAAAGATAAAGGAACAGGTAAAGAACAAATGATTTCTATTAAATCTGATGGAGGATTATCAGAAGAAGATATTAAGAGAATGGTAGATGAAGCAGCTCAAAATGCAGAAGCTGATAAAAAGAAACGAGAATTAGTAGAAATTAAAAATAATTCAGAAAGTGCTATATTCTCTGTTGAAAAATCTTTAAAAGATTATGGAGATAAAATTTCAGAAGATGAAAAGAAAGCTATAGAAGATGCAAAGAAAGATTTATCTGATGAATTAGCAAAAGCGGACGCAACTGTTGATAGTATTAAATCAAAGTTGGATATATTAACGGAAAAATCTATGAAACTTGGAGAAGCTGTTTATAAAGCTCAACAAGAGGCATCAAAATCATCTGGTGAGGATGTAAATAATAATTCTGAAAATAACAAAGAAGCAACGGATGCAGATTTTTCAGAAAAGAAATAAAAATACTTCTGATAAACTTTAAAAAGCAGTCTTTAGTAAGACTGCTTTTTTTATATATTAAAATATCTATAATAGATTGAGTTGTAAAAAAAAGGAGAATTATAATTAAAAAATTATTCTTAACTTCAATCTTATCAACAATTGCTTTCACAAATGCTAACTCTATTGATATTAAACCTTATACATCTTTAAAAATCGGACATACTATTTTTTATGCATATTACTAAGTACAATAAAGATATAAAAATAAAAAAAGAAAAGCTTTTAATGCTTCTGTATCTGGCGGAGCATCTATTTGAAATAGATGAACCTTTATCTTTAGTTCAGATTTAGAATATAATTATTCTCTTTCAAAAGTACATACATTCTTATTTAATACTTATCTAGTCTTGGTGATAAAAATTGAATGTATCAGTTAATCTTTGTGCTATACATTTTAATTTAACTAAATCTTAGATTTATAAATCTGAAATTTGAAAAAAAGGTGTTAAAGTCAACACTTTTTTGTTTTTTAGATACAGATAAAAATATATATTTTAATACTTTGGTTTTATTAGGTTAAAACAAATCTTAAAGTTTAGATATAAACCAATAAGACTATGAAATACACAATTATAAAAAATAGACTTTCTGAAATTTTCAAATAAATTTAATAATTTTTTTATAAAGAATTGTTAATACAATTATTAGATAGTTTATATTGTTTTAATTAAGACATCTAACAGATTATTATTTAAGGGGCTAACTAAAATAATTTAATGATACGATAAAAAGATTTTATGAATCTTTAAATATACAATAAATTTATAAGAATTTTTTATATAATTACTTATCATTATTAATAATAACGAAGTTTAATATAGAGATAATATGATAATTATTTATTATGTTATATATATTCAACAAGGGTATAATATAATTTTCTATTTTATACTTAATAAATAACTTTCCAACTTGAATTATATTTTCCATTTTCAGAATTCAAATCTTCTAATTCTTTAATACTAAAACATTTAATATCATTACCACTAACAGGAGTAGGAAAACAGAATTTAGTATCTTTTGTATATTTACAATCTGTTATAGTTTTAGCCTGTTCTTTGCTTGACATACCAACAGGACATTTACAACCTTTGTCATTTACCCAAACATTAGTTTCTGTTGTAGATTTATTAGTAGTATTATTAAATACATTATTACAATATTGTTGTATATTATCTAAAGTATATTTATTTTTACTTTGTTTACCTTTATCATCACCAGCACACCAATGATTAGCACTACAAGGTACGCATATATTTTTATTTAACATACATCCATTATTGCATTTTTCTGAATAGTATTTTTGATCATCAACTAAATGTCTATTATCTTTATACACTTTTATATGTTCTTGAGAACAACCTTTATATTCACCATTATTATCAAGTTTATAACAATTATTTTCTGTATCATTACCAATATCAGATTTTGGATAATCATCAGGACAATCTTTTATACCTTGATTATCCGAATGATTAGGAATAAAAGTATCCGAACCTGGGCAATATTTACCATCTGTACACTTTTTACAATCCCCTATATTATCTTTATTAGCTGGGAGATATGTACCTGCGGAACATTTTACAGCTTTTAAACATTTTGTATTGTTTTCTTTTAGAAAATAACCTTCATTGCATTTAGAACATTTACAACTATTACCCTCTTTATTATATTTTTTATTATTATTTGTATCAAATTCTAAACAATTAGGAATATCTGTATTATTACATCCTCTATAACATTCTTTATCCTCTCTAGCTCCATTCTTAGATTTTGGATAATCATCAGGACAAGGTTGATTACCTCCAATATTATTATAGTATATAGTTGTACTAGGACAGTAATTACCTTTATTATTATTGGTAAGATCTTGATTACCGACACATTCAGATTGATTTTCCTGATCTTTGGATAAATACATACCCTCCGTTGTTGTAATAAAACATCTATCTATACTATTATTGTTATCAGAAATAGAATTGGGATACTTTTTTGGACATTCTTCACAAGCATTATCCTTTTTATAAAAGTTATTATTACATTGTGTGCATTCACAAGTATTATCTTTATTATCTTTATATTTTTTACCACCTGATTTAATAGTATTACAACCACCAATATCACTTTTTACACAAGAACGATAACAACGATTTTCATTGGTTGTACCTATCTCTGAATATGGGTAAGATTCTTTACATTTTGTACAACTATTAGTTCCATAATAATTTTCATTACAAACGCATGTATTGCCTTTTTGAACAAAATTACTATTTTTATTACATTGGCATTTTGTACTACCTTGACCATTATCTACAATTTCTGCACCTTGTATACAACCTAATTTACAACAATACTTAACAGGATTAGTATTTTTTATTTCCGTACAAACACCTTGATTTTTAAGTAAATCTTGATAAGACACAGGGCTATCATCACATATATTTTTTTTGATAAGTCTAAAATTAGTTTTACAAGAACTACCAACTTCAGGGTTAAAATCTGAATACTCCCCCCCCCTAGATATCTGCGGGTTTGAGGCAGTTATGACAATAAGTAAAGATATAATAATTTTTAAACTAAATTTAAATTTTATATTCATAACTTAAGTCTAATAAAATAATATAAATTAAGTCAATAAATTATTTATATTAAAAAAGCCTCTTTAAGAGGCTTTTTTAATAATTATCTTTGTTTCTGGATACTTAACTTAATTACTCTTGGAGATGATGTTAAAAGTTTTCCTTTAAAGTTTTCTTCTTTCAATAATTCATCACATCTTTTATGTAAAACCGTCATAGTTGCATTATTTATAGGTTCAAGACCATCTTGTATATATACATATCTAATCATCTCTACAGCACTTTTATAGGATAAAATCGCTAATAAATATCCACTATGACCTTCTTTTTCATATAATTCTTTATAATAATCAACATTTGAATTAAGGATTTCTTCACAATTTTCTGTTTTCGTAGCAGCATCTTTTGCTAACTTTTCTAACTCTTTTAAATTCTTTTGCTCTTTTTCTCTTTTTAATTCTTCTTCAGTTTTTTTAACAGGTTCTTCTTTATTAACAGGTTTTACAGGATCTTTTTTACATGCAACTGTTCCAAAACTTACTAATAATGCAAGAGCAGATAACAATAACTCTGTTTTAATATTATATTTATTACTCTTTAATATGTTATTTACTTTATATGTTTTTTTCATACAAAACCTCCTTTTAAGGTATCTCAATATACCATATATTCTACCCCCCCCCTATCAATTTTGTCAAGTTTTATCGATTTTATAATTTTAAAAAAAACAATATACGAGCTTAAAATTTAAAAATCTAATAGAAAAATTTGAATTTCTGTATATTATTATATCTTATTTTTATATTTTAATTTCTCAAGTGCATAATTATATGCAACTTTCGGCATAATTTCTTTTCGTTTATTAACAAATTCTATTACTTCATTTGGGTATTTTTCAGTTAATGCTTTTAATGCCCAACCATATCCTTTTTGAACTAAATCTTCTGTATCTTTTATAAGTAAATCTGATATTTCAAAAACTTCTTGTTTAAAATTACCATGTCTTGCCGGAACTATAAAGCTTACTGCTAGTGCACGCCTTAAATATAAATTATTAGACTCCGCCCAAATTTTCATTTTATTTATTAAAGATGGGTATTTTTTTATTAATTCTCCCATACAATGATTACAAAAAGTATCACACTTCATCCAATTATTAATATATTTTTTTATAAAATCTTCAAAAATCTCAAAATCATTTATTTCATATTGTTTATGTATTCTATAACAAAACAAATAAGATATAAAAAATTCTTCATTATAATCTGTTTCCATTAATTTTTTACATAAAAGAAACACATCTTTTTTATCTAAAGAATCTATTGTTTTATAATATCTCTTTGCTAAATCCTTTAAAACCCCTGCTCTTACTCCATGACTTTTAATTAAGCACTTAAAAAATCTTTTATCAACTTCTGCATTTTGTTTATTTTCGTTTTCTTTTAAAAATTTAGTAATTTCTTTAAATATTTCTAAATAAGTCATTAAATAAACTCTTTTAAAGCTGTATAAATTTGTCCTAAATCACTTTTTAATAAAGTTGAAACAATCATTTCTTTATTATCAGATATTTCTGCACTAGATATTAATCTTGCAAAACTGTGAACATATTTTATAGATAAGGATTTAAAAATAGTATCAGTTTTAAGCAGATTTTTAATTTGTTTTTTATCCGCAACTGTTATCATTTTTGCAAACCATTTTGAAAATACTGTTTTATCTCCTGCATGATATTTAGCTAAAAGATTGTCAGGTAATGTTGCACCTGTTATATTTGTTATTTCAAAAATTTGATCATGAAGGTTTGATAATTGTTTTTCACTTTGAGTCATAAAATCTTGACTGCTTATTCTTGGATATTTTATAGGAGTTGGTGCTTTGATCGCTTCCATTGGAGCGGTTGCTTTTGCAATCATCATTTGTTTATTCAATGACTGCATACTATCGACTGCCTTAGTATAATCTGCCATTAAATCAATCATTTGTTGACGTGATTTACCAGAAAGAAGAGATAACTCGCTTGTTGAATTTGATATTTGTGATACAGAATCTAAAACTGTATTTTTTAACATATCTATTTCACTATTCATTGATTTTATAATTTCTTCTAATTTGTTTGCCATCTCAACTGAACCACTGGATAAATTAGGTAAAGCACTATAATAATTTTCTATTATTTCAGATAAAGGTTTTAATTTATCTAAAGTATCATTTGATATTTTTATTAAGTTATTTGATTGATTTGATAATTGATCATATGCTGTATTCATCTCTGTTAATACTTCTCTAACTCCATTTGCCATAGTTTTTACTGTCCCTGAAAAGGTTGCTGCAGCAACTTTTGTATTCTCAAGAGTTATATTGGCTTCTCCTGCAACTGCTTTTAATTCCATAGATACACTATTAGAAAAGTCTTTAACATTACCAGTATATGTGTTTGTAAGAACAGTTAATTCTTTTGAAATATTCTTTACTAAGTCTTCTGTATTTGATGCAACCTTTATAAACATATCAGAGGAATAATTTATTTTCTCATTTGATTTTTCAATCGAAACTTCAGCAAGTCTTATTTGAGCACCAACTGCATTTGAAGTAGTAGTAAGAGTATTTACTTGTGATGTTAATAATTTTTGAGATTCTTTTGTAAAATTTTGTATCCTTTCAAGATAACTGGTTGCATAATCATTGTTATTAATTAGTATCTTTTCCTGTTCTAGAGAAGAAACTTTTATTTTTTCAAAATTACTTTCTAAAGAGTTTGAAAGTTTAGATATAGATTCATAAGTTTCATTTGATAAATTTTTAAGTTCATTAAGTCGTTCTATATTTTTATTTGTATTTTCTTGTAATTGTGTATCTAAAGTTTTGCCATTAGATGAAAGTGTATTAATAGAAGAAATTAAAGCATCTGTTTTATTAGTTATATTTTCAGATACTGTATCTGTCCTATCCAGCATAGTATTAATATTTTCTATAAATCTGTCTGATGAATTAGATAATGCCACCCAATCTGCAGAATTTACAATATTAGTAAGTCCAATGATTGTATTTTCTAATCTTGTTGTCATAACAGAAACTTTCTTAACAGCTTCTTCTGTTGTATTTACGATTTCATTATTCTTAGTTTCTAAAATATTTTTTAAAGACTCACTTTTTAAAATCTGTTTATTTAAAGTTTCTTGCATACTTTTAAAATTATCGTGTATCTTATTAACTTCATCTGAAAGAAGAGTTTGTAAAATCCGTGATGCATCTTGAACTTTTACTCTCTCTGGTTTTGTAAGAATTGTGAGAAGAGATTCCATAACTTTTTGAGATCGCCTTGATATAAAAGCTAAAATAAATACTGTTATAAAAAATGCAATTATAAGAAAGGTTAACAAAAAATTAGAAAACATTTTTTTATATCCTGTTTTTTAGTAGTATCAATATGTTTTTGTATTATTTGCAGATATACCACTTTTATACTAAAATGTAAATAATAAAGCAAGGGTTTATAATGGCAAAAATACAATTTTCTGAAGAACAAATCAAAGCAAGTGATCCTAATAAAAATATTTGGGTTCAGGCAAATGCAGGTACTGGAAAAACAACAGTGCTTGTTCATAGAATTCTTCGAATATTATTTAATAGTGTTTTAAAAAATGAATATACTGGTATTTTATGTTTAACCTATACAAATGCTGCAGCAAATGAGATGAAACAAAGAACATTAGAAGAATTGCAAAAATGGGTTAAATTAAGTGAAAATGATTTAAAGGAAGAATTAAAATCTTTTATAAAATCCCCAAATGATTTAGATGTTTTATCTGCAAGGAAAGTGTTTTATAAATATATAGATAATCAGGATATTTTAAAAATAAAAACAATACACGGCTTTTGTGAAGAAATATTAAGAAAATTTGCAATAGAAGCTGGTATTTCTCCAATTTTTAAAATATTACAAAATTATGAACAAAAATTATTATTAAAACGCGCTTTTAGTGATTTAATAAACTTGAATTTTAAAAAAAATCAGCAAATTCAAAATCTTAATAATGCTTTTGAAAGAGTTTTAGAAATATATTCAGAAAATAATTTAGATGAACTTTTAGAAATTTTAGAAAAACATATAAAAGAATTTAAAAATGTAAATTTTATTAAATATAGAAAATATTTTATTGATAAAACTAAAGAATTATTAAATATAAATAAAACACTAGATAAGTCTTTTTCAAAAGAAAGATTAAATAATATTATAAAAATGGCTGAAAATGAACAAACTAGTCTTAAAAAACCTCCTATTTATCTAGATAATATTATTATAAAAACAAAACAATATATTGATAATACTATATCTTTTGAAGATTATAAAACTCTATATTTAACTGATACTAATGAAAAATCTAAACTTATTAAAAAAGAATTTTTATATGAAGAACAAGATAGAGTTTATAATTTGGTTCAATATTCATTAAATGAAGAAATTTATAAAAATACAATATCTTTATTTGACCTATCCTATAGCTTTTATGAAGTATACTTAGCACTTAAACAAAGTGAAAATTATTTAGATTTTGATGATTTGATATTTTACACAAAAAAATTATTTCAAGATTCTTCTGTAATGGGATATATTTTATCTAATTTGGATAACTCCATTTCCCATATTTTAATTGATGAAGCACAAGATACAAGTCCAGAGCAATGGGAGATTATTAAATTATTATCAGAAGATTTTTTATCTCCAAATAAATCTATTTTTGTTGTTGCTGATACAAAACAATCAATTTATGGATTTCAAGGAGCAGATCCTAATAAATTTTTATCAAGTAAAACCAAGATTAAACAGATGTTAGAAAATTCACAACTTGAATTGACTAATATATCTTTAAAAGATAGTTTTAGATATATAAATGCAATTTCAAATACAGTAAATTATTTATTTAATACAGAAAAAGTTAAAGAAATAAGTAATTTTGTTAATGATAAACATATATCAACAAAAAATGAAAATGGTTTTGTTGAGATTTATAAAGTTTTTACTAAAGAAATAAATAATAAATAAAAAAACGGCAATGTGTATATGTATATTTTTCTGAAAATAATATCTGTTTTTTTATAAAAAATAGACTCTAATAAAATATATGGTATAGTTTTAATTGTATGATAGAAGAAAAAGAATCTTTAAAGAAAAAAGTTAATGCTGAAGTTGCAAGAAAGGAATATATAAATGTAATTTCAGATAAGATAGAATTTATAGTAAAAAATGAAAATATAGATCCTAATGATATAATGGTATTAGTTCAACATAGAGAACCTTTTTCATCTTTATTGATAAGAGAATTAAAAAAAAGAAAAATTGAAGTTGCTGGAAATGATAAAATCAATTTACCAGTATTTCCTGCAATAAAAGATTTATTAAATTTAATACGTTTTTGTATAGATAATGATGATGAGTACAGACTTTGTTGTATTTTAAAAAGTCCATTTTATAGATTTAATGAAGAAAAAATTTATAAATTATGTTATTATAGAACAGAAAAAAATATAAAAGTATTTGATTCTTTAAAAGAAATATATCCAGAAATATATTCTGATTTGGAAGAAATTATAGAAAAATCAAAATATATGCAACCTTTTTCATTTTTTTCATATTTTTTAAATAAAAATGAAAATTATAATAAAATGATTGAGGCAATGGGAACCGAGGTTATAGATCCTATAGAAGAATTTTTAACTATTTCTCTTACTTATCAGCGCAGTTTTCCAGGGACTTTAAGACATTTTTTGAGATGGTTTATAGAAGGAACTAGTGAGATTTCAAGGGATATTGATGCAAATAATGGAGTAAAAGTAATAACAGTTCATGCATCTAAGGGACTTGGGGCAAAGGTTGTATTTTTAATAGATACAATAACAATACCTAAAAAAGATAATTTGATTTATATAAAAAATAAAGATCAAAATTTACCTTTATGGGTATGGGCTAAAGGATTTAAATCAAGTGTATATAAAGAAATAGAAGAAGAAAGTAATTTTTTTAAATTGGAGGAATATTATAGATTATTATATGTTGCAATGACACGCGCAAAGAACAGACTTTATATTTATGGTTTTAATATAAATAAAGAACTAACAAAAAATTCGTGGTTTGAAAGTGTGTTTAATCAAGTTATAAATATGCCGAATGTAGAAATAACTGAAGAAAAAATTAGGATTAATAATGAAAACTCTACTAAATAAGATTTTAGAAGATTATGAAACAGAAGAATTTGCAAAAAAAATAGGCACTGAAAAGCATATAAAAATGCAAGAAATAATAATAGACTCTGATTTAGAAAATGGTGATAAGTTATTGATAAATCATATAAAACAAAATAAAGAACTTTTACCATTCTTTTCTAAAAAATCAAAAACAGAAGTTCCAATTGCTGGTTATATAAATGGAACTTTTGTAAGTAGAAGAATAGACAGACTTATAATAAAAGAGGAAGAAATCCAGTTTATTGACTATAAAACTGATACTAGTAAAGATAAATTTAAAGATAAATATATTGAGCAATTAAAAGAATATAATCTTTTATTAAAAGATATTTACAAAGATAAAAAAATATCTGGTTATATTTTATGGTTAACTGATTTTACTTTAGAAAGAGTTATTTAATATAAATTTTAAAATTAATGTTTTATCAATTATTTATTATTTAATTTTAAATATTATTTTAATTGTTTATTATACTATTTAAATAAATATTAGGTATTAAATTATTCTAAATGAATTTTTACTTTTAAAAAAATATAAATATTTATTATAATGAGAATATGTTCAAAATTATTATTTTCATAATTGGTATATTATTATCAATGAATGTAACAAATGCAGAGATAGTATATGTTTCTTATGAAGATATAAACACAGAAGATAATATTAATAATTTAAAAGATATAAAAACAGGAGAAGAACAAGAGATAAATCAAGAAAATATATTAGAAGAACAACCAATTAATAATTCACAAAAAATATTAAAAAATAATAATAACTCAGATACTACAATATCTAGTAGTAGCTCTACCCCCCATACCACATACAGTAAATTATTCACCAAGAATAAAATCTAGGACTGCTATAAGAACTAAACCTATTCAGGTAGTAGAAAGTAATGTTAATAATATAAGGGGTA
>CAUTNA010000010.1:0-22624 GCA_963540515.1 uncultured Alphaproteobacteria bacterium
TATAATATTAATAAGTTCTAACTTCTTAAAATCATCAAAATATTGTTTAGATATTCTTACCTCTTCTTCATTATAAATACCTTCAAATTTATATGAATAAATTAATTTAAAAAAACTATATTTTCTTTGACTTAAAATGCTATTAACAAGTGATTGAGTTAGATATTTCTCTTCAAATATACCAGTTTCTGATAAATTTACTGTTTTTTGAAAAATAGATCTTAATTCTTGATATGTAATATTTTTACCTCGAAAGTTAATAACTTCTCTTTCTAAAAATAATTTAGATTCTGGAGAAACTATTCCTTTTGAAATATTTTTTTGGGCCATAGAAATATAATTATCAAAATCTTTTTTTGTTAATTCTTTTTTTGAATTTATACGTTCATTAAGATCTAAATAATCAAATATATAATTATAATCAAAACATAAAATACCATTTATATTTTGAACAGAAAGTTTATTATTTAAAAGCATATCAAGATAAGAAAAATCTTTTAAAGATTTTTCAACTAATTCTTTGTCAAGTTTGTTTAGATTGTTATCCATAAAAAACTCCAATAATTTTAAAGATACTAAAAATAATAAAAAATAAATCAAGTACAAAAATTATTTACAGTCAATTTTTTTTGTTTTTTCTCAAATTTTTAAAAAAATCTTTTAATAAGTCAGAAGATTCTTTTGAATATTCTGTAATCTGTATTATTTCAGGTTTAAAAAGGTGTTTATCTGTTTCAAAAACTTTTGAATTAGATAAAATTCCTCCTCCCTTTTCATCTTTTGTTGCAAAATATATTTTTGATATTCGTGCATAAGATATTGCAACTGCACACATAGAGCATGGTTCTAAAGATACAAAAATGCTTGCACCTTCTAAAAATTTAGAATTAAGTTTTCTTACAGCTTGTTCTATTGCACAAATTTCGGCATGTTTTATTGGATTTTTTAATTTCTGAACTTTGTTATAAGATTTTGAGATTATTTTATTATCTTTAACAATCACCGCCCCAACAGGAACATCTCCATTTTTTAAAGCTTTTTTTGCTTGAGTTATAGCAATTTTCATATAATCCATATAAAAACTTTTTTATAAATATAGATATATAATGAAATAAAAGTATACTAAATAAAACAAAAATCTTGATTTTATTATTTATATTAATATTTTTCATAAATTATATAATAAAAAAATAGTTCTAAATAATAGATCTGTTTTTACATACATATAATTTAAACAAATTATTTGGTTCTTTGTTGTCTTAACCAATTAGCAAAATCACCAAGTCCACTTCTGTAAAACTGCTTTAATTCTTCAGAATTTAGTTCAACCAAAGGTTTATTTAATTTTTTAATATTTGCAATTCTCCATAAAGAAGACCAAGCAACCGGTGATTCAACAGTAGATATAGTTTCTGATATTTCAATATTTGTTTTATTAGAAAATTGTTTAATATCACCATTATTATCAACATAAGTTGCAACACTTACAAGACAAGCTTTTCTGTCCTTACCATCTAATAATTTAAGTATACCTTCTATTCCAAGTCGTTTTATTACATATTTTGTAAAAACTCCTGGTAAGCCATTACAAACATTTAAACAAATTCCACCATCTTCAACAACTAATGGCTTTTTAAGTATATTAAAAGCTTTTATTGCTTTATCTTTTGATACTTCTTCAAAAGAATCAGATTGTATCTCAGTTATATTCAAATTTCTTGACAAGATATTTATATCTACACCCAAAAGAGCATTATATAAATATTCGATTTTTCCTCTATTAGAAGTTATAAAATGTAAATCCATAATATAATACCTTTAAATAATTTTATTTTTGATATCCAATACTTTGTCTTGCTAAGGTACCATTTTTTAATTTTTTATTCAATTCATTAGTACTTAAAATATTTTTCAAAGTATTAAACCATCTTATTGCTAATTTCTCTGTTGGAAAATTAAAAGAAAAAGTAAATCCAGGAGATCCTATTCTATTAATGAAATAAACTTCATTATTTTTAATATATATTTTAACAGATGTTAAATACTTTTTTTTATTAAATTCTCCACTTGTTAACTCAATATTATCATTTTCTGCCTCAATTAAAAAAGATAAAAGTGTTGTAAACGCTATAATATAATCCTTTCCTCTTTTTAAAAGCCCTGAATATTCACTATATTTTTTTAATAAAAAATCCAAATTATAATTTCCAATAAATTCTTTTAAATCAATATTTGATTTTAAACATACATTTAAAGATTCTTCCATTTCATAACCTTTATAAAAAACAGCTTAACAAGCTTATAGACAAAATATATATAAGTCAAATAAAAAACTGAAGAATCTTTAATTTTCTTCAGTTTTAGTAATAAGAGATAATTAAACTTATTATCTTGTATTTTGATCTTGTACAAAATGATTTTCTCTTATTTGTTTTATTTTTTCTATATTAGATTTAATATCATCCTCTAATTTTTTTTCCTTATTTTCATCTTTACTTCTATCAAATTCTCTTATTTGTTCAACTAATAAATCTAGGTATTTCAAAGCTTTTTCAAAATCCATCTCTTCTTTAAAAATACATACTGTTTTTAAATCTGCTTGTTTTCCTCCTGGAAAAAAATAAATTGACATACCAGATACATTTACATTTATTTCAATATAACCAGAGTGTATTTTATTATTATATGTCTTTAAACTAAATCTTCTAAAAAATCCAATAATTAGATCTTGAAATTTTTTGAAAGTAATTTCAGAAGAAAAGCTTTTTCTTATATCAAGGACTTCAATACCATTATCAATTGTTATTAAAAATTTTTTAAATTTAGGTTTTTCAATTTCTCCAAGATTTTTTTTATTATTAGCATTAGTAGAAATATTTTTTAATATCATTCTTTGTGTTATTAAATCTATAGAAAATTTTCTATTTTTATCATCTTCAGATACTAAGGTTTGCATTTTATTAAGATTTGCTTCGTTTGTTACATCAGAAGGTTTATGAATAACTTCAATTTCACTAATAACCTCCTCTATTCCTTCTTTCATTGGTTTACCAAGAAGACTTGTCAATTTTGATTTAATTTTTTTCATATCAAACATAATTAACTCCTTTTTAATGCTTAAAACACATTCTCAACTCTTTATTTCTATAATTCTAATTTTTTAAAAATCTCACTTATATGATTTAAAACACCATCTTCAACATCTTGTTCTATAAAATATTCTACATTATTTTTTAAATATTCTATTGCAGGTAGTGTTAAATTCTCATAATTTTCTAGTCTATGCATTATAATATTTATATCTTTATCATCAGCTCTATCTGATCCTTTTTCTAATCTTTCATTAATTCTTAAAGTCATAAGTTCCTTTGAAAGATTTAAAAAAATAGTTTTTATTAAAAATTTACCTTTATATTTTTGAATAACCCATCTTGCTTGTTCAATAGTTCTTGGAAAACCATCAATAAGAATATCTTTAGTATCGTCTAAAATATCTTTAAAAATTTCAAATAAAACAGAGTTTGGAACAAAATCACCTTTTGATATTGTTTTATAAATATCAGAGTCTTTAGGAAAAGATCTAAGCAATTTACCAACTTCAATGTATTTAAAATCTGTCTTTTTTGAGAGTTCAGATACAAGTGTTCCTTTTCCACTTCCAGGACCGCCTAAAACTAAAATTAAATTTTTCATATCAACTCTTAAAATACAAGGGGCAAAAGCCCCTTAATTATTTTTTACTATTCTCTATTGCTGCACCCAAAATATCACCTAAAACAGAACCACTGTTTTCTTGATTTGAGTAATCTTTAACCGCTTGTTTTTCTAAAGCTACTTGCAAAGCTCTGATTGATAATTTTACATTATTACCATCAACAGAAACTACCATAGCTTCAACACTATCTCCAACTTTGTATTTTTCTGTCTTTTGTTCATCTTTATCACGAGAAAGATCTGTTTTTCTTATAATTCCTTTTGAATCACCAGCCAAATCTAATGTTATTTCATCAGGTGTTATATTTGATATAACTCCACATACAACAGCACCCTTCTTAACAGAAATTACACTATTGTCTGAATTTTCAGTAAGCTGTTTTATTCCAAGTGTTATACGTTCTTTTTCAGGATTAATATCTAAAATTTTTGCAGTTACTTCCTGACCACGAGCAAATTTTTTCAACTCTTCATCATCTAATTTATCCCAAGAGAGATCTGATATATGAATCATACCATCTAATTCAGGTGTAAGGGCTATGAATAAACCAAACTCAGTTGTATTTTTAATAGCACCAGTAATTATATCACCAACATTATGGTTTTCTGCAAATTCTTTCCAAGGATTTGTCTGTAATTGTTTATAACCAAGAGATATACGACGTTTATCCTGATCAATACCTAAAACAACAACTTGTACTTCTTGATCAATATGTAAAACTTTATTTGGGTTTATATTTTTATTTGTCCAAGAAAGTTCTGACATGTGTATAAGACCTTCAATATTATTACCAAGATCTACAAAAGCACCATAATCAGCAAGAGATACTACTTTACCACTTACAGTATCACCAATATTAAAGGCACGAGATGCTTTATCCCAAGGATCTTCTTCTAATTGCTTTACACCAAGTGATATTCTGTGAGATTCTGCATCAAACTGAATAACTTTAACTTGTATTTTTTGTCCAACATGTACAACTTCACGAGGATGATTTATACGTTTCCAAGATAAATCTGTTATATGTAAAAGTCCATCTATTCCACCTAGATCAACAAATACACCATAATCCGTTATATTTTTTACAGTTCCCTCAATTACACTACCAAGTTGAATCTTTTTAATAGCCTCTTTTTGTGCAGCCATAATACTATCGGCTTGAATAGCACGTCTTGATACAATCGCATTTGTACGAAGAGTATCCATTTTTAAAATACGGAACTTATCTTTTAAACCAATCAAAGATTTTGGATCACGAACAGGTTTATAATCAACTTGAGATGATGGCATAAATGCAAATACACCATTTATATCAACTGTATAACCACCACGAACCGCATCAATTATTGTACCTTCTGGATCAATTCCTTCTGCTACAACTTTTTCTAAATCTTTCCAAGCTTTTTCAGCACGTGCTTTTGTATATGAGAGTACTGCAGTACCTTCACGAGATTCATAACGTTCAACAAAAACATCAATTATATCTCCAACAGATGGAACTGATGCTCCAAATTCTCTTAAAGGAACGCGACCTTCTGATTTTAAACCAACATCAACAATAACAAAATCTGATAAAATATTTTTTACAGTACCTTTTGTTGCATAGCCTTGTAATGTCTCTTGAGAACCATAGGTTTTATCAAACAAAGAAGTAAAATCTTCACCAGATAATGGGTTAAATAAATCTTTAGATAAATCTTTCATAAAATAAACTTAAATAAAGTTTGCCAAGTATTTTATTTATACTGGACTTACAGGATTAATCGGACTGCTATGTGACCTGCCCCACACAGCAAACAACATACTAGAGAATAAACTAGTTAAAATCAAGATTTTCTTAAAATTTTAATTTATTTCTTTTATATCTGTTTTTTTATTCATATTACTAAACCTATTCAATAACATTAATAAAAATTTAATACGAGCTTGTGAATTTTTATCCCTTCTATATTTCAAATTCTTATATTCTTCTTTTATTGCTTGAAATTATCTTGGTGTAATCATTTTAAGTAATTTAAATTTATATTGTATATCAATTATTTTAATTATTTCTTTTCTTTCTCTTTCACTCAAATTTTTGTCTTTTAATTCATAAAATCTTTCTTGTGAATATATTACAAGTATTAACTTATATAAAAATAAAGCTAAACTTATATCATATTTTTCCCCTATAATAGATTTTGTTATTTTTATAATTTTCTTTAAATTTTTCTCTTCATCTTCATTTAAAGGTCTTGTTGATCCTTTTATAAACCTATTTATAACATCAGAAACAGATCTAATTAATTCAATATCTTCCATATAATCCTCATAAATATAATTCTAAAAAAATTTAACAAATAATAAATTAAACTATTCTATTGTTTCTTTTATTTCTTTTGATTTTTCTTTTATTTTTGAGAGTTTACATTCAAGTCCTGTATTTGCTGATATATTTAAGGTACAATAATTAAGTGTTCCTATCATTTGAGCATTACTAAATATATAAGCAGTATTGACAGTAACAGGTCCATCAACTAAACCATGTAGAAACATATCTTTTGCTACAATTTTACCAATAACTTTACCACCACGACCTATAATAACAGTACTTGCAACAACTGAACCATTTACAATCCCATGTATTTGAACAGAATGATCTGTTTTTATATCACCAGTAAATTTACAACCTGCACCTATTACGGTTGGTGAAGTTTTCTCTTTAGAATTTGTAAAAGCTAACATTTTATTTTTCCTTTATAAATTTTTCTGGATCAAATGGTGTTCCATGATACCTTATTTCATAATGTAAATGTGGTCCTGTTGATCTTCCTGATGATCCTGCAAGTCCTACAACAGTTTCTGCTTGTACCCAATCACCACGAGACACATTTATTTTTGATAAATGAGCATAAAGAGTTGAAAAACCAAGACCGTGTTCTACTTCAACAGTTTTACCATACCCCACTCTTTCACCAGCAGATACAACACGACCTGGAATAACAGTAAACAATTCAGTACCTATTTTACCGGCAAAATCTATACCTTTATGCTTTTTAGGAGTATGATCAAACGGATCACTTCTAAGACCAAATCTTGAAGTTATACGAACTTTTGAAACAGGTGCTCCAATCGGTATAAGTTTTTTTATTCTTGTAAGACCATGCCACAATTCTAAACTTTTAGCTAATTTTTTATACTTTTCATCCATTTTATCATTCACTTGAAGTGGTATAAAGGCAGCGCCTACTAAATTATTCTCAAATTTATTAGCTTTATCAACAAGGGTATTTTCAGTCAATCCTAACTTTACAAGTTCATTTTTTACTTTTCCAAGTTGTCCACGTAATTCTTTTATTTTATCAGAGGATAATTCAGAAACAAGACCTACAATCTGGTTATCCATATCTGATATTGTTACAATACTATCTGTTAACTCTTGATTTTGTTTTTTTAAAATATCATTTTCTGCACGTGTTAAATCATATTCAACATATATTTCAGACATTTTTTTAAATTCTGGAACATAATCTAAGTTAGAAAAATTCTGAGACACTCTTGTTTGCAGAAAATCCATTTCGCCCCAAGTTGCAGCACGTTTTTTAATTATTGCATCTTTTTCTGTTTCAGTCATTTTTTTAGACTTAAGCAAATTATAATCAAGGACATTTAAACTATGAGCCAAATCATTAAATTTTTTTAAATAGGTTAAAACATCACTTAACTGTCTTGCATGTAAAACTTTTGTTTCCTCTAATTGACGGGTTCTTTTTTGTAAAAGTGGTCTATGATAAACAAAAACATAAGTTGACCACATTGCCCACATAAACAAAGTAATTGATACACAAAATTTTGTAAAACGCCAGAAACTGCTCTCTTTAAAAGAACTTACTGTTCCATTTGTTAAATCTAATATAGTAAACTCACGTTCTGTAAAAATTTTTGTAATAAACATCCAAATCATACGAAGTGGATATGTCAGAAGAGACCACAGAGATGAAAATTTTCTTGCTAAATAATTTAACATAGCCCTTAAGTCTAGAAAATATACAGCTTTTAGTCAAGTAGCTTACTTCTTAGTTTTAGTATTAGAAATTTCTGTATTCATTCCTCTATAAACAGAACTTCCTCCTGAAATACCAAGACGAGCAGATATCAAAACACGTTCGGCAGTATTTTTTTTACTAAAAATAGGAACTATCTTAAGTTCACCAAAACTATTAGGTATTGAAAACAAAACCTTATTTAAGAAAAATGGATCTAATATACAGCAAAATAAACCTCTTGGTTTTACTCTTTTTATACAATATTCTGTCCATTTTGACAAATCAATATTGTGATGAGCATTATGTTTTGATGCAGTTCCACTAAAATATGGAGGGTTCGTAATAACCAGATCAAAACATCTGTCTGTTTTCCAACTTAAAAAGTTTTCATGTATAAGTTCTATATTTCTATTATTTAAACTTGCATTTTTTTTGCAAATTTCTAGTCTATCTAAAGAATTATCGATTCCAGTTATGATAGAATTAGGACTTTTTTCTAAATAACAAAGAGAAACTCCACCAGTCCCTACTCCAACATCTAAAACTGTTTTTTTAGATGGTGCAAAGTTTGCAAGGTAAACTGAATCTGAAGTTGGATTATAATCAGAATTATAAAAGTGAACTTTTCCATCCAAAAGATTAAAAATTTCTTGTTTTACATCCATATACTATGAATAATAAAGGAGTTTTATAATTTTATCAAAGGTATTTTATGATAGATAGTTCTACAATCGTACAAACAGCTGTTTCGAGTTTTAATAACTCATCTCTACTAAATCCAACTTTTTTTTGGTCATCTTTTTTAATGATACCAATATTTTTAATAGTGTTTATAAAAAGAACTGAAATCAATAAAAGCTTAGAAATATTTAAAATATTTTTGAAAAACAAACATTCTGCTTTTTTGTTTATATTAAACATAATATTACTATTTTATCTTGTTATAATGCATGGAAATTATGAGACAATTAGAAATTCAATAACCTTTATACCTTTTATTATTGCTTTTATAATATTTTTATTAAGCTCATCAATCACAAATTTTTTATTAAAAAATAATTTAATCAATCAAATATTAAAAAAATATAGAAAAAGAAGTTTAATTGCATTTTTAATATTATTTTTAGGATTATCTGTTATTTCTGGATACCCATCGGTTTTAGGATTTATATTAAACCCTCTTTCTATTTTAATTGGCGTTTTATGGGGAAAAAGTGAGAAATATAAAAATAATGAAACTATACATACTTCCATAATACTATTTTTAATATCCATAACTATTTTAATGCAACCTGAATTTTTCAGATTTGGACAAATGGGAAATCTTACATTTATTCATAAAATATTTTTATTAACAACAGTCCTTTCTATAGTTATGACAATATCTGCTTTAAAAGTACCAGCAAAAGGATTTTTATATGATAGAGCTTTCAAGAAATTAAAATGTATATTCAGAATTATTATTGGAGTATTTTCATTTTTGTTTGTAGTAACAGAATCACTTCCTGTATTTATAGCTGTCATAACAATAATGTTCTTTTTAATATCAAGTTCTATTTTTCATAAAAGTTATTTTGATAAAAAAACATCTTCAGATTATTTATCAATAAGTATATCTTTATTTGGAATTCTTTCTAACCTTCCAATTATAACAATAATTGGTTTACTGCTTACATCGGATAAAATTGAAAAAAACATAAAAGAAATAAAAAGTTTGTTATAGTTTGTTATTATAAATTACTATAATCTAGTTTTATATTTGTTTAAAATTGACAGGATGTTTTATTTAAGGTGGAAAATATGATTATACATCCAACTGCCATTGTTGATAAAAATGCAAAAATTGGAACTGATTGCAAAATTGGACCCTTTTGTATAATTGGACCAAATGTTATAATCGGAGACAGAGTTGAATTGATTTCTAATGTTGTAATTGAAGGAAATACAGAAATTGGTGATGATTCAATAGTATATCCTTTTGCTGTTTTAGGTGTTATGAGTCAAGATTTAAAATGGCAAGACGAAACAACTATGACAGGACTTAAAATTGGTAAAAGATGTAAAATTCGTGAATATGTAACAATTCATTCAGGAACACCTGCATCAAATGGTACAGAAATTGGTGATGACTGTCAAATTATGGTAAATGCACACGTTGCCCACGATTGTAAACTTGGAAACGGAATTGTAATGTCAAATTTAGTTCAAGTAGCAGGACATGTTGAGATCGAAGATAATGCGATATTATCTGGTGGAGTTATGGTATTACAATTTGCGAGAATTGGAAGAAATGCTTTTATTGGTGGTATGTCTGGTGTTGGTACTGATGTTCTTCCTTATGCAATTTATGATGGAACACCAAGGGCAGTATACAGAACTATTAACAGAGTTGGACTGATTAGACATGGTTTTTCTAATGAAGATATCCATGCAATACACACTGTTTATTCTTCTGTATTTAATGAAAAAGAAGGAACTGTATCAGATAGAGTTAATAAGATTAGAAAATCAGTAAAAAATAATAAATTTGCAATGGATGCCATTGATTTTATAGAAAACAGATCAAAACGCGGTATTGGAACCTCTAAAGATGCAGAATAAAAAAATATTCATAATAGCAACCGAAGTATCTGCAGATAATTTAGGAGCAAAAATAATCGAATCTATGCCAGAAATTAAATTTGTTGGTATAGGTGGTGAAAATATGGAAAAAAAAGGACTTAATAGTCTTTTTCCAATTTCTGATTTATCTGTTATGGGTATATTTGAAGTTTTATTAAAAATTAAAACTTTAAAAAAAAGAATTTTAGATACAGTAAAATCAATCGAAATTGAAAAACCAGATTTAATTTTGACAATTGATGCTCCAAGTTTTGCAAAA
Organism: uncultured Alphaproteobacteria bacterium; assembly: GCA_963540515.1. Classification (GTDB taxonomy): domain Bacteria; phylum Pseudomonadota; class Alphaproteobacteria; order Rs-D84; family Rs-D84; genus JAFGMC01. The sequence goes on from CAUTNA010000010.1 coordinate 10,622, forward strand.
GAAATTATAAAAAGAGTTAAATTAAAAAATAAAAATTTAAAATTCTTTCATGTTGTAGCGCCACAAGTATGGGCTTGGGGAGAAAAAAGAGCCTCAAAATATGCTAAACTGTTTGACAGACTTTATTGTTTTTTTGATTTTGAAAAAAAATATTTTGAAAAATATGGACTTAAAACTATATCTGTTGGACATCCTATTGCAGAAAAGTTAAAACAAAGAGATGAAAATAAAATAGATAAAAATATAATAACTTTCATACCAGGTAGTAGGATATCAGAAGTAAAAAAATTATTACCTGTATTTAGAAAATTATCAAAAAAACTTAAAGATAAAAATATAATGATACCAACCGTTGAAACTACTAAAAATTATATTGAAAAATATATATCAAACTGGGAAAACAAACCAGGACTTATAAATTCAAAAGACAGATATAAATTATATGATAAAACATATATCGCAATTGCAGCCAGTGGAACTGTTTCAACAGAACTTGCAATTTTAGGAGTTCCAACAGTTATAATTTATAAAATGAATTTTATTACTGAATTTTTAGCTAAACTTTTATTAAAAGTAAAATATGTATCTCTTATAAATATACTAATGAATAAAGAAATTTATCCTGAACTTCTTGGTAAAAAAGCAACAGATGAAAATATATTAAAGAAAGTAAAAAAACTATCCGAAAAGAGTGTAAGATCTAAATTACTAAAAGAACTTTCACAAGCAAAAAATATTTGGAAGAAAGATATAAAAGCAAGTGAAATAATAGCAGATGATATTAGATCTCAGTTATAATTGTAATTATAATACTTGACAATCAAATAAATATTGTCAATATTATTTCTCGGAAAAATTATGTATACAAAAATATAATTTATGAAAAATATTAATTTAAAAGAATTGATAAATACCTTCAAAAGTTCAAATGCTTGTGTGTTTTTTGTTCTTGATAAGAATATAAACGAAAATCAACTTTATAATAATATTTTTGAGATAAATGAAGCTAAAAAAAAGGGATTACTAAAAAAAATTTTGGTTGGTCCTTCTGCTTTTTTAGAGATAGGTTTAAAAAATTTTGTAATACTTAGTATAATTCAAAAAAGATTTCAATATAGATTCCAATATATTTTCTGTAAAGATGATAAACTTTATTTTTGTGAAGAAGTAAAGAAAACAATAAACTTGTTTGCATTAACAAATATTCAAAAAGAACGTTAATAAAATATTTTTATAAAATATTATCAAGTTTAAGATCTCCCAACCTTAATATTTTTGGAGTCTCATTTGTTAAATCAATTATTGTAGAAGCTTTATTTTCAAGATCTCCATCAGATACAATTAATTCAACTTTATTTTCAAATTCTTTTATTATCTCAATTATCGAAGTTATTGCTGGACTTCCAGAATAATTAACACTTGTTGAAAAAATTGGAGTTTTTAAACTTGAAATTAAATTTGTAAGCCATACATCTTTTGGATATCTGAATGCTTGAGTAGAACCATCTTTTAAATTTAAAATTAAAGTTATGGGCGCTGGTAATAAATCAAGTATTTTACTTGGAATAACACTAGAAGAATATTTTAAAATATCATCTATTGAAGATACCAGTGCTATAAAAGGTTTATTTAAATCTCTTCCTTTTATATTTGCTATTTTATTTGAAGTATTTGGAAATATTCCAGAAAACCCATAAATTGTATCCGTTGGTAGTATTACTATTTTTTCTTGTTTCAAAGCTTTTAAAGCAATTTCTATTGAATAAGAATCTTTTTTTTGAATAATCATAGTTCATATTTTTTAGCACATTTTATAAAAATATCTATCTTTTAATTGAAAATATTAAAAAAATAATCTAATAATAAAATTATTAAATTATGACAAATTTATTTTTTAGTAAAAAAGATTATATTTTAATTATTTTAAGATTGTATTTAAAAGAATTGATATCAATTAATACTAAAAATATTTTTATATATAATATAAAACTTAAAGAAATTTCTAAAAAATATTTAACTTTATTATTAAATTACTATACTAAAGATGTAAAATTTAAAGAATCAAATAAGCTTGATTCAATAATTACAAATTCGATTTTCTTGATTAATTTCAATATAAACGATTTTATAAAAAAGGATGAAACCTTTTCAGAGTTTTATAAATCATTATTTTTATCTAATATAAATATCAATGATAATTCAATAAAGTTTGCAACTTTTAGTTTTAAATCAGGACTATTTAAGTTATTAGCTTCTAGATATGTAATAATTGTTTCAAATATAAATTCTATTTTAAAAGAAGAAGATTTTTCAAAATTACTAAAATTAAAGCTAAAAATTTTAAAAATGAAAAATAAAATTAAGTAATAATGTTGACATAATTAAATATTGTATTGTAAACTGAGAGAGAATATTATTACAAGGAATATACTAAAATGAAACTCAAAAATAATTCTGAAAAGACACAAACTACTATACTAACAAATCTTTTACACTTAAAAAGTAATTTAACTGAATTATTAGGAGAGACACCTAATAATGATTCTATTTTTAATTATACAGATAAATTTGCTTCTATAGTTATAAATTTTAGAAAAACATTGTTAGCAAATTTATCTAACAATGATAAAGTAAATAAAAATATATTAAAAGACTTATATTCCCTTATTTGTCATATCACAACATTAGAAAATGATCTAGATGACAAAAGAACAAAATTAGTACAACTCGGAAATAGAAGTTCAGTTAAAATTTTTACTAAATTAGATACTAATCCAATGGAAACAATTAACTATATTAATAATATTGTAAATAATGTAAAACACTTTATGAGTACAAACAGTTTACTAAATAAGTTAGTTGATGCTGAATTTAAAGATAATTTTTTATTCATATATAAAGATCCAACAAATACACTAAACAGAAATTATCGAACATATTCTCGTCTTTTTGCTTAAAACTATTACTGAGGAACAATATAGAGCTATAAAATATTTAACTTACAGTTATATTTTGAATTATAGAGATGAAATACTAAGACTTATAAATTTAGTTATACAAAAATCAAATATTATTAGTATGCAAAATACAGGTAATTCTAATACTAAATAAAATATAAAAATAAAAAAACCTTGCCAAAGGCAAGGTTTTTTATTTGTGATTATTTTCCGCAATTTCCACCACAGTTTCCACCGCAACCACATTCATCACCACAATAAAACATTTATATACTCCTTTTTTTCAACTGAAACAATAATATCACCAGATTTTTTTTAGATAAAGAAAAATATTTTTATTTTTTTAATATTCTCTTTTTATTTCTATTCCATTCACGCATTTTAATAGTTTCACGTTTATCAATTTTATTTTTACCAAAACCTATACCAATTAAAACTTTAATAATACCTTTTTCATTAAAGTATAATTTAAGTGGTACTGCAGTTGCACCCTTTTCTTGAAGTTTTCCAGTAATTCTATTTATTTGACTTCTATGTAATAATAATTGTCTGTATCTTCTTTCATCAAAATTAATAATCTTAGCAATTGTTGGAAGAGCTTGAATTTCGACACCACATAAAACCAAATTTCCATTTTTGTTTTGAACAAAACCATCAACAATTGATACTAATCCATATCTTATTGATTTAACTTCAGAACCAGTAAGTGAAATACCAGCTTCGATTGTGTCAATAATTGTATAATTAAATCTAGCTTTACGATTTTCTGATACAAGACCTGTTTTAATAAGATTTCTTTTAGTATTCATTTTAATTTTTGATATAAATTTAAAGTATTTTCATTAAGTATATTATTTATTTTTTCAAAAGAAATATTTTTTATATTTGCTAAAACTTTAAGAGTTTCTAATATCATTTTTGGTTCGCACCTTTTTCCTCTCAATGGCACTGGCGCACAATAAGGAGAATCTGTTTCTATAACAATTCTATCAATTGGAATTTTTTTAAAAGTTTCTCTTAACTCAATAGCATTTTTAAAAGTTATTATTCCACTTGCTGAAAAATAAAAACCTTTATCTAAAAAAACTTTTGCCATATTAAAGGATCCTGTAAAACAATGAAGTACCCCAGATATATCTTTCACTATATTGATAGTATCTTGTTCTGCATTTCTTGTATGAATAGCAATAGGAAGTTTTACACTCTTAGCAATTTCAATTTGTTTTTCAAAAAGTTCAATCTGCTTGAATCTGTTTTCATCTCCATGATAATAATCAAGACCGATCTCACCTATTCCAACCATTTTTTTATTTGTTGCAAAATTCTTAATTTTAATTAAATCATCATCTGTATACTGAATTGCATATTCTGGATGAATACCAATAGTACAATAAACATTATCATACTTCTGTATTATTTTAGATATTTTAAATATATCCCCAATCTCTGCACCACTACAAATTATCTTATTAAGACCAGATTCAAAAGCAGAAGATATAACTGTGTCCAAATCTACAGAAAAAGCAGAATCTGATAAATGACAATGAGTATCAATCATTTGAAAGCCTCAACTGTATTTCTTTTATTATACTAAATAATGTTACTTCTGGATCAAGATGTAAATTTACCATTTCAGTAATTTTATTTAAAGCATCTTTATATAAATCAGATAAACCAAAGTATGCTATAACATCTAAAACAATATCATATAACTGAGTATCTGTATTCAATTTTTTTACTATTGGCATAATATTAAAAGATTTTTTATTTTTTAAAGAATTTATTAAATCGTTATAAATAACATCTCCTGATGTTTCTTTTAATCTTGCTATTCTTCCAAAACTGCCATTTGCTATATCTAAAATACAATCATTATCTAAATCAATATGAAATTTAGAACAAAGATATTTTAAATTTTCTTTTGAAAGAGGCATCATTTTTTCAACACGAGATCTAGAACGAATAGTTGGTAAAACATTTGATAATTTATTAACTATCAAAAAGAAAATGGTTTTTTCTGGTGGTTCTTCAAGTATTTTAAGAAGAGCATTTGATGCAGATTTATTCAGTTCATCCATTGAATCTATTAAAACAACCCTCCATTCACCTGACATAGAAGAAAAATGTAAATTTTCTATAATCTTCCTTACAGTATAAACGGATATAACACTTGATTCTTTTTTATTACCATCTTTATCAATATTATTATCAGCATCTATTAGGAAAAAATCTCCAACATCACCATAAATTTCTTTTGCAAGAGTATGTGCAAGAGTTGCTTTACCAATTCCCTTTGTTCCTGTAAACATCCAAACAGGATGAATTGGAAATTTATCTTTTAAATTCCAAGCACTTTTAAAATTATTTAAGATATTATCATGTCCAATAACTTCAGTACTATCAGCAGGCTTAGGAAAAGAAAAAATATTTTTTTTTACCATAATCTTATTTTTTTCCTAAAATCATTATTTTTATATTTGCTATTATTTTACCAATAAATTTAACTCTAGGAACATCATCCGATGCTATTAAATCTTTTCTTGATATGACTTTACCATCTTTTTCTGCAATTATTTCTCCTAATTTATCACCTCTTGAAATTGGTGCAATAGCAGGTTCATAATATCTTGCTAAAACTCTTATACCATTATAATTAGAATCTTTTGGAAGTGTAATTGCAAAATTATCTTTAACAGTTGCAGATACATTTGATTTTTTACCATACCAAACAGGAACATTAATTATATTAGAATCTTTTTTATAATATATTTTTGTTTTTGTAGAGTTAAAACCAAAAACAAACATTTTTCTAACTTCGTTTGCTAAATCAGAATGATCTTTTGCACGCATACCGTTTACTACGCCAACAAGTCTCCTGCCATTTTGTTTAACACTTGCAACCATACCATAACCACCACTATCAGTATGACCAGTTTTCATACCATCCGCTCCAGACATAATAAACAAAAGTTTATTATAATTGAGAGTATGTAATCTTCCCCACTGTCTGCACCAATTTTCAGTATGATTATCATATTCAAAACGTCTTGTTGCAAACATAGGATATAAATCTGGATAATTTGAAATTATATATTTACCAAGTATTCCAAGTTCTTTAGTTGTCATTAAACTATCTGGATGAGGCAAACCACTTACATTTGCAAAAACAGAATTTTCCATTCCTATTGTTTTAGCTTTTTCTTGCATTTTCTGAACAAAAACATCTTCAGAACCAGCAATTTTTTCAGCAACCACAACGCTTGCATCTCCTCCAGATAAAACAATAATTCCTAATATTAAATCTTTAACAGATACAGTTCTACCTTCTTCTAAACAAATCTTACTTGCGGTTTGCCAAACTCTATTTCTAAAATCAGCATTTTTACTAACTGGAAACTGATCATCTAATTTTATATTACCAGCCTTTATTTCATCAAATAACAAGGTAAGTGTCATTAACTTTACCATTGAAGATGGTGGCATTAATAAATTTTCATTTTTTGCATACAAAACACTGCCTGAATCATAATCAAGTAAATAAGCAGATTTTGCACGTGATACATAAGCATCAGCGGAGAAAATATTTATAAAACAAATAAAAACAAATAATTTAAGAGAAGTTATTTTAAATAGCATTTTAACCCCGTTCTAATGAAATTACTCTAGCAAATTTTACCAATAAAATGCAAATCTGAAATATCAATCAATTTTACATTTATAATACTTTTTGAAGGCTCTTTATTATCTAATATTTTTACTGGTATTTCATCTTCTGTCTTTCCAATATTATTTTCTTCTAAAAGAACACTCGAGATTGTTCCAATTTTAGATTTCATAAATTCTAATTTGTTAAGGTTAGCCATATTATTTATTAATTTAACCCTATGTTTTGATACAGATCTTTGAATTTGATTTGGCATATCAAAACTTTCTGTATATTCTCTTGGAGAAAATGGAAAAGCATGTATGTGAATTGGCTTTATCTCTTTTACAAGATTTAATGTATCATTAAAAAATTCTTCAGATTCTTGTGGAAAACCACAAATTATATCCCAACTGAAGCTGATGAATTTATTAGACATAATTTTTTTTACTATATCTGTATTATGACGTCTTTTCATCAATTTTAAAATAGTATTATTTCCAGATTGCATTGAAAGATGAAGATGAGGCATCATTCTTTTATCATTTTTAATAAGTTCTATTATTTTATTTATCTCAATTGATGCTGGATCAAGAGAAGATAATCTAAGTCTTTCCAGTTTATTGACATCTATCAGTATTTTTTTACATAAATCAGATAAATATAATTTATTTTCTCTATCAAAATAACTTGCAATATCAATACCTGTTAAAACAATTTCTTTAAAACCACCTTCAACAGCTTTTTTTACTTCTATAAGAATTTTTTGATAATCAAAAGAATAGCTTTTTCCACGTAGTAATTTAGTAATACAAAAAGTGCAATTATGATTACAACCATTTTGAATTTGAATATATTTTTTTGAAAGATTTGAAGAATTGTTTTTAAATAATTTTGATTCTATATTAAATTTATTATCAAAAGCATTTAAATAACTTTCTAAATTTAATTTATTTTTATTATCTATAACAAACACCTGTTCAAAAGATTTATATCTATCTGGGTGAAGTGTTGCACTGCAACCAGTTATAAAAATAGGAATATTTTTATATTCTTGTATAATTTTTCTTAATTTTTGTGAAACTTGGCGCTCTGCTTCACTTGTAACCGCACATGAGTTTATAACAATTGCACTATTAAAGTGCGATGAAATCATATTTTTTATTTTCTCAGACTCTAATGTATTTAACCTGCAACCAAAAGTTATAGATAATATATTTTGATTTTCTTTCATATTTCGAATTATAAATAAGCTTTTAAATTATCTCAAGAGTATAAATAAAAAAACCGCCGAAGCGGTTTTTATAGGAGGAAATGAAAGAATAATTAAATACTATCTGCATTTATCCATCTGCCATTTTTAATTAAGCCAGGAGACATACTTTCAGAATTACGAAGTCTGTTTATTAAGTTTCTGGCACTTTCTGCATCCAAACCAACATAACGAACTTTCCACATACCGGCGTCATTTATAACTTCTGCATTTCCATATCTTTGCATTCTTCTTGAAACTATTCTTGCACTCTCTTCTGAAGAATATGCTCCAACTTGAACAGTATAATCACCCATTACAGACTTTACTGGTTCACGATTTACAGGTTCAATAGCACCATTTGCTATATCGACAGATTCACCCATACCAATCGTAGCATTTTTTACAACTAATGATTTATCTGCTATAACTTGTATTTGTGCTTTTGTTTGACCATTAAAATGAAGTTTACGAGCAACAGCAGCTGAAACATCCATAATTCTTGAATTTACAAAAGGTCCTCTGTTATTAATACGAACAACTACAGATTCTCCATTTTCTAAATTAGTTATATTTGCAATTGTTGGAAGAGGTAAAACTTTACTGGTTGCAACCATTTGATTTGAATCAAAGATCTCACCATTTTGAGTTTTTGTTCCATTTAATTCTGTTGGAATTATTCCTATAATACCTGTTTGATTATAATTTAAATCTTCAACCGGATTATACTGAACATCTTCAACTTTATAAGGACTTCCAATATAGTACTTTGGTGCACCTTTTAATAAATTATCATCCATATTATTTTCAACAGAAACCATTCCCTGAGTGTTCTGATTTAAAGATTCCTCTTCTAGTGTATTTGAACCATAACCATCAAAACCAGAACCATTTGTACCTTTATTACTACATGCTGCTAAAACTGAAAGAAGTGCAACAAGTGAAATTGCTTTTTTCATAAACTCCCCTTTAACTCTTGGAGAGTATACCAGAAATTAAAATTAACTTCAAATTATTTTATCTTTCTTGAGATAAATATTGTAGTTGGTAAGTATATAAAACCAAAACCAGAAACAGCAAGAATCAAAGTCATCATATTCTTAATTGGAATTAGATATAAAATAAAACCTAAGACAGAAGATAAAACGAAATAAAAAACTATACTCTTAATAGTTTTTAATTCTATTTTTAATAATCCTTTATTTTTACAAGCTCTTGATAATAAATAATTCTTTAAATATCCACCAAGAACAATACCAAGAGGAATAGATAAATAATCAATTAAAGGATAAAGAGAGATAAATAATATACTTGAAAAACAAAGAGAAATTATACTTGTTTTAACGGGAGTTCTTACATCTTGAACCGCAAATAAAGTTCTGCTATATACCTGACTTACCATCATAGCAGGCAAAACAAAAACCTGAATCATAAGAGCATTTGCAACAGCAATAGTTGATTCTGGAGTCCAAGCACCACGTTCAAAAGAAAACTTTATAATAGGAATCGCTAAAACAAATAAACCAACAAAACTTGGTATTATCAACATTAAAGATTTTCTTATCGAATAATTTTGTTGAAGATAAACAGATTTTAAATCATTTTTTGCAATTGCATTTGAAAGAGACGACATTAAAACAGTCCCAGCGGCAAGTCCTATTACTGCAAAAGGTAAGTGAATAAGTCTGTCTGTATAATATAAATATGAAACTGCACCAGATGTAAAACTTGCAATCAATGTTCCAACAATAATATTGATATGATAAAAACCAGATCCAAGAACACCAACAAGCAATCTTTTAAATAAAGTTTTTATATCTTCTGTTAATTTTAGTCTGACAAGAGAAAGTTTAAAATGATTTTTTATAACAGAAATCCATAAAATTAACATTTGTAGAATACCAGAAAGTACAACAGTTATAGACATTGAATACAAAATAAAAATATCACTTGCCCCAGAAAATAAAAGAAGAGATACTATAAGCATAATATTTAAAAGCACTGGCATAAAAGCAACAAGCAAGAATCTTGAGAAAGTATTTAAAATTGCTGATAAAAAAGCAGATGAACAAATAAATATACAATAAAAAAATAAAATTCTTGATATAGATACTGTTAAAGTTAATTTTTCACCATCAAAACCTGGTGCCATTGAAACAATAACTATTGGCATAATGATTTGAAATATTATCACTATCAAAAGCAAAACAAACATCAGCCAAGAAAAAGACTGTTTTGCAAAATTTTCATCTTTATCTTTAGATGTATACATTGGAATAAAAACAGAAGAAAGTGCCCCTTCCCCCAATAAATCTCGAAATAAGTTCGGCAACTTGAATGCAACAAAAAATATATCAGAAAGTCTGCCTGTTCCTAAAAATCTTGCTATTAAAATATCTCTGATAAACCCAAAAACACGGCTTACAGCCGTCATAAGACCAACACCAAAAATATGTTTGCCAATTTTCACAAAAGTAATTATACTCACTAAAAAAGAGAAAAATCAATATGAAGTTATATAAATTTATTACAATTCTATTAATTCCTTTTTTATTAGTCTCTTGTTCTTCAAAAAATAAGGTTGAAGAAGACTTATCAATTGGAGAAATGTATACAAAAGCGTATAACAGTTTTGATAAAAAGAATTTTGAAACTGCTTCAAAAGAGTTTATTGATATAGAAAACAGATATCCATCAAACAAATTTGCAATAAATGCTTTAATTATGTCTGCATATTCTAAATATTTAGATAATGATTTTGCAGGCACTATTTTATTATGTGATAAATTTATTCGTTTTCACCCTGGAAATGAAAACATGCCTTATATTTTATATCTAAAAGGTATGTCTTTTTATAAACAAGTGAGTGATGTAAGACGTGAATCAGGTATGTCATTGAAGGCATTAGAAACATTCCAAAATTTATCAGAACAATTTCCTAAAACAGGATATGCAAAAAATGTAAAAAATAAAATGGTAATATTAAAAAATTATATAGCAGGCAAAGAAATGTATTTAATTAGAATGGATATGAAAAATAAAAATTGGACATCTGCTATAAACAGACTTCAAAACTTAATACAAAATTCTCAAGAATCTGTTATGACACCAGAGGCATTATTCAGACTTACTGAGTGTTGGACTGCTTTAGGATTACCAAATCAAGCGGAAGTTTATAAAAAAATATTAGATTTAAATTATCCAGAGAATACTTGGACAAAAAAAAGAAATCAAACTTAATTAAAATCAATTAGTCTTAAAGAATAATTTAAAACTCTACGAATCTTGACAAAATAGTTTATTGGAGTTAGAATTAAGGGGTATAGAACCAGATGTATAAGGAGAAATACATATGAAAATACATATGAAAAAGACTTTTAAAGTAAAAAATATTTTAAAGAATAAAAACAAATATAATTTCAAGACAGAATTATTATTATCAGCTTTGTCTCTTTTGGTAGCTTTTGGAACAGTTTCTTGCAAAAAAGATCCTGTAAAACCTAAAGAAAATAATACTGAAACTCCTGTTGTTCCTCCTAAAGATACTGTTGATACTAAAACTCCAGAAGAAAGATTATTAAATTTAGAAAAACAATTTACATTAGAAGTTGATGGATTAAAGTCAGTAGGTTTATATGAAAGATTCAAAAATTATATACATTTACAATCTCCTAATATAAGCTTTAAAACTTTTTATGATTCAGTTGTTGGCAATCCTTTTTTTGTAGACCCTAAAGAAGCTGCAAAATCAGGATTTAGTTCAATAAATGATTTAGATTCTACAGGGTATAAATATTTATCAAATAGATGGTTAAATGACTTAAAAGAGATAAATGATACAACAAAAAGAATAAAAATTTTACAAAGAATAGTAGATGCTTGTAATTTATACCTTAAAGAATATGAAATGCAAAATAAAACTGCTTCTAATTCAAGGTAATATTTATTATTCTTTTATTGGTTTAAAAAACTCGCTTTATGCGAGTTTTTTTTTTATACTTTAAACTTAATTTAATTAAAATATTATTATATAATTTTTATCTTGTATTTTATTATATATTTTTTCTATTATCTTCACATATATTTTATTAAAGTATTTATTATTATGGAATCTTTACAATTTATTAAAAAATTCTTCGCCCGTTCTATCT
>CAUTNA010000011.1:0-19874 GCA_963540515.1 uncultured Alphaproteobacteria bacterium
CAATAAACACTGTTTATACTCAATATACTTATAATGCTTATAATGTACGTTTTTAGTTTATTCATCTCTTTAGTTTATCACAAGCTATTTTTAAGTATTTACAAAGATTCGCAGCAATAGCTTTTTCATATTCAAATCCAGCTTTACAAGAATTAGTCATATTTATGGAACATACATTAGAAACACAACTATCAAATTTAGAATTATCTTTACAGGAATTTTTTATTTCTTTTAAAGAATTTTCTCTTTTATTTTTATAACCAGCTATCAAATCATTAAGTACTTTTTCTTTGTTTTTTACAAATACATCTCTATCATCTAAAAATTTCATTCTCAAATCTGATATGTAATCATCACACTTAAATACACTTGCAACACATTCTGAAAAAAATCTACTAAAACTATCATCTTCCAAGCATCCGCTCCAATCTACAGAACAGTGATTTTCTTTTATAACACAGTTTTTAATTTCTGTTTCGCAAATTACCTTTGATTTTTGTTTTCCCATTTCTTTTTGTATAGCATTCATTGCCATATCAATTCCTGCTGCTTTACAAGATTGTTTTATCAAGTCATCATAAGTATTTGTTACATCATCTGGAGTACAATCAGGATTTTTTTTAATACATTGTTCAGTTGCCCATATATATCTTTTATTCGGTGATTTTGGTGCTTTTTTTAATTCTTTCGCACTTAGTGTATTTTTACTAGACATACCAAGGGACACATTCTCAAGTCCTTCTTCAATAGTAAATTTCCCAGAGTTTTCTGATCCACATAATTGACATCTGGCTGATGGATTTAACCCAATATTAATAGCACAGGCAGAATCTAAACATTTTGTAATTGATGACTTAGAACAAGTTGCAAAAAGATTATTGTATGAAAATAACCCAACACTGAATATAAATAAAAATAGTATTTTTTTTAACATCTCTCTCTTTTAATTTTATCATAAAGCAGATTTTTATACAAAGTATTTTTATAAAATTCTTTTTTGAATTTTGAAAAGGTATTTATTTTGTGATATAATTCACAGCAAAGGGATAGAGATTGTGAAGTTTATAAGATTCTTTATTTTCGGTATTTTTATATCATCGGGTGCATTTGCTTTAAGTGATTTTGATACCGCTGCTCAAATGTTATCTGCTGCAAAAAATGGAGATATAAAATATCTCGAACAATTGGTAAATAATGGTGCAGATATAAATTATGTAGATAATACTGGAATGTCTATTGTTTGTACTGCTCTTATGAACAATGATATAAGGGCTGCACAGATTTTACAAATGTATGGTGCTGATGCTTCTAAGTGTGACAGACAAATAAAAAAATATAAAAATAAGGATCCTAATAAAAAAACTGGTGGTCTTTTCAGTGGACTTTCGACTGCTCAAGAAGTGGCACTTACAACTGCGGGAGGAATTGCTGTAGTTGGTGGTCTTTTTTTTTTAACGGACAAATTAAAAGGATCGAATAATAATATTTTTGGCAGTAATTCTAATCGTCCAAATAATAATGGTGGTAGTGGTGGTACTGGTGGACATGGTGGAAATAATAATACCCATCAAGGAGATTCAAAAGCTTTAACATCTTATGGACCCTCTCTTCCAAGTACAGAAGCAGAAAAAAAAGATTATGCAAATAATCTAAACAGTCAATTAGGAACAGACATATCAAAGAAAAATTTTAATGCAACTACTCAGCTAGATAGTAGTAATAATGTTGTTTCTCAATACAATCATTTGCTTGCTATGCGTGGATATTCTCCATTTGCACGTGGATATTTGGGAATGACAACTCTTCGAAATGATAAAAATGAACCTCTAAAAATAACTGGTGATTTAGAGGGAAATAATATATCTGGTGGCAAGCCTGTTAATGTGGCGTTAATTACTTCAAATGGCTTAAATATAAATTCAGATTTAACAGCTGATGAGTCTTCTTTACAGGACAGATTATTTGCTTATACATCAAAAAATGTAAATGGTTCTTTGAATAATGGATCAAGAGATACAGTATCAAATAAATATTATAATAATAAGATTATAAATAAGACATATAAGCAATTAGGTCAAGATATTCAAAATGGAATATCTGAATGGAAAACAGAAGAAAAAAAAGAGGATATAAATAATTTTGATTTATCTGGAGCAGGTACAGCCCTTCATAATAAATTAATAGATAATGATGATATATACGATCCTGATAATATGCTTGCAAAGATAGTTGGAGGTTATACTTCTGGAAAAACTTCTGGTGATATTACTGGTTTTATGCCTAATGGTCAGATGACTGTATATAGAACAGGTGGAGGTTATAAAATAAATAATCTTACAGGTCAAGGGGAAAAAGATTTTGAATATATTGCAAATGGAATAAAAGTGAAGATCAAGTTATCTGGCGATACTGTTGATACTGAATATATATTTGATAAAATCATAAGCAGAAGTAATTATTATAAAATTCTAAAAGCGGGAAAAGATACTGGTTATCGTGCATACATTAAAGATGGTAAAATGTATCTATATAACTCAAGAGCTGAAAATACATTTTCAACATTACAAGTTTATAATGTGGATAGTACAAACAAGAAAATTGAACTGGTTCAAAATACAAAGCAAACTGATTATAAAAACTATGAGGCTTTATTACACGCATCTAATTTATCTGATAAAGATGATAAATCAGGTTTTGCACCAAGTGTAATTGCAAATGTTGCATTAAATCCAAAACTTTTTGATAATTCATCAAAAACAATAACAAGTATTATTTCATATGATAAAAAAGATGAATATAAAAACAAATTTAAAGAATATGTTAATGAGTATTATTCTTTTGAGAGTGATAAAAAACAGGGACAAAAAGCATTAGATTTTTTTGAAAATACCAATAAATTTACAATTTTTTCAGCAGGTTGGCAGAATATAGATTCTTCAGGAAAATCATTAGAAGCGAGTTTTGAAAATTCAGCTCCACTTGTTTTTAATAGACTAAAAAATATATTTGCAACAGTTGTATCTGTAAGTGTTCCAACAGTAAAAAAATCTAATAATCTAAAATTAGGTGAATATAAAACTGAAAATAAAATAGAATTATCTGCTTATGAACTTAGAACTAAAAAATATAAATCAAGAATATGTGGAATAAGTGGAACAGGAACTAAGGATACAGATCCATGGTGTTTTTCTGCAATTGGAAATTATGATGGTCAGGCGGTTGCATCTATGGCAGGTTCTGTTGGAATATTAAAATCTGCTTTTAGTTATATGGATAATAAACAATTGTTTGCACTTCTTGCTTTAACTGCTGATGGACCATTTTGTAAGGATTGTGCAAAAAATTCTAAAGGCAAAGATATAGAAGAAAAATTAAAAAATTATCTAGATGGAATGTATAAATTACCATCTGATTATCAATCTGAGTTGGATAATAATCCTAATGCAAATTATTTAGAATTATTTAAAAAAGTTTTTGGTTATGGATTAATAAATCTCGAAAGAGCAACAACTCCAGGTAAAACAATATATTATTATAATGGTGATAGAATTTTATCAAGTAAAAAGGGTGGTAATGCTTATTGGGGAGATTTTAGTAAAACTAGGTTTGCAAGTTCCTCTGTCTTAAGACCAAGATTATCAAAAATATCAGCACAATATTATGATATGTTGGAAAGTCCTGATAAATCTTTATCTTTGCCAAGAATATGGAAGCATAATTTTAATTTAAATAAAGAAAATAATATAAATAATATTTCAAAAAATATTTTTGAAAGTTTGCAACTATTTACAAGAAATTCAGAACAAAAGATTGATAATTTTTCTTTTGCTTTATCCAGTTCTGGATCAAGGTTAGGAAACTTTTCTGATTTAAATAATTTTAATATAAAGTATGAAAAAGATAATTTTAATTTTACATCAAGTTTTAAAAATAATTTGACCGATAATCTTTCAAACTTTGAAGGCAGAGAAAATCAAATTCTATCACTTGTTTCAAATTTAGTTATTGCTGATACAAAATATTCTTTGAAAAATTTCAGTTTTAAAACTTCTGTTTTTTCAGGTGATATACTGGATAAAAATTTAATTTCAAAAAGTGAATTAAGTAATTCTTTACTTGAATCTGCAAAATTTGGTAGTGCCAGTGGATTTAGTTTTGATGTTTCTTTTAATAAAAATAATTTCAATATTTCATCTTCAATAGGTAAATTAAATGAAAAAGGAAGTGTTTTAGGAACAGGAACAGGAGGACTTTTAGATTTAGGATCAGGAGATACAATTTATTTAGATAACAGAGTATCATATAAATTAACAAATGATATAAACCTACAATTTAATTTTATAACATCACAAACTAAAACAAATAACAGAAATGAACAATCTTTTATAAAGGATATAACAGACATATATTCTAATGCCTATTCGATAAACGCTGATTATAAAAATTTTTCTTTCAGTATATCGAGACCTTTGACTGTATATAGTGGTGATATGACATATGCATACTCCGATTTTAATCTTGTTCCAAAAACAAAAGGTGGATACGGTCTTTCTTCAAAATATTATTTAGATAAAGTGTCCTTGTCTCCAAATAAAGAACTTAGATTTGTTGGAACTTATCGTAAAAATTTAGGGATATTTACAGATTCTGTATTTAATTTTATCTACAGAGTAAACCCTGATGGATTTACAGATAAAAATGAAACTATTTTAATGATGAAATTATCTCACAGACTTGGAATATAAAACTAAATTTTAATAAAAGAACTGGTATTTTATAATCAGTATAAATATTATTTTATTATCTGTATTATAGAATATAAAAAGTAATAAAAATATTTTATATACACTTATATAAAAGAAAAAAGCCTGAAAGGGCTTTTTATTAATGAGAGTGTTGGTTGTTTTTAGTAAATCTATTTAATTTATCTTCTGCTATTAACCTTTCAGATAAACCTAAATAAAGTTCACATGTTTTTATTGTTTCTAGAAGCTTTTTAAATTCTTCATCTGTGCAAATTTGTTTGGGTTTCAAATAAAGAAGATCAGTATAGAAATTATTTATTTTTGTATAATTATCATTAATTGTGTCATTTACTACATCATATATAAAATAATTTTTTATATAATTATTAAAATAATCAAATTTTCCTTTAGAATTTTGTAGTATGTCTAAACCATAACTAATAACATCATTGTATAAAGAATCTCGCTTTTCAATATTGATTTCTCTAGTAGTTTTTTGTGTTTTTGTTGGTAAATTAGTTGCTATTTTTTCCTGTGAAGAACAAGAATTTCCACCAATAAAAACACCAATAGATAAAGCAGATAATAAAATAGAAGCTTTAAGTTTATGTTTTAAATTATAATTAAAAACTTTTCTCATACATACTCTCCTTCCGAATATTAAAATATTAGACTATTTTTAACTTTTGTCAAATATTTTATGAAAATTGTTTAGTTTTCAATAAAAAGCTGGTAATTAGAATAAATAGTAATTATTTTTAATAAGTTATTATATTTATTTTTAAGGTTTGTTTAAATAAAATAAAAAGCCCTTTCGGGCTTTTATTAACGAGACTTTTCAGACAAATCTGTTAATTTTTTCTCATTTATTTTTTCTATTTTACGTGAAAGCCATATATATTGATTACATTTTTCCAAAAGATCACATATCAAAATAGTATTCTGTGTCCTCATCTCTAATATACTATTATATAATTTTGATATTGCATAATAATTATCTCCTCCTACATAATAACCATAATCTTCATCGTAAAGTAAAGTATTTCCAATAATATTGCGAAGTTCATTATCAGTATCATCATAAGTAGCAATAGCTAATGCTGTGATAACAATATCATTATATAAAGAATCTAATTCTTTTATATCAACTTTGATAACGTGTTCTGTTTTCTTTATATTATCAATAGGTTTTCTTTGTGGTGGTGTGCAAGAAACATTACCAACTAAAGTACCAACGAATAAAGCGGATAGCAAAATAGAAGTTTTAAATCTATTTTTTAAAATTTTTTTAGTTATTTTTCTAATATAAAACTGTAGGTTTTGTATTCTTTATTACAATGTTTATTTTTAATATTCCATGAATATAAATTTTATTCACCCATAATTACAGAAGGGCGGTTATCAATATTTGCATATTTTTCTATATTTTTTGCCATATTTAAAACATTAAAGTCATCAAACATTTTTCCAATTACTTGAATACCAAGTGGTAAACCATTTTTTGCAAGTCCTGCAGGTACAGAGCAGGCAGGTATTCCCGCTAAATTTGCAGCAACTGTAAATAAATCAAGAGCATAATATTCAAGCGGTGTTAAATCTGATTCAAGTGGCATAGCAGTAGATGCACTTGAAGGACAAATTATAAAATCACAATTTTCAAAAGCTTTATTAAAAGATTCTGATATAAGTCTGCGAACTTTAGCTGCCTGCATAAAATAAACATCATAACTTTCAGAGGAGAGCACTGCTGTTCCAATAAGTAATCTTCTTTGAACTTCTAATCCAAAACCACTTCCACGAGTTTTTTTATATGTATCAATTAAGTCAACCCCATTTTCTCTAAAGCCAAATCTCATACCATCATATCTAGATAAGTTAGAGCTGGCCTCTGCTGGTGCAATTATATAATAAGTTGCAAGGGCATCTAAGATATTAGGAATTGATACTTCAATTATTTCATAACCTTCTTCTTTTAAATCTTTAACTCTTTTTTCAAAAATTTCTTTCATATCGTTTGAAATTTCTACATCTAATAACTCTTTTATAATTCCAACTTTTGAAGTTTTTCTTAATTTATTAACAGTTGTTCTTGCAGATGTTGCATCTTTTTCATCATGTCCCATCATAACAGATAATAAAATTTCAGTATCTTCAACTGTTCTCGCAATAGGTCCAACTGTATCTAAACTTGATGCAAAAGCTATACATCCCCATCTTGAACAAAGTCCATAAGTTGGTTTCATTCCAACTAGTCCAGTAATTGCAGCTGGAAAACGAATAGAACCGCCAGTGTCTGTCCCCGTTGCACCAAAAGCAAGTCCTGATGCTACAGCACTTGTAGAACCTCCAGATGATCCCCCTGCAGTAAGTCTTTTTTCAATTTGCCATGGATTTATTGGCGCACCAAAAAAACTTGTTTTACTGAAAGTTCCCATAGCAAATTCATCTAGATTTGTTTTTCCAATAAGAACTGATCCGCTATCAATAAATTTTTGTGAAACTGTTGATTCATATTCTGGTACAAAATTTTCTAAAATTTTTGATGCAGCTGTTGTTCGTATTCCTTTAGTTGCGAACAAATCTTTCATACCAATTGGAATACCATCTAATGGTAGAGAATTACCATTTATATATCTTTGTTCACTTTCTTTAGCATCAATAATTGCTCTATCAAAAGTTTTTGTTATATAACAGTTTAGTTTATCTCCAAATTTATTAACTCTGTCGATTACTGCATTTGTTAATTCAACAGGACTTATTTCACGTTTTTTTAATTTTTCTAAAGCTTGTTTTATAGTTAAGTTTATCATTTATTCATCCATAACTTTTGGAACCGATACATATCCGATAGAGTTGGCAGTTTTATCATGTGTATTTTTTAGTATTAAATCTCTTATATTTCCATCTTTTACAATATCTTTTCTGTAAATTGGTTCTTGTTCTAATGGTGTTATCATAGGATTTACATTTTTTGTATTTATTTTTAAAAGTTTGTCTAACCAATCTATAACAGAATCTATTTTTAAACTTTCTAGTTTTTCATCTTCAATTTCAATTCTAGAAAGATTTGCAAATTTCTTTAATTGTTCCTTGCTAAATGCCATTTTTATACCTAGTATTTACTAAGAACAGATTATACAATGATAAAAGAAAAATTCAATGATTTTCCTTTTTTTGGTAAGTTGCTTGGAATAGATTGGGGAAGAGTTAGATGTGGAATCGCAGTAAGTGATGCATCTCAAAAATTTGTTTTTGCAAGAGAACAAATAGATTGTAAACAAAAAAATCTATTAAATGAAATACTTAAAATTATAAAAGAAGATAATATAAAAGCTGTTGTTGTTGGACTGCCTTTAAGGTCTGATGGGAGTTTTTCTGATACTACAAATTTAGTTATAGATTTTGCAAAAAAATTAGAAGAAAAAACAGATATTGATATATTTTTTATAGATGAAACACTGACAAGTTTTATGGCGTGTGAAAATATACAAAATAAAAAAAAGATTAAAGAACAACTTGATTCTGAAAGCGCTAGAATCATTCTTGAAAATATTATATCTTTATCAAAAAGGAACTTAAATTGAATATCATATATCAATCAACAGATTTAACTAAAAAACAAAAAGAAGATTTATTATCATCTCCTGATATTGCAATAGATACAGAATTAACAGGAATTGATGTAAAAAAAGATACTGTATGTTTAATTCAATTGCGTGCTAGAGATTCTGATAATTTTTATCTTATTCAAATAAAGGACGGTAAAGAATATCCAAATTTAGTTGAAGTATTAACTGATAAAAATACAGTTAAGATATTTCATTATGCTCGTATGGATTTACTTATGATTTATAAAAGATTTGGTGTTTGGACTATGCCAGTATTTTGCACCAAAATAGCTGTAGTTTTAGCAAGACCAAAAAAAGGAAATAGTTTAAGAAATGCATTACTAGAAATATTTAAAATAGAAATAGAAAAAGATCAAACTTGTTCAGATTGGACTAAGAAATTAAATAAAGATCAAAAAAGATATGCAGCAAATGATGTTTTATATTTGCACCAATTAAAAGATTATTTGGAAGTAAATTTAAAAAAGAAAAAATTAATGGAACTTGCACAAAAAACTTTTGAATTTATTCCAACAAGGTGTTTGCTTGATTTAGCATTAGATGAAAGAGATATTTTTCATCATAACCCAAAAATTATATTAGAAAATTAAATATCTTTTCCTTCTTTTTAGAAGGATCTTTCTTGTTAGATTCTAACAATTATTTCTTGAATTTTATAACTTTTATTTAGAATTTATTATTTATAGTTGGTTGGGGTAACTGGATTCGAACCAATATCAGCGGAGTCAGAGTCCGATGTTCTGCCATTAAACTATACCCCAATTAACAAAATATTAAAATAAAGAAAAAAAGAAGTAAAGAGATATTAGATATATATTTAAATTTGTATTTTATTCATCTTTATCAGGTACTTCACCATTTGCAGATAATAAAATTGCAATAAAGCGCAGTGAATCAAATTGAGCAGTTATTATAAATATCGCAACTAACATTGGAACACTGAAAAACATTCCTGCTACTCCCCAAAGCATACTCCAAAACACTAAATTTATTAGAATTGCGAGAGTTGATATATTAAGAGTTTTACCTGTTAATTTTGGTTCTAAAATATTTCCTAAAAATATTTGAATAGCTATTAATCCAAAAGCAGTAAGAATTGGTACTTTCATAGAATCAAAACTTACAAATGAATAAAGTATAGGAAGAGAGCAGGCGACAATGGAACCAAAAGTTGGTATATAATTCATAATGAATATTATAAATGCCCAGATTCCAGCGAATTCTAATCCAATATGGCTTAACCATATATATGATAATATTCCAGTTGCTGAAGAAATAAATGTTTTCATAAACATATACTTTTTCATATTTTCATCTATACTTTTTATAATGAACTGAACTTTTTTAAGTTTAATTTTATTAGGAAATAAAGAATCAATTTTTTTATTAAAAGTATTTTGTTCTATAAACATAAAAAGTACATATATTAAAACCATTCCAAATGTGGTAGCAATACCTGCAAGAGATGTCCCTATTAAATTAACTGCAGATGAGAAATTAGGTAAAATATTCGAGTCGAAAGAGAATCCAATAAACTTAGAAATATAATCTGAAAAATTTATCAATTTATTCTGTATTTCAGGCATTGCAATTATAAGTTCAGAAAACATAGGTTTAATCTGAGTTATAAATAAAAATATAAGTCCTGAAAAACTAATAACCGCAAGAATAAAAGACAAGTAATCAAAAATTTTTGTAAAAATTTTATGTTTGGTTGAAAAATTCTTAAATGGTAATATTTTTCTATAATATGCTGATATTGAATTTATCAAATACCATACAAAAACAGCTATCATTATTGGAATAAAAATATTTTTTCCAAGCCATAAAACAAGTAATCCTGCAGAAATTAAAATAATATTATTCATTTTTTTGATTTTCTATATTTCCAATAATATAAGTTTGTTCTGTTTGTTTTATTTTTTCTGCAAAATAATCTTTTTTAATGACAAAAACTATACTCATTAAAATATTAATAATAATTATGATATTTGCAAAAATATTTACATATTTTTTTACAACTTTTCCTTTAGATAATATTTTATATAAATATGCAATAAAGTAGACAAACAAATTAGATAATGTGTTAATAATTGAAAGATTAAGTATTACAAAAGCAATAAACAAATTATCTGTTGGTAAATTTATTTTTTTTAGTTTATTTATAAAACTATTAAAAGTGTTGCTAAGTATCAAAACTGGTTTTTCTTTTTTATCTGCTAAAAAATATCCTGTAAGACTAAGTAACATAAATCCAAATGGAAAAGAAAGTATTATTTTCCAAGTATCTAATCCCAGTTTTTTTGCCATTTTAAAAGAAACATATAAATAAGATATACTTAGACCAATTAAATAAAAAGATATAAAAAGTATTATATAAAAAGGAGCTAAATTTTTTATAGAAACAAATAAAGCTATGACTGATAAAATAAGCATCAATTTAGCTACAGTAAAAATAATACTAAAACTTTTTTTATCTATTTCATCTTTTGGTAGTCCTTTTATAACCAGATATACAGCACCAATTAAAAATATAAATAAAAATAAAGGTGTAAAATATGGTGATTGAATATTAAATATCCAAGAAAAAAACATTGATGTTAAAGATATTAAACTTCCAATAAATACAAAAATAATAGGCTGTTTTATTATCCAAGTAAAAAGAGAATTTTTTATTTCTTTCATAAATTACCTTTTAGTGTATCTATTATACCAAAATTTTACCGCAAGACAATACAGTTATGTTTTGTGGATTTACAAGTTTTGTAAATGTCTCCTGATGGCTGATAAATAAAAAAGTTGTTTCTTTCATTTTATTCATTACTTCAACAATTTTTTCTTGAACTTTTGAATCCGCTCCTGAATCTGGTTCATCAAGTATTGCAAGTTTTGGATATGTTAAAAGTAATCTCAATAACATTATTTTTTTTCTTTCTCCTCCAGAAAAACCTAAATTTATACTTCTATTTAACCATTCTTTTGGAATATCTAAAAAGCTTCTTGCTTCTTCCAATTCTTTTAAAAAGTCTTTCATTATAAGATTACTTCCTGTTCTAAATTTTCTGTGTGCTGCCATAGAGTGTTTAAGCAGAGTTATTATAGAAAGCCCAGGTATCTCAGGAACATTTTGAGCACCTAAAAATATACCGTTGAGTGCTCTGTCTGTTGTATCCATATTTGTTATATCTTTACCATCGAAAATAATTTCTCCAGTATCTATTTTATAATCAGGATTACCTGCTATTGTTTGTACAAGTGTTGATTTTCCACTTCCATTATGTCCAGATAATAAATGTCTTTTATTTGCTTCAATTGAAAGTGATATATTATCTAAAAGAATTTTTCCAGATAAAGATACTGTAAGATTTTTTATTTCTAATAACATTTTTTACTCTTTTGATAATGCCATTTTTATTATTTGAGTTGATTCAACTAAAAATTCCATAGGAAGACGAGATAATATTGGATTTGCTATACCACTTACTATAAGTGCGGTGGCATCATCTTCACTAATTCCACATTGTTGTAAATATAGTAATGATAATGCATCAATTGCACCGGTCTTTGCTTCATGACTTTGAATATTATCTCCATTATCATAAATTATTCTAGGTATTGTATTGAGGATTGCATTATCTCCAATTAATTTTCCATCACATTTAGAGGCATTTGTTCCACCTCTACCTTTAAAAGCAACTAAACTTCTGAAAGTTTGAACAGAACTATCTTGAGCAACCCCATAAGATAAAATGTTTGATTTAGAGTTTTTCCCTATATGAATCATTTTTGTACCAGTATCTGTTTGTTGAGCACCTTTTGATATGGTAAGAGAGAAAAAATCACTCATTGAGTTATCACCATATAATATTGTCGATGGGTATTTCCAAGTCTTAGATGAACCAACTTCTAACTGAGTCCAATCAAGTCGTGCGTTTTTAAAACATTTTCCTCGTTTTGTAACAAAGTTATAGATTCCACCAATTTGGTTATTGTCTTCATATTTTCCTGCATACCAATTCTGTACAGTTGCATATTTTACAGTTGAATTATCTAGTGCGATTATTTCTACAACACCACTATGCAACTGATGACCTGGACGTCTTGGGGCAGAGCATCCTTCCATATAACTGACATAGGATCCTTTATCTGCAATAATAAGAGTTCTTTCAAATTGACCAATTTTTGCAGTCTCTATTCTAAAATAACTTGCAAGATCTATTGGACATTTTACATTCTTTGGAATGTATGCAAATGTACCATCTGAAAATACACTTGCATTAAGTGCTGCAAAAAAATTATCTTTGTTTGAAACAACACTACCAAGATATTTTTGAACTATTTCAGGACATTGTAGAACTGCTTCAGAGAATGGTAAAAATATAATTCCATGTTTTTTGAGTTCTTCGGTCCAAGATGTATGAACAGAACGACTGTCTATAACTGTATCTGTTGCCATTCCAAGCAGTGCTTTTTGTTCAGATTCTGGAAGTCCCATATCTTGATATACTTGTTTTAAATCTTCATTATTGAGTTGTTTTGTTTCGTTATAATAATCAAGAGAGTCATAATCAATTGGAGAATAATCTATTGTTCCAAAATGTGGCTCTTTCATTTTCTTCCATTCTTCAAAAGCGGAAAGTCTCCAGTCTAGAAGCCAAGTTGGTTCTTTTCTTTTTTTTGAGATTTCTTTTATTGTATCTTTTGACAATTTCATATTAATCATTCTCTGCTAATTGTCTTGCTTGTTCAAATAAAATAAGTGATTTTCCAAGCAATCCATTTTTTAATGACATTGAAAGTATTCCGTCTTTTTTTAAATCATCCAATTCTTGTAGAAATTTATTTGTATGTTCTATATAACTTTCTATATTTTGTGCAACATTAGAATCAAGTTTAATTGCTCTACGTATTTTTTCCAGAGTAAAAGGATTTTGTGCATAGCTGTCCATAATAGCCCCAAGTGATCTCCAAAGAGGGTGTTCTTCTGTAGATTCTCTTGGCATAACATCTATTGATGCCATAAGAGGAATAATATTTTCCAATAAGTTTTGATATATAAGTTCAGAATTTTCGATAAGGCTGTCATTATTTGCCTTATTCTTTATCTCAGAGTAGATTAGTCTTAATATTTTTTGTTGATTAGAAAATAAGATTTCAATTCGCTTAAATTTATTTGTAATTATTGCAATAATGATTATTGCAAACAATATTGAGATAGATATATTTATAATGATGAAACTGATTATTTTACTCATTTTATATTCTTAATTTAATTTGACTATAGCATTTTTTTTAAGATTTGTAATAAATTTTAACTCTTGCACAGATTCGTAAAACTTGTTATTATAAAATTTAAATTCTAAAAAGTACTTTATGAACAGTTTATTTAAAAAAATCTTATTTGCTTGTATGTTTGCAACTGCAGCTGGTTTTTGCTTTGCATCTGATATACCACAGGTTGTAACATCTGAAGTTATATATAAACAAAATTCTAATTTAGTTGAGCAAGATAAACAGATTAGTACAAATGTTCAAAATCATGTTCAACAAGTTCCAACTTGGCCAATTGTTGGAAGTGATGCTGATGTTGATGTTTCTTTCGACTCTAACAAAGATGTAAAACCAAAAGTTTTAAAAGTCACCTCTAATTTAGGTAATGGAACAATAGTTGAGAATAATTTTAATTTTGCTGGATTTTCTGGTGGTGCTAATATGGTTCATGGTTCATCTATTCCAAATGGTTTTGAAGATGAATGTGAAAATAATTCTGAAATGCCATTACTAAACAGAGAGATGTTAGAGGATGATGGAGGACAGATCTTAACTGTATCTAGAAATACAAGGAAAAAATGTATAAGAGGTTCTAAAAAATCTAAACTTAAGAAAGATTTTAATGAAGAAAAATCATTAACAAATAATTCGTTTAGTGAATCAAAAGTTGATTCTTCTGAAGAACCTAAGAAAAATATTCCTGATCAAGTTCGTTCTTGGGTTGTTGTTTCTAATCAAACTTTAAGAGAGGTTTTAAAGTCTTGGTGTGAAAAAGAAGGTTGGGATTTTGTTTGGGCAACTAATCGTGAATATCCAATTGAGGCAAGTGCTGTATTTAAGGGACGTTTTGTTGATGTTGCTTCTGCTTTAGTTCGTAATTTTTCACGTGCAACTCCAACTCCTTATGCAAAGTTTTATAAAGGTAATAGGGTTTTAGTTGTTTCAACTATAGATTAGGCGTTTATTATATGAATAGAATTTTAAAATTTTTATTTTTGGGATTTTTTACTTTAAACCTTTTTTCTTGTTCTTCTAAAGATTCTGTAAAGGTTTCTTCTTCTGTGGATCAAGATTTTATAAATGCTTATGATGCTTTTGAAATGGCAAAAAATCCACGTGCAAAAGTTACAAGTTCCGATACTGTCTCTATGTCAGAGGGTGTTTGGCTTGGTAATAAATCTGTTGCTCTTGAACATAAAAATAACTTACCTAGTAAATTTGAATCTGATGATGGTATAACTATTGTTATGGATAAACCTATTCAGTTGCAGGTTTTAGCAAATAATATAGGTTCTATAACAAACATTCCTGTAAAAATAGATAGTCAAATAAACCCTGAAAAATTAAGAAAAAGTATTAATGTTGCTTATACTGGTAAATTATCAGGATTATTGTCTCAAATTTCTACTGACTTAGATTTACTTTGGAATTATGAAAATGGATCTATTGTTTTTTATGAAACGGAAACAAAAACCTTTACTCTGTATGCACTTGGAACTGATGTTTCTTATCAATCGTCTGTGAAGACTGATGATGGAAATCAAGTATCACTTGAATCTACTTTAAAAGAGTGGGATGAAATCGAAAAAACTATATCCAGTATAATTGGTAAAACAGAAAATGCTAGTTTTACAGTATCAAGAAGTTTGGGAACTATAACACTAACGGCTCCTCCATCTATTCAATCCCGTGTTTCTAATTATATAGATAGACAAAATAAAAGATTATCTCAATTAGTAACAATTGATGTAAAAGTTTTACAAGTATCAATTGCTAATAATTCTGCTTTTGGTTTGAATTTAATGAGTGCTATAAATTCAACATCTGGGTTAAATATAGTTGCTAATCCAAAAAATAATCTTGTTTCATCTGAGGCAAGTGGTATGAATATTGCGGTTTTATCAAATGCTTTGATGGGAAAAGATCATTATTCGGCGGATCAAATAAAAAATGGAGCTTTATCTAGTGTTGCAGGAACTAATGCATTGATCCAAGCTCTTGCAAAACAGGGTAAAGTATCTTTAGTTACGAATGTTGGAGTTACTACCAGAAATAATAGAGTTGCTCCAGTGAGTAATACTAAAACAATTGGATATGTAAAACGTTTTGAATCTCGTAATTTTACAACTGTTGAATCGAGTTCTGTTGATCAAGATAGTCTTGAAACTGGTTTTTCTATGCAACTTTTGCCAAATATTTTAGAGAATGGAAAAATATTACTTTTATTTAAAATGTCAGTAAGAGAACTATTAAAAATGGCAACTCAAACAATTGGAAGTGTAACTTTACAATTACCAGAAGTTGAAGAAAGAAGTTTTATGCAAGAAGTTATAATGGAATCTGGTCAAATGTTGGTTGTGTCAGGGTTTGAAAAACAAAAGAATAATGATACAAGATATGGGCTTGGTGAACCTGATTTTATGGCGTTATCGGGGTCAAGAGAAACTGGAAGTCAAAGAGATGTTTTAGTTGTAATTTTAACACCTCAAG
This sequence comes from uncultured Alphaproteobacteria bacterium, assembly GCA_963540515.1. Lineage (GTDB taxonomy): Bacteria > Pseudomonadota > Alphaproteobacteria > Rs-D84 > Rs-D84 > JAFGMC01. Next base: position 16,136 of record CAUTNA010000011.1, read on the forward strand.
TTTTAGTAAGTCCAATGGATGCAGAAAGAAATATTCAAAAGCATTGGGGCGCACCACTAAATTAATAAGTTATTAAATATGAATTATGATGAATAATTTAAATAGTTTCATTAAAATAAATCAACGTCTGTCTTTTGAAAAAATAAAGTTTTTTAGTTTAAATATAAAAAATATTTTTAATAAAACTTTATTTAAGTTTTTATTTGTTTTTGGATTAGTTTTTTATACTTCGTTTAATTTTGCAAATAATTGTCCTAGTCTATGTTTATTACCTGAGGGAGGAAATCTTTCTTATAAATATCCTAAATATGGTTCTTGTGATGTAGGTTATTATTTATGCTCTTATAATAATGAATGTGTTTGTGCAAAAGATGACTTTGGTGGTGGAGGCGGTGGGGGTAAAACTGAAGACTGTAGAATGGGACAATTCTTAAATACTAATAATAAATGTGAAGAATGTACCAGAGGTTATTTCTGTAGGGGAAATAATGGGAGAGAACCTTGTCCTTATGACTATCCTCTTTCTAATCCTGGTGCTAGTTCAATTAAAACTTGTTTTAAATCTTGTCAAATATCAGATTGTATATCTAGTAAAGGTGGAATTTATACTGGTGGAGAAAATACTTGTGAATGTTTAGAATGTAAATCTGGTTATATAAACTATGGTAAAATCTGTGTACTTAAAAAAACAACAACTCTTACTTTTAATAAACATGGGGGAAGTGGCGGTACGAATAGTGTAATAGCAACTTATAATAGTTCTATGCCAAGTATAACACCACCAACACGGACAGGGTATAATTTTGGAGGATATTATTTGAATCGGGGTTGTGCTGGAACTCAGTATTATTCTTCAAGTGGTTCTTCTGTACATAATTGGGATAAAGATAGTAGTTCAGCTTCACTAGAAGCTTGTTGGAGACCTAAAAAAACAACTATTACATTGCGTAAACAAGGTGGAACAGGTGGTACGAATAGTGTAATAGCAACTTATGGTAGTTCTATGCCAAGTATAACACTACCGACACGGACAGGGTATAATTTTACTGGGTATAGGTGGAGCACAAATCCAACAAGTAATTTATATTATTCTTCAAATGGTTCTTCTGTACATAATTGGGATAAGGAAGCTGAAACAGATACTTTATCTGCACATTGGCAAGCTAAAACAACAACTATTACATTGTATAAACAAGGTGGAACAGGTGGTACGGATAGTGTAATAGCAACTTATGATAGTTCTATGCCAAGTATAACACTACCAACACGGACAGGGTATAATTTTACTGGATATAGATATACTAGAGATCCATCAAGTGATTTGTATTATTCTTCAAATGGTTCTTCATATAGAAATTGGACTAAAGAAGATGATGTAAATAGTTTGTTTGCACATTGGCAAGCTAAAATAATAACTTGTCCATCTGGTACTTATTTATCTACTAATTCAGAAAATTGTACACCTTGTAAAAATGGTAGTTATTGTGTTGGTGGTAATTACACGTTTAGTAGTTTTGATATAGGTATAACAACTTGTCCATCTGGTTATGATACTTCTGCGCGTAATAGAGAAAAAATAGGAGATTGTCAGATAGTTTGTAATGGTAATTATTATGTTCCACAATATGGAAAATGTACATCTTGTCCTTCAGGTTATCATTCAAGTGGAGTACGTTTGTGGTATGGAGATTCTTCAACTTGTAGTAAAATAAATTATACAATAACATACGATTGGAATGGAGGAACTGCAAACTCATCAGAAAAAACACAAAATATTAGATTTGAAGAATATTTGCCAAATGTAACACTTCCAATAAAAACAGGATATAGATTTAAAAGCTATAATTATACTTATAATGGTAATAATTATAAATTATATTACGAAGGTAATAGAAATAAGGCATATATAAATAGCAGTTTATATAATGACTATAAGTGGAATATACCATTTGATGTCACATTAAAAGCAGATTGGGAATTGGCTAGTTGTCAGCAAAATCAGTATTTGAGTGGAAACTCTTGTTATAATTGTCCATCACCTTACGCAAAGTCTGAAGCAGGAACAAATACTAAAAATAAATGTTATGCAGATAATATGCTTGGTAAATATATAGAAGGTTCAAGTATTAAACAATGTGATGCCGGTCATTATTGTCCAGATAATGTTTTATATTATGGGCAAACTGGAATGAAATCCTGCGATCAAAAGTACCCTAATGCTTTACCAGGTTCAAAATTATTGACAGATTGTCATGCGTTTATAGCATGGGGAATATACAGAAAGTTCAAAGGAACATCAGGATATGATTTTGATGATTTAAAATGTGAGGAAGGATATTATTGTCCAGGTGGTACTAAACATAGTTATAGTGATAATCATACAATTGGAGAAACTTTTAATTTAAATAAGTGTCCAGATGAATATCCTTATAGCAAAAAGGAAAATAGAAATATAGATGATTGTTATAAGAAAGAAACTAATATTACAAATTGTAATATCTTTGAAGGAGGTATTACAAAAGGAGGAGAAGATAAATCTAAATGTACATCTTGTAAACCTGGATATGATTTGTCAGGGGATGGTAAGAGTTGCTCATTAAAAACTAATTTATCATGTCCTGCGGGAGAATATTTAAAAGCAGGAGAAGATACTTGTAGTGGATGTCCAGAAGAATCATATTGTCCAGGGTTCTCGAATTTTATATATAATGGATCTGAAAAAGGCAGATTTGATTGTAATTTTGGATATACTTCATTGCCTAGATCATCATCAAGTTCACAATGTTATGCTAAATCAATTTTTTGTTCAGCAGGAAAATATTTACCTCAAAATTCATTGAATTGTTCTTCTTGTACATTTGATTCATATTGTATTGGAGGAACATATTCATATAGTGAAACAATTGAACAAGGTAAAATGTTATGTAGTATGTTGACACCAATGAATACATATATAAACTCAAACTCAGATTCAACTCAAGAAAGTGATTGTTATCTTAGAACTATAGAAGGTAAATATGTATCGGTATTAAAAGGTACAGAAGAATTATGTCCAGTTGATTCATATTGTGAGGGTAATGTTATAGTAAAATATGGGCTTGTTGGAGGAATAACTGGTAATTGTGGAGATGGTTATAAAGACAATGTTAGTGCGGGAAAAAAATCAAAAGATGATTGTTATAAGATGTGTGTAAAAGAAGATATAGAATATTGTAATACTATAGAAGGAACAATTACAGAGACTGGAATAAATACCTGTATATGTACAACTTGTGAACATGGATATGATTTGTCAGAGGGTGGTAAGAGTTGCTCATTAAAAACTAATCTGTCATGTCCTGCAGGAGAATATTTAAAAGCAGGAGAAGATACTTGTAGTCCATGTGAAGAAGGACATTATTGTACTGGGTTTAATAATCATACATATAATGGTAATAAATATGGAATAGAAGAATGTCCAGAAGGATACAGATCAAATCAAGCAAAAGGTTTAACATCAATAGAATCGTGTCAGATAAAATGTGAAAGAGATACATATTTAAAAAATACTTATGATACAAGTTGCACACCATGTGATATAACTTTTGGATCAGAGTTAAATTATATAAATTATGGTAGTACCTCAAGTTGTACAGCTTATCCTATAACTTGTATACCTGGAACATACAGACCTGCAAACCAAAATTCTTGCAGTCCATGTGAAGACGGACATTATTGTGAGGGAGGAAGTTTTATATAT
>CAUTNA010000012.1:0-12509 GCA_963540515.1 uncultured Alphaproteobacteria bacterium
CTCATCGCATCCTGGGGCTGGAGCAGGTCCCAAGGGTATGGCTGTTCGCCATTTAAAGCGGTACGTGAGTTGGGTTAATAACGTCGTGAGACAGTTAGGTCCCTATCTACTGTGGGCGTTGGATATTTGAGCAAACTTGACCTTAGTACGAGAGGACCGGGTCGAACGAATCTCTGGTGTACCTGTTGTCGTGCCATCGGCATTGCAGGCTAGCTATATTCGGAACAGATAACCGCTGAAAGCATCTAAGCGGGAAGCTGGTTGCAAGATAAGATATCCCTACGAGTTCAGTCATAGACTATGACATTGATAGGTTGTGTGTGTAAGTTTAGTGATAAATTTAGCTTAACAATACTAATCGAACCATTGACTTTTTATCTTTATGTTTTTTATGTTTAAAGTAAAAGTTATTTTTGATTTTTTTGAGATTTTAATTGCGTTTAGTTCTGGTGATTATAGAGCGAATGGCACCCTCTGTTCCATTCCGAACCAGACAGGGAAACTTCGTATCGCCGATGGTACTTTGGCTTAAGCCACGGAAGAGTAGGTAGTCGCCAGTACTAAACGCAAATTTGACACAAAAACTGGTTTTATATATTTTTTCTAATTATATTTTTATTTTTTTTGATAATAATTTTTTATTTAGTCATATGAAGATGTTTTATTTAATAGAGTATTTGAATAAATTTGAATTTATAAATAATTTAATATTTAAAGTTATTATCATAATATTTAATGAAATTGGATCTTTAAAAATTCGGAAATTTTAAAATAGGTTAGTGATTAGGTAAACATAATATATTTAATGGAAAAATTATAATTAGACAGTGATACTAATAAATAAAACTTCTAAGAATTTGTATAAAAGAACATTTATGCATTGATATTTATAATAACTAAATAATTAAAAATAAATCTAATGATTTTTATATTTATTATATCTCTATTAATTTTATTTCAGCTTCTTCTAAAATAGTCTTGGATAATTTTATTGATTCTATCCATCTTTCAGGAATTTCTTGCTTTTTAAATACTACTTGCTTTATTCCTGCTGATATTATTAAGGAAGCACAATGTGCACAAGGAGGAAGTCCTGATACATATAATGTGCAGTCAGTTAAATCTCTTTTTGCATAAGCAAGGGCATTTTCTTCAGCGTGAAGTATTATTTTATATTTAATATCTCTATTTTCATAACGCTCTTTAGTATCTTCTATATCTTTAGGAAGTCCATTATAACCAGTTGATACTATTCTTTTATATTTATCAACAATTACACTTCCTACTTTAGTTGATGGATCTTTAGACCATGTGCTGATAAATTCTGCTAACTCTATAAAACGTTTATGCCATTTCAATTCATTTTCAATCATTTTTATATAATCCATTTATATAATTTGATATTAAATATTAATGAATATTTTCATTTTTTTCAAATTCTAAATATTTTATTTAACTATCCTGTTTTTGATGCTTGATCTATAATTGTAAGATTAATATTTTTCAGGTAGTGCTATCTAAAAATTATAAATTTTAAAAAATCAGAAATAAAAAATTACTTTAAATAAAAAACAGAGATTTCTGGTTGGGGTGCACGGATTCGAACCGCGATAAAGAGAACCAAAATCTCTTGTCCTGCCGTTAGACGACACCCCAGAATGATATTTATTATAAAATTATTTATAAAATATGCAATTTAAAATTATTGAAATTATAATTTATTGTTTGTATTATTATGTATCTTCTTTGGTTCCATCGTCTAGCGGTTAGGACATCAGATTCTCATTCTGACAACACGGGTTCGAGTCCCGTTGGAACTACCAATTTATTGTACACATTCTTTATATGAGTTTTGTTCATCTATTTCTTGTTTGCCATTATTATCCTTAGTTTTAATTTTTGGTTTAAATTTTTCTTTACAAATACAGTTTGGTTTATTTTTTAATATTTTATTAAAGTAGTCATCATTTTTCATAACTTTTCTTGTGGTAATAATTTTATTATCGTTATTTTTTTTACCTGATTCTATATATAGGTAAGTATTTATATTATTTTGTTCAAATTTCTCAGCATAATATGAATTAGAAGGACAATTAGGACTAGAACTTAGTAGTTTAGTATTTTTGCATTTATTTGTTTTTAGATTTGGTATATATTCAACTTTACAAGAACAACCAATTGATATACAATTATCTTTGTCAATTGTCTTACAGCTGATATCATCTTCAGCTGCACCAAAAACACTACAGCCTTTTGCAGGTTTCATATATCTGTAAGTTAGTTTGTCTGTACAATTTTCTCCAGTACAATTAAATATAGTACTTGCACATGTTGTTGCTATGTTTTTACAAGCTCCTTGCATAATTGAAATTAAAATTTCATCACTTATAATATAATCTCTTGATTGTTCTTTTATTTTAGAGACTTGTTTATTATAGCAATTATCAAGTTCCATAGTACATTTAGAAGCATATTCTGAAATTGTTTTTTCTTGCTGAGCACGTATACTTGTAAGAGCATATTTTATATAATTAACAATAACTTCATTATATTTATTATACTTACCATCTTCTGTATAAGTATTCTTTTGACATTTATCTAATACATGTCTGCATAATCCATTATCTTTTGCCTTATCACCAGTTCCAATTTTATCAATAAGATATTTTGTTATTAATTTACCGTCTGTATTATTAATATTTACAGTATTGTTAGTAGTATCTATAGTGTATGTAACATCTTTAGAATCTTCTATAAATTTTTTATTTATACTCATATTATTATAACCTGACAAAAACTCTTTAACCTTACTTAAATCAGATCCTAAAATAATTTTTCCATTTTCATCAATAAATCGTTTTGTTGGATCCAAGCACTTCTCATAATTTTCGCCACATATAACATTATCAGTCATACACTTATTAAGTTCCCCAACACATCCTTTTAAATCAAATTGATTTTTATTTTCAACCGATGTAAGTCTTGCTTTTTGTAATAATTGATTAGCATTTCTGATATTTTTAGTTAAAGTATCATTCATTTTATTTAAAGCTTTTTCATAAACCCTGCAATCTTTATGTACTAAAACTTCGTAATTCATTATCATTTGTTCTGAATCTTGCTTTCCACATCTTTTAATTACAGAATCACACCTTTTTTTTGCAGTATTAAAAAGCTCAATACCACGCAAGTTTGCAAATCCAGATTTTTTTTCTTCTAAGAAATCTAATGATAAATCTTCATCAAAATTAAAGTCTAAATCCAAAATACCTTTATCATTTTTTGCGACTTTATCAGAATTTTTTATTATTCTTTCAATCTCACCTAACATATTTCTGGATTCTGTTGTGTCCTTTGTTGATGATAAAACAGATTCTGCTTCTGTTTCTGATAAAATGGATCTAACTTCTTCTTCTGAAAGTCCAACATATCTGATTTTTTGTACGGTTGAACTTAGTTTAGAATTTGCTGTTTTAACAGCTTTCTCTATTTCCATATATCTAGGCAAGCTTTCAGAACACATACATCTTTTTTTGTTATCATCTAAGACCGCACAAAATTGATCAAGACAATCATTTATTTCTTGTTGGCATGATTTTTCTTCATTACCGAGAGTACTTACACTATTTAATAAATTATTATTTTCTGTATTACTATGAGATATTGTTTGATTAGTATTTAGGGCACTTCTTGTTCTTTGAACAGTTTTTTTACTCTCTAAAAAATCAGAAGGTTTATTATTTTTAATATCACGAATATTATTTATATTTCTTGCACTTCTTGCTGATACAGAAGATTCTTTATTTTCCGTTTTATTTCTATCAACTCGTAAGTTTTGTTCAACCCTATCTTCTATATTTCTATGAACTCTACCGAGAGTATTTATTTCTGTATTACTATGAGATATTGTTTGATTAGTATTTAGGGCACTTCTTGTTCTTTGAACAGTTTTTTTACTCTCTAAAAAATCAGAAGGTTTATTATTTTTAATATCACGAATATTATTTATATTTCTTGCACTTCTTGCTGATACAGAAGATTCTTTATTTTCCGTTTTATTTCTATCAACTCGTAAGTTTTGTTCAACCCTATCTTCTATATTTCTATGAACTCTACCGAGAGTATCGGAGAATACTGTTAAAACAAGGAAAATATTAACAAAAAAAATAAATATCGTTTTATACATTTATAAAGTAAATCTATACTACATTATACTAGAAACTAACAAATATAGGCAAGGGCATTTTACTTTAAATAAAAATCGATTTTGAAAATTTAATTTTTAAAAATACAAAAAAGACTAACTATTAATTAGTCTTTTTAAAAAAAGAAAATGAAATCAAAAATTAATTAACAGCAGATACTGCCAATCTTTTACGACCAACTTTACGACGATTATTTAGAACATCGCGTCCACTCCTGGTTGCCATTTTTTCACGAAATCCATGAGTTCTAACTCTACGTGTCTTTGATGGTTGATAAGTACGTTTTGTTGCCATAGCCTCAAACCCTTAAACTAAAACTTTTTATTCATTATAAACTAAGCTTCAAGCTTATCAATAAAAATATCTTTTGTCAATCTATAGTAAATACAAGGGATTTTTTACTTGAAGGGGACTTTGCTTTTTTGCTAAGTTTAAACTGTAGTTTTTAAGGATAATTCTTATGACAGATACTTTCAGTGAAATAAATGAAATTAAAGTTCCTCAATCTTCTCTTGAAAATGAAATGAGGACAAGTTTTCTTGATTATGCGATGTCTGTCATAGTTGATAGAGCACTTCCAGATGTAAGAGATGGTTGTAAACCAGTTCATAGAAGAATTTTGTATGTTATGTCAGATGTTGCTCCGTCAACAAAGTCAACTGTAAAATCTGCCCGTATAGTTGGTGATGTTATGGGAAAATATCATCCACATGGTGATAGTTCAATTTATGAAGCAATGGCAAGAATGGCGCAAGATTTTTCTATGGGTGAGGTTCTTGTAAATGGACAAGGTAATTTTGGATCTCGTGATGGTGATAAACCAGCTGCTATGCGTTATACAGAAGCAAGACTTTCAAAACTTGGTTCATCTATGATGGATGATATGGAAAAAGATACTGTTGATTGGATGCCAAATTTTGATGGAACACTTAATGAACCTGTTGTTTTACCTACTAAATTTCCTAATTTTTTAGTAAATGGAGGATCAGGAATTGCTGTTGGTATGGCTACAAATGTTCCAACTTATAATCTTGGGGAAGTTTGTGAGGGTGTATTGGCTGTTTTAAAAAATCCAAATATTTCAGAAACAGATCTTTTTGAAATTATTCCATCTCCTGATTTTCCAACTGGTGGTATAATCATGGGTAGAAATGGTGCGTACAATGCTCATGTCTCTGGTAAGGGATCTATTGTTGTAAGATCTAAAACTCATAAAGAAATTTTTAAGGATCATGAAGCTATTGTTGTTGATGAAATACCTTATCAAGTTAATAAATCTGGACTTATAATAAAAATTGCAGAACTTATTAAAGATAAAAAAATTGAAGGAATTTCTGAAATAAGAGATGAATCTTCAAAAGAAGGACTTAGAATTGTAATCGAACTTAAAAGAGATGCTGTATATGATATTGTTTTAAATCATCTGTTTCAGTATACAGAGATGCAGACTAATTTTCCTGTTAATATGATGGCACTTGATAAAGGAAGACCAAAGTTATTTAATATTAAATCTGTTTTAACTTCTTTTATAGATTTTAGAATTGAAGTAATTAGAAGAAGAACTATTTTTGATTTGAATCGTGCCAGGAATAAAGCTCATATCTTACTTGGTCTTTCTGTTGCGGTTGGAAACTTAGATGAAATTATTGAATTAATTAAATCAAGTGAATCTCCTGAAAAAGCAAAGGAAGGTTTAATTTCAAAAGGATGGAAGGCAAAAGATGTTGAAGCTTATATAGAATTAATTGCTGATCCTAATACGAATTATGAGAATGGTGTTTTTTATATGTCGGAAGATCAAGCAAAGGCAATATTAGAATTGCAATTGCATAGACTTACCGGTCTTGAACGTGAAAAAATTCATAGAGATCTTACAGAACTTGGTACTTCTATAAAAGATTTATTAGATATTTTAGGAAGTCATAAAAGAATTATTCAAATAATATCTGATGAAACAAGTTTTGTAAAAGATAATTGGGCAACTAAAAGAAAAACAGAAATTTCAGATGCAGAAATTGATATAGATATTGAAGATTTAATTGCTCCTGAAGATATGGTTGTTACAGTTTCAAAAACAGGTTATATAAAACGTGTTTCTCTTGATACTTATAGTAGTCAAAAACGTGGTGGTAAAGGACGAAATGCTATGACAACAAAAGATGATGATTTTGTTGTTAATGTTTTTGTTGCAAATACTCATACTCCACTTTTATTTTTCTCAAGTAAGGGAATTTGTTATAAATTAAAAACTTATAAAATACCTGAAGCTCTTTCCAATGCAAAAGGTAAACCTCTTGTAAATTTATTACCTCTTTCTGATGGAGAGACTATAACAGCGATAATGCCAGAACCAGAAGATAAAGATACTTATTTAATGTTTGCAACAAGCCTTGGTACTGTTCGTAGAAATAAAATGTCTGATTTTGAATCTGTACGTGCTAATGGAAAAATAGCTATGAAGTTAGATGATGGAGATTCTCTTATAAGTGTACTTCCTTGTTTAGAATCTCAAGATGTTTTACTTTCAACTTATTTAGGTAAATGTATTCGTTTTCCAGTTAAAGAAATAAGAGTGTTTACAGGAAGAAATTCTGTTGGAGTTAGGGGAATAAAATTAGATTCTAAAGACAAACTTATAAGTATGGCAATGATAAATGCAGGAATTTCAGATTCATCTGTCAGAAGTGCGTATATTAGACAAAGTAGAGCGTTGAGAAGAATGGATGATGAACAAGCGGAAGAAAACGATAATGAAGATTTACAAAATGATGGTTTAGTTTTAGATTCTAAAAAAATGGAAGAACTTTCAAAAATGGAAGAATTTATTTTAACTATTTCTGAAAATGGTTTTGGTAAAAGAACAAGTTCTTATGAATATCGTTTGACTCATAGAGGTGCTGGTGGATTTACAAATATTAAACTTGGTGGTAAGAATACAGCAGTTGTTGCTTCTTTCCCAGTAGATAATGAACACGATATTATTATGATTACTGATGGGGGAAAAATTATAAGAACTCCAGTATCTGATATAAGAATTGCGGGAAGAGCAACTGCGGGAGTTACACTTTTTAGAATTGCTGAAAATGAAAAAGTTATTTCTGCAACAGCAATTGAAAAAGATGAAAAAGAAGATTTAATAGAAAATAGTTCCTTAGAAAATGATAAATAAAGAATATTTTTTATCAATAAATGATGTTTCTAAATTATTAGAATTGCCTGCTTATACTTTACGTTATTGGGAAAGGCAGTTTCCTATAACTGTAAAGCCAACAACAGGAGTAGGAGGACGCAGATATTATAGACAACAAACTGTTGAATCTTTAAAGAAAATAAAGGATTTACTTTATAATAAAGGTATGACAATTGCTGGAGTAAAAAAAATAATAAAAGAAGGAACTTTTCATAGTACTTTAGTTGAAGATGGAAGTGTACGAAAAGAAGAAAAAAAATCAGAAAATGTAAATTCTAAACAGGATTGTTCTTTAAGTTATAAAATAGAAATCTTTCAGGCAATTGATTTATTAGAACATGCAAAGAGAGAATTAATATAAATTTTCTTTAGATTTTAATCAATTTGATAATGGTTATTCTTGATATATTATATATTGTTTTTAAAAACTATATCCAAAAGATAAACCTGCAAAATTAAAACCTTCATTTTTTTGTGTAAAATTTCCATTTGAAAAATGAATTGTGAATAATTCTAAATGTATATTTTTTGATATTTTTTTTCCTATAAAAAATTTTTCTCCAAAAACAAGACGACTTTCAACCCAAGTATCTCTGCTATCTCTCATATAAGGTCCCATACCTAAGCCTAAATAAAATTTATTATAATCAATTAATGCAACATCCATAGATATTCCAACCCCTCCAAAAGAAAGATTTTTTCTATTATTCCAAGCAACATTTTGAACAATATGTAAACTTTGTCTGGCTGGTAATCTAAAAAATGTTCTTGGTTGACTATACTGTCCCATAAAAAGTAACATTTGTTCATCTTCCCATAAATTAGGTTCTATAAGTTTAAAAAGAGTCCCACTTCCTGTTCCTTTTGAAATATACAAAGTTATATTATTTTCACATCCTTCACAAAACATTGAATTAGCAAAACTGATATTGGTAATTAAAGTTAATACAAGAATAAAAATTTTTCTCATAAAATAACCTCTTTAAGTTAATATAATTTTATCCTTTTATATTATTCTATCAAGATTAAAAGTTTTATTTATATTTTATAAAAAAGCTTTTCTTATTTACAAAAAACTAATTTTTTGTTAAAATGACGCAAAGAGTTTATCTTTACTTATTGGAGATTTCTATGAAGACTCGAAGTTTAAGCGAGGTTTTTAAAAGTATTGCGGGTACAGTTTTTTTATTAGCCAGTACTTTTTTTGTTTGTTCTACAATTCTTTCTATGAGAATTGTTTTAGCTGATCCTGTTCCTCAGTTTCAAAATAATAATATGTTTAATCAATATTCATCTCGTCCAAGTCCACGTTATTCAAATGTTTCAGGACGAGTCAGTAGAACTGGAAATGCAGTTGTTGAATCTCCAAGGTATTCAGAAAATCAAAATTTAAATATTCCATCTCGTGCTTCAACAAGTGTTGAAAGAAATGTCGTATCCAGAACTCCACAAAATCGGCAAACACAAAATGATTCAGTTGTAAATACTTCTAGGAGTGTACGAGCAAGAACTGGAGTTGCCAGGGTTTCTGTTGCTGGAGATGCTGTAAGAGGTAGTCGTGGATATGTTTCTTCAAATGTTTCCAATGCTTCTGGTAATTATTCAAACTCTGGTTTATTGAATAAATTTTATACAGGAAACTATTCAAATATAATAGATCCAAATACTGGTTTAATTTCTGCAGATGCTTATTCAAATTGTATGGAAAGTTATTATGCTTGTATGGATGAAATTTGTACTGCAAGGAATGCTTCTCAACGCAGATGTGGATGTGCAGGAAGAGCAAGAGTATTTATGGATGCAGAGGAAAAATTAAAATCTGCAAATGCTGAATTAATTAAGGTTGCTGGTGAACTTGCTTTGTTAATTGCTACAAAAGGAAAAGATATAAGTTCTGCATTTAAATTAACTGACGCTGAAAAAGTTTTAAATTGTGTATCTTGGAAAGAATCTAGTAAGAATGATCCAGATTGGTCTGGTGAAAGTGCTAAAAAATGGTGTTTAGAACATGGTGAATTTGAAAGTGCAAGAAGTACTGATAACAAATGTCCAATGCCAAAATATTGTAGCACTAAAGATAATGGTAATAATTTTGGTTTTGATATTAATAATTTAAATGGAAGTGGTAGTGATATTTTAGCATCTTTAAAATCATGGGCGGATGCAAAAGATAAAACACTTACTTTAACAAAAAGTAATGAAGATAATGCTTTGAGATCTATGACTGAATCTGTAAATAAATTTCATTCTATTACAAATGGTGGTGATAAATCAGGTTTAAATAGTAATGGTACTATTAAGGATTCTTTGGCTGAAACTTGGGGGTATGAACTTTTTGAGTACGCACATAATAATGTATGTAATAGAGTTTTGGATTCTTGTTTTAATGGAATATATGAATCTTGTGGAACACCTGCAAACGGTAATAAATGTTCAAATGGTGCAAGTTATTGTCCTTATAATTACAATACTACTATTACAGTAAAAAATACCGGTAAATATGAATTGAACTTTGCTTCCCCTAATACAAAGAATTCTTCTTCTGGTGGGGCTTCTTGTTTTGGTTATACTGGTTCTTCAGGTGATCCTTATGCGTCTTTAAGAACTCCTGTTGCGGATGCAAGAAGAAGTATATTACAAAAATATGCTTTAGATGCTAATGCTGACTGTGATGCTTATGGTGAAAAAATTGCGAAAACAGCACAGAATATTGGTTATCAAAAAGTTGCTGCTCAGCAGGCATTACAGAAAAAACGTATGGAGTTTGCAAAAGCTGAAAGCGATCAAAAAGTATCATCTTTTATGAAGGCAAAACAAAACTTTATAAAATGTATTGATGAAGTTAATAGTTGTTTAACAGATATTAATAAAAAAGAGGATAAAAAAATTTGGGCTGTTGGTAGAAAAAAAACGTATTGTTCAACTCTCTCAGTTGCTCCAAGTTGTTATGAAACTATGGTTTGTGATGAAATTGCTCAAAGTGAAGTTATTAATAAATCAGAAAATTGTAAAATGGAGAATAATAGTGTGACAGGAAAATGTAAAAATACTGTTCTTTTATCTGATTTTCTTTTCAAATCTAAAAAAATTGATGAAAATGATGGAATTGAAAATCAATTAAAAAATTGTATTAATAGTTATTTGCCTGAAAATCATACTATATGGACTGGAAAATAAAGTTCTGCATAAATTTTTATGCAGAACTTGACTTTTTTATAAAAATATGCTCAAATATCCAAGAAAATAAAAAGGTAATTCTATGAGTGAGTTTGCTATTTTTCAAACTGGTGGTAAACAGTATCGTGTTAAAGTTGGTGATATTGTAAAAGTTGAAAAACTTGATTCTGATAAAACTGTTGAATTTGATAAAGTTTTGATGTGTGGTTCTAAAGTTGGTACTCCGTTTTTAAATGGTGCAAAAATTATTGCTGATGTTTTAGAACATAAAAGAGATGATAAAATTATCGTTTTTAAAAAGAAAAGACGTCATAATTATCGTAGAACTTTAGGACATCGTCAACATATAACAGTTATAAAAATAAAAGAAATTAAAGCTTAAGTTTTATACTTAAAGGGGGTTTATTATGGCACATAAGAAAGCAGGTTCGGCATCGGTTAATGGTCGTGATTCGGCTGGTCGCAGACTTGGTGTTAAAAAAAGTGGTGGTAGCAAAGTTATCCCAGGAAATATAATTATTCGTCAAAGAGGAACTTCTGTTCATCCTGGTATAAATGTTGGTATGGGTAAAGATCATACTTTATTTGCTAAAATTGCAGGTATTGTTACTTTTAAAAGAGGACTTGCGAACAGAAAAACAGTTTCTGTTATACCAGAAGAATCAAAGTAATTTAAGCCTGCATTTGCAGGCTTTTTATTTTTATATATCTTTTATAAAAAATTCTTAATATCTTTTAAATCTATTTTAGAGGTTTGATAAATATCTCTTTTTTGTGTATAATTCTTGTGAGAGAGTTTACATATGTTTGTTAATAAATTTTTAATTTTATGTTTGTTTAGTTTTTTTATTTCAAATAATTCCTATGCTAATCCTTATGCTTTGGCTGTAAAAGAAATTGCAAAGGCATCTCAAACAAAAGAAGGACAAAAAGCATGGGGAATGGCAAATGATAATACTAAGCCACTTTCTGATGCAAATGCAAATACACAAAAAAATATTCTTTCAGGCAAAGCTTTTGAAGATGAATCAAATACTACCCAAAATAAATTATTAACTGGTGGATCCATGGGACTTGGTGGAATAGGTGCCAGTAAATATTTTCAGGCTAAATCAGAAGAATCGTCTGATAAAGAGGCAGAAGAAGATATGAAAGCATATCTTGAAACTTTCAAATGTAAACTTTCTGATAAACAATATAAAGGTGGTGAAAAAAATATTCAAACAGACGGTGGAAATGTTTTAATTGAGTCATATCAAGAATATAAAAATTTAGCTATGGAAGTTAAAACAAAGAAAGAAATTTTTGAAATGCCTGCAGGTATCGAGTCTGAAACTATTTTTGATAAAGCAGCAGTTGGTTTATATGATGATGTAAATATTGGTAAAACTAAAGGTGCCTATGCAAGTATATCTAATGCTCTTAGGGATGAAAATAGTGAAGATGCAAAAAAATGGAATGCTCAAAAAGAAACAACTAAAAATACTAAAATTGCAGGTGGAGTTGCAGCAGTTGCAGGTATAGGTGGTGGATTAGTTGGAAATATGCTGTTAAATAAAAAGAAAACAGGAGATAATAAATCTGATACTTCGGGTAATTCAAGTGGTGGAATGCTAGATGGAGTTAAAAGTAGTCTTTTAGATGGTGCAAAAAATATGGTTTCAGAAAAATTAAGTGGTTCTCAAGAAAATGGTTCTAATTCAAGTGGTGGGATATTAAACGGAGTTAAAGATAATCTTATTGATGCTGGTAAAAATATTGTTTCAGAGAAAATGAGTAAACAAGATAATAATTCTGGTGGCAGTGTTTCAAATGATTCAAAATATGATTTTAGTAAATTTTTTTAAAAACACTATGAATAATTATACAAGAATTATAAATTTAAAAACGTACATTATAAGCATTATAAGTATATTGAGTATAAACAGTGTTTATTG
>CAUTNA010000013.1:0-9009 GCA_963540515.1 uncultured Alphaproteobacteria bacterium
GGAGATGGTTATAAGAACTGTTTAGACCCTACTGGTAATGTTATTTATAATGGTAAATTAATGGAGTCAGGAGATACTATAAGACTAGTAAATTTATGGAAAGATAGTAAAAATGTGAAAGCATGGGATACTTGGGAAAAAAATTCTAATGATACTATAGATTTTGAGCAATATTTAAATAATACATTATATAAATATGAAGAAAATAGTTATAAATTGGCATCAAGTGTAAACTCAAATAGGAATACGATATCTGGATATTTACAAAGTAAAATAGGATATAAAAGAGAAGATGGTAAGAATACAGGATTATGTATGAAAGTAATGGATAGTTGTCAGGCACAAACATATAAGAATGGAAGATATAATCCAAGTAATGAAGTAGTAAAGAGTTATTTAAGAAAAGCATTACATGATATACATGCAAAACATATATCTATAGTTGGAGATAAATATAGACAACAACAGCAGAAAATACTGCAGAAAATGTTTGATGATAAATTAAATAAATGTAAATCTGATACAGAAGTTTGCTTAAAAAGCATTCATTATAATAAAGAAAAAGAAAATAAAAAACTATTTTATAGTAAGGTAACAGAATCTCCTTTAGGAACAAATTTATTACCTTTAGATAAAATATATAAAGATAGATTAGATGATTTAATTTTATTTAAAGATTTAGTTATAGATGGAGATGAAACAAAAAAGTATGAAGTAAAGAAAATAAGTCATGATATATATGAATTTTATGATGATAAAAAACAAAAGAAAAAATTATCATCTGGTGAATATAATTTTGTTGCTAGATTAGGCGTTATTAAGGAAGAGAATTTTAGTGTTAGTATAAAAAATATTAAAGGGAAAATTATTGTAGAAAATGGAATAAAATTAAATATTTTATCTTTCTATATAGGTGGTAATTATGATGATTATAAAATTCAAACAATATATGGTTTATTTAATAGAGACTCAATTAAATATGAAGATATTCAAAAGATTTTTACAAGCAGGCATAATATTATATATTTTGATCTTGAAAAAAACAAATTAAATTTCTAGATGTTATTAATACTAAGAGTGATATATTAGATTATTCAAATAAGTGTATTTATTTTTCTTATTCTGATTATTCTGATAAAGATAATCCATATGAAAAGTGTGATTCTATGATAAAATGTTCAGATGAATTTATTGAAAATATAGATAAATATAAAGATCAAAATTGTAAAAATTATTTACGTTCCATATTTATGGGAATAAAAAATAATATATAAATATGTATATTATTTGAATTTAATAAATAAACCTTAAATTAAGGTTATTCTAAATGAATTTTTACTTTTAAAAAAATATAATTTACAGTATTATGTTAATCTTCGTGTTAAAATGTGAGGAAGTATGTATAAGTTATTATTGTGTTTAATATTATTATTTGGATGTAGTAAACAACAACATCAAGCTAACAATTTTTCAGAAGAAAATAATATTTACAAAAAATTATCTAAAATTGATTCTAATACAGAATTTTCCTCTGATTTTGGAGATGATATAAAATTAGTCAATAATAATGGATGGGAGTATATAATTAAGGATAATAAAAATGGTACTTTTACTTTTAAAGTAAAAGATTTAAAACAAGATGGAGTTTTTGATGTATCTGAATATAAGAATATGGATTTTGGAATAGATACTGAATCAAGAATTAGAATAGCTAAAACTAATTTATCATATGGTCATTATGGAATTTTAGAAAGCAAGTTTAATTACCTTGGTAATATTCCTGTAAAAAGTACTAATGGATTTTTCTTATATCAAAAAGATAAAGAAACTCCTTTCATAACAAAACCTGAAGATATGGTTTTTGAAGGACAAACTCATGCTGTATTAGGTACAAGAAAAAAAAGTAATAAATTTTCTTATAAAGATCTATCTGGAACAGCCAGAATGATAATACCTGCTAATCAAAATTTTGGTAATTTAGAATTTGATTTTAAAGATTGGTATAAAGTTACAGCTAAAAATTTAAATTTAGAAAATAATACAGTAGAAAAATGGTCAATAAGTAATCCAGATATTCATTTTATGGATAGGGATGATGTTAAACCTGTTATCGAGTCCAAAGTATTAGACAATAAAGAAATTATAGGATCATATAAATTAAACCTTCAGGAAGGCACTACAGGATATTCAATTGATGGTGGATTTGGAATAAAAAAATAATTTTTTATATTTATTAAGAATATTTTTTATTTAAGTAAAAAAATAGACATCATTACTATTTATGATATTTAAATGTGAATTGATAAGTTTTTCTATCTTGTTTAATTTTAAAGTTAAATTAAAAAATTAAATATCAATTATTTTATCAAAAAATTCTAACTTTGCTGGTTTTTTAAATTTTTCTGATTTATCGATAATTTTATTAGTTTCTGAGTCTCGTACTATGGTAAAACCACGTTTTAAAACATTTTTATATGATAGTGTACTCAACATATCTGCAAGATGATTCATAGATTGATTAATATTAAGAAATTTATTTTTTATTAAATTTTCCAAACTATTAAGTGTTAGCATTTGTTGTTTAAAATTTACAATTTTATTATTTGTATGTGCATTAATTGTATTTTGAATATCATCAAGTTTTTGAATCCACTCCATAATAATTTGTTTTGGACTTTTTATAGAAATATTTTTTAATTGATCTTTTGCTCCTATAATCTTGCTTGTAATATTTGTCGTTATTCTATGTGATAAATTATCTAAGTCTTGAATTAAAGATATTTTTGTAGGAACTACAATTTCTGCTGCCATAGTTGGAGTAGCAGCCCGCATATCAGACGCAAAATCTATTAACATCCAATCTGGTTCATGTCCAACTCCAGATATAATTGGAATTATACTATTTGCAACTGTTCTTACAAGTGTTTCATCTGAAAATGGTAATAAATCTTCGAGTGAACCTCCTCCTCTTGCGACAATAATAACATCTACATTTTTTTCGTTATTAAAATATTCAATTCCTTTTATAACCTCTGATGCTGCTGTTATTCCTTGTACTGTCGCATGAAAAAGTAATACTTCAACAGGAAATCTTTCTTTAAGTCTGTTTTGAATGTCACGAAAAGCTGCACCTGTTTGACTGGTAATAATACCTATTCTTTTTGGTAAATAAGGTAATATTTTTTTTCTTGAATTATCAAATAGTCCTTCTTTTGCCAATTTTTGTTTTCTTTCTTCCAACATTTTAAGAATTGTACCAATTCCAGCAATCTCAATTTTATTCACAATCAACTGATAATTACTTCTTGCAGGATATGTTGTAAATTTTCCAGTAATTATAACTTCTAAGCCTTCTTCTAATTTAAAATTAACAGGAGTGCTTTTCCAAATTATAACTGAAATTGCAGAATTAGTGTCTTTTATTGTCATATAAATATGACCACTAGATGCCTTTGTTATTTGTGATAATTCACCTTGAACTCTTACAGATGAAAAAGCATTTTCTACAACAGCTTTTAATAAATTAGAGACATCACTTACGCTTAAAATTTTATCTTCCATAATATTACAACTCGGTTAATGACCAACGAGGACGAGGTTTAAAAGGTTCTTTTACAATATTTCCTTTTAAAAAATTCTCTATTCCTGCCCAAGCAATCATAGCACCATTATCTGTACACAGATTAAGCGGAGGGGCAATAAATTTCATATTGTTTTTTTCTGCTAATTCTTCCATCGCTTTTCTTATATCTGAATTTTTTGCAACACCACCTGCTAAAACTAAATATTTTACATCTTTTACCTTATCTATAGCATGGTTAAGTCTGTTTACTATACAATCAACAACAGTTTTTTGAAAAGATGAACAAACATTATTTATAAAATCTTCATTATATGGTTGCTTTGTATTTGATAAAAGTGTTCTTACTGATGTTTTAATACCAGAAAAAGAAAAATCAGAAGATTGTTTATCACAAAGAGGTTTTGGAAAATTAAAAATATTATGTCCTTTATTTGCTCTTTTATCTACTTCAGGTCCTCCTGGATATGGTAAGCCAAGCATTTTACCAACTTTATCAAAAGCTTCCCCTGCACTATCATCAAGAGTTTGTCCAATAAGCTCATAATTTCCAACACCTTTAACTTTTAGTATCATGGTATGCCCACCACTTGCCAACATTAATAAATATGGAAATTCTAATTTTGTATTTGTGTTTTTATCATCTGCATTAGTTCCAACTAATCTTGGTACAAGTGCATGTCCTTCTAAATGGTTTACAGCAACAAGAGGTTTTTTTAAACTTTGTGAAATTCCCAAAGCACACATCCAACCAACAAGAACTCCTCCAATAAGTCCTGGTCCTGCAGTTGCAGCAATTACATCTAAATCAGATAACTTTATATTTGCCTTATCTATCGCTTTTTTTATCACATCATCTATGGATAAAATATGACTTCTGGCAGCAAGCTCTGGAACAACTCCTCCATATTTTTGATGCTCGGGAATTTGTGAATATATTATATGAGATAAAATATTGTGATCCGAATCAACAACTGCCGCACTTGTTTCATCACAACTTGATTCTATTCCTAAACAAATAACTTTTTTATTCATTATTTTTGCAAAGGTTCAATTGTATATTCACCAGGTTTTATATCTTGCATACCATCACCTATTGCAGATTCTGATGTATTGTTTGTTGTAGATTTTATAGCTTCAATATTTTCAGGTTCTGTCTTTATTCCTCTGTTTGAATATTCTGTTTTTAAAAGTGCATATCCTGTTCCTCCACCTGTTGTTGGTCCCTGAAGTCCTAAAGAATAATATCCTCCTAAAATTCCATAATCTAAGTCTATATAATCTATATTCAACATTATAGATACATTTGTCATACCATCACTTGTCATATTACAGGCAAACTCTTTATTAATAAGGGTTGCTTGTGAATTTATTGGGACAACTATATCCATTACTGTTGGTTCACAAATTCTATCAATTCCATTTACTAAAAATTCATAATTAATACCAACAACAGCTTTTGAAAGTCCAGTTGAAACATTTACTGCAGATATTGAAGCTTTTGGTATTTTTACCATAGCATTAGCAATACCAGCACGTACTGGAAAAGATATTCCAGATGATAAACAGGCACGATTAAATGGATCTGCTTCGCATAAATAAAGTCTTGAATGAGAATTCATCATAAAAATATTTATAAGACTGTTAAATAAAAAGGTTCTTGTTATTCTGTTATTTAAATTTGTACAACCAAAATTTCTACAAATAACCATAGGTTTTTCTGAAAATTTAACACCAGGATATGACATAAATTCATTATCTCTAGCATTCATTATATTTTCGTCATAATTTAAACTGTCTGCTCTCTCCATAAAATTATTCTCTGGAACAAAATTTGGATCGTTTGGATACGCGTCATAAGAAAGTACATTTCTATCATTATAAATATCTTCAAAATCACCTTCTGCAAAAGATGATGAATTTACACAAAAGATAGCAAGAAAAATACTGAATAAAAACTTGGTCATACAAAAACCTTTAAACTCTACATTCCTTAAGATAATTAAAGTTTATCAAACTTAATTAAATATTAAAACATTATAAAGAGTTAAGTCAAAACAAAAATGTTTTTATTGAATTAGTTTAAAGTTTTGTACTAATATAGCTTTCAAAGAATTTCTTATTTAAAGGTAATTTGATATGATTGATATAATGATTCCTAGTAGCATTGGAAAACTTCACGCAGTGTATCACAAATCATCAATGGAAATTGCACCACTTGCTGTAATATTATCTGGTAATCCAAAACTTGGATATGGTATGAATGATAGAGTTACTTATGCTATGTTTCGTGCCTTTATGGACGCAGGTTTTTCAACAGTTCGTTTTGATTATAGAGGTGTTAATGATTCAACAGGAGTATACGGAAGTACTACTGAGAATGTTCTTGATATAGCAACAGTTATTGATTGGATACAAGATAATAATGAAGAATCTAATAAAATATGGTTGGCTGGTTATAACTTAGGTGCTTGGTATGTTTTGCAAAGTATGATGAGACGTCCTGAAGTATCTGGTTTTGCCTTGGTATCACCAGATTCATCTATATCTGATTTTGGATTTTTATCTCCTCGTCCAAATAGAGGTTTATTGCTTCAAGGTGGCTCAGAGTCAGATGCAGCAAAAAATTATGGAAACCATTTAAAAGAGATTTTAAAAAAACAAGCTCGTATAAATTTAGAGAGTATAACAATAAAAGGGGCAACAGATAGATATTCTTCTGCTCAAGAACTAAGACAATTATATAATGATCTCAAAGCCTATGTTGGAAAGGAAGAATCAGATAAACAATTATTAGATTTATAGTTATGCAAGCAAATCCACAAGAACGTTTTTTAGATGCATCTATTAAAGAAGATATACCAACTAGTATTCGTCCTAAAAAGTTGGTTGATTTTGTTGGTCAACAATCAATCAAAGATAATTTGTCTATTTTTATAGAAGCTGCAAAAAATAGATCAGAAGCTATGGATCATTTACTTTTATATGGTCCTCCAGGACTTGGTAAAACAACTCTTGCACATATTGTTGCAAACGAACTCGAAACTAATTTTAAAGCAACTTCTGCACCTATGCTTACAAAGCAAGGAGATTTAGCAGCTATATTAACATCCCTAGAACCTAAAGATGTTTTATTTATTGATGAAATTCACAGACTTTCAACAGCTATTGAAGAAGTTTTATACTCTGCTATGGAAGATTTTAAATTAGATATAATGATAGGTGAAGGACCATCTGCTAAAAGTGTAAGAATTGATTTACCTCCTTTTACTTTAATTGGTGCAACTACTCGTATGGGTCTTTTATCTGCACCACTTAGAGATAGATTTGGAATTGATTTAAGATTAAATTTTTATGAACCAGAGGAACTTTCAAAAATAATAACAAGAAGTGCATCAATATTAAATATTTCTATTGATGAAAATGCTTCTTTAAATCTTGCAAAATCAAGTCGAGGAACACCAAGAATTGCAAACAGACTCTTAAAAAGAGCAAGAGATTTTGCAAATGCAAAAGGTATCAATAATATCTCAGAAGATATTGTAAAGATTACTTTATCTCAATTAAATATTGATGAAATTGGATTAGATAATATTGATAAAGAATATTTATATTCAATAGTTAAAAATTATGCAGGTGGTCCTGTTGGAATTGAAAATTTAGCTGCAATTTTATCTGAATCTTCGGACACAATAGAAGATGTAATTGAACCATATTTAATGCAAAAAGGTTTTATTCAAAGAACACCACGTGGAAGAATAATA
Organism: uncultured Alphaproteobacteria bacterium; assembly: GCA_963540515.1. Classification (GTDB taxonomy): domain Bacteria; phylum Pseudomonadota; class Alphaproteobacteria; order Rs-D84; family Rs-D84; genus JAFGMC01. Next base: position 7,345 of record CAUTNA010000013.1, read on the forward strand.
ACAGATGCGGGTTATAAACATTTGGGTTTAGAAAAATAATTAATTTCTTTTTTATCTTCTGTTATGTTATATTGAATTTTGTTTTTTTATAAAGGTATCTAAGATGAAAGAATTTTTTGAATTTCCATTTTCAATAGCTTATTGTGATACAGATGCAGGTGGAATAGTTTATCATGGAAGATATATAGAATTTGCAGAACGTGCCAGAATGAAATGGTTAGAAAAATGTGTTCCAGAAAATGATGATGTTGGTTTTGTAATTAGAGATTTATCTATGAAATATATAAAACCTTTAAAACTTGGAGATGATTTTGTTGTAGAGTGTAGACTGTTGAAATTGGGTTCTGCATCGATGCAAGTTGAACAGAAATTTGTAAAAGATTCTGAAGATTATGGTATATTAAATTTAACAGTTGCGTACATTGGAAAAGATTTAAAGCCAAAAAGAATACCTGAATATATGATCAAATAAAAAAAGGAAATATATGACTAATAATTTTTCACTTTTATCTCTTTTTATAAGTAAAGATTTAATAACATTTTTAATATCAATTTTACTTGTTATTTCAAGTGTTATATCTTGGACTATTATAATAGAAAAAATCAGAGTTTGGAATTATCAAAAGAAAAATCCAATAAAATTAAACTCTGATAAACCTGAGATTATTGATATTTTAATACGTCCATTTGATAAAAATTTATGGTTTTTATCTATGGTATCTTATGTTGCTCCTTTTATTGGGTTGTTTGGAACTGTATGGGGAGTTATGAATTCTTTTGCTTCCATTGGTGCAAATCAATCAGTTAGTATTGATGTTATAGCCCCTGGTCTGGCAACAGCACTTGGTACTACAGCACTTGGGTTAATTGCTGCAATTCCTTGTGCAATTGCACATCAATATTTCAGTAAGAAAGCTGATAATTTATATGATAAATTAAATGATTCTATTATCTTATCAAAAAATAAAAAATAAGAGTTTTTATTATGACACGTAGAAGATCTGTTAATGCAAGTATATCATTAACACCAATGATTGATGTTATGACTGTTTTATTAGCAGTTTTTATGGTAACTGCCCCTATGATGACAACAGGAATAAATTTAGAACTACCAAAAGGTGGAAATTCAGCTTTAAATTCAACAGATCATTCAGTTCAAATAAGTGTAGACTCTAAAGGTCGTTATTATTTATTAGAAACTCAAATTATGCCAGATGAAATAGTTAAAAAATTGATCGCTATGAAAAAAGAGAATAAAGATTTAACTATTATAATAAGTGGTGATACAAAAGCTGATTATGGTGCAGTAATGTTTATGATGGGAAAACTTAAAGATGCAGGTTTTCAAAAAGTTGGATTAAAAACAAAACCTCTTAAATAAAAAATGTTTTTTAAAGATAAATTTTCATCAGAAAACTTTTTGTTGTCAATTTTAGGACATCTTTTAATTGTAAGTTTTTTATTAGTTTCAATTTCTTTTACTGTTAAAAAATCAAAAATAATTTCAAAAGATAGAATTGAAATAACAGAAATAAATTTATCAAATATTCAAATTTCAAAAGAAACAGAACTTTATGATATAAAATCAGAAGAACAGAAAGAAGAAAAAATAACTAATAAAAAAGAAGAACCAATAAAAAATGAAAAAATTAAAAATACTAGTTT
>CAUTNA010000014.1:0-6271 GCA_963540515.1 uncultured Alphaproteobacteria bacterium
GAAGAGATACAAAGAAAAGAAATATTAAATGGTACTGTTATAAAAGATAATTCTACTACCCCCATATCTGAAAAATGATTAAGTATCTTTCTGATGTGATATTACCATAAATAAAAAAATTAAAAAAAGTATCTAAAGTTTATACTCTCTTATAGGTTATTTTGTATCATTTATATTAAAATTTCTTAAGTTTTGTTTTTACTATATTTGTATATTGTGATATAATAGGCTTATCTATACGGAGTAGAGAATGACTTTTTTTAAGTGTTTTGTTGGTTTTACTGGTATATTTGGATTAATTTTTAATGCTTTTTCAGATGCAAGCAGAGCAAGACCAAGTATGGTAAGTACTGCTATGTCAAGAATGCCAACTATGTCATATAACATAAATGGAAACTCTAGTGTTGGTAATACTTCTAATTCTACATCTAATAATTCAAATCAACCAACTGATAAAGATTGTATAGACTCTTATACAACTTGTCTTAAAAAAGGTGATGTTTGTGGAGAGAAGTTTGAAGAATGCACAAATAAAACTTTATTTTATGCGAAGAAAACAGAATGTGCCAGTACTTTAATGCAGTGTAAAGCTTCTGGTGTCTCCAGTTTGTTTGGTATTGCAAATCAAACAGCTTTTGCAACAAAAAACTCAAAGGGTGATTATATTTATCCAACAGATGGTAGTATTTTGGGTCAAATGATAGAATCTGCTTTTATTAATAATAGATATGATACTTCTCAGTGTGTAAAAAAATATACAAGTTGCTTAAAAAAATCAGATGTTTGTGGTCAGGATTTTGAACTATGTACAACAAATACTGAGTTTAAAAGACAAAAACTATTTTGTGAATCAACTCTTGCTCGTTGTCAATCAGATGGTAAGAAAGAGTTGTTTGGTTCAGAAAATACCAGTTCTGATCCAAGTAGTTCAAGCCGACTTGGTAATATGATAAAAGAAGGTGGTGCTCTTGCTGCTGTAAATGCGGTTGCTACTTGTTATAAGGTTATAGATCAGTGTATTTTAAATACTTGTGCAAAAAATCCTTATAAATGTAAGGAAGGAACAAATCATGAACTTGTTAAAATTGTAGATGGTGTAATAGTAGATACTCAAATAGAAGATCCAAAGAAGGCAGGATTAAATTATACTGCAGACTTAGGAGCTGTTAACCGTAAAGATATAAAAGGGCATATTAAAAATAATTGTTTTGATGTAATTGGCTCAAATAAGTTTTGCTACGCAACATTTGTTGGTAATGGTTCTATGCCAACTAATTCACAGTTAAAAGATGAGGATAATAAGGAGAATATTTTTGAAGAAGCTTTTGCAAGTCGTATGAATTCTGCAATTGCATCAAAAGTTGATGAATCAATTGAAGCTTTTAAAAAGAAATTTAAATCAAAGTGTGCGGATACAATAATTAATTGTGCTATGCGTAATTGTGGGAATGGGGTTGGAGTTGTTTGTTATTCTCAATCAAGTGATTCAACTGGTACTGATATTACAAGAAGTAAAGAAGAAATATCTGGTGGATGTAAATCTATTGTAAGTTCTGATAATGCTTGTCGATTTGCATTGTCTGAGTGGGAAAATACAAGTGGAAAATTTACTCCTGCGGATTTCTTTAGTCAAAGTGAGGATATTTCAAAAAATAATTTTGAAAAATTATTTGATAAAAATACCGATATAGTTGGTGCGATTGCTGCACTTAATTCAAAATTATCTAAATCATTTAGTGCATCTGCATTGGATGATATGAAGAAAAAATGTCAAAGAACTGCATCAAACTGTGTAAAATCTTTATGTGGTACAGATTATCAGAATTGTTATAGAAACAGAACAGATGTTTATGGAGGACTTACTAATACTTCTTATGAAAAAGGCGATATAAGAAAAACTAGTAGTATTAATGGTAGTGCTTTTGATAAAAGTATGAATAAGGTCGGGGGAGTACTTGATTATACAATTGTTATTGGACTTTGTTTGGATACTGTAAAAAATAATAAAATTTGTGAAGAACATATTAAAGTTGAAGTTGCAAGAAATAAGTTATTAAAAGATGGTGAGAAAAAAGCTGATTCTTGGAATGGACAATCTAGTGTTCGTGATGGATGGTTGGATGCTGGAAGTGCCTCAGTTGCAGATGAAACACGAATTGTTGAAACAGACGAAAATGGTGATGAACTTTGTTATAAATCAAAGGAAGATTTATCTAGTTGTGTTTGTGGAAGTCCTAATTGTAGTGAAGATAAAATACAAACAACAAAAATTGAATATGCTTTAAGACAAAGAACAAAGTCTGTGTTTATGGATTTAATTCGAGATTTAGAGTTAGAAGCACAAGCAAAGTATAATTCAAAAATTACAAAAGAACAAAATATGTGCATTGCTCATAATAAAGGTGGAATAATGGGCAGTAAAGATATTGCAAGTACTTATATGTGGGCAAAGCTAAAAGGTAAGAAAGTTCCAAAGAATTATTCTGTTATGGGATTGAATGAAGATTCTTATCTTGCAAGTAATGATTTATATGGAAGTTTTTGTAGAGTTAAAGTAACAATACAATCTGATAATAAAGAAATTCAGAAAAAACTACAGGAAGGACAGAATTGGGCAACAGGACACTTTGCTGCAGGTGATACAATAATGTGCGGAAGCTGGATACCACAAACAGAACTTGAAAAAATTTCTGAGAGTGTTGGGGATAAAGCTTATGATAAAGAGACTAAAAATATGAGAAGAAATGTTGCTTGGTTGACTGCAGGAAGTGCGATTGCAGGGGCAATTGGTGGTGGATTTTTAACAGATCACTTACAAAAAAATACAGGATTTGGTGGACTTCTTGGAGTAAGTAAAAAAGATGATCCTGTAGAAGATTGTAAGAAATATGCTCAAATGTATATAAGTATTGAAAATGGAGAAGAAGCTTTGCCTATTGGTAAAAAAGCAATTTCAATAGCATCATCTGTTGTAGGTTCTAATTTAAACAGTATAGAAAATAGTATAGAAGTTGCAGCTGGAACTACTATAGAAGATAAAGAAAAAGAAATAAGAAAGGAAAAGGAAAAAATAGAAAAAGCAAATAATAGAATTAATAGTGCTACAACTGAAGAACATAAGAAAACTGCTGAAAGACAAAAAACAGAAGCAGAAGAGAAATTAAAGAAATTAGAAGAGCAATTAAATTCTTTGAAATCTTCAAATGAGAGAAAAGATGGTAATTTGTCTGTTGCAAAACTAAATGCTAATAAGAATATGGAATCTTTAATTGGTATGTGTGAAGGGTTTAGCAGTAAAGATGTAAAAAATAAAAAAATAGCCAGAAATAATCTTATTGGTGCAGGTATTGGTGCTCTTACTGCTGGAACTGTTGCCGGTCTTGCAAGTGCAGATGCTTTTGATAGGCAAGGGCAGGAAGCAAAAGAAAAAGCTATTAAAGATTGGTTAGATACAGTTGGAAGTCAAATAAAGTGTTATGTTGGGGCTGAAGAAGTCGGAACATACGGAACCACATTTACGGTTGACTTGGAAGACGAATAGAAAAAGGCATCAAAAGGTGCCTTTTTTAATGTTTTATTTAGAGTTTATTTATAAGTTTTTCTTAAAATAATATGTTAACTTTCTAAATTACTTAACTTAGAGTCACATTTATAAATAGATAATTATATTTTAATAAGTTATTTACTACATAATATTTGAATTAAAGTTGAGTATCATTATATTAAATAAAAGCAAAATTAAACTCTTTTATTTTAATAATTCTAATATCAAATTAAAATTTTTTAATCTTTTATTGAAATTTTTTTTCTAAATTCAGTACTTGGTCTGAATGATACGACTTGTCTTGCTGATATAATTGCTGATTTTCCAGTTTTTGGATTTCTTCCTATTCTTGAAGTTTTCTTTAAAATTTTAAAACTTCCAAGTCCTGCTATTTTTACCTCTTCTCCTCTGATTAAAGAGAATGAGATTTCAGAAAAAATTAAATCAATCAATTTATAAGAGTCTGTGGAGGTTAACCCAAACTTCGATCTAAGGTTTTCTGCAAAATCAATTCTTGTTATAGTTGACACTTTAAACCCTTATTAATGTTGCACCCCATGTAAGTCCACTTCCAAAAGCAGGATATAGTATTAATTGTCCCTTTTTGATAAGTCCTGTTTCGAAACCATGTACTAATGCGAGAACTCCTGATGCACCTGATGTATTTGCATGTAAATCAACAGTTATAAGAATTTTCTCTATTGGAAAACCAAGCCTTTCTGCACCACTTTTAATAATTCTTAAATTTGCTTGATGAGGAATAATCCAATCAACATTTTCTGCGGAAATTCCTGCGTGATCCATAATATATTGTGCAGCAGCTGGCATAAGGCTTACTGCTTTTTTATAAGTTTCTGGTCCATTCATAATAATTTTATGATCAAGACTTCCATGTAACATATCAAAACATTTACCATCTGCCATAACTACAGTATCAATTATACCTGAATAGCTTGATGATGAATGTTCAAATATCAGTGCTCCTGCACCATCTCCAAATAAAACTGCTGTACTTCTGTCATTCATATCTAAAAATCTTGACATTTTCTCAGCACCTATAATCATAATTCTTTTATGCATACCTGCAGTAAAAAAACCTCTTGCACAGTGAAGTGCATAGATATAACCAGTACATGCACCCCTTACATCAAAAGCGGGTATTTCTTTTGTTGGATTAAGTCTTCCTTGTATTTGTACAGCTGCAGATGGAAAATCTAATTCAGGTGATGTACTTGATACTATAATCATATCAATATCATCAATAGAAAGTTTAGCATTATCTAATGCTTTTTGAGCAGCCAAAACTGCCATATCTACAACAGTTTCATTATCTTTTGCAAAATGTCTTACTTTCATACCAGTTCTTTGAGTAATCCATTCATCTGTTGTATCTATAATTTTTTCAAAGTCTTTATTTGTTATTACTTTTTCTGGTAAATATGACCCATATCCAACTAACTTACTTCCCATAGATTTATACTCCACATCTCTCTCGATTATATATTGCAAGATAATGGCTTGCAATATCAAAATCCCATTATTAGAATAGATTTCAAGTTGTCCTCATAGTTCAATTGGATAGAACAAGTTCCTCCTAAGAATTAGATGTAGGTTCGATTCCTACTGGGGATACCATTATTTAAAAGGTTAATCATGCAAAAAAATAAAATACTTATAACTGGTGGACTTGGTTATATAGGATCACATACTTGTGTAAATTTATTAGAAAAAGATTTTGAGTGCGTAATTGTAGATAATCTTGTTAATTCAAATATTAGTGTTTTAGATGGAATAGAGAAAATTACTGGTAAAAGACCTTCTTTTGAAAAAGTTGATTGTATAGATTTTGAAAGTTTAAGAAAAGTTTTTGAAAAAAATTCTGATATTAATGGTATCATACATTTTGCGGCGCTTAAAGCTGTTGGAGAATCTGTTAATTTTCCATTAAAATATTATAGAAATAATATTGATTCTTTATTAAATGTTTTAAATTTAATGGAAGAATTTCATATTCAAAATTTTGTATTTTCTTCAAGTGCAACTGTTTATGGTGAGCCTGATATTTTACCTGTTAATGAAGAGACTTGTTTAAAACCTGCAACTTCACCTTATGGTTGGACAAAAGTTATGGCAGAAAATATTATTAAAGATTATTTAAAGTCAAATAAGGATGCTTTTAGTATAGTACTTAGATATTTTAATCCAATAGGGGCTCATTCATCTGGTTTAATAGGAGAATTACCTAATGGTGTTCCTCAGAATTTATTACCATATATAACTCAAACAGCAATAGGAATAAGAGAAAAGTTAGGAATATTTGGCAATGATTATAAAACAAAAGATGGTTTTTGTGTAAGAGATTACATTGATGTTAATGATTTAGCTGATGCTCATATATCTGCAATTTTAAGAATGATTAATAAAAATATGGATACTAATCTTGAAGTTTTCAATATTGGTACGGGAAAAGGACTTTCTGTTATGGAACTTGTTAAAAAGTTTGAAGAAGCAAATAATTTAAAATTAAATTATGAAATAAAAGATAGAAGACAAGGTGATGTTCCTGAAATTTGGGCAGACTGTTCTAAAGCAAATAAAGTTTTAAATTGGAAAGCAAAAAAAACTATTGAAGAAACTTTAATATCTGCTTGGAATTGGCAGAAAAAACTTCAAACCATATGAAAAATAAACATTTAAGTAAATAAGTAAATATGGTATAATTATTGG
>CAUTNA010000015.1:0-4943 GCA_963540515.1 uncultured Alphaproteobacteria bacterium
GAAGAGATACAAAGAAAAGAAATATTAAATGGTACTGTTATAAAAGATAATTCTAACAGTGCTGAAACTGTTGAACTTGTTCTTCACGATAAAATTAAATTTGGAGATGATGTATTTGATCCCTATCAAGTAGATGTAAGATTATATATAAATAAGAATTTGAAAATTATTTTAGAAGGAACAAAAAAAATATTAGGTGCTCATAAGTTTAAACCTATTATTGGATTGCCCCCTGATCCTTTGTTTGTAGAATTTATTCTAATAGATGAAAATAAAAGGAAAGAAAAAATAGAATATCTTTCTGATGTGATATTACCACAAATAAAAAATTTAAAAAAAGTATCTAAAGTTTATACTCTCAGTAGGTGTAATTTTAATTCTAGGTTATACTGTATAGGAATAGAAATCGAAAAAAACGAAAATTATTCTACTTCTTTTTGTTATTCTAATAAAAATAAAGAAGTTTGTAAGGAATTTATAAAAACTTATTACCCTGATTATTTAAGTGTATTTGAGAAAGAAACTGAATAATCTTATATAAATTTAAGTATCCTGATTATTCGTAATGATTTATTATAATATATTATTCAAATCAAAAATAATTTTTAAACCCATTGATTTTAATTCCTTTAAATTAATATCTTCATCAATTTCATCATTTATATAAACAAGTGGTTCAAGTTTATTTTTTTTAGAAAATTCTAATAAATCATCAATAGATTCTTTATTATATTTTAAAATTGCATAGTGATTATAAATAATAATATCACCCTCTTCTTCATAATCTTTTTCATTATCTTCTAAGAAATTAACTATTTCATTATCATCTTCCCCTATATCACTATTTTTAAGTAATTTATCAAAATCTATATCTTTAAAAGATGGTATATCTAAATCATTAAAATTATTTTTTTCATCTGAAAAAAAATCAAAATCAGGAACAGGAATAAAATCATTTTTTGATTCACTATTATTTGTTTTAGTTATAGATAATTTCGTATATTCTTGAAAAGTAAAATTACGTTTTTTCGCAATTAAAAAAGCCCCTGTTAATTCAAAAGGCAAATCTTTTGATATAAATTCTTGATTATCTTTAACCTCCTCTTTTTTTTCCTCTGGTTTTATATTTTCTTTTTTCTTATCTTCTTTAAAAGATATTAAGTATTTAGACTTTCTTATACTAAAAATTGTTCCAGAAATATAAATAGGAAAACAAGTTATAAATAAAAGAAAAAAACTAAAATCATAAATATTATTTAATTTTAAATTTAGTAACTTACTCCAAGAATTAAACAAAACATCAAAATTGAATAAGAATAGAAATATAAAATATACTGAGAACCAGTATAATAAACTCCAAACAACAATAATTTTTATTTTCTTTAACATAATATATTTTATATCTAAAATAGACAAATTATACATATTGTCAAATATATTTATTTAATATTATTTGCTAAAATATTTCTAAAAAGCGCTTTTTTTATATCTTAAATAATGATATAATACGTATTAAAGGTTAGGAGAATTTTATGTATAAATTATTAAAATCCTTTGTGTTGTCTTTATCAGGGGTAAGTGTTGTATTAGGTGGAGCAACTGCTGATAGTGGTAGAGGCGGTAGCAATTTTGTTGATAACAGCCGAGCTGCTACTTTTGGTACTCAGCGTATGCCAACAATGTCACTTAATCCAAGTGGAAACTCTGGTGGTTCTACTGGTAATACAACTCAAAATGTACCAAACAACCAAAATACTCCAAATCAAAAACCAGATAATTCACCAAAGTGTCCAGACGGTACACCTATGAATTCTGAATATACTGTTGAAAATTGTTTAAATGATGTTTTAGCTTGTATAAATAATGGAGCATTACCTGGTGGACTAAATGACCTTTTTAATGAAGATTTAAGAAACAGTGTTTTTAATGGTATGAGCTTGTGTTCAATACAAGTTGATAAATGTATTAGTAATGTGAGAAGAAATTGTAAAAATATATATACAAACTCATCTGACTTTTGGATTGATTTTAATTCTCGTAAAATTCAACCAGAATATTATTCTTTTGTTTTAAGAAAAACAGGACTTACTCCAAACCAAGCAGAAAATACTTGTTGGTTGCTTGATAAAAATACTTATGGAACATCTTTTACAGCTGTGTCTGGAACAGAAAGAGTTACAAATGAATATAATAATCAAGTTGGTGCATATAACGGAGCTGAAGGAGGAAATCTGTCAAAAGCAAAACCTCAAGGCAAAGAAGTTACAGGAAATGTAAACATAGATAGTAATCGTGGTTATTATGCAAGATGGGATGCTACAAAAGCAGAATGTTTAATAAGAGTTGCTGCATATAATAAAGATAGCCAAATAAAAAATAGTTGGTTATTTGGGGCACTTGGAGATGAAAGACCAGCAGAAGCATGGAAAGCTGCGGGAAGTACTTTTTCTTGTAAAAAAGATTTATTTGGATTCTCTCTTTTAAATGATACAGCAACTGTTGCTGTAGTCGGTGGCGTTGGGGGTACAGCTGTTGGTGCAGGTATTGGAGCACTTGCTGGACACGGAGATAGAGGATTTAGTTGTAGTAATTCTTCACAAAGAAATGAATTATCTGAACAAATTAGGAAATCTAATAAGTCCAGTATGTTATCTCAGTATCTTTCAAAAGAAGACATGGAAGGAAATATAAACTTTGATTTAGATGAATCAAAATGTGAAAGCATAGTTAGTCTTTATGATAAGTATCAAAAAGCAGAAGCTTTTGATGTAGAATCTGTTAAACAACCTTGTACAACAGGTGAAGATGCTAATAAGTGTTTTAAGTCCTTAGTTAATTTAAACAGAGATGATTTAAATTTTAGTTGTCATGGTGGAGAAAGTTCAGAATGTGTAGAAAAAGGAAAGTTTACAGAACAACGTGAAAAGTTAAGGGCTATATTCAAAACATTACCTATACTTAAAGGTCAAGAATCTAACAGAGTAAAGACTACTTTAGTTGGTGCAGGTGTTGGAGCTGCAAGTGGTGGACTTGCTACTGCAATTACAGCATTTGTTGAAAGAAACAACATTAACTGCCGTGTTGGTGATGGGCTTGAAAAAGTTAATTTTGGTAAATCATATACAATAGATTCTTTGAAAGATTTCTATGTAAAGTGGAATTTAAAATTACCAGATACAATTATGCCAACAGCATTTGTAACAGATTGTGCATCTCTTAAAAATGTATGTGGAATGTTAAAAGATCTTAATCAATGCGCAAAAGCACAGGTAAACTATAAGTCTAAAGATGGTAGTACTATTGTGTATACTGCTTGTCAAATAAATGGAAGTAGCTGTGTTGAAAATTATACCGTTGCAAAAACTAATGGTATATGTGAATAAGAGAAAGCCACCTAAGAGGTGGCTTTTTTTAATATAAAACTATATTTTATTGATTAAAAAAATTAAACTTATTTTTTACCGAGTTTTTATAAATATAAAAAAGTAAAAAATTTTTATTTTGTCAGGATTATTTTATTAATATTATCAAGGTTTATAAAAAGGTATGAAATGTCTATAGAAGTAAAATTAATTGCAGAAACTAATTTATCTCCAGAAATTTTGGCATCACATGCAGCAAAAATATGTTATGAAAAAGAAGTTCCTGAAGTTGGTAAACTAATAGATATAAAATCAAGATTATTTACTACTGGTCATCATACAACACTTCAACACAATAATTTTACTTTTATGATAGATGGAATATCTGTTTCTTCTGTTTATTTTGGTCTACACCTTACACACCCTTTTTATAATAGTGATCAAAGATCAGGACGTTTTTCAAAAATGTATAACTCTATAAATTTAGATGATATAAAAAACCATTTATTAAATTATTTCAAAGAGAAAGATGTTAATATTGCTCTTAGTTTTATAAACTATGGTCTTTCTGTTTATAAAAACAATATAAAAGAGATAACAGAACTTGCAAGAAAGCAAATTAAAATAGAGCGACCCCTTGCAAATGATAAATATATAGAACTAAATGCTATAAAAATAGCACAAGAACAACTTCGTATGTTTATATCTATGATAATGCCAACAGCGCTTGATTATACAATAAATTTATCAAGTCTTTTTGCACTTTATAGAACAGCTTGGAATCCAGAATTACGTGATATAATTTCAAAAATGGTTAAAGAAGTGATAAAAAAATATCCAAATCTATCATATATGTTTGATGAAAAACAAAGATCATCAAAAGATTGGACACCAATAAATAATAATTCACATACAGGTATAAAATTTAAACCAAATTTAGATATAACTAATATGTATTATGATGATTCAATATTTAATGTTTCTTCTAATAAAGATGCTGTTGATGTATTTTATTTTTCACCAGAAAATATGAATAATTCTGTACAATTTATAATACAAAATATAGAAGTATCTTGTGCAACTTTTGGACAAGATCAAAGACACAGAACTATAAAAAGAGGAATTCCAAAATTTTCAGGAAATTTTTATATTCCTCCACTTCTAAAAGAAGCGGGACTTGAAAAAGAAGCTGTTGAATATATGAAAATGTTTAATGCTTTAAAAGTTCCAAATACTTTACTAACTATGATAGCACCATACGGAATAATGGTTGAATACACAAAGATGTCAGATATTAATGCTTTATTACACGAACAGGCAAAAAGAACATGTTGGTGTGCACAAGAAGAAATTTATCATTTAAGTACTTTACTTAGAAAAAAACTGATAAGTAAAATTGGATCTGATGCAAAATTAATAAAAGAATTATCACCTGCTTGCTTTAAAAATGGAATCTGTATAGAAGGAATTCGTTTTTGTGGTAGAAATATAAATGAAAGATTTACAGATACTTATTTCAAAGAAAGAACCATATGAAAAATAAACATTTAAGTAAATAAGTAAATATGGTATAATTATTGG
>CAUTNA010000016.1:0-3759 GCA_963540515.1 uncultured Alphaproteobacteria bacterium
CTACAAGCCTACAAGCCTACAAGCCTACAAGCCTACAAGCCTACAAGCCTACAAGCCTACAAGTTTTACAAATAATATAAGTTTATCTACACAACCTCTAGAATATATTGGAGGTTGTAATGATTAATCTTACTAAATTATTAAAATTAGGTTTTAAATATTATGATAATGATAACCTATTTATAAATATAAATGACTATCAAATAAAAATTAAGTTAGATCATGGCAATTATTCAAAATCCACTATTAATTATGGGGATAAAATAAAAGTTCATCATCAAGGAGTTTGCAGTTTTACAAAAGATGAGTATCTCGTCCAGCTTGAATGTGTAATTAGGTTATTGTTAAAAGGATATACTCCATCGTCTATAATACTAGAAAAAAATTATAAACTTGGTCATAAAGATAAAGGTAGATTGGATATCTGTATAAAAAAAGGTAATAAATCATGGGCTTTGATTGAGTGTAAAACTTTTGACGAGGAATTTGAAAATGAGAAAAATTTGACCATGCAAAATGGAGGGCAGATTTTTTCTTATTTTTCTATGGACAGAGACGCTAAAATTATTGGACTTTATACTTCTAAAATTTGTGATGATGTAAAATTCCATTCTGCAATGATTGATACGTCAACTATTGATAAAAATGGTGATCAAGAAAATATGCATAAAAGTTGGGATAAGCATTTTCTTGTAAATAGTATATTTGGAGAGCAATCAGGTGTTTATGAAATAAAAGAAACTAACTTAAGAAAAAAAGATCTATTAGATTTGACAGAGAAAGATAGCAAAAAGCTATTTAATGATTTTTTAGAAATATTGAGAAAAAATGTAATTTCTGATAAATCAAATGCATTTAATGTTATATTTAATTTATTTACCTGTAAGATTTATGATGAAGATATAAAGAGCGAAAAAGAAGAATTAGATTTGCAAATTAAAATCTCAGATAATAAAATAGATATATTTAAGAGGTTATCTAATTTATATAAAAGCTCAATGTCAAGATATTTATCATTAGATATAAGTGATAAATATTTTTCATCTGAACATAAGATACCTTTAAAAGAGTTTCAGTTTATAGATGTATATAATGACGAAACATTTGATTTAAACGCTGAAATTGTTATTAGTGTAATACGTATTTTACAAAAATATCGAGTAAAATATTTTACAAGACATCAGTTTCTAGGGGATTTCTTTGAAAACCTTCTTAATACTGGAGTGAAGCAAGAGTCGGGACAATTTTTTACACCTATTCCTTTAACTAGATTTATCTTAAAGTCGTTACCAATAGATGATATTATTCAAGATAAGATTAATTCAAAAGATCCATATATCCTTCCACATATAATTGATCATGCATGTGGAGCAGGTCATTTTTTAACGGAATCTATTGAAGAGATAAATGCAAAGTTGAAAAGCATTGATGAAGAATCCTTAACTGGACAACAAAAAAGGTTTTTTACAGGAACAAAAGAAAATTATCTCTGGGCTAAAGATTATATCTATGGCATAGAAAAAGATCATCGCCTTGCAAAAACTACAAAAATAGCTATGTTTTTAAATGGTGATGGGGATGCTCTAATTTTAAGTGGAGATGGACTTGATGATTTTTATAAGTCATCTAATTATAATGGGTTGCTAAAAGCAAATAGAGAACAAAAGTCAGTATCTAAATTTGATATTGTTGTATCTAACCCTCCATTTTCTGTTGATGGATTTATTCATACAATAGAAAAAAGTCGAAAAAACTTCCACTTAAATAATTTTGTTACGTCAAAAAGTAATGAAATAGAATGTTTTTTTATAGAAAGAACATTACAGTTATTAAAAGAAAATGGTGTAGCTGCCTTAATACTTCCATTATCTATATTTAATAATAATAAAAAAATATATATACAGGCAAGGAAACTATTGTTGTTATATACTGAGATAATATCCATTGTAGAGCTTCGAAATAAAACTTTTGTCGCCACTGGAACATCATCTTGCATTATATTTCTTAGAAAAAGAAAAATATCTGACTTTATTAGTGTGAGAGATTTATTATCAGAAAAATTAGATTCATCAACTTATTTAGAAGAGTTGAATGAGTTAATTGATAAATTTAATGAAGGAGATTTGGATAATGATATATTGACAAGTTTAAATTTCAAATCTTTCATTAATCTTCTTTATAGAGACAAAAAAATATTATTTTCATTTTCTGGAGAAAAGAAAAGACAAGAATATTTTTTGGGGTATAGAGTTTCTAAGTCAAGAGGTAAGGCTGGACTAAGAGAAATTTCAAATTCTTTACTGTATAGTAAAAATAGTAATGCCAAGAAATTAGATTTTTACATAAGAAACTCAATGAAAAATGATGGAGTCATGGATTTTGAGATTGATAAAGAATTATCAAAACATTTAACTTTTATAAATTTTGAAGATTTTCTGGAAGATAATATTTGCGAATATAATTTTAGAACTCCATCTAGTTTCCTTGCTAAAAACACAGTTAAAATAGAAAGTATATCTCCAATAGGAGATGTTATAAATAATTTTGATTCTAATGAAATAACTTTATCAGAGTTGATAAAAAATAATGAGGTGCAAATTATAACTGGGCTTACATATAGTAAAGATGAAGATGAGCTTCCAACTAAAACCGATGTAAGAGTTCTAACATCTAGTAATATTGATATTAAAACAGGTGAACTATCTTTTAAGGATAAAATGATTTATCTCAGGGATGATTTCCCTATAAATCCAGAATTAGAAGTGAAGAAAAATGACATTATTATGTGCATGTCAAGTGGTAGTTTGTCTCATCTAGGAAAAGTTTGTCTATCAAATAATAACTACCAAAATCTTCTTATTGGAGGATTTTTAAATATTATTAGATGCAGTAATATTGAATTGGCAACTGCTTTATATTATAGGTTTATGTCTAAAGAATTTAGAGAGTATGTATTTTCCAAAAAAGGACAAAATATAAATAATCTAAAAATGAGTGACATTACAAATAAAATGATTAGAATCCCTAAAGATTTATTAGGATTCAAACGTTACATAGATGATTTTTAAACAAATAGCGATCTTTATGATCGCTATTTTTGTTGAAAATAATATTTTCTAACCATCAAAAGCTCTTATTTTACTATGTTTTCTTGTGGCAGTACGGTATTCGAGGCATAAACGCTTCGAGCCGATCTGATTTTTCAGATGGGCGTTTTTTGTGCCTAGCGTTTAGCAAATCTTGAATGCCTTGTACCACACAAAGAAATTCTTAATTACTTAACATTTATGGTTTTATGTGCTGATTCATTATCTAGTAATAATTTGCTTTAAAAGCCATATCTAAAATAGAAAGGTTTATATAGTTACTTTATCTATTGTAAATCGATCAAATTTTGATCTAGAATATCACTACTTTTTAAAGCAAATCTTCTCGTTTGCTTTTTCGGGAAATTTCCCATTTTTATATTTTTTTGTTCAACCAATTTAACAAGAGAAAAACGGCTTATTGGGTAATAAGCTATTGTTTTTTTATGTATGTTGAACAAATAAATGAAAAAGAATAAAAAAATATCTCCATATCTATCTGCTTCACTTCGCAATTTACCTAGCGTTGCAATCTCTGATTTATCCGAAGCCGAAATTCTCATTCTGCTTAAAAATGCCCGTTGGGGAAATTCTCATTGTTTTCATACTGTTCAATGTCCTCGTTGTCAGATTGAGCATAAAGCCTATTTTATTTCTTCTCGTAAGCAATGGC
>CAUTNA010000017.1:0-3304 GCA_963540515.1 uncultured Alphaproteobacteria bacterium
GGTTCATCTAATAAGAAAAATTCTCTATTAGCTAGAAAAGCTCTTGCAAGTCCAATTCTTTGTCTTTCTCCACCAGAAAAATTCTTTCCACCTTCCTCAACTATACTATCTAACTTATCTGGTAAAGACATGACATAGTCATAAAATGAAGCTTTTTTTAATGCAGTATAGATTTCTTCATCAGTGGCATCAGCTTTTGCAACCAATAAATTATCTCTTATATTTCCAATAAATAGGCTAGTAGATTGTGTCATATAGTTAAATTTTTGATATAGATTTTTTAAAGGAATAGCCTTTACATCCTTTTTATCTAAAACAATTTTTCCTGAATTTACATCCCAAAATCTCATAATTAATTTTAAAAGAGTAGATTTTCCACAACCACTTGGACCCATAATTCCAGTTAATTGTCCTTTTTTTATTTTTAAAGAAAAATCTTTTAAAATTTTATTATTAGTATTTTCATAAGAATAAGAAATATTATCTATAAGGATATCATCATTTTCTGTAATATCATCATTTACAATAGAAACATCATCACTCACTGCTGGCTTTTCATCTATTAGATTTAAAACTCTTTCCCCAGATGCAAAAGTTTGAGCAAGTATATTTCCAAGAGCAGCTAAGTTGATATAAGGGGCAAAACTTCCAACTTGTAAAACTCCTGCTAAGATGGAAGCTTCAATACTTACTAAGCCTTTTGAAACTAAGAAAAGGCTTAAAAGCAACTGAGCAATAGAAAGTATTATTATAGCAGAATCAACCATCATTTGAACTTCTGATGCTTTATTTCTTAAATCTTTTTGATTTTCTCCCAAAGATGAAGTTATTTCATCAATTTTCTTTAATACTTTTTTACCTTGTGAATATTGTATAATTTCTCTTATTCCTTTTAATTTATCTAAAAATTCATCATTTAATTTTCCTAATTTACTTCTAACTTCTATACCAGATTTTGCTGACCTTTTATGTGCTATATAAGGAACAACAATACCTACAATAAATTGTGCAAACAACATATATAGTGCATAGATATAATTTAATTGAAAGAAATACAAGAACAAGAAAATACTTGTAAAAAATGCAATTAAAACAGGTGAAATAGTATGAGCATAGAAAACTTCTAAAAGCTCAATATCTGATGTTATCATAGAAATTAAATTCCCTTGATTTTTATTTTCCATTTTAGCAGGAGCAAGTTTTCTCATAATTTTAAATAGTTTAACTCTTATTTCTGCCAAAATGTGAAAAGCTATATAATGGTTTGCAAATTGCTCTAAGTAATGTAAAATAGCTCTAAAAAATCCACAGAATATCATTGCATAAAAATATGTTTGAGTTGAATATCCTCCACCAAAAACATATTTAAGACTATCTTTTGTGGCAGGAATAATACTTAAAAAGGCATAAGCTCCAAAAAGAGTTATACAAAAAGAAAATATAAATCCAATTACACCTGTTGATACAGCAATAGTCATAAATTTCCAAAGAGAGTCTAAAAGTTTTAATAAGTTAGATACTATATTAAAAGTTGACCGATTTTTCATTGTTTTCACCTCTCTTTGTTAAATAAGTTTCCAATTCTTCTTGATGTTTATACATATTGTAATAAAGCTCTTTTTTAGCATATAATTCATCATGTTTTCCACTTTCAATAACTTTTCCCTTATCCATAACATAGATACAATCAGCATTTTTAATAGCTGGTAGTCTATGACTAATATAGATAACAGTTTTTTCTTTAGATAAAGAATAAATAATATTTAAAATAATTTCTTCTGATTCTATATCTATATTTGAAGTTGCTTCGTCAAATATATAAACAGAGGCATCATATAATAATGCTCTTGCAAGTGCCACCCTTTGTGCCTGTCCACCAGATAGATTTTTTCCTTGACTTTCTAAACTTGTATCAAGTCCTTTATTTTTTGAGAAAATATCCCATAGTTTAACTTTTTTAAGAACTTCTATCATAGTTTCATCACTTAAATTTTCATTAGCCATAGTCAAGTTTTCTCTAACTGTTCCAGAAAATATATGTGAATCATGAGTAATTTTTAAAATATTTTTAATCTTATCTTCTATTTTTATATTTTGTATATCAATATCATCAACAAAAATTTCATTTTCCTTAGATTTTAATTCCCCAGATAAAACAGAAACTAATGTAGATTTTCCACAACCAGAATGTCCTACAACAGCTGTTAGATTTCCCTTTTTAAAAGACATATCTATATCTTTTAAAGATTGAGTACCATCTGGATATGAGAAATTTAACTTAGAAACTTTAATTTCATTTTCGTTTTTAAATTCTTTATTTCCATCTGTATTTCTTTCAGGTGAATCAACAAAAGAAATAATATTTTCTGCTGCTGAAACACCAGTCATAGCAACATGGAAAAGTGAAGTCAATGTTCTCATTGGAATAAAGAATTCAGGTGCTAACATAAAGATAAATAACATTGGAAACAAACCTAAACTTCCATTTAAAAATAATTTAACAGAAGTTACTATTGCAAGTATAGTGCCAGCATAGATAATCCAGTTAATCACTGCAATAGACAGAAGTTGCATTTTTAAAACTCTCATAGTTTCAATTCTAAATTCCTCTGACATCTTAGCTATTTCTTCTTCTCTTTTTTCATCTGTCCCATATATTTTAAGAATTGTTAGACCTTGTAAACTATCTAAAAATAAAGTTCCGACATTCATATATTTTGCAAAATATTTTTTTTGGATTTTTTTAACTTTGTTCAAAATAATATACAGTGATAAAGGAATAGCTAAAGAAAATCCAAGTAAAATAAAAGCAATTTTTAAATTAAAATATGCTATTGAAAAAAATAAAATAAAACTAGAAACAATACAATAATAAAATTGAGTTAAGAAACCTCCAAAATAAACTTCAAGTTGTTCCACATTATCAACTGATAAATGTATCAGCTCCTGTGTTTTAAAAAGTTGTGAGTAAGCTAAACCAAGCTTTAAAGTTTTTTCAAATATAAGTTTTCTTAGATTTCTCTTTACATCAACAACTAAATTTCCTAACATATGTGCAACTTTAATTGTTGAGAATTGTCTTACAAAAACTATAATTAATATTGAAATAATTATATGGCTGTAAGAAAATGAAAAATCTTTATTGATTAAACTTACTAATAAAAAAGCAAAAATTGAATAAAAAAATATATTGGCAATAAGCTTTACACAGGATAAAAAAGTTGTTATTGATATATATTTTTTTATGTTTCCTGAAAAATTGTATAATCTCTTATCAATCATAATAGATTAATCCTTTCTAAAA
>CAUTNA010000018.1:0-2948 GCA_963540515.1 uncultured Alphaproteobacteria bacterium
TAAAAGTTCTTGATTTATTTGAATTTTTTGATTTTCTTCCAATTCACTTAAACTTTTGATTATTTCAATATTATGTAATCCATTTTCTTCTAAAATCTCTTTAGCTTTAAAAATTTTATCATAGCTTATAGCTTTTAAATCTCTTTCTGCTCCAACTCTATCAATAGTATTTAATTGTATTTTATCATATCTAATATTTTCTGAATTTAAAAAATTAGCTATTTCAATAAAATTTTCTTTATTATCATTAATATTTTCTAAAATAAAAATTTCTATCCAAATCTTTCCTTTGTAATTAGAATTATTTAGATTAATAAATCCTTTTTTTATTTCACTTACACTTGTTCTATAATCAGGTCTAACAATTTTTTCAAAAATATCTTGCCTTAAAGTGTTGAGAGTTGGAATAATTAAATCTATATATTCCAATTCTTTTATCACTTGTTTATCAGCTAAAAGTAAACTATTAGTTATAAGACAAATTTTTCCCTTATATTTTAAATTTTTCTTTATAGCTTTTGATATATTTCCTAAGTCTAAACTTAAAGTAGGTTCTCCACTTCCAGAAAATGTAATATAGTCAGGCTTTATATCTTTTAACACAGATTGAATTTCATTTAATATCTCATTTATATTTTTAAATCTTTGTCTTTTTAACTGTATTTTTTTAGTAGCACCACATTCACAAAAAATACAATTAAGATTACAACTTTTGCTGACTACTAAATCAACACCTAAAGATACACCTAATCTTCTTGATGGAACAGGTCCAAATACATGCTTATACACTTTCTCACCTCACATTTAATTTCTTAGATATATTTTACTTTATTTTTTATAAAAATTGAATTATAAAATTTTAAATAATTGTAACATTTGTTACAGAAAAATATTTACAAGAATAGTATAATTTACTAAAATAATAAAGAAATGAAATATAGATAAAGATTTAAAAGGAGAAATTAAAATGTATATAAGTAAATCAATGTCAATAAAATCAATAGTAGAAAAATATCCAGAAACAATTCCAGTTTTTAAAAATATTGGATTTAAAGGTTTGGATAATCCAGCAGTTTTACAAAAACTAGAAGAACAAAATATTACATTAGAAAAAGCGATGATGATAAAAAAAGAAGATGTAGATGCTTTTATTCCTATGTTGCAACAAGCAATAGTTTCTGTTGAAAGAGAAGATGAAGGAGTCAAAGAAGCTTCACTTATGGGGCTTTTACCTTGCCCAGTTAGAATACCTTTATTAGAAGGTTTTGAAAAATATTTAGCAGATAATAAAGATATAAAAGTTAAATATGAATTAAAAGCTGCTTATTCAGGACTTGGTTGGATAAAAGATGAAGTAATAGATAAAAATGATATAGATAAACTAGCAGATATGTTTATTTCAGCTGGTTTTGATTTATTCTTTGATAAAGATTTAATGGGTAAATTTAAAGAACAAGGAATATTTAAAGATATGACAGGTATAGAAAAATATAACTTAGATTTTGATAATGAGAATGTTCATTTAAAAGATCCTCATGGAGATTATTCAATGATAGGTGTTGTTCCTGCTATATTTATTGTTAATAAAAGTGTATTAAATGGTAGAGAAGTACCAAAATCTTGGGCAGATTTATTAAAACCTGAATTTGCAAAATCTGTTTCTTTACCAATAGCAGACTTTGACTTATTCAATTCAATACTTATACATATTTATAAATTATATGGTTTTGAAGGAGTTAAAAATTTAGGAAGGTCTTTACTTTCAAATTTACATCCTGCTCAAATGGTTGAAGCAAAAGAACCAGTTGTAACAATAATGCCTTATTTCTTCTCTAAAATGATACCAGAAAAAGGACCAAAAGAAGTTATATGGCCAAAAGAAGGAGCAATTATATCTCCAATATTTATGTTAACTAAGGCATCAAAAGCAAAAGAATTAGATAAAATTATTAAATTTATGAGTGGAAAAGCAGTTGGAGATACTCTAGCTAATCAAGGTTTATTCCCAAGTGTACACCCAGAAGTAAAAAATCCAGTAAATGGTAGACCAATGCTTTGGGTTGGTTGGGACTTTATCTATTCAAATGATATGGGAGAATTAATTAAAAAATGTGAAGAAACATTTAAAGAAGGAGCAGGAGAATAATGAAACTTATAACAGTATCAGGACCACCTTCATCTGGAAAGACTTCACTTATTATTAAAACAGTAGAAAGTTTAAAAGCACAAAATATTAAAGTTGGAATAGTAAAATTTGACTGTCTATATACAGATGATGATGTATTATATGAAAAAGCAGGAATACCTGTAAAGAAAGGATTATCAGGTTCAGTTTGTCCAGATCACTTTTTTGCAAGTAATATAGAAGAAGTCGTACAATGGGGACAAACTAATAATTTAGATTTGTTGATAACAGAAAGTGCTGGACTATGTAATAGATGTTCACCTTATTTAAAAGATATTAAAGCAGTGTGTGTAATAGATAATTTAAGTGGAATAAACACTCCCAAAAAAATAGGGCCTATGCTAAAACTTGCAGATATTGTTGTTATTACAAAAGGGGATATAGTTTCACAAGCTGAAAGAGAAGTTTTTGCTTCAAGAGTACAAACTGTAAATCCTAAGGCAGCAATTATACATATAAATGGTTTAACAGGACAAGGAACTTATGAATTTGGTTCTTTGATAATGGAAAATAATGAAGAAATTGATACAGTATTAGAAAGAAAATTAAGATTTCCATTGCCATCAGCAGTATGTTCTTATTGCTTAGGTGAAACTAGAATTGGAAGTAGCTATCAACTTGGAAATATTAGAAAGATAAATTTTGAGGAGAACTAGGGAAATGAGTATAGATAATAAAAAATTAGATGAAATGGACTTTGACCTTTTGGATATACTTGGAGTTACAGAACAAAAAGTTGAAAGCATAACTTTACTTCCAGGAT
>CAUTNA010000019.1:0-2590 GCA_963540515.1 uncultured Alphaproteobacteria bacterium
TTTATCCCCCATAAGCAGAATATCTTTTCATACCTCTTTTCCATAACATTGCTGAAAATAGGCATAATGTAATTAGCCAAATTATTGATATAAATAAATTTTTTAGTATCAAGTCAAAAGAATTTTTTTCAAGTAAAAGCATAGTAGGAACATAGCTTGTATACATAAAAGGTAAAAATTGTAAAGTCAAAAATATTTTAGCTGGTAACATTAAAAGTGGAAAAATATTTCCAGCAGATAAATTTCTTAAAACTTTTATTGAAGTATAAAGTGAAGAAACTTTTGAAAAATAAAAACTATAAAGTCCAATTAAGAAATCTATAAAAAAATTAATTAAATATCCCAATATTAAAAATATGATAAAAAAGAATACTTTTATCAAAGATAAATCTAAATTAATATAATTATGTAAAAAAGTATAAATTAAAATTAAAGGAATAAAGTTCATAACAATAAAAACTATTCTTTCTGGCAAATCAGCCATTAAATTATAGAAACAGTAATTATATGGTTTTAAAAGATATTTATTCAATTCTCCAAGTCTTATATCATCAGAAAATCTAATAATTGAGTTTGTTGTAGTTATATTTTTAACTATAAGAATTACAAAATAATAACTAACTACTTCTTTTACTTTTATGAATTCACTATGTCTAGCAACAGCTACCCATAGTAGAACACTCACTGAAAAAGGAACTAAGGAAAATAAAAAAGATAACACAAAATTTACTCTATATTCTAAGTAGCTAATCAAACTTATTTTAAAAATTTTAAAATATTTTTTCACAAATTTTCACCTACCTTATTTCTGATAGATTTTCCTTATAACATCATCCATACTAATATTTTCAATATTAATATCACTAAGCTCTTGAATAAAATTTCCTGAAATATTTTTCAATATATCCAAACTTTTATTATTATCAGTTGCTATTTTAATTGAATTGCTATCTATTTTTTCTATTTTAATATCATTTTCTAAATGAAGTTTTTTTATAAATTCATCTACATTAGGTTCTTTTAATTTAAGTACAAAATATTTTTGATTGAAAAATTGCTTTTGAAAATTTTTAAATGTATCTGAATAAATCATCTCTCCATTATTTATTAAAATTATGGAATCACAAAGTGTTACAATATCATTAAAATTATGGCTAGTTAAAAGAATAGTTGAACCATATTTTACACAATATTCTTTTAAAAAATTTCTGATATTATATTGAGTAATTACATCTAAACCTATTGTAGGTTCATCTAAAAATACTATATCTGGTTTATGAATTAAACTGGCAATAAGCTCCATTTTCATTCTTTCTCCAAGTGATAATCTTCTGACTTGGACATTTAATTGTTTTTCAACTCCCATAATTTCAACCATAGAATTAAGAGTGTTCTTATATTCTGAATCATCAATTTCATAGATTATTTTGTTTAATTCAAAAGTATCTAATGCTGGTAAATCCCACCAAAGTTGACTTTTATTTCCCATAACCATAGCAATACGGCGTAAATATTCTTTCTTTTTATCAAAAGGAAAATAACCTAACACATCTACTTTACCACTTGTTGGCATTATGATACCTGTCAACATTTTTAAAGTTGTAGTTTTTCCTGCTCCATTCAAACCAATAAGCCCGACAATAGCTCCCTTAGGAATTTTTATAGAAAGATTTTGTACAGCTTTTTTAATAAGTTTTTCACGATGAAATAAATTTTTTAAACTACCTTTTAATCCAGCTTCTTTTTTATAATAAGTATAATCTTTACATAAATTTTCAGTTAAAATTACATATTCATTATTAACTTCCTGCACTGACATATCTTCTTAGCCCCCTTTTAAAAATGAAATTTAAAATCATAAAACAGATAGCTGTTGCTATAAAGGAATAAATAATAAAATATAAATTTAAGCCCTTTACTATATATAGAATTGGAAAGTTAAAACAAACAAATAATGGAATAATAAAGATTAAAATTTTTTGAATAATATTAGGATAAATTGACATTGGTTTATTTCCAACAGTAATTAACTCTGAACCAATCCCCATAACAATATCCATTCGCATAAACCAAAATGCTAAGCTCATTAGCATAAACATAATTGAATATATCATTAAAAATCCATTAATTGATAATAAAATATATATTAAAATTTTTACAGGTGTTAGTATTATGTGGAGTTTTTTTATACAGTAAATAATCCCAAATATATTTATAAAAATATTTTTTATTTGTGGAATATCAAATTCATTAAATGAAATATTGAATTTTTTATTGACAGGTTTTAACAATAAAAAATCTAAGGTTCCTTTATTTATTAATTCTGGTAATCTTTTTAGCCCTGGTACTACTGCAAATGTAAACACTGAATCCATAAGTCCACCTTGAAAGGTAAGCATTAACATCTGATATTTATTCCAACCATTTATATCTTTGGTATGTAAAAATGCTACATTTATAAATATTATATACATAGCCATCCATATAAGTTCAAAGCTTCCTCCTACTAAAAAATTGAATTTATATTCCATTTGATACATCAAAGAACCTCTTAAATATGCTTTCATTATCTGAAAATATCTTTTCACAA
>CAUTNA010000020.1:0-2570 GCA_963540515.1 uncultured Alphaproteobacteria bacterium
TTAAATTTGGAGAAAAATTATGAATGCAGAAATTGATATCAGTAATGTAAAATTAGAAACAGAAAGATTAATTCTTCGTGCTTGGGAAATTACAGATTTAGATAATTTTTTTGAATATGCTTCTATAAATGGTGTAGGTGAAAAAGCAGGTTGGGAACATCACAAAAGTAAAGATGAAAGTTTAGAAATACTTAAAATGTTTATAGATGAGAAAAAAGTTTTTGCTATTGTTCTAAAAGAAAATCAAAAAGTTATTGGTTCTATTGGTATAGAAGAATGTAGACAAGATTTGGATACGAATTTGGAAAATTTACTTGGGAGGGAATTAGGTTATGTGTTAAGTAAAGACTATTGGAACAAGGGAATAATGACAGAAGCTGTTTCAAAAGTTATTGAATATTGTTTTAAAATATTAAAATTAAATTACCTAATAGCAACATGTTTTAATTATAATATTGAGTCAAAAAAAGTTTTAGAAAAATTAAATTTTAAATTCTATAAAGATATTATTATAAAAACAAGATACAACACAGTGGAAAAATCAACTTTAATGATTTTAAAAAATAATTAATTGATAGGAGTTAAAATGAGGGGGAATAATCAAAAGAATTCAAATATAATGATAAAAACTTGTATATTTATGTCATTAATAATTTTTTTATTATGTTCCATAGTTATACTTTGTATTGCTTTTTCTAGTGATGATACTTATGAAATTGAAAATAATGGTGAAAGATATGGGAAAAGTGAATTCTATAAGTATAAAGATAAAATCTATGTTTTAGTTATTGGTAGTGGAATGTTAGAAGTTGAAGGAGTAGATATTCCTACTTTTAAAGCTTTTGATAAAGATAAAGAAGATGAGAGAGGGAATGTTGGCTTTGATAAAAATAAAATTTATTTTGGAAATATTGCAGTTTCAGATTTAGATACTGATAAGCTGTATTATGTAGGAAATAATTATTATAGTGATGGTACTAATAGTTATTTTTGTTCAACATCTCCAAAATTCAATGAAGAATTGTCAGCAGGAAGTGCAATTATACAAAATATATCTCACTTTTTCTTTAAAATAAGAAAGCCTCAAAACTATATTTATCCATATAAAAAATTAGAAACTAATAAAAGATTAAAAAAAATTGAAGAACTAAGAAATTTTGCAACTAATGGAGAAGAAGTATATTATGCAGGTGAGAAGTTAGCTAATGCAGATATCAATACAATAAAAAAAATAGAAGAGGGATTATTTTATTTTGTTGATAAAGAAAATGTTTATTATAAATCTAAACTTTTATCATTTAAAAATAATGGAAAATTAAAAGTATTTCACGAGAAGAATGGCAATGTCTACTATCTTTATGATGAAGAAAGTGGGAATGTTTATGCAGATGACTGTCTTTTTGATACAGCAAATGCTCCCTATAAAGTTATTGGAATTGATGGAACACATAATTTTAGTTTACTTTTTATAAGTAAAGATGGGGTTTATTTTTATGAGCCTTTTAGAAAGAAACAAGAAAGAATAGGAGATAACATTTTTAAAGGTGAAATTAAAGAAATATATCCTGATATATTTTCTGATGATGAAAATGTTTACTATTTAGATGTCTATGAAGACTGGGCAAAAAAGAGAGTATATAATTATTTTTCATTGAGAAAAAGACCTTTAAATGGTGAACTAATATCAAGAAACACTAGAATACACTATCTTGATAAAAAAACTACTTGGGAAAATGATTGGAAAAAAGTAGCAGATATTGGTTCTGATACAAATGGATGTATATGGAAAAAAGGAAATAAATATTACTATTTTGATAATTCTGGTTTTAGTCAATCAATACATAAACCTATCTATGAAATTACTGATAAAGAAGTTCTTGATTATCTATTGAATTTTTCAAAATTAAAAGATAGGAATATTATAAACTTATCATCTAAAATAAACGATTTTATAGCTGAAGGAAAATTGATAGCTTTTAATGGTGAAGTAAAAATGACAGCTACTATACATTTTATTGAAGATCCTTATGCCTATAGTATTCCAAAAATTATTTTTATTTCTATTGCTTTTTTAATTGGATTATATGGAAAATATAGAAAATCTAAATTTTCTAAGAAATAAAAATTAATATAAAAATTTTAGGAGAATATATAATGAAGTCAAATAATTTAGATGATATTATTAAAAAGAGAAAAACTTCAAATACATCATTTTATTTTAAAATAGCTATAGTCATCTTTGGATTCCTTGTGCTATTTAGTATACCTATTTCTCTTTTTTATATGGGAAAAGTTGATGGTAAATCTTATGAAATTAAGAACAATGGAGAACAATATGGAACAAGTAATTTTTTTAAATATCAAGGAAAAATTTATGTTTTTACCTTAAATGATGGAATGCAAGCACTTGAAAATGTTGATATGGAAACATTTAAAACTTTAAATTCAGGAGACTATTATACAAAAAATATTGGTTTAGACAAAAATAATGTTTATTTTGGAAATGTAATTATTCCTGACTTAGATCCAAATAAACTTGAAGTTATAGGAAATGGTTATTATACTGATGG